>JBCQVH010000007.1:0-125461 GCA_047173185.1 Rikenellaceae bacterium
CCGGTCGCCATCTTCAGTAGCAAGCTACTGAAATGCTGCCCCTCGACTTGCATGTGTTAGGCCTGCCGCTAGCGTTCATCCTGAGCCAGGATCAAACTCTCCATTGTAAAAAAATGTTTTATAAATGTATTGTTGAGTCCTGACTACCTTAATTCTATTAAAAGAATTGACAGATAAATTTTAACTTCTATTTTCTCTCAAAATATATAACCAGTAATTCAAAGAACGAATCCAAAAAATTCTTTTTGCTTTTCAACACCAATTGTCGTTAAACTTTCGTTGTTGACCCCGTTTGTATTAGTCGGGACTGCAAAGGTAAGCATTATTTTTTAACTTACAAATTTTTCAAGAACTTTTTTGCAAATATTTTCAAACTCGTCATTTTCAAAACTCAATCTCAAACCTCAAACTCCTGCGATCTCTCGCCATCATCTTCGCTTGTGTCGTTTTGTAAAGAACTTGTTTTCTGTATTGCGGTTGCAAAGGTAGGGCTTTTTTTCTAACCTGCAAACTTTTCTCAATCTTTTTTCGATAAAAATCAAACTTTTTTCTCAACGAGTTGATATACAGATGATTATGGTTTCGACTGGGATTTATAGGAGGTAATATGCTGATTTTTAAGTAAATATGCGCTGCGCAGGATGTATATTGGGCAGAATATGCTGGAAAGCGGTCGATTTTCTTAGAGATTGCGGGTCAAGCCCGCAATGACACGCGGAGGAGCCGGAGACAGTGGGACAGTGGGACAGAGAGATAATGAGGCGATAGACAGTGGGACAGTGGGACAGAGGGACAGAGGGACGATAGACAGAGGGACAGAGGGACGGTGGGATGGTGGGTCGGCAGGGCAATGGTAGAAAAAGAACAAGAGAGAGATAAACAAAAAAAGAGCTGCGACAATGCGCAGCTCTCATACAGTATATATTAAGGGGACTTCTAATAATTCCCTGATTTTAATTTTTGGTTAATAATTGCCCATTTTTGATTTTGCAAAAGTGGGTTGTAGTGGCTCTACCACCGATTTTTGAAAAAACGAAAAGGGGTGGTTAGTAACTGAAAAGTATTTTAGAGAATTATTAGAAGTCCCCTTAAGTATATTATTTCGACTGGATGTACTCGTCGATAGCTTTGGCAGCTTTACGACCTGCACCCATCGCCAAGATCACCGTTGCGGCTCCCGTTACGACGTCGCCACCTGCAAAGATACCCTCACGAGTGGTTGCGCCATCCTCACCAGCAACAACACAACCCCACTTATTTGTCTCAAGACCCTTTGTGGTTGTTGGGATCAATGGGTTTGGAGATGTACCCAACGCCATGATTACAACGTCGCACTCCACATCATACACAGAGTCCGCCTTCTCAATAGGTGAGCGGCGTCCACTTGCATCGGGCTCGCCCAACTCCATCTCGACACAGCGGATAGCCTTAACCCAGCCATCCTCGCTACCCAACACCTCCTTAGGGTTGGTCAACATGCGGAACTCGATGCCCTCCTGCTTAGCGTGGTGAACCTCCTCCAAGCGCGCAGGAAGCTCCTTCTCGCTACGGCGGTAGACGATCGTCGCCTCAGCACCCAAACGTTTTGCTGTGCGGACAGCATCCATTGCGACATTACCACCTCCGATGACAACAACGCGCTTACCTACATATATAGGTGTATCATACTCCGCGTCGTAAGCCTTCATCAGGTTGGCGCGTGTCAAGAACTCATTTGCCGAGACAACACCATTAAGGTTCTCGCCTGGAATATTCATGAAGCGAGGAAGTCCAGCACCTGAGCCGACAAAGACAGCCTCGTAGCCCTCCTCATCCATCAACGTGTCGATCTTCACCGTGCGACCCACGATAACGCTAGTCTCGATCTCGACACCCAACGCCTTGACAGCCTCGATCTCCTTAGCGACAATTGCATCCTTAGGTAGACGGAACTCGGGAATTCCATAGACCAACACACCTCCGACCTTGTGTAGAGCCTCGAAGATCTTCACCTCGTAGCCCAACTTCGCCAAGTCGCTAGCGCACGCCAAGCCAGCAGGTCCACTACCCACAACAGCCACCTTGTGACCATTTCGCTTGATCTCGACATTCGAGCGGTCGACATTTGCAATCTGCCAGTCGCCAATAAAACGCTCCAACTGACCGATTGAGACGCTCTCGCCCTTGATACCCAAGATACATGAACCCTCACACTGCGACTCCTGAGGACATACGCGCCCACAGATGCTAGGTAGCGAGCTATCCTCGCCAATGATGCGAGCCGCCTCCGCGAGGTTGTCGTTCTGGATTGCGGTGATGAATCCTGGGATATTGATATTTACTGGACATGCCGAGACACATCGTGGTTTCTTACAAGCCAAGCATCGCGATGCCTCCTGTTGCGCCTCCTCAAGGTTGAAGCCATAACAAACCTCCTCGAAGTTGGTAGCGCGGATTTGCGGATCTTGTTCACGCGCCGCAGTACGTGGTATTTTATTTGCCATAATCTGGTTTCGTTTCTTCAGTTATATATATAATATATAGGTATAGGTTACTTATCGAGTCCGATGCGGCACTTGTGACCCTCCTCGCGCTCCTTAGCGATAGCCACAGCGCGCTGCTCCTGACTACGATACATACCCATACGACGCATGGCCTCATCATAGTCGACCTGATGTCCATCAAACTCAGGACCATCGACACATGCGAACTTCGTCTTGCCACCAACAGTCACACGACACGCTCCGCACATACCTGTACCATCAACCATCAAGGTGTTGAGCGAGACGATAGTTGGGATCTCCAACGCCTTGGTTGTCAACGACACAAACTTCATCATAATCATAGGGCCAATAGCCACACATGCGTCATACTTCACGCCACCCTCAACCAGACTATTAATCTTCTCAGTAACGAGACCCTTATCGCCTGCGCTACCATCATCGGTGGTGATATATAGATTAGAGGCAACCTTCTCCATCGCCTCGGTGAAGATCAACAGATCCTTGTTCTTAGCTCCGATGATGACATCAACCTCAACGCCCCTCTCGTGCAACCACTTCACCTGAGGGTATACTGGAGCAGCTCCGACACCTCCTGCGACAAACAAAAGACGCTTAGCGCGCAACTCCTCAACACTCTCGTGGATAAACTCCGAAGGTTGACCCAATGGACCTGCGAAGTCTGCCAACGACTCACCAGCCTCCATATGGCATATCTTCTTGGTCGAGACACCCATAGTTTGAATAACGATGGTAACCCATCCCTCCTTAACATCGTAATCTGCAATGGTAAGAGGAATACGCTCGCTCTGCTCATCACAACGTACAATGACAAACTGACCAGGTTGCGCCGACGCTGCAACACGTGGAGCCTCTATCCTAAGTAGATAGATATTATCGGCAATAACCCTTTTTTCTAAAATTTTAAACATGATAGTTATATATGTGTTTATTCTTGGTTTTCAATCTTCTTAGCCACCATCCATTATAGCCCCACCTCGCAGCGACCTACAATCTTGACGCGCTCAACGGGCTGATCCTTGGCATTGAGGATAAATGTCACATACTCGACATTCGCCCCGATACCGAACTTCGCAGGGTCGAGGGCAACCTCAATAGTCACTCGCTCACCTGCCTCAATAATACACTCCTTGACGGGCGAGTAGTGACGCTGCATAACATCAGCCTCCACAACCCTAACCTCCAAAGCCTCAGGCACCTCCGCCTTGCGGATCACAAGCCTCTGCGTGCCGCGATTCTCAACCGTAAAGGTGCGTCGCTGAACCTCCGAGGTGGTGTTAAAGGTCTCAAAGTTAATCATTTTTTTACTAAAAGAGGCACTTGGCGCACCTTTTTTTACCGAAGTAGGGAATTTATCGACCGAATATGCCTTGGTGATGACAGCCATGGGGCTCTTTACGCCATTAATATATATATCGAGGGTATCAGTTAATAAACCATAAAAACCATCGCGCGCATTCACCTTATAGCCAATATTGAGGCTTGCCCTCTCCTCGCTACCAAGGTTCTCATCATAGCGCAACGAGAGGTAGGGATTCTCGCGCCTAGGACGGAACTCAATCTTAAGCGCGCTCCTCGTGGTGTTGATATACTTCACCTCGCTCTGGCGCGCGTCGTCGTGCTGAACATTGCCCATCATCACAAAGGTGTCACTTATGCGCACCGCAGCGTCAGGCTTGTAGGGGTAGATCTCCTCCATGGTGAGGTCGCGCGGACGAACCGTACCCCTCAACGTCAAGACCACAGGCTCCTCGGATGCCGAGGTGTAGACCACCACCTCCTTCGCCACGCGCCCTGGGCGATACATCGGATCGAAGCGAACCTCCAATGACGATTTAGCTCCCGAGAGTATCGGCTTGCGCGAATAGATCGGAGTCGTACATCCGCATGAGGCGTTGACCCCCACGATAACCACGGCACGCTTCGTGGTATTCTCGAACTCGAAGAAGTGGGATACCACACCGCCATCCTCCTTGACAGTGCCCATATCCCAAGTCGTGGAGTTAAATTTCACATTTTCCGCGCTTGTGCCACAGATAGCCGCGAACACACAGAATATCAATAATATAGATCTCATAACGTCATAATTTAAAAATTGCCGACTTCACAAATGTACACTTTTTTCGAAAAAAAACATCGAAATATTTTGTCAATTAATATTTTCGCCTTATATTTGCACCACGAAACGAGAAGAACACTGCTTGGCAACAGGCGACAAGAGGGATTCTCACACGTTCTGCCTGAATAGCTCAGTTGGTTAGAGCACATGACTGTTAATCATGGGGTCCTAGGTTCAAGTCCTTGTTCAGGCGCAAATACATTAAGTTACAAGCGGGAGTTTAGCTCAGCTGGTTCAGAGCATCTGCCTTACAAGCAGAGGGTCGGGGGTTCGAATCCCTCAACTCCCACACAAATCGCCACTCTCAATTCGGGTGGTTTTTTTGTCTATTAACGCTTAGTAACTCACTGTTATTACATCTTGGGAGTTTAGCTCAGCTGGTTCAGAGCATCTGCCTTACAAGCAGAGGGTCGGGGGTTCGAATCCCTCAACTCCCACACTTTTCTTATAAAGCTATCCTTAAAGGGTAGCTTTTTTTGTTGCGCATAAAAAGGATTAAAATTTAATTTTTTTTGGATCGAGGTGAAACAAAATCAAAAAAATTACGTATAACCTTATTGTACTGTCTGTCTATAAAAAACAAAAATAATATATTTTAATATGAAATTATCACAATACGGTTACGAGTTTTCGGGCGAAATGTTGGCTCGCCACCCTCAAGAGCAGCGCGATGAGTCGCGATTGATGGTTGTAAACCGCAAAACTGGAGAGATCGAACACCGCTTGTTTAAAGACATTATCGAGTACTTCGATGAGCAAGATCTATTCGTATTTAACGACACAAAGGTATTCCCTGCGCGACTATACGGCAACAAGGAAAAGACAGGTGCCGAGATCGAGATCTTCCTGCTCCGTGAGCTAAACCAAGAGCTTCGACTTTGGGATGTACTCGTAGATCCAGCACGTAAGATCCGAATTGGAAACAAGCTCTATTTTGGTGATAATGAGCTAATTGTAGCGGAGGTTATCGACAACACAACATCGCGCGGTCGCACGTTGCGTTTCCTATTTGACGGCACGCACGAGGAGTTCAAAGAGGCTCTATATCAGTTGGGTGAGACCCCACTTCCGAAGTGGATTCGCGAGACTGTCGAGCCTGAGGATGAGGAGCGTTATCAGACCATATATGCTAAGCATGAGGGTGCTGTTGCAGCTCCAACCGCAGGATTGCACTTCTCGAAGCACCTACTTAAGCGCATAGAGATCAAGGGAATAGAGCAGGCACACGTGACTCTTCATGTCGGCTTGGGAAGTTTCCGCACCGTGGATGTCGAGGATCTCTCAAAGCACAAGGTTGACTCGGAGCAGTTCACCGTGAGCGAGGAGGCTGTCGCAGCGGTCAACAAGGCGAAAAAAGAGGGTCGCAGGATTGTCTCAATCGGAACTACGGTAATGCGCACGTTGGAGTCGTCGGTATCGACTGGAGGGCTTATCAAGGCTCAGCAGGGGTGGACAAATAAATTCATCTTCGCGCCATATGACTTTATGGTTGCTGACGCCTTTGTCACCAACTTCCACCTCCCCTACTCGACTCACCTGATGATGGTTGCAGCGTTCGGAGGCTACGAGACGGTGATGAATGCCTACAAAATCGCAAAGGAGGAGGGTTACCGCTTTGGCACATATGGCGACGCAATGTTGATCCTCTAAAATATAAAAGTACATTATATATTGGTATGAAAAGTTTAAAGAGCGGATATTCTAAAAATTTTTTACTACCTTTGTGAAACAAACTAGAGATTTAGATGGCATCAAAAAAAATATTATACGTTTGTCAAGAGGTTGCACCCTACCTCGCGGAGACACTGCAGGCGACATTGAGTCGCTCGTTGTTGCAGGCGATGCAGGAGCGCGGCAATGAGATTCGTACATTCATGCCTCGATATGGCGTGATTAACGAGAGGAGAAATCAACTTCATGAGGTGATTAGACTCTCGGGAATGAACCTTATCATTGACGACAACGACCACCAGCTTATCATCAAGGTGGCGTCGATCCCTGCGGCTCGCGTTCAGGTCTACTTCATCGACAACGACGACTACTTCTCGCGCAAGGCAATACTTCACGATGAGGAGGGCAAGGAGTTTGAGGATAATGACGAGAGGGCGATATTCTTCGCGCGTGGAGTGCTAGAGACGGTCAAGAAACTCAGATGGGAGCCTTCGATTGTACACTGTCACGGTTGGTTCTCGGCGTTGGTGTCGGCATATTTGCGCACAACATTTGCGGATGATCCAATTTTCAAGGGTGTAAAGATTGTGGCGTCGATTGGTGACGAGGGTTTCGAGCAGCCATTGGATAGCAACTTCCTCTCAAAAATTGAGAGCGAGGAGATTGGAGGCGAAAATTGTGCGATTTTAGAGAATCCCACATACGAAAACTACTGTCGTTTCGTTCTTGACAATATCGACGGCATTGCGCTTATCTCGGATGAGGTGAAGCCCGAGATCATGGAGTTGGTACGTGGATGCGGAAAACCTGTATTGGAGTATCAGTCTCTTGAGGAGAGCGACATTTACGATAATTACAATAATTTCTATGACTCATTATAGAGCAAATTTCTCAAAAGTTTTGAGAACGTTAGTTATAATCCTCAGCGTGGTTTTCTCGCTAGAGGGTTGCACCAAAATTGATAGCTCTCTGGGTGAAAATCTCCTCCCCGATTCGCACGAAATGCGCCTTGGGGAGTACCTATTTGCAGGCTCTAACGAGGCTGATGCTGACGACACTTCGATCTTCAGCACCAAGCTCTACATCACAGACTCAATCCGCTCATCAATAATTAGTTACGGATACTTTGGTCGTGAGAGGGACAAGGTCTTTGGAGCTAGAAAATCGGGATTCTTCACTCAGTATCTTCCAGGGTATGAGTTGGATGAGGATGATGTCTTTGGATATCTTCCCATCTACGACTCGATGATGTTGTACCTCACACCTGGAGCATATTCGGGAGATACGACACTCGTTCAGCACTTCTATGTCTACGAGGTTGTGGATGACTCGTTTGTAACGAATAGTGCCGACTCGGTATTCTTCTGCAAGTTCGACATGACGAGCTACATCAACACCAAGCCACTCTATGAGTTCTACTACCCTAATCAGGATGATCCCGATCGCCCCGTATACATGAATACAACGGAGCTAAGACTTATGGATCTACCTGCAGCAGAGGAGTTTGTCGAGAGGTTGATGCTTAAGAGCGATGGTTACGATGTCGATCTATATGACGAGGATAACTACTCGGACTTCTTGGAGAAGTTCAAGGGTCTCTACATTGCGGCAGTAGATCCACTTTCGGATCTTCCAGTGCCTGCGGATGAGCAGAACCCTTCGGGAGCTATCTACTCGATGGATCTCTCGGGTTCGGGAATTGGATTCTATGGACGTAGCCGTAGCGAGACCGATGCAACGATCATTCAAGATACTGTCGGCATGACCTATCTATTCTACAACACAGGTTTGGATGACTATGAGGGTGCAGTTTCGATCAACACCGTGGAGCACGACCACAGCGTGGGCGAGATCAACATGGATGATGTCAAGACCCTAGGGTCGAATCTAGGTTCGACATATACAGCGGCTAGAGAGGGAGAATTAACATCGACACTTCGCGTTGCAGGAATGGCGGGCGTAGTGAGCGAGATCAGCATCAACGAGGATTTCTTCACAATCATCGACGACATCCTCTCTGCGGAGGTGGACGACTCGGGAGAGCCATTCAACAGCCTCTTCTTCAATCAGGCGCGCCTCAACATATACCTCGTTGACAGCGACTACGACTCAAGCAAACTTGCACCGATGAACATCACGCCATGGCTAAATATTATGCCTACGCGTTTGGGACTCTACACACGATATGCGCACTACACCTACGACGAGGATGATGATGGAGATAGTGATGATGCGATGTTGGAGGGTATTGCCGACTATCCGTACTACTACGAGACGGTCTACGGCTACACGTTGGGATATGGAGGTTACCTCAACCGCAGTTTGGGTTGCTATGAGATGAATGTCGAAGCGCAGATTCAGGCGGCTTGGAACAGCTACTTGGAGGCGAAGGAGGCAGCTGGTGGTGATGCGAGTCAGATCGACTGGACGACAGTTGAGGATCGAGTCTTCTACTTGGCACCTATTGCAGAGTCGTTGTTCTCGGCACGCTACGCGACGTTGCAGGGGATGCAGGGGGGCACCAACAACGCTCCAATGCGATTGAAGTTGACATACACAATGATTAAATAGAGTAAAAATAGTGAGGATTTAGATCGCGCACAGAGCTTATAACCTAAGACCGACCCCAAAAGAGGAGGCTTAGGTTATCGCTATATTTGGGCATTAATGCCGAAAAAGTGCGTCTCAACCTCATAAAACATAAAAATATAAGCAGAGATTTATGCAAGATAATTTGGTTATAGTCGAGTCACCAGCCAAGGCTAAGACTATTGAGAAATTTTTGGGCAAGGACTACGTTGTGAAGTCTAGTTTCGGTCATATTCGCGACCTCTCGAAGAAGGATTTGGGAATCAATGTCGAGGAGGGAATCTACTCTCCAGTCTACGAGATCCCAGCGGATAAGAAGAAGGTTGTGGAGGAGCTGAAGAGCTTGGCGTCAAAAGCAAAGTGCGTATGGTTGGCATCCGATGAGGACCGCGAGGGAGAGGCTATTGCTTGGCACTTGAGCGAGGTGTTGAACCTCGACATCGAGAGCACCAAACGCATTGTGTTCCACGAGATTACGAAGAACGCAATCTTGTCGGCTATCGAGTCACCACGCACGGTGAACATGGATTTGGTCAATGCACAGCAGGCGCGACGCGTGTTGGATCGCTTGGTTGGTTTCGAGTTGTCGCCAGTGTTGTGGAAGAAGGTGAGACCACAGCTCTCAGCTGGTCGCGTGCAGAGCGTGGCGGTACGACTTATGGTTGTGAGAGAGAGGGAGATCATCGCCTTTCAGAGTGCACCATATTTCCGTGTTGTTGCTCAATTTGTCAAAGATAGTGGCAACGCAAAGAGCGCGTTCAAGGCGGAGCTATCGCACAGATTTGATAATCAGGCTGATGCTCAGAAGTTCTTGGAGGAGAGCATTGGCGTAGAGTTCAAGGTTTCGAAGGTGGAGGAGAAGCCATTGCAGCGTCATCCAGCACCACCGTTCACCACCTCGACACTCCAGCAGGAGGCGAGTAGAAAGTTGGGAATGTCGGTGTCGCAGACGATGTCCGTAGCGCAGAAGCTCTACGAGCAGGGACTTATCACCTATATGCGTACCGACTCGGTGAACCTCTCGAAGCAAGCGTTGGCGCAGTGCAAGGAGGAGATCACCAAAAAATATGGCGAGAACTACTCATCATGGCATAACTACACAACTAAGACCAAGGGTGCTCAGGAGGCGCATGAGGCGATACGTCCATCGTATATCGACCGTGAGCATATCGAGGGAACACCTGCGGAGCGTAAGTTATATGATTTGATTTGGAAGCGCACAGTGGCATCGCAAATGGTTGCTGCTGAGGTGGATAGAACCATCGCAACCATCGACCGAGGGGTTAATCCAGCGACATTCACCGCAACGGGTGAGGTGTTGCGCTTTGATGGTTTCATGAAGTTGTACACGGAGTCTACGGATGATGATGCAACGGTGGATAGCGATCAGGAGGGTCTACTTCCAAAGTTGGCGCAGGGCGACACGGTGGATGTCCACCAGATCACCGCTACGGAGCGTTATACGCAGGCTCCAGCGCGCTACAATGAGGCGTCACTTGTCAAGAGGATGGAGGAGTTGGGTATTGGTCGTCCTTCGACATATGCACCGACAATCTCTACCATCATCAACCGCGGGTATGTGGTTAAGCAGAACAAAGATGGAGCGAAGCGCGACTATGCGCAGTTGACACTCTCGGGTGCTAAGATCTCGACCAAGAAGTTGAGCGAGAGCTACGGCAAAGAGAAGAACAGATTGTCGCCAACAGATATAGGTATGATGGTGAATGACTACTTGGAGTCGCAGTTCGCCTCGATCTTGGACTACAACTTCACGGCAAATGTCGAGAAGGAGTTTGACCGCGTGGCGGATGGCGAGATCACTTGGAGCTCGATGATTGATGATTTCTACCGTCCATTCCACACGTTGGTCGACACAGCCATCGGCACGCAGACCGACCGCTCAGCACACGAGAAGGTGTTGGGTGTAGATCCTAAGTCGGGCATGCAGGTCAAGGCACGCATTGGTCGCTATGGACCTATGGTTGAGATTGCAGCAGCTGTGGAGGGTGAGAAACCTAAATATGCAGCATTGAAGAAGGGTCAACTCATTGAGTCGATCACTCTGGAGGAGGCGTTGGAGTTGTTCGCATTGCCTCGCACATTGGGTGAGTTTGAGGATGAGAACTTGGTTGTCGGCATCGGACGTTTTGGAGCTTATATCCGTCAGGGTAAGACCTTTACATCGTTGGCTAAGACAGACGACCCCTACACCATCGACTTGGAGAGAGCCATCGAGTTGGTGAAGGAGAAGCGCGAGGCTAAGGCGGCAGCAAACACACCGATCAAAACTTTTGAGCAGGATGAGGAGCTACTCATCAAGAATGGTCGATATGGAGCATATATCGCCTACAAGGGCAAGAACTACCGCATCCCCAAGGGTGCGACTCCCGAGGAGTTGACATTTGAGGAGTGCGAGAAGATCATTAAGAGCTCCAAAAAATAGAGAACACAACTATGTGTAAACCAAACTTATACAAGATCAAGACGATGTCACTACGTAGAGTGGTGACATCGCTTGTTGCTATGGTGGTGATCTGCACATCGCTATCCGCTCAGACCATCTACAACGCCCACACGCACGATCAGATTCCGTATAAGCCCGTCACCTCGCAAGAGCCCGAGCAACATCAACACGAGTTTACCGATATTAATATATTGGAGAGCACGACAGTTGAGGATCAGGGACGCAGCGGCACATGTTGGGCTTTTGGGGCTTTGTCGGTGATGCAGAGCGACTTAATGCGACAGGGCATTAAAAATGTCAACCTCTCGGAGATGTGGATTGTCCGCAATATGTACTACGAGAAGGTGGTCAAATATATTCGTCTGCATGGAAATTTGCACCTCTCGATTGGCGGTGCGATGCACGATGTCACGGAGGGGGTTAGACGCTATGGCGTTGTCCCCGAGGCGGTATATCAGGGGATGAACTATGGCGAGGATTTCCACACATTGGGCGAGTTGGATGCTGTATTGAAGGGGTTTGCGGATGCCATCATCAAGAACGAGAATGGACGTCTCTCGATGGCTTGGGCAACAGCGTTGAACCTAATTTTGGATAGCTACTTTGGACCTCGACCTGCGACATTCTTTGTCGAGGGTGTGGAGCATACGCCTCTGAGCTACGCCAAGGCGTTGCGTCTCGACATGGATGACTACATCTTCGTCACCTCATACACACACCACCCCTACGAGGAGGATATCATCTTGGAGATTCCCGACAACTGGCTGTGGAGAAGTGCCTACAACATGCCCATCAAGGAGATGATGGAGGTGTTGGATCACTCGTTGGAGAGTGGCTACACGGTGGGTTGCGCGGTGGATATCACCGAAACAGGATTCTCGGCACAGAACAACGAGGCGTCACTAACAGTACATAGTGGCGTGGATAATTGGGAGAGGATCACACCTCGACGTCAGGATGAGTTCGACAGCTACATCACAACCGATGACCACTGCATGCAGATTGTCGGCACAGCGAAGTCAAACCACGGAACACCCTGCTACAAGCTCAAAAACTCGTGGGGCATAAGGATTCCCAACAGCGGATTTTTGTATATGACACGCGAATACATAGAGGTCAAGAGCCTGATATTCATGGTCAACCGCAAGGCACTACCTGCGTCACTTCAGAAAAAGATAGGGGTTAAAAATTAGACGCTGTACCCATGCCTACCAAAGAGCCTAAGCCGTTGAGCGTCAATGCTCCGATGTTGATCGTTGTGGCTCTTATCTGCGGAGGGGTCTTGGCGACAGAGTGGCTATCACATAGATATAGAGTAGAATTATGGAGTTCACTCCTCGCCTTGGCGATGGGTGGACTTCTTCTATTTTGGGGCATGCGCCACCACTCACCCCGACACACAACACTTCGATGGATCGGCTTGGGGGTGTTGATCTTCTCGCTGGGAGGGGTGAGCCTCTCGACTTGGCGACTGAACAACACACCGCCACCTCCGATGCAGGATATGTTGTGGCGCGTGAGGACGCTATCGGGTGAGCGACTTCGCGCGGAGGGGTGGCAGGATGACGAGGGCAGGTGGCACAACTTCTCGCGCACGCTCTACTATCGCACCGATGTGGAGGGTGGATTTAGGCAGGGCGAGGAGCTAAAGATCTACGCCTATTGGCGAGGCTATCGCAGTGGTGGCTTTCTATATCTCACTGATGATAAGCTCATTGTGCGGCAACAAGGCGCACCGACACCCACGGAGCAGATCAACAGTTGGGCAACGGAGCGGATCGAGAAACTCGAACTCTCCGCACCCACGGAGGCACTCACCAAGGCGATGGTGTTGGGCGACAAACTTTCGGTCGAACAGCAGACGCTGAGAGCATATCGCGAGAGTGGCGTGATGCACATTTTGGCTCTCTCGGGTCTCCATCTAGCCATTATATACCTCGTTATCAACGCATTCACCTCGTGGACAACGATGCTACCACGCGGATATCGTTGGAGGTTTCTCATCGCCATAGCTCTGGTGTGGATCTACGCATTGAGCGTTGGTGCGCCATCAAGCGTGGTTCGTGCGGCGGTGATGTTCACGATATATCTCTTGGGGCGCGCGTGGTCGTTGCCCTACTCTGGGGTCAATGCCCTTGCCTCAACCGTTGTGTTGGTTGTCGCCCTCAACCCCTCGATGGTGTGGGATGTCGGGCTTCAACTCTCGGGGGTGGCGGTGGCGGCAATACTGCTCTGGTTTCCACCTCTGAGGCGCGCAATCCCAAGATCACGACACTCGGTGGTCAACGCCATTGTCGATAGTATGCTCATCTCGGTGCTCTGCGTTGTGGCGTTGACACCTATAATATCGACCACCTTTGGGTATATTCCGCTCCTCGGATTTCTCTGCGCACCGATCATTCTGGTGACTGGATATCTCATTGTGATCTTGGGGGCGGTGTGGATCATTGTTCCGTGGCTAGCGTTGCAACCCATCTTCATGTTGGGGCTGGAGGGGGCGCGCATGGTGCAAAATAGTATCGTTGAGGAGGTTGCATCTCTGAGTTGGGGCGTGGTGCACTTTCGAGCTACGGAGGAGGTTGTCGGGATGGCATATCTTCTCTATCTCATAGTCACGGTGTTGCTCTGGTGGAGGGTCGAGAAAAAATAGTTGGGCGAAAAATGCTAATTATCAAAATATTATCGTACCTTTGTGGCGAATATTTTTAATAGATGACGAACATAGAAAATCAATTTGAGGCACTCGGTCTGTCCGACCAGATGCTCAACGCCATTAAGGCTAAAGGATTCGAGACTCCTACACAGATTCAAGCACTTGTAATACCCCGCCTACTCGAAGGCTCAGGTGACATTATCGCGCAAGCACAGACCGGAACAGGAAAAACAGCCACTTTTGGACTCCCTGTCATGCAGCAGGTCGACAAAGACGCGGAAGGGGTAAAGGCGATTATTCTTGTGCCAACACGCGAGTTGGCAGTGCAGGCAGCTGATGAGCTCCACTCATTCAATGCCGAGCGTAGACTCTCAATCACAGCAATTTATGGCGGTGCCTCAATGAGCGAACAACTTCGTCGCTTGGGTAAGGGTGTCGATATTGTTGTCGGAACACCCGGACGTACACTCGACCATATTCGTCGCGGTACGCTCAAGCTTAACAACGTCAAGTACCTGATCCTCGACGAGGCGGATGAGATGCTCAACATGGGTTTTGTCGAGGATGTCGAGGAGATCATGAGCCACACGCCAGACGATCGTCGCGTGATGCTATTCTCAGCAACTATGCCTCAGCGTATCGTGAGACTCTCAAAGAGCTACATGCGCGACGTGGAGATCATCAAGGTCGAGAGCAAGGAGCTTACAACATCCCTCACCGAGCAGATCTACTTCGAGGTGCGCGAGAGCGATAAGTTTGATGCCCTCACTCGTATCATTGATATCGAGTCGGAGTTCTACGGAATCGTATTCTGTCGCACCAAGATCAGCGTGGACGATGTGGTGAGCCACCTCCTAGAGCGCGGATATGCTGCGGATGGACTCCATGGCGATGTGTCGCAGGGTTCTCGCGAGAAGATACTTAAGAAGTTCCGCGACAAGCAGATCAATATCCTCGTGGCTACGGATGTCGCAGCGCGCGGTATTGACGTCAACAACCTTACGCACGTAATCAACTACGCACTACCTCAGGACTCAGAGAGCTACGTTCACCGTATCGGTCGTACAGGTCGCGCAGGAAACCAAGGTACAGCAATCACATTTATCACTCGCAACGAGATGCGCCAGTTTGGATTTATCAAACGCGACATCAACGCCGAGATTAAGCGTGAGGAGTTGCCATCGGCTCAGGATATTGTAGCGATGAAGCGCAACAAGATCAAAGAGGATCTCAGCTCAATCATCACAACAGATACACATCGAGATCACTACGACATGGCGGAGGAGCTTTTGGCTCTATACTCTCCAGAGGTGGCTTTATCGGCTCTTTTGAGACTTGCGTTCCGTAGCGAGCTAGATGAGAACAACTATCCAGAGATTCGTACATTCTCGGTTGACCGCAAGGGTACAACACGCCTCTTCCTAGCATTCGGAAAGCGCGACGGATATACAGGTCGCAAGATTGTCGATATGCTCAAAGAGAAGTGCGGTCTTGCAGATAAGCACATTGACGATGTGGCAGTTTTGGAGAACTACTCTTTCGTAAATGTTCCATTCAAGGATGCTGAGGTCGTAATCCGCGAGCTCGGAAATCGTGACGGACGCCCACTAGCTGAGATCACCAAGGAGCGCAACAACAACGATGGAGATCGTCGTGAGCGTCGTTCTCGTGGTGGCGACGACGACCGCAGAGGCGGTGGTGGCTATGACCGTGACCGCAGAGGCGGAGAACGTGGAGAACGTAGATCAGGAGGATATGACCGTGATCGCCGTGGCGGAGATCGTGGCGGCTATGACCGTGACCGCCGTGGTGGAGACCGTGGAGGCTATGATCGCGACCGCAGATCAGGAGGTTACGACCGTGACAACCGCTCAGATCGTGGAGAGCGCGGAGATAGACGCAACAGCGGAACACAAAGCGTACCTCGCAAATACGAGATGTCACAGCGCGGTGGCGAGCAGAATAGAGAGTCGCGCCGTAGCGGTAGCGAGTCAAAATCGGTAATGTCTGGAGGCAGCTTCGACTGGTCAATATTCTCAGGCGGCAGCAACAACTGGAACGACAAACCTGCAAAAGGTAAGAAGAATAGAGACTAAGACCTTTCTGAGGTCGGCTTTTCGGTCGGCTGGGGACTATCCTCAGCCGACCTCTATCTATACCTATTAGATATAAGCGTCATAAACTCTTCGCGAGTTCGGGGGTCGGAGAGGAATATACCGCTGAGTGCGGATGTTGTTGTTGCGGAGCCTTGTTTTTCGATTCCGCGCATCTGCATACATGTATGGCTTGCCTCGATTACGACCGCTACGCCACGAGGGTTTAGGGCTTGTTGGATGCACTCGCAGATATTGTTTGCGAGGCGTTCTTGCACCTGAAGTCTACGCGCGAATGAGTCTACGACGCGCGCGATTTTGGAGAGCCCAGTGATCTGACCATTAGGGATATACGCAACATGCGCCTTACCATAGAATGGCAGCATATGGTGTTCGCAGAGTGAGAATAGTTCGATATCTTTGACGAGCACCATGTTGTTGTAATCCTCCTTGAATGTCGCTGAGCGGATTATCTCGATTGGATCTTCCTCGTACCCTTTGGTTAGGAATGTCATCGCTTTGGCAACGCGTTCGGGAGTTTTGAGCAGCCCTTCGCGCTGGTTATCCTCGCCAAGGAGGCGTAGAATCTCGGAGTAGTGGTATTTCAACTTCTCGATGGTCTCGGGTGCGTAGTGCTCCTCTTTGATATAGTTTCTCTCGCTCATAACAACTTCAAAGGTATAAAATAAAAAAGGATAGAACAAAGGCTCTAACCTCTCGCTCTATCCTGTGGGTGGATGATGGGTCTCGAACCCACGACCTTCGGAACCACAATCCGACGCTCTAACCAACTGAGCTACAACCACCATATACGAAACACGTAGCGCGTGCTATCCCATTTCGAGGTGCAAATATATGGCTAAAAATTGTAAAATGCAAATAAATAAGGGAAATAATGTGTATTTTGACAAAATATAGGCATCATTATTGGATTTTGTTATGCTGTGGTAATCATGATTTACTAATATTTTCATATATTTGCACCGCGAAAAAAGCATTAAGATTACAATTTAGAACTTAAAGAAGATATATCAAATTTAAAAATAGTAGAAAATGAATGTAAAACCATTATCAGATCGCGTGTTGGTGTTGCCAAACGCAGCCGAGGAGAAGACCGCAGGGGGTCTATTTATTCCAGACACAGCCAAGGAGAAGCCTCTCGCAGGTAAAATCGTTGCGGCAGGTCCTGGAACTAAGGATGTAACAATGGAGGTTGCTGTGGGCGACACAGTTCTCTATGGAAAATATGCAGGGCAGGAGCTCAACATTGATGGGGTGGATTATCTTATCATGAAGCAGAGCGATATTTTGGCAATTATCTAATCAGAACATTGCTAGGCGGCGAAATTTCGCACAGAGAGATCTCTCTTGCGTGTCATTGCGGGCTTGACCCGCAATGACACGCGGAAGAGGGTCTACAATGAAACACGGAGAAAAATAATCTATAACACACAACAACAATGGCAAAAGAGATAAAATATAATGTTGAGGCGCGTGAGCTACTCAAAGAGGGTGTTGATGCCCTAAGCAATGCAGTGAAGGTGACACTTGGACCTAAGGGTCGCAACGTCATCATCGACAAGAAGTTCGGTGCTCCACACATCACCAAGGATGGTGTGTCGGTAGCTAAGGAGGTGGAGCTAGAGGATCCATTTGCTAACATGGGTGCTCAGATGGTTCGCGAGGTGGCATCTAAGACCAACGACGATGCAGGTGATGGAACAACGACAGCGACAGTTTTGGCGCAGTCGATCATCACAGTAGGACTCAAGAACGTGACGGCTGGAGCTAACCCAATGGATCTTAAGCGTGGTATCGACAAGGCGGTAGCTACCGTTGTTGGATCACTTCGCGACATGAGCCAAGAGGTGGGTAGCGACTTTGCGAAGATCGAGCAGGTGGCGACAATCTCGGCAAACAACGACAACGCAATTGGTAAGCTCATCGCGGAGGCTATGGCTAAGGTCAACAAGGAGGGTGTCATCACCGTTGAGGAGGCTAAAGGTACTGAGACTCACGTAGATGTGGTTGAGGGTATGCAGTTCGACCGCGGATATATCTCGGCTTACTTCATCACCGACACCGAGAAGATGGAGGCTCAGCTAGAGAAACCATACATCCTAATCACCGACAAGAAGGTATCGACAATGAAAGAGTTGATGGGTGTTCTTGAGCCAGTAGCTCAGAGCGGACGTTCACTTCTCATCATCGCTGAGGATGTTGATGGCGAGGCGTTGTCGGCACTTGTTGTCAACAAGTTGCGCGGTGCGTTGAAGGTTGCAGCGTGCAAAGCTCCAGGATTTGGAGATCGTCGCAAGGAGATGTTGGAGGATATCGCAGCACTCACAGGTGCTACGGTGATCTCTGCCGACAAGGGTATGAAGTTGGAGGATGCAACGCTTGAGGCGTTGGGATCAGCCGAGAAGGTGACACTCAACAAGGAGAATACAACAGTTGTGGATGGCGCAGGCTCTAAGGAGGTTATTGATGCTCGCGTGGCACAGATCAAGGGTGCAATCGAGACTACAACATCGGATTACGATCGTGATAAGTTGCAGGAGCGTTTGGCGAAGCTCGCAGGTGGCGTGGCGGTGCTATACGTAGGTGCTGCGACAGAGGTCGAGATGAAGGAGAAGAAGGATCGTGTGGATGATGCTTTGGCGGCGACACGTGCAGCCGTTGAGGAGGGAATCGTCCCTGGAGGTGGTGTAGCGTATATTCGCGCTATCTCGTCACTCGAGGGTCTCAAAGGCGACAACGAGGATCAAACTACAGGTGTTCAGATTGTGAAACGTGCAATCGAAGAGCCTCTACGTCAGATCGTTAACAACGCTGGTGGCGAGGGTTCGGTAGTGGTTAACAAGGTGCGCGAGGGCGAGGGAGCTTTCGGCTACAACGCACGCGACGACCGCTACGAGGATATGATGGCGGCAGGTATCATCGACCCTACAAAGGTGTCGCGCGTAGCTCTCGAGAACGCAGCATCTATCGCCTCTATGTTCCTAACTACGGAGTGCGTACTCGCTGAGAAAAAGAGCGAGACCCCAGCAATGCCCCCAATGCCAGGCGGCGGAATGGGCGGCATGATGTAATTCTTTTGGACGCTGGGGACTGCCGAGGGATGTCCTGCGCGGACGGCGGCGGGGTGCTCCCCGCGGAGCTACTCTCTAGCGGTCATGTGATACGCATTTTTTCAAAGTGCTAAAAAAGAGAGATCCAATTTCAGATTAAAAGCCTTCCCCTAGCGGGTCGGCTCTTAATCTGAAATTGGATCTCTCTTTTTTCACGCTACTAGCGTAGCGTGCCACATGCCGAGTCTCCACCGCTCCACCTCATCACGAAATTGCGACCCTCGTTAAAAAAAATATTATATAACTCAGCGTTACCTTTTTTCATCAAAAGAGTGATTTGCAACGACTTTAAGTAAAAAATATTGCCTTTTTGTCGCATTTTTTAAAATAAATTTCTTACTTTTGTAAAAATAGCAAATCTAAAAAGACTGAGAGCATGGAGAGTGTTAATGAATTTTTTACCGAACTAAACGGTTGGCTTTGGGGATGGCCAATGATTATCGCCCTATTTGGATGTCACATTTTTCTCACATTCCGACTTGGAATTCCTCAGAGAAAACTCCTCACAGGAATCAAATTATCTATCTCGAAAGAGGATGAGGCATCGGGCGATGTTAGCCAATTCGGTGCCCTCGTAACCTCGCTAGCCGCAACAATCGGTATCGGAAACATCATCGGTGTCGCAACAGCAATCGCCCTCGGAGGTCCTGGTGCCGTGATGTGGTGCTGGATGTCGGGAATCTTGGGTATCGCAACAAAATATACCGAGTCACTCCTATCAATGAAGTATCGCGTCAAGGGCGAGGATGGCAAGATGAAGGGTGGTCCAATGTACGCCATCGAACGCGGAATGGGTCCTCAGTGGAAGTGGCTAGCTATACTTTTCGCTGTATTCACAGTCCTCGCGGCTATTGGAATCGGTAGCACCGTGCAGTCGAACGCCTTTGCCGTGGTGGTCGAGACAACAACAGGTCTCCCTCGCTACATCAGCGGAATATTCATCGCCGCAGCGGTCGGTGTCGTTCTTATCTTCGGTGTGAAGGGTATCGCAAATGTATGCACACGACTCATCCCATTCATGACCA
The DNA here is from genome assembly GCA_047173185.1 of Rikenellaceae bacterium. Lineage (GTDB taxonomy): Bacteria > Bacteroidota > Bacteroidia > Bacteroidales > Rikenellaceae > Alistipes. The sequence goes on from JBCQVH010000007.1 coordinate 20,247, forward strand.
TATTCTACGTGGGAGGCTGCATCTACATCCTCTTTGTCAATGGTAGCTTCGTGGGCGACGCCATCAAGCTAATCGTTAGCTCCGCATTCTCACCACAAGCGATTGGCGGAGGTTTGACAGGTACAGCCGTGATGATCGCAGCTCGCTACGGTATCGCACGCGGACTATTCTCAAATGAGTCAGGTCTCGGATCTGCACCTATCGTTGCAGCCGCAGCAAAGAGCCGCAACCCTGTGCGTCAGGCACTTATATCATCAACAGGAACATTCTGGGATACAGTAATCATCTGCGCCATGACAGGTATCGTCCTAGTAAGTAGCATGTTGGCAGACCCCGAGGCTGCATCGGCAAACACAGGCATGCTTACAGAGTTCGCATTCAGAAAAATCCCATACGTAGGTACGGCAATCCTCACAATCAGCCTCGCAACATTTTCATTCTCAACGATATTGGGTTGGAGCTACTACACCGAGAAGGCGGTTCAGTACCTTGGTGGTAAACGTCTTATCACAGCGTTCCATATCGTCTGGATCACAGTGATATTCCTAGGCGCAACACTCGATCTCCACCTCGTGTGGAATATCGCAGACGCCATGAATGCACTCATGGCTCTGCCAAATATCGTCTCGCTAATAGCACTCTCAGGCGTCGCAGCGCGCGAAACAAAATACTACCTCTGGGATAAACACCTCAACGAAATGGCTCCCGAGGAGGAGTAACCGAGGTCGACTGGAGACTGTCCTACGCGGACGGCGGCGGGGTGCTCCCCGCGGAGCTATTCCCTAGCGGTCATGTGGTACGCACTTTTGCAAAGTGCTAAGTTTAAAGAGATAACTCTTGGATTTTGAAAGCCTCCTAAGGTCGGCTCTCAATCCAAGAGTTATCTCTTTAAACTTCACGCTACTAGCGTAGCGTGCCACATGCCGACGTTCCACCGCTCTCAGTATTGTCGCGCTGGCCCTCCGTTTCAGGGCGGTCTCGCTGTCCCTCTTGTCCCTTTGTCCCTCTGCCTACTCTCGCCAAAGGGTCATTCGTGCACCCAGTTGCGTGTGAAGGTTGCGGTGAATTGGGTCATACCCTGCCGTGAGCGATATGGAGAGGTTTTTGCGCACTGCTCGCGTCACCTCGACCCCTCCCCACACGGCATCTGCCCCAACAGCACCCACCAACGCAACCGACCACTTGGGATCACGAAACTGCGTGGTTATCGTGCTCTTAGATGTCACGATCATCTCGCTCAGCTCCACATCGCGCCCCCGAACCACAGCCGACCAGCTATTCTCTATTGTGTCGCGAAAGTGGTACTCCAAGAGAGGCTCAACTCGTGAACTATTGACACTTGCAGGGGACGCAACTACTGAAGTTTTCGGGACGACATGTCGCACCTCGACAGGGGGAATATCGCGAAAGAGGAGGGTGTCGCAGACCACCTCGCTCACAACCTCCACCTCTGGCGATGGCTCGACAGAGCACCGCTCCCCAAGCAAAAACCCAAGGAGCATACCTATAATTAATAGGACAACGGAGAGTAATTTTTCCATTTTTTTATATATTTCATCATGATTTATTAGTCTTTATAAAATTAATAGCGTATCTTTGCGCTCCGAAAGTCAGGCGTTTATGGGGTTTCGTGGTTGTTCTCAGGGCAACGCACAGAGATTGAGTGACGCTGGTGGTAACAATAACAATTAAAAGAAAAAAGAAAATGAAGACTATTCAGATTTCAGCATCGGCTCGTGGCGAGTTCGGTAAGAAGGCTACTAAGGCAGTTCGTCGTGAGGGCGCAGTACCATGTGTTTTGTACGGAGGTGGTGACGTTGTAACGTTCTCTATCGACACTAAGGCTCTTAAGCCATTGATCTACACACCAAACTCTTACATCGTAGAGCTTAACATCGACGGTAAGATCGAGAAGGCAGTATTGCGTGACGTACAGTATCACCCAGTACGTGAGCAAATCCTACACATCGACTTCTTCCGTGTTGTAGATGGCAAGCCAGTAACTATCGCTATTCCAGTTCAGTTGGAGGGTACAGCTGCCGGTGTTAAAGTCGGAGGTAAGATGGCATTGTCGGCTCGTAAGTTGAACGTTAGCGCATTGGAGGAGAACCTTCCAGACGAGATCGTAGTAGACGTTACAGAGCTTGAGTTGGGTAAGACAATCTTTGTTGGCGACCTCAATGTTGAGAACGTTAAGTTTGTCACTCCAGCGACTACAGCGGTATGTGCGGTACGCGTAACACGTGCTACACGTTCGGCTCAAACAGCTCAGTAATCAACATATATTCATATCTGATTATGAAGTACCTAGTTGTAGGGTTGGGAAATATCGGCAGCGAGTATGCTGAGACCCGCCACAACATTGGATTTAAAGTGTTGGATGCCTTAAGTGAGGCATCCAACACTTCGTTTAGGAGCGAGCGTTACGGCAGCGTTGCGGAGTTCAGACACAAGGGGCGACAGATCACACTTCTCAAACCCTCGACCTACATGAATCTCTCGGGCAAGGCGGTGCGCTTCTGGTTGGATGCCCTCAAGATTGGCAAGGATCACCTTTTGGTCATCTCGGATGATATCGCACTCCCCTACGGCACTCTCCGAATGAGGGGCAAGGGTAGCGCAGGGGGTCACAACGGTCTGAAGAACATCTCGGAGCTCACGGGCGGTGACGACTATGCGCGCATACGCTTTGGCGTTGGTGGCGACTTCGCCAAGGGACATCAGATTGACTATGTCCTAGGCGAGTGGAGCGACGAGGAGAGAGAGAAGATGCCTGAGAGGCTGAAGCTCTTTGGCGAGGCTATTCTATCGTACGCCACGGCAGGAGTCCCCAACACGATGAATGCGTTCAACAACAAGTAGCGCGGAGAGAGGGACAGCGAGACAAAGGGACAGCGAGACCACGAAGCGACAAAAAAAAGCGACAATACTGTGAGCGGTGGAGCTTCGGCATGTGGCACGCTACGCTAGTAGCGTGAAGTTTAAAGAGAGAGATCTTCGGATTGAGAGCCGACCAACGGGAAGGCTATCAAAATCCGAAGATCTCTCTCTTTAAACTTAGCAGTTTTCCCTAGAAAACTGCGTGCCACACGACCGCTAGAAAAAGCTCCGCGGGGAGCACCCCGCCGCCGCTCGCGCAGGGCAGACCCCAGTCGACCAGAAACCGTCCTCAGCAGCCCTCAGAGTACAGCTCCCACCCTTTACGGTAATCGACTTCGACAGGATTTCTTCCTGATTCGACTCGTGATATTGCGGCGGCGAGGGGCATCATTTGTTCGGGGCAGTCGGGGTCTATTGGCATGTCGACGTCGAGATCTGCCCACGCTGACACGTACTGAATATACGCGTCTGTATCGTTTTCGAATGTTGGAGCCCAGCGTGGTATAATCTCAGATATCGTTGTCAGCTCGTACTTCAGAATATATGTCCTAAGTATCACATATACTGCGCGATACCCCCATTCGGGAGCTGTGAACACTTTAAATAGTGGATCTTCGCAGGGGTATACTTCGCCACGAAACCGATCTTTAGAGTGTCGAATATTTCCGGGGTTGTTGTTGCGTTCGGCACGTGTGCGGCGATATGGAATGACGTTTGACTTTATGGATGTTGCGGATGTTGTGTGGTTCATAATTCTAATCTATCTCTTTGTTTATTCTACGTTTAACATATTTGCGCATCCACTCAAACAGTGGGGCGTCGCTAATCATTGATGCATTTTCGAGGAATGACCACAGCTCGACACCGCAGACAAACCCTGTGAATAGACGCGCAATTTGAACATTGAGGAACGAGAGTATGCACTCATCTATGAGCCACGCCATGGCGACAGCTACGATTGTGAATCCCAACTTGTATAGTGTCTTCCATGCGTACTGGCTCTGAAAAAACCACACCTCACCCGACCTCAACGCCTCGGCACGTGACGCTACCACCCCCGATGCAAAATCTATCAATATAAATGCTACGACGCACCACACGAGCGGAGCTATCGGAGCAAAAAGAGCCATTAGCGATATCGCCACGCCGCTAAAGTACCTGTACAAAACCTCCATGAAAACGGCATTTGTTTAGGATGTTGCGCTTGGGGTCGTACTCGGGATATAGAGCGCGGTTCTCCTCCAGATGTCGGTGGAGACGACGCATATATTGGCGAGCACTCTCAAGATCTGTAACGGTCGAGGGCGCATTGTCATGATTTCGCAAATACCTGATATATAGCGACAACGGCATGACAATATATTCGTTTAGTAGCTCTTCGTAGTCGCCCTCGGCGAGACGTTCCATCATCGCCTCGCCCAACACAGGGGTTATATATCGAGTCTGTGCGACCTCAATATCCTTTGTTGAGATCTCCTCGGGTGCGACATAAGCCCCTGCGCTGTAGACAGCCGTAACGACTGCCTGAGCATCAATTAATGTTGTATACATATTTTGTTCCAATTAACGATTTTTAGTTTAACTCCGCAAGAAAAATCTGTTGACGCGGATCTTCGGAGTCGAACTCCAAACCATCCGCCTTGCGCGCCTCCCACACCATCATGTAGCTTGGCTTGGACTGCGTAGGTGGCTGGTTAATAATTGCTAGGGACGAGGCGTCAATTCCGAGACCATACTCTATCACCGCCATTATTGGCTCTAGAAGCTCCGCCTGCTCCGCGAGGATCACGGTGTTGAGAGCTATCTCGTACTCATACATGATCCTCTCGGCACTGAGTCCCGATGAGTAGTCCAATCCGCTGAGCGACCTAAACCACGAGTGTGCAACGACAATGTCGCTCAACGCCTGCTCATGTAGCTGATACCAGTCGCCATCCTCGCTGGATGATATTGGAATAAATCGTGAGTTGTCGTTCTCGCTGCCATCCTTCACGACAAAGAGCACCTGCCCAGGCTTGCCGCCAAACTTCTGCTGCGCTGTGCGAATCACCTCGTCCGCCTGCTCCTCGCTATCCACAGCGTTGTCGAGAAGCATCACTCCCGACATCTGGAATGAGTTGTCGAGACGCGACATATTCCAACGATCTGTCTTGTAGGCTATTGCCGCGACGTTGAGACCTGCAATATATGGAGGCACGCCATAATGTTCAAACATCGGCTCATAATCCTTGTAGTGAATCATTGAGCGTTCGCGCCCCTCGGCATCGCGCTCAAATAGTGGAAATATCGGCAACACCTGCGCCTCCTCTATGTCGAAACGCTCCCACTGTGAGTGTATGATTACATGTTGCGAGTCCTTCGCCACGCGACACATCGAGGCATCGTGATGAAACAACGAGAGCGTTGTGTGGGAGTCATCCGCCACCACCTCGACAAATGCGTTTCCGAATAGCGACTTGTCGAACGCCAACTTCGAAAGTAGCTGACGCATAGACTCTCCCGAGGCATTTACGCTCTCGACGAATGCCGCCAACGCCACCGCATCGGGATCCATCGAGAAGCCCTTACCTGCGATATAGTCCGCCTTGTCGTTGATTATTCGGCGGTGAATAGGTGCGCGACGCGACATTGTCGATAGTGCCGAGGGAAAAAGATTATCATCGCCCCATCTCCAGAACTTATCATTTGAACTCTGCATTGTCCCCCACTGCATATATGGATCTGTGCGATTTGTAACTGTGATTTTACTCTTTGCCATAAAAAAAAATGATTAAATGTTTATGTTAAACCACTGCGCTTGTTGAGTATGCGCACAGCGTCCAATACTTCAGCGGCGATGGCGCGCTGCTAATCTGCGAGGATGATGTTGTGACCATTGTCGATGATGCCGACTGCGATACAAGCCTCAACGGCTGATCTGTCTCGCTCCAACCCAACGTTATTCTGCGTCCCGATGTCAACTTCACCGATGCTATCACCCCCTGATCTATCGACAGGTCATACTCCAAAGGTGTCGCCACCACCAACGTGTGGGTGTATAGTGGCATCCCCTCGGATGTCGACATCTCCTGCGTGTATGATGATCTTCCGCGCACCACCTCGATTTCAACAAGCGGAGGGTTCTTCTCCCCTCCGCCGTCTATGGGTATCAGCGTCACACGCTCGACACCTCCACCCATTGTTGAGCTACTGCTAGCCATATTCTCTACGCTTTACCTGCGTAAGATACCATCTCCTCGTCAATCACCTCGCAACCTGCTGCGAAGATTGCGCGCTGACGGTTCTGCATCTCATCGGGATTGTACCACATACGAATCTCCGAACCAGGGAAGTCGGCAGTGTTTACCGCCATCACGAGGTTGCGACGATCGGTGATAAACGCAAATGTCGAGTCGAAAGCGTCCGAAGTCGTTAGGTAGTCACCTAGCTGAAGATCAATCACCTCCATGCCGTGGTACATCAACTTTGGACGACCATTCATGGCGTCAACATATGAAGAGTCCACCCCTGCATCATCCAACGCAAGCTCATAGTGGTTGTAAAGATCCGATGTTACGAAGATCGCCAACTCGCCACTCGACTTTGAGTTCTTAAGACGCTCTGATGCCTGATCCCAAAGTGCAGTGAAGATGTCGAGCACATAACTTGGCGATGCACTTGATCCCACTGTTGTGAGGGTCTTTGAGACAATATCCTCGTTTGTGATACCTGCCTTGATCTTCTTTAGGAATCCATCAAAAGTGTTGAGTCCCGAGGTTTTAGATGTATCTCCGACCCACATTGTCGCACGAATAGCCTCTGCCACTGTAGCCTTAAATAGCTCAGTCTCAGCCACCTCAAGATCTGTGCCTGTGAGGTCATCCATGTTGAGGCTCTCGCGCGTTGCGAGGTTCTCAAATACCATCGAGAAGTAGTCGGACGCTGCGAAACCCTGCTCCGCCTTCACGCGCTTCATGTCGATAGTCTTCTGCACGCGACTCTGTGTTGAGCCGTCCCAACCTGTGTCGTTCCACGAGCGTAGAATTGACGAGCTACCCTCCCAGAGGTTGATTGTTGTCGGCACGGGCATGTTGTATAGCACGCGAATACCAAGCTCTGTAGCTGCGCCACCCGAAAGCATCGGCTTAAAAAATATAGTCTCTAGTTGGCTACCTGTGTAGCTCTTTGTTGATTCAATGTAACTCATAAAATTTTGTCTGTTTTTGAATTTTGTTAGATTTAATACTTTGCGAAACGTCGAGCATCTGCGGAGTATGCCGCGGCATTTGGCGAGATGATTGCATCATGGAGCGACACATCCTCGGCAGGCTTGACTGCTGTTTTCGAGACGCACTTCTGCCCCTCCTCAAGAGCCAATCTCGACACCTGCTCCTCGCGGGCACGAATTGGTTCATGCAACACATTGTGTCGACTTGTCGGCAACTCAGCCTTTGGAGTCGCCTCCTGCTTCAGAAATCCGAGACGCTCACCAATCCTCTTTATCAGGTTGGTAACACCCGAAGGTGACTCATCAGTCTCCTCCGTCCCAGTCGAAGCCTCCTCCGTCTCAGTTGTCTCAGTCGTCTCAGTTGTCTCAGTCTCCTCAGCCTCTTCCTCAGTCTCCTCCTCAGTCTCCTCAACCATAACCTCAACCACGGAGTCCGCCAACCCCAACTCAATTGTCTCTGTCGATGTGAGCCACTCACCTTTTCCGCCATCGCGAGCCATCAGCTCACTAAACACCTCCACCTCGCGACCTGCGCATCTCGCATATAGAGCCGCCAACTGCTCATCAGTCTTTCGGAGTAGCTCCGCGCGCGCCACAAGCTCTACGGCATTACCCTCAGCGGCGCAGCTAGAGTTGTGAATTAGGTATAGCGCATTTGCCGAAATCTGGCGTTCGCCCTGCGATGCTGCCTGCGCAATCACGGTTGCTGCCGAGGCAACATATCCATAACATCGCGTAGTGATTGGAATATCGAGCGATACGAGGGCGTCATATATCAGCAGAGCATCATTTACATCTCCGCCAGTGCTTCGAATGTTCACCACGACACGTTGCGCCTCCACCTCCTTGATATGCGCCACCTCTTCGCGAAACCTCTCATATGTTGCGACACGCTGTTGAGGGTTCTCAAACTGCCACTCTTCGGGCACGCCTATCGTACCCTCGATATCTATGATACATAGATCGAGGGAGTTTTTAATTTTAATTGTCTCCATTTTGGAATGTGTAAAAAATTACGAAATAACTATAAACCTACACTTCGTAGATTGCTCCGTGGGGTCATACCCCTCGACGCTTTTGAGACGACATTTGGCAACCTCGCCACCAAGCCTCAGCGCAAATGTGCTCACGCCATTTGGTGCACCCTCGACCATCGTCCTCAATGCCCAGAAATCGGCAGGGGTGATCTTTAGATATAGGGTTACCACACGTCCACGTTGCCACAACTCCACCTCGGGGGCGTAATACCTGTTGAGTCCCAACATGCCGTCACGATCCTCAAAACATAGCGACACTTCACGCTCCACGTCATGAAAAGCTATGTAAGGCATCTCGCCCTCGTCGGTTGTCATCATGTCGCAGAGACTCACAATTCGGGGTGCGAAGTCTAGCGAGTCGACCAAATCCTCATCGTCGCGATCTCCCACCACAAGTAGATCCTCATCGTCGTTGTGCGATGGCGAGAATATCGGATTTAGCGATGTCGTTGTGCTCTGCGCTGCCGCCTGCGACTCGATTGTTGTCTCCCAAACTCCAAAATCTGCTGGATCATACTCCTCGTCCTCATACTCACCGCGATTTGTCGCGCCATCCCACGCCTGATACCCCAGCTTAAGATTCTGGTTGTGCTCCGATGCGAGATCTGTAAGGATTATAGGCATCGAGGCGTCAATCTTGTCGCTCCAATCCCACACTTTTGAGGTGTCGTACATCTCGCTGTAAGGCTCAACATATAGCACCTTGGCGTCACGATCTGTAAAGAATCGTAGATTGTAGAGGTGCGCTATCGACTCCATAAACTCGCTCTGTGTGATCTGATGCTGTGCGATGGTCTCAAAATCTATGAGCTCGCCATACCCAGGGTAGTTTGCAAAATATGGCGTCACCGATGACCCTTCGAGGAGCGTGAACTCCCACCCCGACTCTCCGCCATATATGAACGCTGCGACAAACTCCACGGGGGATGTTGGTGATGCCGACTGTGGCGGTGTACGAACAGTTATATCCACCTCGGTCATACCTTCCGCCTCAATATATCCATCATAGAGAGCCCAATCGCCCGAGTATGTCTCAAAGCTTGTCGCCGCCGAGGATGTCGAAACCTCGACATAACACCCCTCCACCGAGCTACAATATGGCGTCACCAACGTTGCCGACTGTGCGGTGATTGTCGATATGAGCGTTGGGGATGACGCGCCATCAATATATGCCCAAAATCGGTATGTGTAATCCTGCGCATAGTCGAAGATAAATAGCAGATATTGAAAAAATGGCGACACCTCTGCGCGGCGGTCATCAAAACGATTTGCAATATCAAACTCCACAGTTGTGGCGTCATACAGATAAAGCGTATCAAACGCCTTTAGCTTTGTTCGCGACTCTATGGCATATGGCGTTGTGTACTTTATTCGATACTCAAAACCCACAGATATCTGAGTCAGAGGGGTATATGTCGGTGTACCTCCATCTATTGTCAAACATCCACCTCGCGAATAACACTCCGAATCCTCATCTATTGAGTCGACATCAATGATGTTGCCCACAGTGTTCACCAGCCACGAATTGGACATAAATACGCGCCCCAATCCATCTGCCGTGCCCGTTGAGGATGACATCTTCTTAACATAGAAATCCATCTTTTCGCCAGCCAGCGATGTCACCGATGACCCACTATACGCGCCACTCATGTATAGCGACTGAAACGCCTCGCTCTGCATCAGCAGGCTCTGGAGCTGATAGCCACCGCTCTGAGCTATCGACTCAAACATCGTCGCAACGTGCAAAAATGGGTGGTAGTCATCTATCGACCTCAGACGCCTCACCGTGTCGGAGGAGACCGATGATGGCTCATAAGTGTAGCTATCGCGATGCACCGCAATAAACTTCACCGCCTCGGGCGTCATGCTCCACGTCTGAGAGATATACCCTGTGTTGAGACGCATCGAGAAGTCGACATCTATCGCGCTGAACTGCCCCAGCTCCGCACTCAACGCCCAACCCACAGCCGTTGTCGTGATCTCCACGGTGTAGTGCGCCATCTCGTCCTGCCACTCCACCTGCTTGAGTATCAGCTCACCCTGAGCTATGCACTGCCCCTCATACTCCACCACCGCTGCATGCACCTGAGCGTTGAACCTCTCCGCAACGTGAAGATACCCATCCGCAGCGAATATGGCGTCATTGACCACCGATGATGGCAACTCGAATGTGATGGTCTCGTTACCGCTCTCGGTCTTTACCCCCTCCATCTCGCTGTCGTAGTAGCTCAGCGATACCTTGGCGTCAGACTCCAACTCCGCCACAACGCCATCAATTATCAACCTAACCATTCTCCACCACCTTTAACTCAATTAACGAAAGCTTTCCATCTCGATATGTCACCACCTCGGATGTCGACACCTCCACCTCCTCGTACTCCTCACCTCGCGCTACCCACACCCCCTGCGAACTCACAATCTCCGCCATGACGTTGAGTGTCGATGCCAACTCATACCCCGAAACTATGGTCACCTCACGCGAGGCGTCACTCTTCACCGTTGTCTGCGTCACCTTTGGAAATGTGTAGTGCTCTATCGACCCTGCGCTGCTCACCCACGCCAAGCGATATGAACTCTCAGATGATGGCACAATGGTGTAGGCTAGCTCCACCATCGTCTCGGGATGGTCATCTGTGGATATCGAGATCACCACCCTCTCAACTGTCGCCGCAAGCTCCGATGTGTTGACCGAAAATATCGAGACTCCTCGCCCATCCGTAGAGCCGATTTTGTTCAGCGTCTCCACCACTTCGCCCCCCTCGATGATGTTGACCTCGGCATAGAGTGTAGCGTTTGCCGATGTGTGAATTAGGACACTATCCTGCTCCCCAATTGCGATGTTTCGGCTGGTCGGCATTGTTGTCAATTGGGTGTTTGTCGTGGGCTTCTCTGTCGCTGCGACGAAGTACCTCACCGCAGCAGTTGTGTCGTCACACTCCACCTCAACCCCTACGGATGTATGGTCAGGCACGGAGAAACCCATCTCCAAACGTTCAGCTTTTGGCGTTGCGATGTTCCTCACGAGTGGCGCAACATTGATTGTCGCGGATATTGTGTCATACAATTTTTTAACTCCCAAAACCTCATCTGTTCTAGTCGCTGTAACTGTAAATTTGAGATCCGTTGACGTTGTTGATTGATACTCATAGAGCAGTTCACCATACGTTGACGAAAAATTCTCTGGAATGTTAATAAACATGATCTAATCTAAATTTTAATTTGTTAATAACTACTCGTCGTCGCCCTCGTCAACCTCAAAATGTCGCTCTATGACCTCACATTTCAACACTCTGACAATAACTCTTCGCCACCATGGAGATATCGACCCCTCAGTTATCAACACTTCATTAACACTCACAATCTCCTCTGTCCTCTCGGCTTCGCGCATGATCTCAATCAATCTCTTGTTCATCTCGTTCCTCTTTTCATCACACCTCCGCAATGACTCCAAAGGCTCGTTCTCAACCATTTCAACCCTAATCCTCAGATGTATATCTACACCATTCTGTTTTTTCAGCTCCTCGACCTCCACAATCTCGGCTGGCGTAACTCGCACCATGGGCATATTCTGCGAACGATAATCAGCATCGGCTCTCCGCGCCACTGTGGCGTTGTAACCCCTCAGCGCAGCGATCTCCGCTATTCGATTTTCTAGTGTTGTTTCGTACATGATAATAACTTTGTAAATCTCGTGTTCATAACAGCCAAATAAATAACATTTATTGTTAACAACTTTATAAACACCACCTCCATTTTATCTCACCCGTGAATAATAATCAACAATCGGATGATAACTTTCAACAGTCAATCTCTCCACTTGTCGCCTCAACATTCACCCCCTCTCGACGCAACAAAGATACAACATGAAAAAGCGTTTGTCAAGTATTTTAACAATTAATTTAACTGCAAAAATTCAACTCCTTAACTAACTCATTGAACTTTACCGATTTATTAACCGAAAAAAAATCACCCATATCGCACCGATTTCCACAAAATAGTATTACCTTTGTTGGGTTATGTGTTGACGCACCTCAAAATGCGCCCATATAATACTAAGAGTGTTTAACAAAAAATTACCCCGATGGACGATGGCTATCCGACCCAAAATTGCAGCAGTTTCGTATCTCAATACGATACCGTTCATCTACGGTATCTCACACTCTGAGTCTCTCGACGCGGAGCTAATCTTGACACCCCCCAGCGAGTGTTCTCGCAACTTTATTGACGGCACTGTCGATATCGCGTTAATCCCTGTCGCTGCGGCCAAAGATCTCGCCGATGCTGAGATCATCACCGACTATTGCATCGGTGCGGAGGGTGAGGTTCGCTCGGTTGTGATTGTTAGCGATGATCCGATTGAGGATCTCACACATATATATCTCGACCCCCACTCACAAACCTCAGTACAGCTGGCAGGCTACCTAGCGGAGCACTTCTGGCACATCGCCCCCGAGTGGCGCGTGTTGGATGACTACGCCAAGTTGTCGCAGTCGGAGGATGGTGCGGGCTACCTTCTCATCGGCGACAAGGTCTTTGAGCACGAGGGAGAGTTTGAGTATAGCTACGACCTCAGCGAGGCGTGGAGCGAGAGCACGGGAGGTCTCCCCTTCACCTTTGCGGTGTGGGTTGCGCGCACGGGGACTGACGAAGATACCATCGAGGCACTCAACGAGGCGTTGACTATGGGTATCGAACACACCTACGAGGCGATCTTGGAGTACCGCGCCGATGGCAGCGAGATTGAATCCTACGAGTACCTGACGCAGAATATAGATTTCCTCTTTGACACACAAAAACGTGTCGCCATGAAGAAATTCTGGGACGCTGGCATTAAGATTGTGCCGAAATCCAATCCAGGCTAATAACATAGGTATAGAGCAGTGACCTATGCAGTCGCTAGCTATGACGTACATTGATAGAAACGCAGAAAATTATTTTTCACCTCTAATCTGTCATGACCTATGATAACTCTATATCTCAAGCAATACAACAAAATCATCCGCAATGCCAATCCAGATCTCTTTGATGATCTAGGATATGATGATATTCTGTGGATTGACCTCATCAACCCGACGCTCAAGGAGAAGAAGGCTGTTGAGCTCTTCATGGAGATCAGCCTGCAAACGCGCCAACAGATCGAGGAGATCGAGACCTCTTCGAAATACTCCGAGGATGAGAACTCCATCATCTCGAACTGCAACTTTTTCGTCACCACGGCGGATAGCTTTGTTATCGAGCCTGTGTCGTTCATTGTCTCCAATGAGGGAGTCTTGGTGTCGGTTCGCAATGCTGAGTTTCGCACCTTCCGCGAGGCTGAGAAACGCCTCCAGATGAACTACCGCAGCTACTCTACGGGCTACCATATCTTCATCTCGCTGCTGGAGGTACGCATCGACTTCGATGCCGACCTTATCGAGCACACCGCGCGCCAAGTCGCTGCGTTGAGTAGGGATATCGCGTCGGAGGATAACATCGACAAGACCATCGTGCGACGTATCAACACCCTTCAGGAGAACACCATGTTGCTGAGGGAGAACATCTTCGACCGCCAACGTGTCCTGTCGGGCATACACCGCTCCGAGAGGTTTCCTCACGATATCTACCCACGCTTGCAGCTGATGATTAAGGATGTCAGCTCGCTGATTAACCATGCCGACTTCTCGTTCCAGCGTCTGGACTATATCCAAGATTCAGCGTTGGGACTCATCAATATCGAGCAAAACGAGATCGTGAAGATCTTCTCCGTGGCGTCGGTGATCTTCATGCCTGCAACTTTGATCGCAAGTATCTACGGTATGAACTTCAAGGTTATGCCCGAACTCAGCTGGAGCTATAGCTTCGAAAATGGCACGGAGCTACCCCTCGGCTATATCTTCGCCATCTTCTTGATGATCCTTTGCTCCTGCATCACCATCTGGGTGTTCCGCTATAAAAAGTGGCTCTAGGGCTGTCGAGGACTGCATGGTTTTGCCGAGGACTGCCCTAACGCCGGGCGGACGGTGCGTAGCCGCACGGGCTATTTTTTCCTAGCGGTCATGTGGTACGCACTTTTGCAAAGTGCTAAAAAAGAGAAAGCTAATTTCAGATTTTAAAAGCCTTCCCTATCGGGTGCGGCTCTTAATCTGAAATTAGCTCTCTCTTTTTTCACGCGACTATCGTCGCGTGCCACATGACCGCTAGAGAATAGCTCCGCGGGGAGCACCCCGCCGCCGTCCGCGGAGGACAGTCCCCAGCCGACCGAAAACGCTATCGGCTCATAAGGAAGGCTTTGAACTCCTCGAAACCTTTGCCCATTTCGATGCTCTGTTTTGTTCCCTTCATGAACTCAGCGAGTGGTGCAGGGATCTCGACCTTTGTAGAGGTGATGCCCTCGACAGTCTCCAAGAATTTCGCAGGGTGTGCGGTCTCAAGGAATACGCCTGTCTCGCCCTCGGTGAGCATCTCTTTAAGTGCGCGATATCCGCAAGCTCCGTGAGGATCAAGAAGATAGCCTGTGCGAGTGAGTGCCTCAGCCAAGGTCTCTGCGATCTGCTTGTCGTCATATGCGCAACCCGATACCTCAGCACAGATGGCCTCGTGTGACTTGCCGTAAAGCTCCAACACGCGAGCGAAGTTGCTTGGATCACCGACATCCATAGCGTTTGCGATGGTCGCAACCGATGGGCGTGGAGTGTAGACGCCAGTGTTGAGATACTGTAGGAATATGTCGTTGCTGTTGTTGGCAGCGATGAATCTCTTCACGGGAAGTCCCATCTTCTTGGCGATGAGTCCTGCGGTGATGTTACCGAAGTTTCCGCTTGGCACGCAGAATACAACATCCTCAGCCTTGCCCTGCTTTTTGAGCTGTGCGTAGGCGTTGAAGTAGTAGAATGCCTGAGGCAAGAACCTCGCAACGTTGATCGAGTTTGCCGATGTGAGCTTCATGTGTGCGTTCAAATCTGCATCCATAAATGCCTGTTTAACAAGTGCTTGGCAGTCATCAAAGACACCCTCAACCTCCAAGGCTGTGATGTTCTGACCTAGGGTTGTGAACTGCACCTCCTGAATCTTGCTCACCAAGCCTTTAGGGTAGAGGACATATACATGGATGCCATCGACGCCCAAGAAACCATTTGCAACCGCGCTACCAGTATCTCCCGACGTAGCAACGAGGACGTTAACCTGCTCCTTGCGCTCCTTAGAGATGAAGTAGCCCAACAGTCGCGCCATGAAACGACCGCCGACATCCTTGAATGCCAACGTAGGTCCATGGAACAACTCCAACGAATATATAGATGGCTCAACCTCCACAACGGGGGTCTCGAAGCTCAACGTATCGTAAACAATCGCCTTAAGGCTCTCAGCATCAACATCCTCGCCAAAGAATGCATCAGCCACGGTGTAGGCAATCTCCTGAAACGACATATTCTCGATGTTGTCGTAGAATGACGCTGGAAGTTGTTTGATATTTTCGGGCATGTAGAGCCCCTTATCTGGCGCAAGACCCTTGACTACCGCCTCTTCGAGAGTAGCCCAGTCCGCCTGTTGGTTTGTGCTGTAGTAGCGCATAATTTATATCTATTATTTAATTTTTGTTCTATTTTCGCAGTAGTTCGTCCATGAACTCCACGGTCGAGAGCTCACCATAGTTGCCACCTTTAGCTGATGCCTCATCGTAAGCCATCACGCTATCTGCCTCATGCTCTGGATTATAGATCACAAAAGGGACTGACTCCCTCGTGTGTGTTCTCAACTCGCATGGCGTTGGGTGGTCGGGCAACATCGCAATGGTCACGGGCTCGTCCATCTGCTTGACTGCCTCCAAAATTGGAGCGACAACCCTCTGATCCAGATACTCGATGGTCTTGCACTTCAACTCTGTGTCGCCCTCGTGTCCAGCCTCGTCGCTCGCCTCAATGTGCAGATATACAAAGTCGTGGTGCTTGATTGCCTCAATTGTTGCGGCAACTTTACCCTCATAGTTGGTGTCGTAAAGCCCCGTAACTCCCTCAACCTCAATGGGTTCGAGACCTGCGTATACTCCGATTCCCTTAATCAAATCCACCGCCGAGATCACAACGCCACTCTCGATGCCATACTTCGTCTGCATGGTATCCATCTGAGGCTTGTAACCTGGTGACCACAACCAAATTGAGTTGGCCATATCTTTGCCTGCCGCCTTACGACGTAGGTTCACAGGGTGGTTCTCCAATATCGCTTGTGACCTCAGAGTCAGCTCATTGAGAGCCTTAGCTGTCGCCTCGCTCGAAGATCCCTCCACGCCATCGCCCTCGATCATGACATCCATAAATGGAGTCCCAGGGACATCGTGGGGCGGTGTGCAGTGAATATGTTTGTCGCCACCCTTCATCTTCAACAGATGACGGTACGAGATACCTTTGTGGAAGCTAAACCTCTCATCGCCAAGCTCATTCTGCAACGCATCGACAAGCTCCCACGCCTCCTCATTGGAGATATGTCCTGCCGAGTGGTTCTTGATCTTGCCATCCTCGATGCAGATGATGTTGCAACGCATAGCCATCTCGCCATCCTCGATCTCGACACCCATGCTCGCCGCCTCCAAAGATCCGCGACCCTCAAAGACTTTGTTGACATCGTAGCCCATAACCGCAAGGTTGGCGATCTCGCTACCTGGTGCGAAACCCTCTGGTACAGTCTCCAACATGCCGCTACGTCCTGCGGCTGCCAAGGCATCCATCGCAGGTTTCGAGATATATTGAAGTGGGGTTTTATCCCCTAGCTTTGCGATTGGATGGTCGGCCATGCCGTCACCCAATATCACTATATATTTCATTGTGTAACTCCTTTCTCTTTTCGCTTAAAAAAGCCTCAACTATCAGACTATCGGATATTTGCGATGCTGATGATGTCGGCAAAGACTCCTGCCGCAGTAACCGCTGCACCTGCTCCGTAGCCCTTGATAACCATCGGCAACTCCTTGTAACGCTCCGTGGTCAACATAACGACGTTGTTGCTACCCTCCAACTGGTAGAAGGGGTGTTTAGAGTCGACAGCAACCAACCCCACAGAGCCTACGCCACCCTCCAACTTCGCAACAAAGCGGTATCTCAACTCTCCAGCCTCCGCCTTCTGACGGTTAGCCTCGAACTCCTCGTCCAACTTGGGGACATTTGCCCAGAAGTCCTCAACCGAACCCTCGAACAGCTCGCTAGGGATGAACAAGTTTTTGATCACATCCGCCTGCTCCAACTGATATCCAGCCTCGCGCGCCAAGATCACCAACTTGCGGATAACATCCGAACCATTGAGATCCAAGCGTGGATCTGGCTCGCTATATCCAGCCTCCTGAGCCATCTTGATAGCCTTGCTCAACGTGACATCCGCGCTCATCTCGTTGAAGATGAAGTTCAACGTTCCCGAAACTACCGCCTCGATCTTCGTGATGGTATCTCCACTGTTAATCAATCCGTTGATGGTCGAGATGATTGGAAGTCCTGCACCTACGTTGGTCTCGAACAAAAACTTAACACCGCGTTTGCGAGCGATCTCCTTCAACTCAACATAGCTCTCATACTCCGACGATGCCGCCACCTTATTTGCCGCCACAACCGATACGTTGTTGCTCAAAAGATCCTTGTAAATCGTTGTGATGTCGCTACTTGCCGTACAATCCACAAATACCGAGTTGAAGATATTCATATCAATAATCTCCTTGGCGATAATCGCTGGCGACGCCTCCTGAGCCTCATTTGCCAAGAGCGTCTCGTAGTTGTCCAAGTCGATACCATTGCGGTCGAAGATGCAACTCTTAGACTTCGCAATACCCACAACGTTAACCTTCAACGCCTTCTCCTCAAGTAGCTTAGGTTGCTGTGCGCGGATCTGTTCCACCAAGTTGCGACCCACCGTGCCGACACCTGCAATGAAGAGGTTGATGACCTGATGCTCCGACAAGAAGAACGAGTCGTGGATGACATTCAACGCCTTGCGCAACTGAGCCGTCTGGATCACAAACGAGATGTTGGTCTCGCTCGCACCCTGAGCACACGCAATGACATTGATACCGTTGCAACCCAAGATGTGGAACAGACGTCCTGCGATACCTGGTGTGTGTTTCATGTTGTCGCCCACGATAGCCACAGTCGCCAAATCCCTCTCGATCTTAGCGTGGCGGATCTCGCCCAACTCAATCTCCGAGGCGAACTCCTTGTCGAGAAGTGCCGCCGCCTGATCTGCGTCAACATTACGTACACCGATAGAGATATTGTTCTCCGATGACGCCTGCGACACCAAGAATACACTGATGCCTCCCTTAGCCAATGCCTTGAAAATGCGGTAGTTAACACCGATGACACCCATCATTCCTAGACCCATCACCGTGATTAGGCTGGTGTCGTTGATCGAAGAGATACCCTTGATTGGCTTACCCTCCTCCTTGCTCTTCTCGCGCGTGATAAGAGTTCCAGGTGCCTCAATGTTGAACGTATTCTTAATGACGATTGGAATATTCTTGTAGTATACTGGGTAGATTGTCGGTGGGTAGATCACCTTAGCTCCAAAGTTACACAACTCCATAGCCTCAACGAATGAGAGGTGCTGAATAACATAAGTATTGCTTATAGCGCGAGGATCTGCCGTCATGAATCCATCGACATCAGTCCAGATCTCCAAGATCTTAGCATCCAATGCCGCCGCCAAGATTGCTGCCGTGTAGTCCGAACCTCCGCGACCCAATGTCGTGATCTCGCCACTCGTAGCGTCCGAGGCGATAAATCCAGGCAACAACTTAACACGTGTCGACACCTTAGCGAACGCCTCCGTGATGAGTCTGTTCGACAACTCGAAGTCAACGATATGCTTCGCAAATTGAGGGTTGGTCTTGATGATCTCACGCGAGTCAATCAGCGTGACATCCTCCAAGATATATGAAATTATCGTCGACGAGAAACGCTCACCATAGCTCACGATGGTATCCATCGTCTTAGGCGAGAGGTCACGGATCAGGTGAATACCCTTGTAGATATTGCATAGATCATCCATGAGTGGGCGAAGGCGGTCGCGCAACTCCTGCTGCTGCGACTCGGCAACCAAACCACTGATAACATCCTCGTGGCGGAGAATAATTCGGTCGAAGGTCTCGGTATACGTGTTGTCGCCTGCGCATGCGGCATTTGCCGTGGCGATAAGAAGATCTGTGACACCACCAAGTGCCGAGACCACAACTACCATCTCCTCTGTCGAGTTGTTGACTATCTGCATAACATTGCTAAGACTAGCCACCGTACCGACCGATGTTCCTCCAAACTTTAATACTTTCATCTATCTTTATAATTTTTTAATTTCTGCTGTGTAAAAAGTATCTCTCGTCATCCCGCCAAGCGAGATAATACCAAGATCTGCAAATTTACTATTTATTAGAGAAATATCAAAATATATATCGAAATTTAGTTATTTATTGGGATGGGGTGAGGGGGCAAACTTACTCCTCGATGATGTAGACGCTTTCGCCTTTGCGTTGCATGCGGTAGTGTTCGCGTGCATATTTTTCGAGGTTGTCGTCGTATTTCAGCTCTTCGAGCAGGGTGCTATCAGCCTTGATATGGTTGAGGTAGTACTCCGCCTCATACTCCAGAGCCGAGATGTCGCTCTTGATGTCGTAAGCGTGTAGGAGATTGCGACCTATAACAAAGAGCATGAAGATCATAACCACAGCGGTTGTGATGCTCCAAAAATTGTGTATTAATCTCTCTCTATTTGCCATGGTCTCGCGCTTACGGAATGTGCATATATTTATGCGTCTGGATCGAAATGTTCCATTTGGGGTGGCTCTTGACATACTCCACAATGTGGGGCATCATCGCTTCGGACACGCTCCACTCGGGTTGCATGAATAGCATGCACTCACCCCCTACGCGTGCGGCGTTATGCTCCGCCCACTCGAAATCCTCGACACTCTCGATGATAACTTTCAGCTCATCGGCATGCCAAAAAGCCTCCTCCAAAGGGGGCTGATTGCGCTTGGGGGATAGACACACCCAGTCGAAATAGCCACTAAATGTCTGCGATCCCGAGGTCTCCAAGAAGATCTTCAACCCCTTGTTTTTTAGGGCGTTGGTGAGCTGTGACAGCGGATACAACAGAGGCTCGCCACCCGTGATGACAATCGCCTGCGCCTCACACGATGTTGCCCTCTCCACGATGGTCTCAATGGGTGTTGGGGGGTATAGTTTTGGATTCCATGTATGTTTGGCGTCGCACCACTTGCACCCCACATCGCACCCACCGAGGCGGATGAAATATGCAGGTTTGCCAGTGTGATAGCCCTCGCCCTGCACCGAGTAAAAATCCTCCACCAAGGGCAATTTCGCCCCACCATCGAGCAGAGCCAACGTCTCCGCAGATCTCGCGCTACTCATTGTCGATGACGTATATATCTTTGTATGTGCGACCTAGGTAGTCGAAGTCGAGACCATAGCCCACGATAAACTCATTGCCGATATCCATCGCCTTGAAGTCGATGTTGATGGTCTCAGTGTAGTTGCCTGGTTTGAAGAATAGCGTGCAGTAGCTTACGGATGCTGGATTCCTCGCTTTGAGGTCGTTGTCTATATGGCGAATTGTCGTTCCGCTATCTACAATATCCTCAACCACAACAACATGACGCCCCTCAATAGAGTTATTAAGACCTATAAGACTCTTCACTTTGCCCACGCTCTCGGTGCCCTCATACGAGCTAAGTTTCAAGAACGACAGCTCTGCATCGAAGTCAAACTTCTTAACCAAATCGCTCATAAACATGAACGATCCGTTGAGAATTCCCAAAACCAAGGGGCTCTCCTCCATATCGCGAAACTTCTCATTGAGTTGCTCAGCAACTTTCGATACCGCTGCGTCAATCTCCGAGGCATCAATCATCTTCTTAAACGCACGACCGTGAAGTGTAATCTTGTCTGTCATAGTAAATTTAACTTTTTTGATAGCTACAAAGGTAGGGATTTATATCTATTTTCGCAACACCCTATCTCTTAAAACGATAGTAAGTGCCCAGTGGCAACTCCTTGCCTGCGCGGTCGGTGAAGAACAACTCTCCGCGACCTTCGCCATTCTGCGCGCCAAATAGCTGATTCACAGCGGTTCGCGCCAAGGTCGAGGACAACCCCATTGAGTAGAGATTAAAGACCAAGAAGCTATCTTTGGGTTCGAGCAACTCCGCGCAGCAACTCAACATCTCGCCGATATTCTCCTCCAAGATCCACTTTTCGCCATTCGCTCCGCGACCATATGCTGGAGGGTCGAGGATGATGCCGTGGTAGCGATTTCCGCGTCTCACCTCGCGCTGCACAAACTTCAACGCATCCTCGACAATCCACCTGATATCATCCAATCCGCTCAGCTCCATATTCTCGCGCGACCACGTCACAACCTGCTTCACAGAGTCGACATGAGTGGTCTGAGCACCGCCCGAGCGTGCCGCCAACGTAGCTCCGCCTGTGTAGGCAAAGAGGTTCAAAACCTTAGGCTCTATGCCTTTGTCCCTCAGTGCGTTGCACTGGTCATATATGAAGTTCCAGTTTGCCGCCTGCTCAGGAAAAATGCCGACATGTTTGAACGATGTCAGACCCAAGCGCATGGTGAGGTTCATCGCCTTATATCGGTATTTGATTGTCCAGCGTGAGGGGCACGAGGGCTTCATGCGCCACTCACCGCGCTCCTCGCTCTTGGCGTCGTGCAGGAACGAGGCATCCGCAAGACGCTGCCACTCACCCTCTGCGAGGCTCTTTTGCCAAATCGCCTGAGGCTCGGGACGTCGCGTGACATGTTTGCCGAAACGCTCCAACTTCTCGAAGTCGCCCGAATCTATAAGTTCGTAATCCCTGAAATCGGGGGTTAAATTCTCTATCATATTTTTGATCTCCTACTCTTTATATATGTTCATTTGACAGCGCGCGCAGTCAAACTCTAGTCTAAAACGATCCACTCCATGGCGGAGGTAGAGATCGCCTTTGAGTTGTGGTCTCTCTTTGAGGCACTCGCCAATCTCGCGCCTTATGCAGTAGCTACTCTCCATCACGCGCGCCCCCGAAAACGACTCTGCCAACTCCAAGCTCGGCTCAATATCCTCGACTCCGTGATCCATGTAAAAGGCTCGTGATAAGGAGTTTGTGACGCCAATATCTGCCGTGACCTTTGTCGTTGGATAGCGCGCATTGGGATTTTCAGTAAAGTGGCGTCCGCCAATTTTCACAGACTCTAATCGTCTGGATTTGATCCCCTCCAACGCCTCGCGCCTAAGCTCCGCTAGCACCTTGGCTGGAACGAAGAACCTCGATGCCGTCTCGCCACCCTTGACCTCATCCACCTCGAAGATGGTGTCGCCACTCTTGCGCAACTGCGTGCATATGGTCGCCAGCATCTTATCTCGATTTTGGGTCGGCTCGCACGATAATTCGCGTGTTGCCGTAGCCTCAAAATTATCTATGTCGCTATATTTCAATGAAATATGTTTATCGTTCACTTCGATCTCCGCCATGGCTGGGATCACCCTGCGCGGACGACTCTGCTCCAAGGCATCGGCAAAACTCTTGTCGAAATTTCGGAATATCTTTGTCCCAACCTCAACACCCTCGATGCTGTTTGGCTCGATCCACTCGCCCTGCGCATGGTTGAGATTTGTACCGCGCAACCCTCCGCGCGTCATGTAGCAGAGACCATCCCCCGAGGTTAGTGCCTCCTTTAAACCGTTGATTCTCAATGAGCGTCCGCGGATTTGAGACACCTCGCCTATCAACTTGCCCATAGACTTTGGAGAGTCAAATGACGCCAAGCCAACGCGCTGTCCATCAAAAAGATACCTCGTCTCGCCCCTCGAAAAGCTCTTTGCAGGATCTGGATAAAACTTCGCCCTCGACTCTCCCCATGACGCGCGTCTGTACCCCTCGCGCATAGCTATCTCCTGATCTAAAACCCTGTTGTAGTGGGCAACGATATTTTTTGTGTAGCCGATCTCCTTAAGTCGACCCTCGATTTTGAATGAGGTGACACCTGCGTCGATCATCTCGCCAATGCCCTGCGTCATGTTCATATCCTTCACCGAGAGGAGATGTTTTCCGCCCATTACAACCTCGCCATCCTCCGAACAGAGGTCGTAGGTCATGCGACACGATTGACTACACTCGCCACGGTTGCCACTGCGCGAGGATGTCGACCTCGACATGTAGCAACGTCCGCTGTGTCCCACGCAGATAGCCCCATGGATGAACGCCTCCAACTCTGTCGTTGTTGCGTCACTGATATTCTCAATCTCCTTTTTAGACAATGCGCGCTCCAATACAACCCTCTCGAAACCAACATCTTGAAGAAACTTGACGCCCTCGGCGGTCATGTTGCACATCTGTGTCGAGGCGTGCAGTTCCACAGGCAACCCCATGCGTGCCACCGCCATATCTTGGATAATCAGGGCATCAACACCTGCCTCGACAAGCTTCATAGCTGCCTTGCGCGCCTCCTCCAACTCATCTTCGAAGATCAGAATGTTGAACGTCGCGTAGACCTTGACGCCAAATTGGTGGGCATACTCCACGACTCGCGCGATATCCTCCACAGTGTTGCCTGCCGCCTTGCGCGCACCAAACCTGCTGCCACCTATGTATATGGCGTCCGCGCCATGGTCGATGGCGGCAACGGCACTAAGGTAGTCTTTTGCAGGGGCTAGGAGTTCGAGAGTTTTCATTGCGCAAAGGTACAAAGTTTTTTTCGCAATACAAAAGATAGAGAGTTAATCTCAGGCTCAAAGAGTCGCCACAAAGCGACCTCTAAGTCTGAAATTAACTCCCTATTATAATCTGAAATCTAAGGTCGAAAAAACCTAGATAGATAGAATCTTAATTAGCTCAAGACCAGCGCGATCAATAACGCGATCATCCTTCTTGATAGCCTTCTTGAATGGCACAAATACAAGGTCGCCATTCTTAACGCCGATCATGACATTGCGCTGTCCCTCCATAAGTGCCTCGATAGCCTTCTCGCCCATACGTGACGACAAGATACGGTCGATAGCTGTTGGAGATCCACCACGCTGGATGTGTCCAAGGATTGTCACACGTGCATCGTATTGAGGATACTCCTGCTTAACGCGCGCTGCAAGACCCATAGCACCACCTGTCTCAGGGTTCTCGCACACAAGCACGATAGCTGAGTTCTTACTCTTGCGGAAACCGTTGTTGATAAGCTCAGCAAGTTGGTCAACCTCAGTATCCATCTCTGGGATGATTGCCGCCTCAGCACCCGATGCAATAGCACCATTGAGGGCGAGGAAACCTGCGTTGCGACCCATAACCTCCACGAAGAATAGACGCTCGTGGCTCGATGCTGTATCGCGCAACTTATCGACACAATCAACGATGATGTTGAGTGCTGTATCATATCCAATGGTCTGGTCAGTACCGCCAAGATCCTTGTCGATAGTTCCTGGAAGACCCACGATAGGTACATCGTGCTCCTCGGCAAGGAGTGTAGCACCAGTCAAAGATCCATCACCACCGATAACAACAAGTGCGTCAATGCCGGCAGCTTTCATGTTCTCGTAAGCTATAGCACGACCCTCGGGTGTGCGGAACTCCTTACAACGTGCCGTCTTAAGCATCGTACCTCCCTGCTGGATGATGTTACTTACGCTCTTGGATGTAAGGTCAATAATTTCGTTGGTCAAGAGACCTTTATAACCGCGCATGATTCCCTTGACTGTGAAACCGTTATATATCGCGGTACGTGTAACAGCACGGATCGCTGCGTTCATCGCTGGTGCGTCGCCTCCCGAAGTGAGGACTCCGATACATTTAATTGGCATAGCTCTTCTTAATTAGTGTAATTTTTTTTGATGGTGGCAAGATAATCAATTTTTTGAATAAATGCAAGGTGCGGACAAATTTGTTCACCTCTTTAAATGTTTTTTTAACTCTTTCGGCACTTATATTGTATTTAATAGGTGTGATATACCGATTGTTTTGTTATCTTTGCAGAGGAGACTTTTTTTACAAAATCTAAAGACTATGAATTTTTTTAAAATATTCTTCGCGACATTTCTTGCGATGGTCGCAACATCTATTGCGGTTTTGATCTACATCACATGCGCCATCGTTGGGGTGGTGATGGGTTCGGGCGCCATCCCCGAGGTGAAGAGTGGTAGCGTGCTCACCATCAACCTCGCTGAGCCAATCATCGACACACCCGAGGTAAATCCGTGGGAGTCGTTCGACATCACCACGATGACCGTAAACCCAAACCTATCGTTACTCTCGGTGTTGAGATCCATCGAGCGCGCAACCTATGACGACAACATCAAGGGAATCTTCATCCGCCCATCAAGCAGCGGAACTGCACCGATATCTATTGCCAACCTCGCGGAGATCCGAATCGCCATTGAGCAGTTTAAGAAGGATAGTGACAAGTTCGTCATCGCCTATGGCGATACATTTTCGCAGGGGGACTACTACCTTGCGTCGGTTGCCGACAAGTTATATCTACAGCCTGAGGGTATGGTTGTGTGGCAGGGTGTCGCTGCCAACTCGCTATATTTCAAAAGGTTGATTGATGGAACAGGCGTCAATGTTGAGGTGTTTCGTCCCGAGGCGTGCACCTACAAGTCGGCTGTTGAGCCATTCATTCGTAGCAATATGTCGCCCGAGAGTCGACAGCAAAACGAGGATCTCATCAACTCAATATGGAGCTCCATCACCGAAGATGTCGCCTCATCACGCAAAGTTGCAGCAAGCTCGCTCAACCATGCGGCAACAAATCTGAGCGGTTTCATCGCCAAAAAGGCGGTGGATGCTGGGCTAGTCGATGAGCTAAAATATGAGGATGAGGTGGAGGATATCATCGACGATATGGGTGTCAAGCGAACCAAAAACGACAACCTCCGCAAGGTATCTCTCGTCAACTATATCGCTAGTAATGAGGCTCTTGATATGGTGACAGAGGGTGTTGCAACACATGCCGTGGCGGTGATATATGCCGAGGGAACTATTGTCGATGGAGCAGGTGAGTTGGGCGATGTTGGTAGCCGAAAATTTGTCGCGCTATTGCGTCGCGCGCGCGAAAATGACAATATCAAGGCTGTCGTTGTGAGGGTTAACTCCCCCGGTGGCAGTGCCTTAGCGTCGGATGTCATATGGCGCGAGATGTCGCTGTTGCGTGACGAAAAACCGCTCCTTGTCTCGATGGGCGCATATGCTGCGAGTGGAGGCTACTACATGAGTGCACCTGCCGATGCCATCGTTGCAAATCGATTCACAATCACGGGGTCTATTGGCGTCTACGGCATGCTCACCGATACTCAAAAGGCTCTATCTCAACATCTTGGAATATCATCTGATGGCGTCAAGAGCAACCCATCAGCAGATTTTATGCGTTCCTCACGTCCCATTACAGCCACAGAGCGCGCCGTGATGATGCGTAGCGTGGATCAGGTATACGACATTTTCACTCAGCATGTTAGCGATGGTCGCAACATCCCACTTGATAAAGTTATGTCGGTGGCTAAGGGGCGTGTGTGGAGCGGCACAGAGGCTAAAGAGATTGGGCTTGTGGATGGAGTCATGGGGCTGAAAGGGGCAATCCTGATGGCGGCAAATCGCGCAGGGATCAGCGACAAATTCGACATCGTGGAGGTGCTCGACCAGTCGTCGGGATTTGCTGCACTCTTCTCAATGACATCTGCCAAGGCGATGGATATCATAACGCGCGGTGGCACAAGCAACCTCCAACTCCTCGACAATATCAAAATTCTTGATAGCAGAGGGGTCAACGCTTACTCGCCTCTACGTGTCGAGTGGAGGTAGCTATACCTATTAATATATAGAGGTTGGTGCGATTTTAACCTTTAGTGAGCTGTTTTTTTAGCTCGTAGGTGCGTTTGCGAATCTCTAAGGCTTGCTCCTTGGGTGAGCCAAACGACTGCAACTCTTCGAGGCTAATAGGCTCACCAACGACCATTTTTATCTCCTTGCCTTTTTGGCGGAACATGCCGTCAACAAGCAGTAGCATTTCGAGGTTTGCCTTGATACCGAAGAACTTACGGAACTTGTAGAGTCGGTAGAAACCTTTGTGGAGTGTGCCATCGACATAGAGGGGGATCACTTGGCGTCCCGATGCCGCAGCGCGTTTCACAAATGTGCTTTTCCACTCGGGGTCACAGATCTCGCCATCAAAAACGCGCGAACATATTCCTGCAGGAAATGTTAGGATGGGGAGGTCGCCTGCGAGAGCCTCATCAAACATCTTGGCATACTTAGGGTTCTGACGCCCAAGTGTATTGACTGGCAACCAGAGGGGTTTTAGTGGGTCGAGGTTCATGAGGATATCATTCACCAGCGCGCGTCCATCGCCGAAGTGCTCGATCAATAGGTCGGCTATCATCATGCCGTCCATCCCTCCGAAAGGGTGGTTCGAGGCGATGATATAGCGACCTGTAGGGTCGATTTTTTCTAGGTTTTTAGCCGAGTATGTTATCTTCTGTCGCGCAAAGAAGTGGCGCAGAAACTCTTGGGGCGTGAGATTCCAGCCATCGCGGAGAATCTCGTTGACCTCCTCGATATGGAGGAGGCGGTTGAGCCATGCGTATATGAAGTTGGGGATACGTCTGGCTAGTTTTGCTGATTTGGATGTTATGATGGCGCGAAGGTCCACCTGCTTAATCTGTGTCATGGCGTAAATTTTAATGCAAAAGTAACACTTTTTGGCGATAATTAGCTAACTTTACAGCGATAATATCCGTGTAATAACGATTCCTTTTTTTTTGATGAGCAACGATAACGAACAATACCATATCCCCGTGATGCTGCAGGAGTGCATTGACCACCTCTCCGTTGGTGAGGGTGGAACATATGTAGACCTCACATTTGGAGGGGGTGGACACTCACGACATATTCTGAAACACCTCGACGACAAGGGGGCACTCTACTCCTTTGACCAAGACCAAGATACCAAGGCGAATGCGCCTCTTGGCGATGGACGTTTTCACTATGTCGAGAGTAATTTTCGTTTCTTGAGAGGGGCGTTGAGGTTGCGAGGCGTGGAGGCTGTGGATGGTATCTTGGGCGACCTGGGCGTCTCGTCACACCATTTCGATGCTGTGGAGAGGGGCTTTTCGTTCAGGGGATCTGCACCGCTGGATATGCGTATGAATCAGCGCGGTAAGCTCACGGCACGAACCATCGTCAACACATATAGCAACGAGGAGTTGACCCGAATTTTTAGGGATTGGGGCGAGATCTCGACACCTTGGAAGGTGGCGAATTGTCTGGAGCGTGCGCGAGCAAATTCGCCTATTGAGACCACAAGTGACCTTGTGGATGCTGTTGCTCCATGCACCCCCAAGCGCGAGGAGTCGAAGTTTTTGACCAAGTTGTTTCAGGCTCTGCGCATTGAGGTCAATGGCGAGATGGAGGCGTTGAAGATGGTGTTGGAGCAGAGTCTCAAGGTGTTGAAACCTGGTGGGCGACTTGTTGTGATGTCGTACCACTCGCTGGAGGATCGCTTGGTGAAGAACTTCATGAAGAGCGGAAATTTCGAGGGTAAGGTGGAGCGCGACTTCTACGGTCGGACATCGACACCCTTTGAGATTGTTACGCGCAAGGCGCAAATTCCCACAGATGAGGAGATTGCACGCAATCCACGTTCACGAAGTGCGAAGCTGAGGGTTGCCATAAAATTATAGATATGAGAGATACCCACTTTGAACCACAGCCATCGCCCGAGGAGCTAGCTGAGCAACAACGCTTGGAGAGTCAGGAGGCGGAACTCGCGCGAAAAATTCGCCGTGAGGTGATGCGTGTGCAGAGTGGTGAGGCGGATGAGGAGATTGAGCGCGAGAGTGCTGAGGAGGCGGAGCGACAGCGCGTGGAGCAGGAGGCGAAGGATGCCGAGGAGCTAGAGGCGCGCATTCGTCGACGCAAGCAGGCGAGTGCTTTTTGGCAACTCGTGACGGGTAACATCCTCGTAAACAAGGGTGTGGCGCGATACTATCCCCATATGATCGGGTTGGCGGTGATGTTCTTCCTGAGCATTGTGGTGATGTTCTACTCCCTGCATTTAGATATGCGTTACACACACCTCAATCGTGAGGTTCAGCTGCTGAGGGAGAGGTCATTGCGCATGCAGTCGGATCGTTACCAGAGATCTTCGCACTCCTCGATAATTAGGGAGTTGCAACGTCGCGGAATTGAGCTTCAGGAGGCGAGCGACCCATCAACAATAATTGAGTAAAAAGTTACAAATCAAGCATTGATATGGCAGGAAAGTCACCCATAAAGAATGATATTCTAACGCGTGTGAGGGTTTTATATATCCTCTTTATTGCGTTGGGAGCACTCATCATGGGGCGACTGATATGGGTGCAGGTCGTCTCGCGCGAGGTGGCGTACAATGCCGAGAGATTGGAGGGGCGAATATTTCAGCGTCAGGAGATTAAGGCGCACAGAGGCTCGATATTGTCGCGCGATGGTGAGCCTTTGGCGACCTCAATATTTAGATATCAGGTGGAGATGGATTTCGGTAGCGAGGGTTTCGACTCGCTGAGGATTTTTCATGAGCAGAGCGACTCGCTTTCGAAGTTGCTGTCGGGATTTTTCAAGGATCGCTCAGTGCAGCAGTATCGTGATATGTTTCGAAACCAACGCAAGGCACATTACAACCTTAAGTTCCGAAAAGATACTCTCGTGGCGCGAAGTGAGGGGTTCTTTGGGCGACTGTGGGATAGGATGTTGGGCGAGGAGTTTCAGACGGTGAAGCTCTACGACACAATACGTAACCACAAGCCAATCAAGATACTACCTCGAGATGTTGACTACACGGAGTGGCAGATGCTACGTAAATTTCCAATTCTGAATTGGAACATGGGAATGACCTACAACCTCGCCATGAGTGACGAGAGGGTATACCCTCAGGGCGAGCTGTGCAGGCGAATAATCGGTAAGTTGCAGGGCGACAGAGGGGGTAGCTACGGTATTGAGGCGGTGGAGAGCGAGCGGTTGGCTGGTCAAGATGGTAAGGTGCTCAGGCAACGCATTGCGCGCGGTTTCTATGGGCGTGTGATTGGTGGCGACAATGTCGAGGCGCAGGATGGTTTGGATGTGGTGACGACGTTGGATCTCGAACTTATGGATGTCGCGGATAAGGCTCTGCGCAAGGGTCTGGAGCGACACAAAGCGATATGGGGAACGACAATTGTGATGGAGGTGGAGACGGGGGATATTCTCGCCATGGTCAACCTCGGTGAGACAAGTAGCGGAAATTACAGCGAGAGCGTCAACAACTACGCCATCACGGCACGCATGGAGCCTGGGTCGACATTCAAGCTACAAGCGATGTTGGCACTGCTCGATGACGCAAATATGCCTGTGGATCAGATATATGACTCGGGCGACGGAAAGATTATCAACGTGGGCAAAGCCAAGGTGCAGGATTCGCATAAGGGTTACTCGGAGGTGGATCTTAGGACGGCATTTGCGCAGTCGCTGAATGGATATTTTTCGCAGGCGGTGTACAACAACTACAAGGCAAATCCACAAAGATATATCGACTATATGCGTCAATTGAGGGTTCACGAACGCGTTGGTTTTGAAGCGTATGGAGAGCCGATGCCACTATTCATCACCCCCGAGCATAAGTCGTGGACTAGGGACATGACCCTTGTATATATGGGTTACGGATATGGTGTGGAGTTGACACCGTTGCAGACCGCAACGCTCTACAATGCTGTGGCGAATGGGGGTAAGATGGTCGCTCCACGGCTTATCAAGGAGGTGAGGCGAGGCGACAAGATTGTGGAGCGTTTTCCTGAGAGGGTGCTCGCGTCGAGGATTGCATCGCGTGGGGCGATAGATCAGGCGCATGAGTACCTTGTGGAGGCGACAACATCGGGAACATCGGCGGCATATTTGGGCAAATTCCCTGGTATGCAGGTCGGTGCAAAGACGGGAACTGCACAGTTTGCGCAGGGCAAGATCAAGTATGGCGATGGCTACTATTTGGGTAGTTTGGTGGGCTATATGCCTGCCCGAAAGCCCAAGTATACCGTTATGACAGCGGTATTTACGCGTCGAGGTCGTAGCTACTCGATATATGGAGGTACGTTGACTGGTGGCGTGGAGCAGGATATCATGCGATACCTCTACAACCGTGATCGCGAGTGGTTAGCTCCGATAGATACAATCGCTGCGGAGTACTACCCCCGAAGGGTGAAGGGTGGCGATATTGGTGCGATACGCAGTGTGTCGCGTGAGTTGATGGCGGGGGTTTCCAGCCCAACAAAGCAGAGCGGTTGGGGGCGAACATCGGTTAATGAGGAGTCCAAGTTGGAGGTTGTGGAGATGACCACCGACCATAATATTATGCCCAATGTCGTTGGGATGGGGCTGAAAGATGCTCTGTTTCTGTTGGAGAGTCGCGGATTGAGGGTTAGCTTTGAGGGCAATGGGCGCGTTGTGACTCAGAGCGTTCCAGTTGGGCAACGCGTGAGGGTTGGCGAGTATGTGCGCATAACGTTAAGGTAAAGATGATGAGGCTAAAGGAGTTAATTAAAGATATTGAAACACAGAGAGTTGTGGGAGGTGAAAGGTTGTTGGAGCAGGAGATTTCGGCTCTAACGTTTGACTCGCGCGCAGCGACCCGAGGGGCGATTTTTTTCGCGCTGAGGGGCGAGGTGACCGATGGACACCAATATATTAATGGCGCGGTGGCGTCTGGTGCGCGTTGCGTGGTCTGCGAGTCATTGCCAGAAGAGACCAATGACGATGTTGCCTATATCGTTGTGGCGAGTTCGCATGTCGCTATGGGGCGCATGGCATCGGCTTTCTACGGCTATCCAAGTCGCGACCTTAAGCTGGTCGGAATAACGGGAACAAACGGCAAGACGACAACAGCGACATTGATGTATGACCTATTCAGGGCGTTGGGTTACAAGGCTGGACTGCTCTCCACGGTGGTCTATATGGTTGATACGGAGCGCATTGAGTCGTCGCACACAACCCCCGATGCTATACGTCTCAATGCCATGTTGCGCCAGATGGTGGAGCGCGGATGTGCATACTGCTTTATGGAGGTGTCATCGCACGCCATTGCTCAACACCGCATCGAGGGGTTGGAGTTTGATGGTGCGATATTTTCGAACCTCACGCGCGACCATCTCGACTACCACAAGACTTTTAGCGAGTACCTTGGGGTGAAGCGTCAACTCTTTGACTCTCTGGGCAAAGGGGCGTTTGCGCTGACAAATATAGATGACCGCAATGGTCTCATCATGACGCAGAATAGTCGCGCCAAGGTCTCGACATATTCGTTGCGGAGCATGGCGGATTTTCGCGCCAAGGTGGTGGAGATGCACTTCGATGGGATGCTGTTGCGTCTCGATGGCGAGGAGGTGTGGGTGCACTTTATCGGCGCATTCAACACCTACAACGTCATGGCTGGATACGCAACTGCGCGACTCCTCGGGGTCGAAAAGTCGGAGATATTGGTGGCTCTCAGCCAGTTAACCGCTGCGAGCGGACGTTTTGAGTATATGCGCGCCAAGAACGGAACAACCATCATTGTCGACTATGCACATACGCCCGACGCGTTGGAGAATGTCATAGGGACGATAAATCAGATTAGGCAACCATCTCAGGATCTGATTGTTGTGTGCGGATGTGGCGGAGATCGTGACAGTGGCAAGCGTCCACAGATGGCGCGCGTGGCGACAGAGAACTCCCAGATGGCGATATTCACGAGCGATAATCCGCGAGGTGAAGATCCCGAGGAGATCCTACGTCAGATGATGGAGGGGGTGTCGCCAACAACGCAATGTCGCCACCTGAAGATCACGGATCGTGCCGAGGCAATACGCGCAGCGGTGATGATGTCCAAGGGCGGAGATATAATTTTGATTGCTGGCAAGGGTCACGAGACCTACCAGATCATAGGCGGCGAGAAGCACCACTTCGATGACAAAGAGGTGGCGCGCGAGGCGATGGAGCAGTATATAAAGTAGAGAAAAATTTAAAAATAGAGATAAAGAAAAATGTTTTACCACTTGTTTAAACTCCTTGAGGAGAATGGTATTGACCTCCCTGGAGGCGGAATGTTTAACTATCTGACATTCAGATCGTCACTGGCGGTGATATTGTCGCTAGTCATAGCTATCACCTTTGGAAAGTCGATAATTAGGATGTTGCAGCTCAAGCAGATTGGCGAGGAGGTGCGCGACCTTGGGCTGGAGGGACAGCTCCAAAAACGCGGAACTCCAACGATGGGAGGTATCATAATCTTGTTGGCTATCTTGGTGCCGACATTGCTGTTCGGACGCCTCGACAACATCTACATCCTGCTTATGATTATCACGACCGTGTGGCTTGGGGCGATTGGTTTTTTGGATGACTACATCAAGGTGTTCAAGAAGAATAAGGAGGGTCTCGATGGTAAGTTCAAGATCGTGGGACAGGTAGGCTTGGGAATCATTGTCGGGCTTGTGATGTGGTTTGCGCCACAGATTGAGTCGCCAAAGAGCAGCGCGAGTCTCAACGATATGGCTGTGGTTCAGGAGTATACACCTCGTGATAACCTCAAAACAACAATTCCATTTATCAAGGACAACGAGTTCGAATATGGATGGCTCACGGGCGACAACCCCACAGCAACGTTGATTTTGTATGTCATCGTTGCGATATTTGTGGTTACGGCGGTGTCGAATGGCGCGAACCTAACCGATGGTTTGGATGGATTGGTGACGGGCGTCTCCGCCCCGATTGTTGCGGTGTTGGGTGTGTTGGCGTACCTCTCGGGACACGTTGTTTATGCCGACTATCTCAACATAATGTATATACCCCAAAGTGGTGAGCTAGTGATATTTGCAGCGGCATTGGCAGGTGCGCTGATCGGATTTTTGTGGTACAACTCCTTCCCTGCGCAGATATTTATGGGCGACACAGGGTCGTTGTCTATTGGCGGTATCATCGCGGTTTTCGCCCTCTGCATTCGCAAGGAGTTGCTGTTGCCACTGCTGTGCGGAGTCTTTCTCATTGAGAGTGTCTCGGTGATGATGCAGGTGGGGTATTTCAAATACACAAAGAAAAAATTTGGCGAGGGAAGGCGTATATTCCTCATGTCGCCAATACACCACCACTACCAGAAAGAGGGAATTTTCGAGACCAAGATCGTTATTCGATTCTGCATCATCTCAATACTCTTGGCGGTGCTGACAATTGTGACACTTAAGATTAGGTAGTGCGTTGAGCCAGCCCGCAATGACGAGGCTGGTTGGCGTTACTTTAAACTATTTTATTTGGATTAGGTAAAAAATATAGACCATGGATAATGTTCAGAAAAAACGCAGGGTTGTCGTCCTAGGTGGCGGAATCAGCGGATATGGATCGGCTCTACTCGCTCAGCGTGAGGGATTTGATACATTCCTGTCGGATCGCGGAACCATAGCTCCTCGATATCGTGAGGAGTTGGAGCGTCACGGCATACAATTCGAGGAGGGCAAACACACGGAGGAGCTGATTTTGTCGGCTGACGAGGTGGTTAAGAGTCCAGGTATTCCCGACAAAGCACCAATAATCAAGGAGTTGCGTGAGGCTGGGATTCCCGTAATCTCGGAGATTGAGTTTGCAGGTCGCTACCTTGGCGACGCAAAGACAATCTGCATCACGGGGTCGAACGGCAAGACAACAACGACATCGCTGATATACAAAATCTTGACCGACGCAGGGTATAGCGTGGCGTTGGGCGGAAATATTGGCGAGAGCTTCGCATGTTCGGTGATGTCGGGGTGCTACGACTGGTATGTGCTGGAGATCAGCTCGTTCCAGCTCGATGGCATGTACGACTTCAAGGCGGATATTTCGGTGCTGATGAATATCACCCCCGACCATCTCGACCGCTACGACTACAATTTCCAGAACTATGTCGACTCCAAAATGCGCATAATTCGCAACCAGACCATGAGCGAAAATTTCATCTTCTCGGGCGATGACGCGGCTGTGCAGGGCGTCCTTAAGGCGATGACGCTGGAGACCAATCCGTTGCCATTCTATGCCGTGGGAGAGTCGCAACCTCAACAGGGGGCATACCTTCGTGAGGATGATATGGTGGTGGCGTCATTGGCGCACAACAGTGTCGAGGTCGACACCAAAGCGATGAAAATCAAGGGTTTGCATAATGCTTACAACGCCATGGCGGCAGCGTTGGCTGCACTATCAGCAGGGGTAGAGCCTCAGGTTATTGAGGCGTCAATCGTGGAGTTTGACCCTGTGGAGCACCGTCTTGAACCTGCTGGATCGGTCGCAGGAGTGACATATATCAACGACTCCAAGGCTACAAATGTCGACTCCGTGTGGTACGCACTCGAGAGCATGCGACAGCCAACGGTGTGGATTGCAGGTGGCACAGACAAGGGCAACGACTACACTCCACTCAAAGAGTTTGCGCGCGCCAAGGTGCACACGCTCGTATGTATGGGTCTCGACAACGAGGCTCTGCAACGCGAGTTCAAGGGGGTGATCCCCAAGATCATATCCACAGCGTCGCTAGAGGAGGCGATGTCGGCAGCAAGACTCTCAGCGCGCGCAGGGGATGTTGTGCTGTTGTCGCCAGCATGCGCCTCATTTGACCTATTCAAGAACTACGAGGATCGAGGTCGTCAGTTTAAGGAGTGGGTGGCAAAACAGAACTCATAATCGAGAGTAAAGTGTTATGGCAGAAGTAAATAGCAGTGCTGAGCAGGCACAACAACAGAGGCTACAAGAGTCTAAGATTAGGTGGTTTTCGGGGGATCGAGTCCTCTGGATCATCATCGCTGTGCTCGGAATTATATCGGTGCTGGTGGTATATTCCTCCACCGCAAAGATGGCTTACGACGCCTCGACAATACGCTCAACATCGCACTTCCTGCGCCAACAGTTTGTAATCTTGGTATTGGGCGTGATTCTGTTGCTCTTTGTTCACAAGATCAACACAACTCTGATCTTTAAACTCACGCCCTTAGCTTTCTATGGCTCTATCGGTTTGACGCTCTTGGCATATGTGTTGGGCGTAAGTACAAATGGTGCGGCACGTTGGATACCAATAGGTGGATTTCAGTTTCAACCATCTGAGGCTCTGAAGGTTGCAACGATGCTATACCTCGCACGCGCACTGGCTATGCGACAAAGCGTGATTGGTCGCATGAAGATTGTACCATCGTTTAACCCATTTTTGTGGGCATTGCCTGCCCAGAAAAAGATATGGCGCGAGGGGACACGTCCAATACTTATGCCCGTGGTGGTGGCGTGCGCCGTCATCGTCCCTGCACACACATCATCCGCCGTGCTACTATTTGGTGCATCGCTCGTGGTGATGATGATCGGGCGCGTGAAGTGGCGCGAACTTGGGCGCATGCTCATAGCCATCGCAATAGTCGGCGCGGTATATGTGACCCTCGGAATGGGTCGTAGCAAGACCGCAAGCGGTAGAATGGATACGTGGGTCGAGATATGGACAACAGACCGTACAAAGGTGCATATCAACGACTTAGCCGACACAGAACGCTCTATGATAGCGATACATAATGGCGGTCTACTCGGTGAGGGTGCTGGGCAAAGCGCAATGCGTGTCGAGATGATACACCCCGAAAGCGACTACGCATACGCATTCTTTGTCGAGGAGTACGGAATAATAATGGCAATCATTGTCCTGATGCTATACCTGTGGCTATTCTTTCGCGCAATAGAGATATGCCGTGCATGCAAAACCGCATTCCCAGCCCTCATGGTGTTGGGACTTGCAGTCATGATAACATGCCAAGCAATGCTCCATATTATGGTGACTGTCAACCTTATACCCGAAACAGGACAGACACTGCCACTAATATCTCGTGGCGGATCATCACTGCTATTTACCGCTATTGCCCTCGGAATGATCCTCAGCGTGAGTAGACAAAACTCCGAGGTCGGCTTTCTGCACTCTTAGAATTCAGACCCCAGCCGACCTCAGAAAACGAAAGCTATTTAACATCAAGCCACTCGACCTCTAGTCCACTGCGGTTGTCGAAGAGACCAGGGAAGTAGCGGTATGTTGAGTAGCCGTATTTAGCTTTATGCTCGTTGCTCTTGATGCCATAGCGTTTGTAGACCTCGAATGCCGCTGCTTGGTCTGCGACTAGGAACATATATTCGTTTGTAGAGATGGTGTTGCCGCTATTGTCGCGCATGGTTAGTTCGACGTAGAACTTATCGCCCATTTTTCCTGGGACGCTAAACGAGACATCCACGAACTCCTTGGAGCTATCGCCCTTGACATTGCCTAGCTTATAGTTCTGTCTCTTAACAAGTTGCTTGTTGGTATCGAGGATCTTGACATCCACCTCACACCCTGCGTAGTCACGCATGTAGTCGTTGACAACCCACAGCTTGCCTTTGAAATCGGTGTTTGGCATCCAGCGTCTCTGGGTGTGCTGAAGTGTCACAAGCAGCGGCTGGAACGCGCGTTGGATGTAGTAGTGCGACTCCTTGGGGCGGAGGTAGTAGTCGACCGTTGCCCACTTGAAGTCGGGGGTGTTGAGGATGAAGTGGCAGAAGCACAGCGCACTCATCTTGGGTTTGCGAGTTCGGTAGAGCTCCATCGAGTATTGGAAGTAGACGCCCTGAGCCACCTGCGTAGCCTCGACAAACTCCTCCAACGACTTGTTGGTGAAATCCTCACCAAAGACCTCGTAGTTGTGCCCCTGCAAGATGTGGAGATCAGCCCAACGATAGCCCCAACTAGGTTTGGGTGGCCACAGCTCATCCTCGGGGATGAATTTGCGGATACTCTCAACATCGGGGCATGAGGTGACTGCCAACTCGGGAATCACGGCATAGTTTTGTTTTGGGTAGTAGTCCTCCATGAAGAGTTTTCCCATGCTGTAGTGGACAAAGTGGGGGTGCGATGACTCGTGTGCTTTCTCGCCAACTTTGCGTCCATTGTGGTCGCCAAGGGGAGATGTTGGGATGTAGTAGAGGTCGGTGTAATCCTTTAGTGCCTCACCCAACTCGTTGACAAACTGCCAGTTGTAGTTGCGCACAGATGATTTTGGAACGAATAAGATCTCCTCAGATCCCTCGATGATAATGTTGCATGGGTGGTTGCGACGATCCTTCAACGAGCGGATTACAGAGGCGATAGCATCCTGCTTGATCTTCTCCTCCTGCACCACGTCGTTGTTAATCATTCCCATATCCTGCCAAACGGTGATACCCGCCTCGTTGCAGAGCTTATAGAATATAGGTATCTCGACAGGGTGCCAGTTGAAGATGCGCAAGTTGTTGATATTTGCCTCCTTGGCCAAGCGGATAAGCTCGCGGTATGTGTCATCGGTGGTGCGACCTGTGAACATATCTGGAGGTCCTCCCCATGTGCCCGACCTCACGAAGTGGCGTTTGCCATTAATCATAACTGTCCATGGGCGGCCAACTTCATCCTTAGTCCAACCTGGGTTCATCTCCATCTTAACCTCGCGGATTCCAAAACTTGTTGATTCGATATCTTGAACCGCGCCACTGCCATCCTTGACAACGACCTTAGCAGTGTAGAGGTTTTGATCGCCCAAGTCCCACGGATACCACAACTTAGCGTCGGGGACAGAGATAGATCTCTTGATGGTGTTGAGTCCCGATTTGAGGGTCTCCGTAACTGTTGCGGTGTAGTTTTGAGAGTCGAAATTCTCACCTTTGAGGGTGATATTTGCCGTCATCTGTTGAGCCTCCGCGCTCTTGTTCTCAACCTCGAACTCGACATTTACAGTCGCGCCCTTTTTCTCTAGCTGGGTGTGAACATATAAATCTGTAACCCTCTGCTTGCCTGTGGCGATGATCTTCACAGGTTGCCAGATGCCCGTAGGGACAACATTTTGGTTGTAGTCGCCATGCCAGCGATATTTGCGTCCATTGACAAGACCCAAGGTTCTTGGCGCAGGTAAA
This sequence comes from Rikenellaceae bacterium, assembly GCA_047173185.1. GTDB lineage: Bacteria > Bacteroidota > Bacteroidia > Bacteroidales > Rikenellaceae > Alistipes. The sequence continues at coordinate 59,303 of JBCQVH010000007.1, forward strand.
ATACGGATGGCGAGGTAGTTAACATCGCGCATCTCCTCCTTTGTAGTGTACTTCGTGAGCTTGGTGATGTCGAATGTGAAGTGGTCGAACATACCCTCATGGCTACCGAGATATTCGCCATTGAGGTATACTTCGCATGCGTAGTCTACGCCATCGAAGCGAAGTGCTAACTCCTTGTTCTCCATGTTCTTGGGGAGGTTGAAGCTGTTGAAGTACCACCACTCGTAGTCGTTGACCCACTTAGCTTTCATCGGGTTTTGACCCACGTTCATATCCTCAATGCGTCCAATTCGCCACAAGTCGGTGAATACGTCACCTGGGACGCGAGCGTGGTTGCTATCGGGTAAAAATTCGTGAAAACGGAGCTTCTTGCCCTGATCTGGAAGCACCCCCTCGAAGTACCAACCAGGGTTGCCTAGTTCGTAGACCAACTTTTCGGTAGGTTGGTTTTTCTGGGCGACTGGAGCTTGGGTGCTCTTTTTCCCTTTTTGTTGCGCACCGATCTCCCAAGGATCTTGTGCATAGCCCAATGCCAACGCGGAGCAGAGGGATAACGTGAGTAGAAGTTTCTTGAACATAAAGTTTGGTTTTGGTTAATTAAAGTCTGAAAATATAAAACCTAAAGAGACGTGCAACCAGCCTCTTTGTCCTCTGTCATTGCGGGCTTGACACGCGGAGAAATAGCCTCTTCGTAAGATAATTTAACGAAATACTTTCAAACCTTAATTCGCATTTAATACAAAAATATAATATTTTTTTGGTTTTCGCTAAATTATTCATACTTTTGGGTATACCTAAACTTTACTTTTTTATGAAAATAACCGACAAGTCGCAACGCATAATAGCGGCAAGCGTCATATCAGCAGCGGCAATATATCCCCTATCAGCCGAGGCGAAAACAGCCCCAAAACAGCCAAACATCATATATATAATGTCCGACGACCACGCCGCGCATGCCATAGGTGCGTATGGCGGTCGTCTCGCGCCGCTCAACCCAACACCCAATATTGACGCATTTGCACGCGAGGCGGTGGTCTTTGATAACTGCTTCTGCTCCAACTCGATAAGCGCACCTAGTCGCGCAACAATTATGACAGGACAGCACTCGCATGTCAATGGCGTTTTGACGCTGGGCGAGACCCTCCAAGAGAGTCAGCTATATCTCGCCAACGAGATGAAAGATCTTGGGTATCAGACCGCTTTCATAGGTAAGTGGCACTTGGGGTGTGAGCCATCTGTATTTGATTTCTACTCTATGTTCAGCGGAGGAAATGGGCAGGGAACTTATTTCGATCCATCATTTGCAACAAGCGACATCAAGGATAAGCCATTCCCAAAGAACGAGAAGTTTTACAAGGGGCACTCGTCCGATGTTGTGACAGATATAGCTCTCGATTGGTTCGAGAACAAGCGCGCAGACGACAAGCCATTCTTCGTGATGTTTCAGTACAAAGCTCCACACGACATGTTTCAGGCCGCCCCACGATACAAGGATTATCTCGCCGATGTAGATATTCCACTCCCCGAGACGCTCCTCGACCGCTCAAAGTTTGGATCGGCAGGGTCGCGCGGAATAAACAACTCCCAAGACTCGATAATCGGAACATCTATAAGTGCACGACACAACAACCGCCCATATACACAGCTATTTAGAATCAAGGAGCAGGGGTCGGACGAGAAGAACACAATAGCATCGTACAACGAGTATCTACGAAGATATTTGCGTTGCGTCAAGGGTATTGATGACAACATTGAGAGGCTATTCAACTACCTCAAGGAGAATGGATTGTGGGACAAGTGCATCATCGTATACACCGCAGATCAGGGAATGATACTCGGCGAGCACGATTTTCAGGATAAACGCTGGATGTATGAGACATCCATTCGCATGCCCTTCATCATGCGCGTCCCCAAGAGCAAGCTCAACGGAACTCACAACGACCGCATGCTAGGAAATGTCGACTTCGCACCGACGTTGCTAGCCCTCGCAGGTCGCCAAAACAAGCCCGATTATATGCAGGGTCTCGACTTCAGCCCCATATTTAGTGGCGCGGAGGCGACATCCGAGCGCAAGACACACTACTACCGCTACTGGATGCACATGGAGCACCACGATATCCCTGCGCACTTCGGTATTCGCACCAAGGAGTATAAACTAATATTCTTCTACGGCAGACACTACAAACCCGAAAAAGAGTGGACAAAGTCAATGGCGTGGATGAAAAAGTCAAACTTCATAGTGCAGACTCCCGTGGCGTTTGAGCTGTACGACATCAAGAACGATCCACACGAGACCACAAACCTCGCACAAAATCCAAAGTACGCATCGGTGTTGGCTGAACTCAAAAAAGAGCTCATCGCCACAAAACTAAAATGCGGAGATAATGACGCCACAAACCCCGAGATACTTAAAATAATAGACCTCAATTTTTAATGTCTGAGGTCGGCTGGGGTCTCACGCATCAACCTCCGCATTTAGAGTATCCGCAGGACATACATGTTAGGCAGCCATCTTGGTATGCGAGGTTCTCCTGACCGCATGATGGGCATGCGCCTTTGCACTTTGTTCCGTCTGTAATATACTGTTTCAGAGCGCGTTCGACACCTGCTTTCCATGTGTTGATACTCTCAGAATTTAAGTGCATGCCACCGATTAGTGTCACGACATTTTCGATTGGCATACCTTGGCGCAGCACACCTGATATAAGTTTGGCATAGTTCCAAAACTCCTCGGAGAAGAGTCGAGATATTCCACCAATGGTATTTGTATATCCGTAGCGGTCAACATACTGGAAATCATAGCGTTTCGACCCTCCTGCCTCACGCACCTTGATAATAAAACCGCTCTTAATCTTTGGTGGAATATACATTGCATCCTCCTCGATTTTTCCTGTAAATACCTCATATGGGCGTCCTTTCTGGAGACCCACGAATGCGATCCAGTTCTCTGTGCCATTCTTGAATCTCACGATATCGGCAGGTATTGAAACTGGGCGTTTTGTCGCTATTGGCGTGCCCTCCTTTTTCTTTGCACTCTTGTCGATGAGGACGCCCTCGCGGCATCCGTCACGATATACAGTCACACCCTTGCAACCATGCTCCCACGCTGTGCGGTATACATCGGCAACCAACGCCTCCGAGACATCGTTTGGAAGGTTCACAGTGACCGATATTGAGTGGTCGATCCACTTCTGTATTGCGCCCTGCATTCTCACCTTCGCCACCCAGTCGATATCGTTTGCTGTGGCTTGATGATATGGTGATGCCGACACGAGGTGAGCAAGCTCATCATCACTTATTGACTCTAGGTCTGACGTCTCGTATCCGTTGACCTCCAACCACTTAACGAAGTTGTGGTGAAAAACGTTGTACTCCTCGAACTTCTCGCCTGTCTCATCCACAAACGTTGCAACCTTGTTGATATCGGATGGGTTGATCTTGCGACGACGCTTGTACGATGCGCGGAACACAGGCTCAATACCCGATGTTGTCTGCGACATTAGCGATGTTGTACCTGTTGGTGCGATTGTAAGCATTGCGATGTTACGACGCCCCACCTTTACCATACGCTCATATAGCTCAGGATCAGCCTCTTTGACACGTCCGACCATTGGGTTGTTGAGCTCGCGCGCTGTGTCGTATATCTCGAATGCTCCGCGCTCCTCGGCCATATCCACCGATGCGCGGTATGCCTCAATTGCGAGAGTTTTCTGCACCTCGACAGCGAAATCTATCGCCTCGCTAGATCCATATCTGAGACCCAACGCTGCCAACATATCGCCCTCAGCGGTGATTCCCAAACCAGTACGACGACCCTTCTGCGCCATCTCGCGGATCTTGCACCATAGGTCATGCTCCACGCGACGAATATCCTCATCCTCGGGATCTGCCGACACCTTCTCGATTATTGCCGACACCTTCTCAAGCTCCAAGTCGATGATGTCATCCATCATGCGCATCGCCTTGTTAATGTGCGACTTAAACAACTCCGCATTGAATGTTGCCTCGGTGGTAAATGGCTTCTCGACATAGCTGAATAGATTCAACGCCATGAGACGACACGAGTCATATGGACACAACGGAATCTCGCCACAAGGGTTTGTCGATACGGTTCTAAATCCGAGATCAGCGTAGCAGTCGGGCACGCTCTCGCGGATTATGGTGTCCCAGAACAAAATACCAGGCTCTGCCGACTTCCACGCGTTGCGGATGATCTTGTCCCACAACTTCTTAGCATCTATCTCGACCTGCACCGATGGCGTATCGCTACCGATTGGAAACTGCTGCTGATAGCTCTTGCCCTCCGCCGATGCACGCATAAACTCGTCATCGAGCTTGATTGAGACATTCGCCCCCGTCACCTTGCCCATGTCGGTCTTGGCATCAATAAACTTCTCTGCGTCAGGGTGTTTGATCGACATCGAGAGCATCAGCGCACCACGACGACCATCCTGCGCCACCTCGCGCGTAGAGTTGGAGTAACGCTCCATGAATGGAACAATACCTGTAGATGTCAATGCTGAGTTGAGCACTGGACTTCCCGTTGGGCGAATATGCGAGAGGTCGTGCCCCACGCCACCACGACGCTTCATAAGCTGCACCTGCTCCTCGTCAATACGGAATATTCCACCATATGAGTCGGCTGGATTCTTATGTCCAATCACAAAGCAGTTGGAGAGTGACGCCACCTGAAAATTATTTCCCACGCCTGTCATTGGACCTCCCTGAGGTATCACATACTTGAAGTGGTCGAGCAGCGAGAATATCTCCTCTTGGCTCAACGGGTTTGGATACTTCGCCTCAATGCGTGCAATCTCCGAGGCTATGCGGTTGTGCATATCGCGCGGAGAGCTCTCGTAAATCTTGCCGTATGAGTCTTTTAGCGCGTATTTGCTGACCCACACTGTCGCCGCAAGGTCGTCGCCTGCGAAATATTCGCGCGAGGCATCCAGAGCGTCATTATAGCTCACCTCTTGGGGTTTACTGTTGTTAACTTGCTTATTCATAGATATATACTGTTTTTCTAATTTTCGATCTTTAGGTTGTTACGATTTTAGATTTTACAAATTTCGCTAAAATTTTTGGGAAACGCTAATTTTTAGGGATAACTTTTCCACATTTTATTTACAATTAATTTTTGCGATTATTTAAGCTAAGATGACATTAACCCCACCTCTCTACCGCGTGTCATTGCGGATTAAGGTTAAGGATTTTTCAATAAAAATCGGCTCAGACGCCAAAAACAGCAGAGGAGCAACAAGGCATCACCCTGTCGCTCCTCTCGATATTTTTCGACCGAAAATCGCGTCGACTAGAATACTTTAAATGCGTCGAGCATGATGATGATAAGTATCACAGGACATACATATCTAAGTAGGAAGAATGCGCTATCAACGACATAGCTACGATCCTCACCCTTCTGCATCAACTCACCATAGAATAGCCCTCGATCCATTCTCCAGCCCACAAATAGACATGTGAAGAGACCTCCGAGTGGCATCAACACATCCGCTGTGAGGGTGTCGAGGAAGTCGAAAATATTGAGTCCAAAGATTGTGAACGACGACAACACGCCAAGCGACAGAGATGCAAATACACCAAGTATCGAGACACCTATTGTTGTCAAATATGTAGCCTTCTTGCGCGACATGTTGTGCTCCTCGTGGAGGTGCAACGTCACCACCTCGTGCAGAGATATTGTCGAGGTCAACGCCGCAATGATAAGCAACAAGAAGAATATCGACGACCACAACATCGGCATTGGCATCGACTGGAAGATGGTCGGCAACGTTATAAACACTAGAGATGGACCCTGCGAAGGCTCAATTCCTGCACTAAATACCGCTGGGAAGATCATCACCGCCGAGAGTATCGCCACAGATGTATCAAGCATTGTCACCTGCATAGATGTCTTGCGCATGTCGTTGTCGTCCGAGAAGTACGACGAGTAGGCAATCAAACAACCAATACCCACCGACAGCGAGAAGAACGCCTGACCTACCGCCTGCATCACCACCTGAGGTGTCACCTTCGAGAAGTCGGGCTTAAAGAGGTATATCAAACCCTCCATAGCTCCAGGCATCATCACCGAGTTGATACTCAAAATCACAAGGATCACAAGAAGTATCGGCATCAGCACCTTCGACACCTTCTCGATTCCCTTAGTCACACCACGAACGATGACGAGGTGGGTCATTCCGACAAATATAAAGGTGTAGATCACTGGTTTCCAAGAGCTTGTCACGAAGTTATTGAACATATCTCCGTACTCTTTAGGTGTAGATAGAGCCCCAAGTTCGCCCGACACCGACGCCACAAAATACTCCGCAGTCCAGCCAGCCACCACGTAGTAGAATCCCATGATTAGGAACGCCACAATGACACCGTTGTAACCCAACACCTGCCATCTTTTATCGAGTTTTCGGTATGCACCCACCGCGCTACGGTGCGTGTTACGTCCCACCACGAACTCCGACAACATAATCGGCTTACCGATCAAAATCACCGCTGCGAGGTAGATCAACATAAATGCGCCACCACCGCCTTCGCCAGCGATGTATGGAAATCGCCAGATGTTACCCAATCCCACGGAGCTACCTGCTGCCACCAGCACCACTCCCAACTTACTCGTTAGCGTCTCGCGCGCTGAACTGTTATCTATCATATATTCTAAATTTAAGGTTTCTACTTAAATACTCTCTCCGCGTCCCATTGTCCCAGCCTAGTATATCAACATCCCCAGATCTGACCTAGATTGTTGATAGGTGGATGAAATTTTGAAGATGGTATTGAGGGGGTTGAGGGAGCGTACATTAGTACGTGACCGAAAAACCCGAGATAGCATCTTTAAAATTTCGCCGCCTTGCAACAATCTACAAGGTTATTACAACAGTAGCTCTCGCCACCTTGCCGCCCAATGGCGGAGCCAACTTGCTCACCTCGCACTTGACACTCACCACCTCGGGATATTGCCCCTTTATCGCCTCAATGACATTTACCGCCACCGCCTCGATTGTGCGCTGTGTGCGACACATCTGCACCTCGACAATCTCATATACCGTGAGGTAGCTCACCGCCTTTGTGACGTCATCGCTTGCGGCAACCTCACCCAATGGCGCAGTCACTACCACGTTGACGCTAAAGCGGTTACCCACCTTCTGCTCCATATCATAACATCCGTGAAATGCGCGAAACTCCATCTCACGAAGCTCAATCTGATAGTTCATCGTCTACTCGAATATTACGAGGTAGTAGTTCTTCTTACCGCGCTGCACGACCATGTACTTCTCCGCGATAAGCGACTCAGCCCCAACAGCTTGCATTGCATCGGCAACCTTCTCCTTGTTGAGCGATACGCCACCGCCCTGCACCAACTTGCGACACTCGCCCTTAGATGCGAAGATCGCACACTTATCTGCGCAAAGATCCACGAACGACACGCCCAAATCTGCCTTTGCGACCTTGAACTGAGGGACTCCCTCAAAGACCTGCAACAGCGTCTCCTCATCCAAACTCTTCAACGCCTCCGATGTAGCACCTCCGAACAAAATATTCGATGCCGCCACCGCGCGCTCATACTCCTCACGCGAGTGAATCATCACTGTAATCTCCTCAGCTAGACGCTTTTGAAGTGCACGCTGGTGAGGTGCAGCCTCATGCTCTGCTGTGATTGTGTCGATAGTCTCACGGTCGAGAAGCGTGAAGATACGGATGTAACGCTTAGCATCCTCGTCACTCACATTCAACCAAAATTGGTAGAATTTGTAGGGTGATGTATATCGTGCATCGAGCCACACGTTGCCGCTCTCAGTCTTTCCGAACTTCGTACCATCCGCCTTGGTGATGAGAGGACATGTTATAGCCCACGCCTCGCCGCCCGACTTGCGACGAATAAGCTCCGTACCTGTGGTGATGTTACCCCACTGATCCGAACCTCCGAGCTGAAATTTACAACCTATGGTATCGTAGAGGTGCAAAAAGTCGTAGCCCTGCACCAACTGATATGTGAACTCCGTGAACGACATACCCTCGCCCTCGCCTGTGAAACGCTTCTTCACCGAGTCCTTCGCCATCATGTAGTTGACAGTGATGCTCTTACCGATGTCACGAATGAAATCGAGGAACGAAAAATCCTTCATCCAGTCGTAGTTGTTGACCATGAGCGCGGCATTTGGCGCGTCAGAATCGAAATCCAACAACTTAGATAGCTGGTTCTTGATTGCATTCTGGTTGTGACGCAACGTAGTCTCATCGAGGAGGTTACGCTCCAACGACTTACCGCTAGGGTCGCCAATCATACCTGTTGCACCACCCACCAACGCTACTGGACGGTGTCCGCACTCCTGAAAATGTTTGAGGATCATCACACCCACCAAGTGACCAATATGTAGAGAGTCCGCCGTCGGGTCAATACCCAAATATGCAGTAGACAACTCCTTCTCCAACTGCTCTTTAGCCCCCGGCATAATTGTGTGGATCATACCACGCCACTCCAACTCTTCAACAAAATTCTTCTTTGACATAACTTATTTTATATTTTTCTTTTTTTCTTAAATCTTAGCCATCGACCTCTAGGTCTAACGCCTCTTTAAACTTGACAATCAGCGGATTGAGACTCATAATATGAGCTATTCGATCCTCCAATTTTATCGGCACAGTGCTCTTGGTCTCCGCCTCGTCCAACACAACATCCAGCTCCACAACGCCCTGAACACCAACGATCTCCACCAACTTAAATAGGAACTCGCTCTTGTTTCTCAAAATATCCTCGCGCAAACTCTCCGATGGAACTCTCACGCGAATCATATTTCCGAGAATCTCCACACCCTCAAATGTCGCTACATATCGAGGTCTCCACGCGGCAAGATACTCCATCACTCTCACCCACGCACCCTTTATCTTCGTCTCGCTCTGAGGGTCGACCGCCACAATCGCAGCACTCGCTTTCGCCTCCTCGGGGGCACTCTCCGCCTTTGGCGCAGCACCGCCACCGCCCGACAACATCGCCCCAAGATTCAATATAGAGGGTTTTCGAATCGGCTGTGCAGGCTTTTCTGGTTGTACAGGTTGCGTAGGTTGCTTCACCTCCTCTGCCGTCCCAATTGTCCCAACTGTCCCAATTGTCCCACTCACCTCTCTTTTAATCAGCTCGGGCAACTCTGCGACAACCTCGCTAAACCCTACCTCTGGGCTAATTTTTTTTTTGACCGAGACCAGCAATTTTCATCAGTCCCAGCTCCACCAAAAGTCGTTGGTTCGACGATTGCCTTATTTTTCCATCTATCTCTGTCAGCACCGTAATCGCACCAAACAGAAATCTTATATCACATCTCTCCGCCTGCTGGCGGTATCGCTCCATCAACGTCCCCGTAAGCTCTATCAGCTTGAGGGATGCCGCATCCTTCGCCACCAAAAGGTCGCGCAGATGCTTATTGAATCCCGACATAAAACTCTGAGCACCAAAGCCTTGCGACAACACGCGATCAAACATAACCAATGATCCCACATAGTCACCGCCCAACAGCGTGTCGGTAATTGTAAAATATGTATCGTAGTCCAGAACATTGAGTGTCTGCGCCACCATCCTGAAATCCAGCGTCTTACCTGCAAAAGAGACAGCCTTATCGAACATCGACAATGCGTCACGCATACCACCATCCGCCTTTTGAGCAATGAGGTTCAGCGACTCGTCATCTGCCGTAACCCCCTCTTGCTTAGCAATATATTGAAGGTAATGCACAGAGTCCTCGACACGAATTCTACGGAAGTCGTATATCTGACACCTCGACAAAATCGTTGGCAGAATCTTATGTTTCTCGGTTGTTGCAAGGATGAAAATCGCATGCGCAGGTGGCTCCTCCAACGTCTTAAGAAATGCGTTGAACGCCGCCGCAGAGAGCATATGAACCTCATCAATGATAAAAACGGCATAGTCGCCCAGCTGCGGAACAATCCTCACCTGCTCAATGAGCGTTCGAATATCGTCGACCGTGTTGTTGGATGCAGCGTCAAGCTCGTGGATGTTGAGCGACGTCCCCTCGTTGAATGATCGGCATGACTCGCAGGTGTTGCACGCCTCGCCACCGACCTTGTTGAGACAATTTATCGCCTTAGCAAATATTCGCGCGCATGTCGTCTTACCCACGCCACGTGGACCACAAAATAGGTATGCGTGTGCAAGCTGCCCCCTCTCGATAGCATTTTTGAGGGTTGAAGTAATATGCGACTGCCCGACAACCGATTCGAATGTTGCGGGACGATACTTACGTGCGCTGACGACAAAATTTTCCATTGAGGCAAAGGTATAAAAAATATCGCTAATCTGCAATAATGTTTCGCTCAATAAGTTGCGCCATGGGCTATGTGCAAATAAATTTTTATACTCCGCGCAATAAAACTATTTACCCTGCGTTATAACAATACTAACGCAGTTAAGCAAGCGGCGAAGTGAGTATTACTAAAGAAATTTATTAACATAATAAGTTTAAAAACGTGGTTTCTGTCGAATATTGGTCGACAATTGTTAATAAACCATTAATAATTTAAACTTTTTTACGAAGTCTCTTGCATATTTAAATTTCCTGCTTTATCTTTGCAGTGAAGTTTTAAGGTTCATTTTTAGGTTAGTAGTTTTAGGTTGGTTGAGGAGATCGGCTGGTTGCGAAGAATTTCGCTAAAACTTTGAAGGGAGTGGTTACCCATCATTGTTGAACACCAGACGAATCGCCTCACTTTTTTTTGTATATTTGCAAGCACAAACATTTATTACTTTTATGGACACAGCACAGCGACTTCGACACGAAAACATAGCCGAGTATATTCTATACATCTGGCAGTTAGAGGATTTAATCCGCGCCCTACAGTTCAGTCCCGAGGCGATATACACGCAATTTGTAGTTCCACGCACACAACTCGCCCCCGAGGATCAACACGCACTACTTAAGTGGTATGTCGAGCTTGGCGAACTTCTCCAAAGCGAGAACAAGGAGACCAAAGGGCACATCGAACACACCACCCACCTCATCGGTGACCTCCACAACCTGCACCTACAACTGATGAAGCTACCCATCGGAGCACGATATCGCGCACTTTACATCGCCCTAGAGGAGGTTTTACCCGATCTGCGCGCCATCTTCGGTGGCGACATCAACGATACAGAACTCTGTTTCAGAGCTTTGTATGCCGTTATCTTATATAGAATAAAAGGTGAAAACGAAAAATCCGCAATCACCGATACCCTAGAGTATATATCTCCCGTCATAGCCGAGTTAGCCAAAAACTACCGAATGGTCGAGAGCGGCGAAGTTAACCTCTTCGCCCAAGAGGAATAGACCGAGGACTGTCCTGCGCGGACGGCGGCGGGGTGCTCCCCGCGGAGCTATTCCCTAGCGGTCATGTGGTACGCACTTTTGCAAAGTGCTAAAAAAGAGGGATCTTTCATTACTGAAAGACCCCTCTACTTCTTAGGTTATATGTAAGAATTGTTGGTTGCTTAGAATAACCTACTCAGCTACGACGCTGATTTTGATAACTGCCTTAACATCACGGTGGATCTTAGCAGTAGCCTCGTACTCACCTACAGTCTTGATAGCCTCAAGAGAGATTGACTTGCGGTCGATCTCAACACCCTTAGCAGCGAGTGCCTCAGCGATGTCTGAAGATGTAACAGTACCGAACAACTTACCCTCCTCAGCCTTTGCAGAGATAGAAACTGGCAAGTTAGCCAACTTCTCAGCAAGAGCCTGAGCATCCGCAAGGATCTTAGCATCCTTGTGAGCGCGTTGTTTTAGATTCTCGGCTAGTACCTTCTTTGCAGAAGATGTAGCCAATTTTGCAAAACCTTGAGGGATCAAGTAGTTGTTTGCATAACCTGGCTTTACATTAACGATCTCGTTAGTGTAGCCCAAGTTCTCGATATCTTTGATAAGAATGATCTCCATAACTATTTCTCCTCTTTATTATTTCATACAATCGGTTACGAACGGAAGAATAGCGAGGTGACGCGCACGCTTCACAGCCTGAGCTACCTTCTTCTGGAACTTCTGAGAAGTACCAGTCAAACGACGAGGAAGGATCTTACCCTGCTCGTTAAGGAACTTCTTCAAGAACTCACCGTCCTTATAATCTACGTACTTGATGCCTAGTTTTTTGAAACGGCAATACTTTTTCTTTTTTACGTCAACAGATACAGGGTTTAGATATCTGATCTCTGACTGTGCTGGTCTGTTCTCTGCCATGATTACTCCTCCTGCTTGTTAGAAAGTTTAGCGCGACGACGAGCAGAGTACTCTACAGCGTACTTGTCTTGCTTGAATGTAAGGAAACGGATAACTCTCTCGTCACGACGATATTGAGTCTCTAGTTTCTCGATGATGTCACCCTCGGCAGCGAACTCTACCAAATAGTAGAAACCGGTAGTCTTTTTCTGAATAGGGTAAGCAAGCTTCTTCAAGCCCCACTTCTCGCTATTCACAATCTGACCGCCGTTCTCGGTGATAACACCTTGGAATTTGTCAGCCACCTCCTGTACCTGCGCCTCTGACAAGACTGGAGTGACAATGAAAACGGTTTCGTAATTGTTCATAATTCTTTGATAATTAAATTATTATATGCCCCACGTGCTTTTAAACACACAAAGCGACTGCAAAGGTAGTAATTTTTTATTGCTCGCCAAACTTTTCCGCGGATTTTTTTTCGGCAGAGGACAGTAAGAAACCCTAATAGTTACTTTTGTTTAAATCTTTCAATCCAGCGATAATCATCCCCTTTTGTTGTCCATTGAAATTTCCACATTTCACCCGTTTCATTGTTAATTAAATAATACTGATACATACTAACAAGTGGTTGAACTGTAAACTTATTGGTATCTGAGTATGAAAAATATTGAGTATTGATAGGAACAGAGAATATCTGATCAGCACTCTTTGTGCTATACTGACATTGCCACAGACACCCAGTGTATTCATCTAATAATATATAAGTCCACATATTTTTTGTTTTATGCAAAGAGTACCTATTGGGAGCTCCATCATCTGGAGTTGTAGCCTTATGCAGTAAAAACATTTGTCCATCATTTTGGATCTGATAAACCTCGCCTGTTACAGTCTGCAACCGAAGTTGGTTATTTATATTATCTGTTTGATAAAATTTATATGTTTGCGAGAAACTTATATGCGAATAACACAATATACATAGAATAAAGAATATTTTTTTCATAGTACTATAATTTAAAATAAAAAATACTTCAAAAAGATGAATTCAGGCTGCAAATGCAACACAACACCAATTGTCTGTTTGAACTACTCATTAGACGTGAGGTCCCCGAATCATTAAAAACTCATCCTCCCCATGATCTCTTATTTTTCTTAAACAAATACTCCTTTTTTGCTTGTAGGCATCATAGAGGTCAGCAACCCTACATTTTAATTGGTTTCACCCCTGTGTTGGTCATTGGCACGGGTTTGATGAGTCCCTCTTTATCGTACTCTAGGTACTCGACACATACGCGGCGTTCGTATGGGCTAGGACCTTGGATATGGTAAAATAGATACCACTTGCCTTTGATCTCGATTATTGAGTGGTGAGAGTTTCGGGATTTGTTGTCGAGGAACTCGCCACGGAATGTGAATGGACCTGTTGGCGTTGGAGCTGTGCAGTATACGAGTTTCTGTTTGATGTTACCCTCGGCATCCTTAATGTGGTTGGGATATGTCATGTAGTAGATCCCTTTGCGCTTATGCACCCATATACCCTCGGCATACTCGGGGAGTGGGAGTTTCTGAATCTCGCCCTCGCGCTCTATCATGTTGTCTTTGAGCTTGACCACGGCACATCCGCGACCGCCACCATAGTAGAGGTATGGGGTCTTGGCTGGGTCGTCGTCAATAAATATACATGGATCAAACGATGCAACGCCCTTGCACTCGTTCTGCGCGATTATTGGCTTGCCTATGGCATCCTTGAAAGGTCCTTGGGGCTTGTCGGAGACCGCTATTCCGATCTTGAAATGGGCAGGAAAGACGAAATAATACTTGCCGTTTCGCATTGTTGCATCGGGCGCAAATGCTGCCTCTGTCGCCCACGAGACATCCTCGAGCGAGAATATCTGTCCCTCGCACTTCCATGTTTTGAGATCCGTAGATGTATATGCGTGCCAACGCTTCATCTCCTTCCACGACGTGCTCCCTGGCTCATCTGTTGATGGGTATAACCATATCTTGCCGTCGCCCCAGTTGTGTGCCGATGGGTCGGCATGGAAGTCGGGAAGAATCGGTTTCTGCGCTGCGACACTGCCCACGACAGCCATTGCCGCCAATGTCATGATTGTTGAAATTTTCATACTTTTAGGTTTGTAATTCGGTTGTCTAACAAAGGTAGTAATTTTTCGCTACAAAGCAAAACCTCCCTCGTACCATCGTCCCTCTGTTCCTCTGTCCAAGCACCCACCCAGCACCCAGCACCCCTCCAAAAAAAAGGAGTGCCCGAAACCGCACTTGGTTTCGGGCACTCGCCTATCTATCCGCCACCCATCTCTAGGTCGCTAGAGTCTCTCGACTAGTAGTTATCGCTCTGGTCATCTGTATCTGTACCTGCGATAGAGCCTGAGCCTGAAGTTGAAGCATTGCTAACATTCTTGAAGTTGTATAGCTTCCAATCGGCAGAAAGCGAGTCAATAACAACAGTGTCTGGAACGATGATATACTTCTTATCTGCATCCTCTGCTGTCGCCAAGAAAGCAGCGTCAAAGATATATGTCACAGCAGCAGTATTAGCATTTACTGCCGTTGTTCCCTCAACCGCATTGATATCATCAGCTGAAGTATACTGGAAGTATACCTCTGTCAAGTTTGTGCAACCTGCGAAGATATTTGATGCTGTTGGAGTTCCACTTGTACCATTACCAAACCTCTTAACCGTAGCAGGAATAGTCACCTTAGTCAACGATGTACACTTGTTGAACAATGCTGGCCAGATCTGAGTCACTGATGCAGGGATATCCTTAACCTCTGTAATTGCTGTGCTAACATATACATAACCACTTAGGTAAGATGTCGTGCGCTTCACAAACTCCTGCAAACAAGCATCTGAGATATTTGGCGATGTGCTAAATACAGTACCCGACAATGTAAGGCTGTGAGTACCCTCTACAGTTACAGTTGTCATAGCCGAGCAGTTGTAGAACGACTTCTCCAAAAGTGCCGTTACAGTCTCTGGAAGTTTCACGATCTCTGTAGCCGTATTCGCAGTTGTTGTATCAGAAGTACTTGTATCCCAAGAGAACGCATACGACGCAACCGAAGCACCGAAGTTCACGCCTGTAAGGTCAACCTCCTTGAATTTTCTCAACACTGCCCACATATCTGTGAAGTCAAGAGCTGTATCTGTATCCACAGATGCAATTGTTACGCTTGCTGTGCCGGCATCGGTTACCGCACTAAGTGCGGTAACCATGTCTGCAACGCTTTCATAACTTGCAGCAGCTCCATTTACTGTCGCTGACGCTACGTATGTTGGATCTGGATCTGTAGTTGTACCACCACTGCCATCACCACCTGTATCAGTATCCTCGTCGTCGATAGTAGTACCAGCGTAGTTGCTCTCAGTCACGAAGTTGTAGTTCTCCCAACCATTGCTGTTAATATCACTTACATTAATCCAGTTATCAACCTTGATATACTGCTTAGTACCTGTGTAGGTTGTGCGGTATACCTCGTCGAATACCCATGACGATGAACCTGCTCCATTAGTGATCGCTACAATATTAGCTGCTGAAGAGTGCATGAACATAACATCCACCAAAGCAGAACATCCAGTAAATACAGAACTTGAAGTACCACCTGTGTTACCCAATACTGTAACCTGAGCAGGGATGATTACCTTCTGCAAACTTGTACAGTTCTGGAATGTTGTTGCGCGAATCTCAGTCACCTCGTCACGAATATTTGTAAGACGAGTAAGAGTGCTACAGCCCGAGAATGTAGTGTAATCACCGAGGTATGTTGCGCGTCCGATGATCGCCTGCAACTCAGCATCTGCAAGAACCTTACAGTTCTGGAAACAAGAGGAACCGATTGTGTATGTACCATCACCCGCGATTGTAAGCGACTCAAGAGCCGTACAACCCGAGAATGCAGCATTACCAAGAACTGTAACCTCTGGCAACTTAAGAGTAATCAAAGTTGTCGCTGAGTTGAACGCGCTCACTGGAACCTCACCGCCGAATGATGCACCTGAAAGGTCAACATTTGCAAAGCGAGCAAGCTCAGTCCAATCAGTACCAATTACAGAACCTGTAACGAGAACTGTTGTACGAGTGTATTCGTCACCCAAGCTGTTCAAGTAAGTACCCAACTGCTCAGCCTCGAAGTCTACAGCCACACCACTGTTGATAGATACTGTACCGCCTGTGATGATTGTACCTCCCGACTCTGTGATATCCTTCTCAGAGAAGCAGAACAAAGTACCCCATGTGATATCGCCCGAGATAACCGTTGCCTTGATACCTTCAAGAGCCGTCTCAGTAGCGTTCGGGAACGATAGGTAACGAGACGCTGATGATCCACGCTGGAACTGTGATGGGAAGATATCAGTGTACGTTGTTGTCGATGTCTGGTTAGAGATCGTTGGCAACTGAGATGCTGTAGAGTATGGCAAGCTGATAGAGGCAAGCGATGCACATCCATCAAGAGCACCAGTCTGAATTGTCGTACAAGTAGTATTCTGGATTGTAAGCGATGTCATCGCAGTACAGTTATCCAAAATATTCAAGTTGAACGATTCGATGCTAGCACCCACAGTGAACGATGTGAACTGAGTACAACCCGAGAACGCACCTGCACCATATGAGTTAGCTCTATCATGCTCTGCCTGAGTAAGGTTCTGCAATGAAGAACAGTTACCGAATGCACTCCACTGAATTCCGAAGTTTACTGTAGGCATTGTCACCTTAGCAAGAGCTGTACAACCCTGACAAGCCTGACCATTGATGTTAGTCGCAGCTGCTGGGAATACGATCTCCTCTACAGTTGTATTGCCATAGAACGCCCGCGATGGAACCGCATTAGCAGTCGTTGTCAAGACATTCGCTGCTGTGATATTCTGGAACTGCGATGTCGCATCCTCAAGGTCAACAACCTTAAAGTACTGTAGACAAGTGTAGTCGTTATCAAGAACGCCATCCGTTGTACCCAATGTACCCAAGTTGTATACACCATTGATAGGACCAGAAACCACGATCTTATCATGTACTGAATCAGCATAGTCGTCACCGAACTTAGCCTTGATAGCCGCATCCAAAGTACCCACCTCAGTCACAACAACGAGTGTTGGGTCAAGGTCAGCAGCACCTGAAGTGGTGATCAAGTAGTAATCGCTCCATCCCTCAAGACTCTCAGCACCTGTCGCTGTATCAGCGATAGTGATGTAGAGCGAACCTCCAGCGTTGTACTGCGTTGGCAATGACGCCTCATTAACAGCTGTTGTACCGACGATTGACGCAAACTCAGCTGATGCAGTCCAGTTAAGGGTAATACGCTCAACAGCGTTGCAACCCAAGAACGCAGCCTTACCGATAGATGTTACAGCATAAGGAACGTTGATAGACGCCGCAGCTGAACAGCCATAGAACGCATAGTCAGGAATTGCAGTCAACGATGATGAAAGCGATACCTTAGCCAAGGTAGTGATTTCATAGAATGCACCCTCGCCCATCGCAGATACACGAGCCAAGATTGTCAACAACTGGTCTGAATCAACGATAGTTTTCTCGAAAGCGTAAGCACCAACAGTGAAGTTGCTAGAGCCTCCAACAGTCACACTAGCAAGCGATGTACAACCACTGAATAAGTAATCAGGAAGTGACGTCACCGATGGAAGTGCAACAGATGTCAACTGAGTCTCATACTCGAATGTCAAATCTGCAAGAGCGTCTGTAACCTCCTCATCGAATGAAACACCACTGATGTCGATAGTCTCGAAGCCCTTCAAAGCCTGCAAATCAGCAACATCAATAAGACCTGTCACCACGATAGATGTCTTGCTATCCAACCCAGTAACTTCTGCAGCCAACTCACCCTTAGTGTATTCTTCAGCCGTTGCACCATTGATGGCAGCCTGTGGATTTGGAGCTACATAAGCACCCGTACCGTTAAAGTTAACATTCTCCCAACCAGATACAGCCTTAACCATAGAGGCAGTAAAGCGTGTCTCATTAGTCATATCAATGTAGACCTTCTCCTGAACAGCCTCTCCTGCATAAGCAACAAAGCTATCATACAACTGTGCTGGCAACGCGTGATCTCCCAATGTTGGGATCTGCGAAACGTCAGTAATAGAGTCACTAAACTTAACTGATGCAACTGCCTTAAGACCCGAGTGAGCTCCTGTCGCTGCGGCAGTCGAACCAAAGACATTAGCACCGATAGTACCAGCAGTCAAAGTTGTAGTACTTGGGATGATCATCTCAGTAACCACAGAGTCATTGAAACTCAATGCAGTACCAAATGACGATACATGTGTCAACAACTTGTTGAATGAATCATTAGTCAACGATGTACTGTTGAATGTATAAGTTGGCATAGAGAACTTCGAATCATCACTGAACCAGAGATTTTGCAAGTTAGAGTAGAACTGGAAACTAGATCCTCCAATACTTGTAATGTAACCAAACGTGATATCTGTGAAGTTGAATGACAACGACGAAGGACGACTAGCCGACTTAAATACACTAGCTGGAATTGCAGTAGACAACGTGCCATCCAAGATGAAGTTAGCCTCCGACAAGTCAACAGTGACGAAACTAACAACAGCATCCAAGTCATCGATATCGTCAAGTGACGATGTCATCACAAGGTTACCAACAACCTTGATCTTATCCCAGAATGTACCAGATTCAGTGATAGCATCAGCAATAACAGTGCTCAAAGTGCACTCCTCAGCTGTAGCATCCTCATTGTAGTAGATAGTAAGGTAGCCCTCCTGAGTTGTGTTGTTCCCAGCAGCCTCAGCAGTCAAGTTGTAAGCCGCAGCCCAAGTGATACCCGAATCGAGCTTCTTCTCTTGGTACGAAGTCAAGACGTCAGCCGAAATTGTACCATCCTCCTGAGTTGGAAGAGTGAAGTAACATGTACTACCCGCATTAACAGCGTAGAACTGCGATGGAATCGCACTCTGTGCTGCAATCGAAGGCATTGTAGATGTCGCAGTCCAAGGCATGATGATATGCTCCAACGCTGTACAGTTGTTGATAGTAAGGTCAGCCATAGTGAATGGTGATGCAGTCTCCGAGAACTCTACAGTCTTCAAAGCTGTACAACCATTCAAAGTGTAACCCACCATAGTTGTCAAGTTCTCACCAAACTTAATATACTCCAAAGCTGTACAGCCCTGGAATACGTTAGCTCCCGTAACCTTGATATACTCCGACCAATCCTGCTCTCTAGTAGCATCTCCCGAAGCAAAGATCTTAGTCAACGATGTACAGCTACCGAATGTACGCCATCCTGTAGATGTCACAGTCGAAGGCATACCCACAGTGTGTAGGTTAGAACATACGTTAAATGTATCACCGATAACAGCTGTAAGACCCTCTGGCAAGACGCAGACCTCAAGAACAAGGTTACCACTACCACTATTTGCCCAAGTTGCTGAGCTCAATGAGTTAGCTGTAGTGTAACTGCTACCACCGTTAACGATAGTCGCTGCAACAAGCGTACGACCAGCACCTGCATCGTTGATAACATTACCGTCAAAGTCATTAGTTACGAAGTAGATCTCCTTGAAGTTCTGCAAGTAGGTCTGAACCTCCAAAGCCTGAACCTCACCCTGGATACGTACCTTCTCGATAACGTCACCAGTAGCGTAGCCATCACCGAAGAGATACTCCAACGCTGTGTTAAGCTCTCCTGCCACCAAGACTGGAGTAGTATACTCAGCACCATCACCGATATATGTTCCATCGTCGATACCCAAAGTCTCCCATCCGTTAGATGCGTAGCTCTTCTTTGCGTAGTCTGGAACAACGATATACTTGTTGCTTGCAGAGTAGTCAGCCGCTGCATAAGCCGCAGGGAATGCCTTAGCAGTTACCGTTGGAAGTTCGTCATTCGCTCCGTCAGCAAACCAGTTAGCAGAGATAGTCTCCAACTTATCGCAATCCTCGAAAAGACACTCTCCAAACTTAGTCATCGTTGTTGGAATAGACACATATGTAAGAGCGTCGCAATTCTCGAACGCGCTATCACCCATATACTGAGCAACAGCAGTCATTGAATCGAAAGTAGTCTGCAACAAGATCTTACAGCCACTGAACGACTCCGCACCAAATGTCGCAACCGCGCTTGTGCCCGAGAAGTTAACATAAAGCAAAGTCTCGCAGTTCTTAAACGCTGCTTCGCCAATCGTAACGATTGTAGATGGCAAAGTGATAGAGATAAGGCTGTTACCCTCATCATCCGCACGTGTAACACCGCTAGCCTTAGATGTCACAGCTGTCACAGAAGATAGGTTTTTAACTGTAGAAACTGTTGCCGTTTCCACCATGAAAGCTCCTGCTGGGATCTCAGTCATATCAACTGCCGTGCCAGTATCATCTATAATTGTAGCGCCACTCAAATCAACTGTTGCGATACCCTCCAACGCTGCAAAGTCGTTAGTTGAATCATCAACTGTCATAGCTCCAGTTACTGTCAACGAGTATGGAAGTGCCTCCATCTCACTGATCACATCGGTCAACGTCTGAGTACCATCAAGAGCAACAGTCACAGCGTCTGTAGTAGACTCACCCGACATCAAGTTATATAATGTCCATCCGCAATACTCGTAAGGGATGAAGCTCTTAGTCTCCTCAGCACCACCTGTAAGCTGGATGTAGCTCTCACCAACGTTACGATCGTAAGCGTCAGGGAAAGCGTCAGCGACAACAGTTGGAAGACGATATGTACCATCGTCAAGCAACTTACCATCGCCATCAATAGCGATAGATGTGTAGTACTTAGAGTCGTCATCGCTAGTGAACGCGCCAACACCGATAGTATTCACCGTAGCTGGAATAACAAGGTTTGCGATACCTGCATTGTAGAACGCGTACTCACCGATTGTCTCGGTGATATTCTCCTTAACGACGCCACTGATTGTTGTCAAGCCAACGCAACCTTCAAAGGCGTTTGCTTTGATAGTCTCAACACTCGATGCCGAAATAAGCATGATGTTTGTACAGTTCTTGAAAGCACCCTCTCCGATGATAGTCACCGAGTTAGGCAGCGTGATCTGCTCGATAATTCCGCGGTCGTTCTCGCCACTGAAGATATAGGCAGGAATTGCATTTCCTGTAACCTGCTCAACAGTACCGTCGACAGCGACGCCATCCACGTATGTACCACGCATAACGTCAATAAGACCCACAACGTTAACGTTCGAGAGGTCAACAACCTCGAATGTACGCAACGACGCAAAGTCCGCTTGATTGATTGTTCCCTCAATGACAATTGAGAGCCCTAAAGTCTCCGCAAAGTTCTCGCCGTAGATCTCGACGATAGCCGCTTTAAGATTGTTCTCTGTTGGGTCATCCGCATTCGCGCTTGCCACAACAGTTCTGGTTTCACCCGGATCAGGGATAATACTACCCTGAATCACCGTGTCGTCACTCTTACAACATACGGCAAGAATGGCTAGTACCAATAGTAAAAAGTACCTCCTCATAGTGTTCTGTTTTTGGTTTGGTTGGTTAAATTATTGTCTTATTGTTACTTGACGGCACTGTTCACCCCTCCACACCCCACGTCATTGGTCTATTCGGTGGGCAGCGTTGGGCAGCGTCCTCAAGAGTGGTTATTAAAACTTTTTCATCGTAAATCCCTCTATTTCACAACAGTAAGCCTACGCATAGCGCGGAAAAATCACTTCGCACCCTAACACAAAAGGACACGAAATACCTGTATAATATTGTCCTCATGGGCAATATAATACAGAATCCACATCCAAAATTATATATATTTATATTAATATCCAAATAATTAGCAAAAAAAGAGCTATTTTTTCATCAACTTATTTTAAGTTCAAGAAAAATAGCTCCAATTTTGTGAAAAAATTTCACGGAAAATATTGTTTTTTTGGGGACTTTGCGACAGTTCTCGTTGAAAGGTAGATGAAATTTTGAAGATGGTGGTGAGGGGTCGAGGGAGCGTACTACAGTACGTGACCAAAAACCCCAAAACAGCATCTTCGAAATTTCGCAGCCTAGCGACGAGAACGAAGGAAGCATTCGATGGTATTCTCCATAAGACAGCATATCGTCATCGGACCTACGCCACCTGGCACGGGGGTGATGACAGACGCCTTGGGCTCGATAGCTGCGAAGTCGACATCGCCGCACAACTTACCAGTCTCGGGATCGCGGTTGACACCCACGTCAATAACCACAGCATCAGCACCTACCATGTCGGCAGTGACGAACTTTGGGCGACCGATTGCCACCACCAAGATCTCCGCCTCGCGTGTCACCTCAGCCAAGTTTTTGGTGCGACTATGCGCGATGGTCACCGTTGCGTTTTCGTCCAACAGCAACTTCGACACTGGAAGTCCCACGATGTTGCTACGACCCAAAACCACAGCCTTGCGACCTGCGATCTCGACACCTGCCGCCTTCATCATCTTGATGATGCCCTTGGGGGTACATGGCAACGTGCACTCCTGCTTCAACCACAACGACGCCACATTCAAGGGGTGGAAACCATCCACATCCTTGCTCTTGTCGATAGCGGCGATAACCTTGTCTGAGTCAATGTGTTTGGGCAATGGCAACTGAACCAAGACACCATCCACACCCTCGTCAGCGTTCAAGTCGTCGATCATGCCGAGCAACTCCGCCTCCGAGATTGTAGCCTCCCTGCGGATGGTGGTGTTCTTGATGCCCACCTCGTCGGCAGCCTTACCCTTGCCCTTGACATAAGAGACACTTCCCGGATCCTCGCCAACCAAGATAACAACCAAGTGCGGCACACGACCGTATTTCGAATCAAATGTTGCGACCTCAGCCGCCATCTCAGCCTTCAACTTCGCTGAAAGCTCTTTTCCACTTATAATCATAACTTTATACTTTTTATTTGTATGGGACTGTCCTAACGCCGGACGGGCGGTGCGAGCCGCACGGGCATGGAGGCTGGCGCGTTAGCCAATAACTTGGTAGCCGATATCTGAGCGATTAAACAAGTTCTCGCACTCGATCTTCGCAATCGCCTCCAAAGCATTCTCGCGCGCCGCCTTGTGGTCAGCACCCTTGCCAACAACAATCATAACACGTCCGCCAGCCGTAACCAACTTACCATCCTTGATTGCCGTACCCATATGGTAGATCTTCGCAATCTTAGATGCCGCCTCGACACCCTTGATCTCGAAACCCTTCTCATAATCAGCAGGATATCCCTTGCTCGCCAAGACAACACCCAACGTCACCGTGTCGTGCCACTCAATCTTAACAGGCTTAGAGTCCGCAATGCCACAGAAGATATCGCAGATATCGCTCTTCAAGCGTGGCAACACAATCTCCGTCTCGGGATCTCCAAAGCGCGCGTTGAACTCGATAACCTTGATGCCCTGAGGGGTCTTGATCAGACCGCCATACAACACACCCGAATATCTCGCTCCCTCAGCGATCATAGCCTTAGCCGTTGGGATCATGACATTCTCCATCGCCCACGCCTGATCCTCATCCGTGATGATCGGCACAGGAGAGTATGCTCCCATACCTCCAGTATTTGGGCCCTTGTCGCCATCGTAGGCTCTCTTATGATCCTGCGACAACACCATTGGGTAGACATTCTCGCCATCCACAAAGCACATGAACGAGAACTCGGGACCTGTCAAGAAGTCCTCAATGACAACCTTACCCTTGCCGAACTTATCGTCCAACAACATATCTTTCAAAGCCGCCTCGGCCTCCTCCAAGGTCTCAGCGATAACAACACCCTTACCTGCCGCCAAGCCGTCATACTTCAACACCGCAGGGAGTGAGCCACGCTTAACATATGCGATAGCTGCATCATAGTCGCTAAAAGTCTCGAATGCCGCTGTTGGGATATCGTACTTCTTCATCAGCTCCTTGGCAAACTCCTTGCTCGACTCAATCTGAGCCGCCGCCTGACTAGGACCAAAGATTCTAAGTCCTGCCCTCTTGAAGCGATCCACAACACCTGCCGCCAACGACACCTCAGGACCTACGACTGTGAGATCCAGATCCTTATCCAAGGCGAACTTACACAACGCCTCGACATCCGTCTCCTTAATATCCACGCAATCCGCAATCTTCGAGATACCTGCATTTCCAGGTGCGCAGTATACGCGCGACACATCATCCGAACGCTTCAGCGCGTCAACGATAGCGTGGCATCTGCCTCCGCTACCGATAACCATTACCTTCTTCATCGACATCGTATCCTAGTGTTTGAAGTGGCGCATGCCTGTGAATACCATTGCGATGCCATCCTCATTTGCGCGCTTGATAGAGTCCTCATCACGAACACTTCCACCTGGCTGAACGATAGCGTTTACGCCATAGCTCGATGCCAACGTCACGCAGTCGTCAAATGGGAAGAAACCATCCGATGCCAAGACGATACCCTCGGCAACGCCCTTAGTCTTAGCTTGGTTGAGTGCGATCTCTGCCGAGCCGATACGGTTCATCTGACCTGCGCCAACGCCCAAAGTCTGACCACCCTTCACCGCCACAATAGCGTTCGACTTAACATGCTTCACGATTCTCCATCCGAAGTCCATATCCGAGAGCTGTGACTCCGCAGGCTTAGCCTCCGTAACGCACATATCCATAGCGATAGCCTTTGTTGTAACGTCAAGATCCTGAACCAACATACCGCCATTGACGCTGACATACTGCTGTGGCTGCTCCTCAGCCTTGGTCATATCAACCTCCAAAAGGCGCAAGTTCTTCTTCGTGCACAACACCTCCAAAGCCTCGTCCGTAAACTTTGGAGCCATGATGATCTCCAAGAAGATAGGCTTCATAAGCTCTGCCGCCTCCTTAGTAACTGTCTGATTTGTAGCCACAATACCTCCGAAGATACTCACTGTATCCGCCTCGTAAGCCTTCGTCCACGCCTCGACAACATCCTTACCTGTCGCTGCACCACAAGGGTTCATATGTTTCAAACCTACGCAGAATGGCTCATCAAACTCACGCGTGATGCACAACGCTGCATTGGCGTCCTGAATATTATTGTAAGACAACTCCTTACCGTTGAGCTGCTTAGCGTGAGCCAACGAGAATGCAACCTTCTCCTCCGATGCGAAGAACTTAGCATTCTGGTGAGGGTTCTCGCCATAGCGAAGCGACTGCACAAGGTCAAACTCCAAGAACAACTTCTCCGACAAACCTGCATGCTTGCGCATGAATCCTGCGATCATGGTGTCGTACTCTGCTGTGTGAGTAAACGCCTTAGCCATAAGACCAAAACGAGTCTCGCGCGTTGTGTTGCCCTCCGCCTTAATCTCCGCAACAATCTGAGCGTAGTCCGCAGGGTCGCAAACTACAGTCACATCAGCGAAGTTCTTAGCCGCTGAGCGCAACATCGAAGGTCCACCGATGTCGATATTCTCGATTGCATCCTCCAACTTAACGTTAGGGTTTGCGATAGTCGACTTGAAAGGGTACAAGTTGACGCACACCATGTCGATAAACTCGATATTATTCTCCTTGAGTGCATCGAGGTGGCTCTGGTCGTCACGACGCGCCAACAAACCTCCGTGCACATTTGGGTGGAGGGTCTTAACACGACCGTCGCAGATCTCAGGGAAACCTGTGATGTCGCTGATATTGATAACATTGATGCCGCTATCTGCGAGGAGCTTCATAGTTCCTCCTGTAGCGATGATCTCCCAGCCTAGGGCTACGAGCTCACGTGCAAACTCCACGACACCTGACTTGTCGCTTACGCTAAATAATGCTCTTTTCATATTGTTTTTGTTTTTAGTTTTAACTGTTCAGCTCCTCGATAATCCTCTTCACAGCTCCGATGTAGAGTGGATGCTCCGCCTTATGCACAAGCTCCTCCAGCTCAGCAACATCGTTGCCATCATATCGGAATGCCGCTTGGTCGATGATACCTCCGCCATCAAGCTGATCGGTGACATAGTGTATCGAGACACCAAAGTACTTGACGCCATACGCCAACGCCTGCTCAATGGCATGCGCCCCCTTGAATGCTGGAAGAATCGAGGGGTGCACATTAACCATTCGCTCGGGATAGGCACCCAACAACACCTCGGTGATGATACGCATATACCCTGCGAGACATATAAACTCCACCCTCTCAGCCTCCAACGCCTCAAGGATCGCCTCCTCATATGCCGCCTTCGACTCAAAAGATTTTGGACTCACCACCAACGTCTTGACCCCTAGCCTCTCAGCCCTTGCGATAACTCCTGCACCAGGTTTGTCGCAGACCAACAGCGCAACCTCGGCATCTATCTCGCCCGAGATACAGGCACTAGCCAACGCCTCGAAGTTGGATCCGCTACCACTGGCGAAGATCGCCAAACGAAGTTTAGAGTCAACCTGCAACTCCTCCTTATTCATCTCCATATACCTATATATTAATAGACGACACCTTAGATGATCTCTACAGCACCTGCCTTGTCGGTGATCTTACCAATCACCGATGCGCGCTCACCTGCCGCAGCGAGGATGTCGATAGCCTTCTGAGCCTCGCTCTCATCCAGAGCGATAACCATACCCACACCCATGTTGAAGATGTTGAACATCTCACGGTGCGATACGCCACCCTTAGCCTCCAAGAACTTAAAGACTGGAAGGATCTCCCAGCTACCCTCCGTGATCTCGATACCCATCTCAGGGGTCAAGATACGTGGGATGTTCTCGTCGAAACCTCCACCTGTGATGTGGCTGATACCGTGCACGTTACACGCCTTAACAACCTCCAACACCTGCTTAACATATATCTTCGTAGGGGTCAACAACACATCGCCCAACGTGACATCCGCACCGAAGAAATCCTCATACTTCGAGAACAAGTCACAGCTGTTATCCGCCACGATCTTGCGAACCAAGCTAAATCCGTTAGAGTGAACTCCGCTCGACGCAACGCCCACCAAGACGTCACCCACCTTGACCTTCGTACCGTCAATAAGCTCGCTCTTCTCAACAACACCGCATGTAAATCCTGCGATATCATACTCTCCATCAGGGTACATGCCTGGCATCTCGGCAGTCTCGCCACCAATCAACGCACATCCTGCCTGACGACATCCCTCAGCAACACCTGCAACGATAGCCTCAATCTTCGCTGGCTCGTTGTGACCCACCGCCACATAATCCAAGAAGTAGAGAGGCTCAGCACCCTGCGCCAAGACATCATTTACACACATCGCAACGGCATCAACACCAATCGTGTCGTGCTTATCCATCGCAAATGCCAACTTCAACTTCGTACCTACGCCATCAGTACCACTCACCAAAACTGGCTCCTTGATACCCAATGCCGACAAGTCGAACATTCCACCAAATGCACCAATGTTGCCCATAACGCCCAAACGCGCCGTAGAGGCTACATGGCTCTTAATACGTCTAACCGACTCATATCCAGCCTCGAGGTTTACTCCAGCTGCTTCATAACTTTGTGCCATTATACTTATTTTATTTTTCTATTTTTACTGCTCTAGCACCCGCACTTCTTGCACTCCTTCTTCGTCTCCGCGCCGTAGAGGTTTGTGGGGTACTCTGCCGTGAAACACGCCATACACAACTCCGCACGATTTCCCGACTTCAACAGCGACTCAGGCTTCAAGAATGCCAACGAATCCGCCTCGATATACTCGCGCGCCTCCGCCAAACACATTCTGTGCGACAACAACTCACCCTCCGACGAGGTGTCGACACCATAATAACATGAATATTTATACTCGGGACTCGCAATGCGAACATGCACCTCCGTAGCTCCTGCCTCCTTGAGCATCCTCACAATGCGCTTAGATGTCGTTCCGCGAACTATCGAGTCGTCAATCAACGCCACGCGCTTACCCTTGACAATACCCCTCACAGCCGACAACTTCATCCTCACACCCTTCTCCCTCATCGCCTGAGAGGGCTGAATAAATGTGCGTCCGATATATTTGTTCTTGATAAGTCCCATCTCGTAGGGTAGACCACTCGCCTCGGCATATCCCATCGCTGCACTAAGGCTCGAATCGGGAACTCCAACAACGATATCTACATCCGCAGGCGACTCATCCCACAAAATCTTACCCGATGCCTTACGGAACGCATGGACATTACACCCCTCGATATCACTATCGGGACGTGCAAAATATACATACTCCATAGCGCACATCTGGTTGCGCTTGAACTGAGCGAAGTGGGTAGATCTCAACCCCTTATGGTCAATCGAGACGATCTCTCCAGGCTCAACATCGCGCACATACTCCGCGCCCACAACATCCAACGCACAGGTCTCGCTGCTCACGACATATCCGTCACCCAGCTTACCAATCGAGAGTGGTCGCAAACCATACTTATCACGACACGCATAGATACGTTTCTCGGTCATAATCAAGAATGCAAAAGCACCCTCAATCATATTCAACGCCTCCACGATGGCATCAATACGGTTCAAATCGCGCCTATCCTTCTTGATAAGGTGCGCCAACACCTCGCTATCCGACGACGACTGAAAGAGGCTACCTCTATTCTCCAGAAAACGCTTCAACTCCGTAGAGTTCACCAAGTTACCATTGTGCGCCATTGCGAAATCTCCCGAGTGGTGGCGAAACATAAATGGCTGGATATTCTCCGTGCCGCTACCTCCCGATGTCGAGTATCTCACATGACCTATCGCCAAAGACCCCGTAAGTTGTGCGAGGTCATTCTCCTTGAACACCTCGGTCACCAATCCATCACCACGCTTGCGCTTAAACTCCTTATCATCACCTACGGCAACAATGCCGCAACTCTCCTGCCCACGATGCTGCAACGAGTGCAGACCATAGTAGGTTATAGAGGCAGCATCCTCAACGCCATAGACGCCAAAGACACCACACTCCTCGTGGAGCTCTCTATCTTCTACGCGCTCCATCATCGCTTAGTCGAGCTTTTGAAGACGAGCCAAGATCTCCTCATACGCCTCGCGCACCTTGCCCAAGTCACGACGGAAACGATCCTTATCCAACTTCTCGTTAGTGGTCATATCCCACAAACGACATGTATCTGGAGATACCTCATCCGCCAAGACGATCTCACCCTCCGAAGTACGACCAAACTCGATCTTGAAATCTACAAGTGTGATGTTCATCTTCTTAAACATCTCAGTCAAAGCCTCGTTGATCTTAGCCGTCATAGCGTAGATCTGATCCAACTCCTCATATGTCACCGCTCCCAAAGCCACTGCGTGGTGGTCGTTGATGAGTGGATCACCTAGTGAGTCATCCTTGTAGCAGATGTCGTAGATGGTGTTCGATGGCTTAGTGCCCTCCTCGATGCCAAGACGCTGAGCCATAGATCCTGCGATGATGTTACGCACGATAACCTCCAACGGAATGATGCTCACCTTGCGACACAACTGGTCACGGTCGTTCAAAGTCTCGATGTAGTGAGTCTTGACCCCTGCCTTGATAAGCTGCTCGAAGATAAGTGTCGAGATAGCGTTGTTCAACACTCCCTTGTTGTCGATTGTCGCCTTCTTCACGTTGTTGAACGCTGTTGCTGCATCCTTGTAGTGGATGATGATAAGATCCTTGTCGTCTGTCAAAAAGACCTGCTTTGCCTTGCCCTCATAGAGCATCTCTAACTGTTGCATAATATATGTGTTTTTGTTTTGTTTATTAATGAATTATTTCTTTCTAAAGTAGTTCACTGCATTGGCGAACAACGGCTGCTCACGATTTCCCCAGATGTTCTTCATCAAGTTGCTCTCGTAACGCTCCGTGTGACCCATCTTACCCAAGATACGACCATCGGGACTGGTGATTCCCTCAATGGCATACGAAGATCCGTTAGGGTTGTAAGGGGCATCCGCTGTAACCTCACCCTGAAGGTCAACATACTGGAACGCCACCTGTCCAGCCTCGAAGAGCTGATTAGCCAACTCCTCGCTAACCACGAACTTACCCTCTCCGTGGCTCATGGCGATGGTGTGCTCCTCGCCGATACCAAACGAACTCAACCATGGTGATGAGTTGCTCGCAACGCGTGTTGTGACCATCTGCGAGATGTGGCGGTTGATGTCGTTACGGAACAATGTAGGCGACTCAGCAGTCAACATTCCCAAACGTCCATAAGGCAACAATCCCGACTTCACCAACGCTTGGAATCCATTACAGATACCCAAGATCAGACCCTCACGGTCGATAAGGCGGTGGATAGCATCCTTGATCTTAGCGTTATTGAGAACCGTAGCGATGAACTTACCGCTTCCATCTGGCTCATCACCCGATGAGAAACCGCCACTCAACACGAAGATATGTGCAGCGTCGATATTGGCAACCATAGCGTCAATAGATGCAAAGACATCCTCGCTGGTCAAGTTACAGAATACCGATGTCTTAACCTCAGCACCCGCCTTGCGCAACGACTTCGCTGTGTCGTAGTCGCAGTTGGTTCCTGGGAAGATTGGAATATATGCAATAGGTGTCTGCACCGCCTTGCCCGAATATGAGACCTCGCGCTTAGGGGTATTTTGAACCTTTACTGTACCTGTGTTGTTGCCCTTATCTGGATAGATGGTTGCGAACTTCTCGGTGTTAGCCTTGCGAAGCTCCTCCATGCCGAAGATCTCGCCATTGATGATGATCGACTTGGTGTCGATAGTCTCACCCAACTTCTCAGCATAGGGGCTAGAGATCTCGCCTGCACTCTCCACAACGATAGATCCATATGCGTAGTTGAAGAGGTCAGCCGTATTCTCAACCTTAATCTGAGCACCCACCTCGTTACCAAACGACATCTTAGTGATAGCCTCCGCAACACCTCCAAAGCCCACTGCATAGGCCGAGAAGATAGCTCCCGACTCAATCAACGATGACACCTCACCGAACATCTCACCCAACGCATCCGTGTCGGGCATTCCGTTACCTAGAGGGGTGTGGCGGAACATATATATATTACTGTTTGATCTCTTGAACTCGGGCGAGATCACCGTGCGAGCATCCACCGTTGTGATACCAAACGCCATAAGCATTGGCGGCACGTTGATGTCGTGGAATGTTCCGCTCATTGAGTCCTTACCTCCGATTGATGGCAATCCCAAATCCACCTGCATCTTCAAAGCTCCGAGCAATGCCGCTGTTGGCTTACCCCACGATGTAGGGTCGCTAGTCATCCTCTCGAAATACTCCTGATATGAGAATCGCATATTGTTGTAGCGCGCACCCGCAGCAACAACCTTCGTGCACGCCTCAACAACTGCATACGCAGCACCGTGGTATGGACTCCACTTCGTGATGAATGGGTTATATCCGTGAGCCATAATGCTCGCTGTATTTGTAAATCCGTTGGTTGGCAACTTCTGAACCGACACCTGAGTCTCCGTGTTCTGAGTCTTACCTCCGAAAGGCATCAAGACTGTCGAGAGACCGATCGTAGCGTCAAACATCTCAACAAGTCCGCGCTGTGACACAACGTTGTTATCCTCCAAGTTGGCGAACATCTTATCCTTAAGCGTCTCACCCTCAACCTCTCTCTCGAATACCTCGCGCTCCTCAACAGCTCCAATCACAACATCTGCATAGTGTGGCGCACCTGCCGAGTCGATAAACTCGCGGCTCAAATCCACAATCATCTTATCGCCATAGAACATCCTCATGCGTCTAAGATCCGTAACATCAGCAACGTGTGTGATCTCGATATTCTCCTCGTGGCAGTACTTCATGAACTCCTCCTTGTCCTTAGCCTCCACGACCACAGACATACGCTCCTGAGACTCGCTAATTGCGATCTCCGTAGAGTTCAAACCGCTATATTTAGTAGGT
The DNA here is from genome assembly GCA_047173185.1 of Rikenellaceae bacterium. Lineage (GTDB taxonomy): Bacteria > Bacteroidota > Bacteroidia > Bacteroidales > Rikenellaceae > Alistipes. The sequence goes on from JBCQVH010000007.1 coordinate 91,289, forward strand.
ACACGATCCAAGTAGATATCCAATCCATCGGTCAACTCACCAATTGCAACGCTCACACCTCCAGCACCAAAGTCGTTAGACTTCTTCACCAAACGCGTAACCTCAGCTCTACGGAACAATCTCGAAATCTTGCGCTCCTCGGGTGCATTACCCTTCTGAACCTCACTGCTACATGTCTCCAACGACTCCGCAGTGTGCTCCTTGCTCGATCCTGTAGCTCCACCAACACCGTCACGACCCGTACGTCCTCCGAACATCAAAACGATGTCGCCTGCCGCAGGGCTCTCCCTACGAACAGCATCCGCCTTAACAGCTCCAACAACAGCTCCAACCTCCAGACGCTTAGCGACATAGTCGTTGTGGTAGATCTCCCTAACGTGTGTCGTAGCAAGACCAATCTGGTTACCGTAGCTCGAATATCCATCCGCCGCCTTGCGCGAGATGATACGCTGTGGAAGTTTACCCTCCATAGTCTCAGCTATTGGCAAATATATATCTCCAGCTCCCGTAACACGCATCGCCTGATAGACGTAGCTACGTCCCGACAATGGGTCACGAATAGCTCCACCCAAACATGTCGATGCACCTCCAAAAGGCTCAATCTCCGTAGGGTGGTTATGTGTCTCATTCTTAAACTGCAACAACCACTTCTCCTCCTGTCCATCAACGTCAATGTCAACAAAGATAGAGCAGGCGTTGTTCTCCTCGCTCACCTCCATATCATCCAACAACCCCTTGGTGCGAAGATATCGCGCTCCGATAGTTGCCAAATCCATCAAACACAACGGCTTCTTCTCACGTCCCAACTCGCCACGGATAGTCAAGTAACCATCCAACGTGTTGTCGATATCCGCCTTGATGAACGACTCCTCAACCTCGATGTTCTCCAACTCCGAAGTGAACGTTGTGTGACGGCAGTGGTCACTCCAATATGTATCCAAGATGCGCAACTCCGTCTCATATGGCTCACGACCCTCCGCCAAGAAGTACTTGCGAACCTCCTTCAAGTCATCAGCATTCATCGCTAGACCATTAGCCTTGCAGTAGGGTGCTAACTCCTCGTCACTCATCGAGGTGAAACCCTCCAAGATAACAACAGGCTTACGCTCAGCATCCTCAACAGGCGACAACTGGCTCAAATCCTTCTCCCTAGACTCCACAGCGTTGATCGCATACTTCTTGATACGCTCAATAGTCTCATCCGATGTGGCAGCATCCAAGATCAAGATCCTTGACGACTTGATCTTCACATCCGCCTCGGGAGCCAACAACTTAACACAATCTACCGCCGATGCAGCCCTCTGGTCAAACTGACCTGGAAGGTACTCAATAGCGATATACTTCACACCCTCAAGATCCAAAGTATCGCTCACCGTGTCGGTCACAATCTCACCAAAGACACCATAACGGCTCTTACTCAAAAGCTCCTCGCTAAAACCAAAAAGGTCATAGACACACAACAGACGCAAGGTCGGTAGCTCCAAATTGAGGTTCGAGTTCAACTCACGGCGCAAGCTCTCAGCCTCCACGCGGAAGTTATCCCTCTTCTCAACAAATATACGATAGTTACTCATCTCTTATAAATATGTTTTTTTATTTTTTTCTTACTGCACAAAGCGACCTCGCCACTCTGCATCATACTCCGCCAAGGTCAACCCAACATAGGTGATATGTCCCATCTTGCGTTTTGGCTTGCTCACCCTCTTGCCATAGATATGAACATAAACACCCTCGTGACCCTCCGCAGCGATCCTCTTCGCCTCCTCAAGATCCTCGCCCAAGATATTCTTCAACATAACGCTAGGCGCAACCAATTTAGCATCACCAAGCGGCATATCCAACAGATATCTACACAACGCCATAAATTGGCTTGTCGTCACACCCTCAATGGTGTGGTGACCGCTATTGTGTGGTCGGGGTGCCATCTCATTGAAGATAACCTCCTCGCCCTTAACAAAATACTCGATGGTCAAGATACCCTCATATCCGCACATCTCCATAAAACGGATGCTCTGCGTCTCGATCTTCTCGCGCAACGCCTCGCTGATCTCAGCAGGGACAACGCACAGATCCAAGATTCCATCTCGGTGGATATTGCGCCCAATAGGGAAGACAACAGCCTCCGCCTTGCTCCTCACAACAATAGTGCTCACCTCGAAGTCGAAATCCACAAAACCCTCCAAGATACATGGTACTGTTGTCAACAGCTTAGCCTTCTCGATATCCGCCTCACAGCGAATAACCGCCTGACCGTGACCATCATAACCCAATGTTCGGGTCTTAAGCACCGCAGGCATTCCCACCTTCTCAATCGCCTCCATAAGCGACTCCTCACCATCCACGCACTCATAAACGGGGGTTTGAAGTCCACATTTTTGCGCGTTATTCTTCTCCCTCAGACGATCCTGAGAGTCCAACAGCGGCATATACCCCTGCTTAATATTGTACTTCTCAGCCAACGGTATCAACACCTCGGCTGGAATATTCTCAAACTCATAGGTGACAACATCACACCCCTCACACAACTGTGTAAGTGCCTCAACATCGGTATACTCAGCGACAATCTTCCCACTGGTCACCGCAAAGGCTGGAGCATCCTCGGCAGGATCTAAAGCCACCGTCTCGACACCCAACTCGCGCGCCGCCTCGGCAATCATCAACCCCAGCTGTCCGCCACCTATAATTCCTATCCTCTTCGCCATTCCTACAACTCAGCCTTTAAAACATCCGAAGTCTGCTTAGCGCGGAAGGCGTCATACTTCGCAGCGATCTCCTTATCCGAAAGTGCAAGAATCGAGATGGCGATAAGTGCCGCATTCTTAGCTCCATTGATTGCCGTAGTGGCAACAGGAACTCCCGCTGGCATCTGAACAATAGACAACAACGAGTCCAAGCCATTGAGAGCTCTCGACTTCACAGGCACACCCACAACTGGAAGTGGCGTCATGCTAGCCACCATACCTGGAAGATGCGCCGCACCTCCAGCACCTGCAATGATAACCTGCAAACCGCGCTCCTTGGCTGTGCGTGCATACTCAAAGAGCAACTCAGGGGTACGATGCGCACTTACCACACGCTTCTCGAACTCCACGCCAAAATCCATCAGACACTCCACCGCAGCCGACATCACCTCGTAGTCGCTCGTCGAACCCATTATAATTCCTACCTTCATAATTTATCTATTAAATATACTTTTCAATAAACAAAAAAAACCGTCACAACACACCTATTCTGTGTTATAACGGTCTAAATTTTTGCGCACCACGCCCCCAATAATCGGCACACATATTCCAAAGATGTGTGCATTTTATATTTTTCAAAAACCCTATATTATTGCTGTGCATAATCATAGTGCAGGTGGTTACTTTATTTTTACGTCGCAAAGATAACCTTTTTTTTTATATTTCACATATTATTTATACTATATATTAATAGATTTAGTAACGATATATTATCACTTTATTAACCAAAAGATTATCTTTGCACCTACATAAACACTCATATCATTATGGAAAAAGAGATATTCACACTCCTCGAAAATATTATACACCCCGAAAGTGGGGTTAATATCATCGACGGAGGCTTCGTGGAGGGTGTCACTGCCTCTCCCGAGAAGATTGTTGTAACACTACGTTTTGGTCGTGTGCGTGACCCATTCGCCGTGAAGATCAAACGCCAGATTGAGTCGCTCCTCGCCGAGAGTTTTCCCACACACACAGGGTCGAAACTCGTAATGATTAAGGAGGCAGCACCCAAGAAGATTGTTGAGCCAGCAGCCAAGTCAACAACAACGCAGATCGCACACCCCATAGCCATAGCATCGGGCAAGGGCGGTGTCGGAAAATCAACCGTCACAGCAAATCTTGCCGTCACACTCCGCGACATGGGTTTTCGTGTCGGAGTTCTCGATGCCGACATATATGGACCTTCACAACCTCGAATGTTTGGATGCGAGGGTTACCTCCCCGATGGTGAGCAGGTCGATGGCGTAGATGTGATACTACCTTTCGAAAAGGATGGTATCAAAGTGATGTCGATAGGTTTCTTCATCAAACCCACAGATGCTCTGATGTGGCGAGGAACAATGGCGTCAAATGCCCTCAAACAGCTTATTCACCAGACTAAGTGGGGTGCGCTAGATTTCCTACTCGTCGACCTACCCCCAGGGACTGGAGATATTCACCTCACAATACTCTCAGAGCTGAAATTTAAATCCGCAGCGATAGTATCCACACCTCAGGGTATCGCACTTGCCGATGTTGTGCGCGGAGTCGAGATGTTCCGCAACGAACATGTCAACGTCAAGGTCGCAGGCATCATCGAAAATATGGCGTGGTTCACACCGTCCGAACTGCCCAATAATAAATATTATATCTTCGGTCGTGGCGGAGCGCGCAAATACGCCGAGGAGATAAACGTCCCATTCCTTGGCGAAATACCCATCATACAGAGCATCATGGAGTGCGGCGAAAACGGAACTCCTGCATCCACAAATGACTCAGCAGTAAGCTCTTTCTACCACGCAATCTGCGAGAAAATTATTAAGGAGACACTCTAAAGGACACCGAGGACTGTCCTGCGCGGACGGCGGCGGGGTGCTCCCCGCGGAGCTTTTTCTAGCGGTCATGTGGTACGCACTTTTGCAAAGTGCTAAGTTTAAAGAGAGAGATTTTCGGATTTTGATAGCCTTCCCGTTGGTCGGCTCTCAATCCAAAAATCTCTCTCTTTAAACTTCACGCTACTACGTAGCGTGTCACATGCCGAACTTCACTGTCGCTTTAGTATTTCTGCGTCCCTCTATCCCATTCTCTCGCTGTCCCATTCCCTCGCCGCGTGTCATTGCGGGCTTGACACGCAATCTCTAAGAAACAATATTAACACACCTCTTTCCCTGTTCAAAACCCTAAAATATCTGTTAATATCTACCCCAATTCATGTTGATAACCCCCACCAAAAACTGTTGAAAAAATATGACACTTTTTCACACTCAGCTATTGCATTTATGATCCTACATCTTATATAATCAGAAATTTCATTTTTGGTGCAAAAAGTTTTCAAAAGTTATCATCCGAGATTGTAACACTTTTTTTGGTGTATTTGTTTATAATTTTCACTATCTTTGTCGTTGATAACTGCTTTCAATGTTTGTTAATAAAGATAAGTTAAATTTCATTATGAAACATTTAAGTAGTTGTAAAACACCCAATTAAAGAGGTTTATTATTTGAACAATATATAAATTTGTCTGTTGATATCGTATAGAGCCATTATATTTACCCACAATATAAACAGCTATTATTATTATTATTAATAGATTAATATTAATTAAAATATAAAAATAAAAGATAATCAAAAGCCATGACATCAAACGAAAAGATAGAGATCATCAATGACCTCAAAAGAGAGCACAATGCTGTGATCTTGGCTCACTACTACACCACCCCCGAGGTTCAGGCGTGTGCCGACTTCCTAGGTGACTCTCTCGCGCTATCCATCAAGGCGCAGGAGATTGACGCACCCATAATACTATTCGCTGGCGTCAACTTCATGGCAGAGACCGCCAAGGTACTAGCACCCCAAAAACGTGTGCTTATACCATGCCCCGAGGCGAGCTGCTCTCTTGCCGACTCGTGTAAGCCCTCAGAGTTCGCTAAATTCAAAGAACAATACCCCAACCATACCGTGGTCTCATACGTCAATACATCGGTCGAAATTAAGGCTCTAACGGACGTTTGCTGTACATCATCCAACGCCCTTAAGGTAGTGGAGTCAATACCTGCTGATCAACCCATCATATTTGGACCCGACCGCAACCTCGGAGGGTATATTCAGAAGCTCACAGGTCGCTCCAATATGATTATGTGGGATGGCGCATGCCACGTGCATGAGGAGTTTTCTTTAGAGGCAATCCTAAAGCTCAAAAAGGAGTATCCTGCAGCGAAGATCGTCACACACCCCGAGTGCCGCGCGTATATAGTTGAGGTGTCGGACTTCGTGGGATCTACTGCCGCAATACTCGAATATTGTCAATCATCTGATGTGGAGCAGTTTATTGTAGTTACAGAGGCTGGAATCCTCGCCGAGATGCAACGCCTGTGCCCCACAAAAGAGTTTATCCCTGCACCTCCCCTCGACTCCACATGCGGTTGCAATGAGTGTAACTACATGAAAATGGTCACTCTTGATAATATTATTTTGACCCTCCAAACGCAATCCCCCGAGGTTATCCTCGACGAGGCAACTCGTAAAGCCGCCGAACGAAGTATACTTAATATGGTGGCAATACGATAGGCTGGGGTCGGCTGAGGTTTGTCCTGCGCGGACGGCGGCGGGGTGCTCCCCGCGGAGCTATTCTTTTTTCCCTAGCGGTCATGTGGTACGCACTTTTACAAAGTGCTAAGTTTAAAGAGATGAATCTTCGGATTTTGAAAGCCTCCTAAGGTCGGCTCTCAATCCGAAGATTCATCTCTTTAAACTTCACGCTACTAGCGTAGCGTGCCACATGCCGAACTACACTGTCGCTTCATTGCATCGTCCCATTATCCCATTATCTCTTTATCTCTTTGTCCCACAAATTATAATTAACATTTTGTGGAGAATAGAAAAATATAGTTTATAACTCTGTTGACAAGAGCATTTATAATCAATTATTAACACTGTTGATAACTTATATCCACTAACAATAACATTTTGTTAATTTACTTAAACATAGAGATTTAAAATGCTTTATTACCATGCTATATAAACAGTAAAAATACAAAATATATAGAATATAAACATATTTATTAACATCTGTTGAAAGATAACAAAGGGATAGCGAGAGAAAGGGACAATGAGAAGAAAAGCGACAATACTGTGAGCGGTGGAACGTCGTCATGTGGCACGCTACTAACGTAGAGTGCCACATGACCGCTAGAAAAAAATGCCCGTGCGGCTCCGCACCGCCCGCTCGGCGTTAGGGCAGTCCCCAGCCGACCGAAGTAGTTAGAACATCAACTTCGCGCCGAAGAAGTATGTACGAGGGGCAGTAGGTCCGTATACGAATCCTGCATCTTTGAACTCGCCCTCATCGAGTACGCTTTGGTACTGGTCGAAGATATTTTTGACTCCGCCGTGGATCTCGATATTGAAGATCTCGTTTACGCGGAATGTATATGCGAGTTTCACACCCATATCCCAGAAGCTAGGTGTGCGGAAGTTCTCATCTACGTCGGTGTAACCTGCTGCGTGTTGTACGAGCATGTCGCCTGTATAGTTTCCGAATACCGATGTTGTGAAGTTGTCGTTGATGTTGTATGATGCAGTGATGTAACCGTATTGATCTGGAGAACGGAACATCTCGCGTGTACCCTCGACGTCGTCGCTCCACACCTCAGCCTCTTTATATCGTGAGCTTTGGAGTGTGTAACCAGCCTGAATATCGAACTTATTAGCTATCGCCACCTTAAGGTCTGCGCTGATACCCTTCACTGTTGCGCCTGATCCGTTGCTACGCACCCAGTACTGGTTGTTGTCGCCGTAATCCTCACCTGGCTCAAGGATAAAGACATCATCAAGCTCTGTGTAGAAACCATCCAAGAGGAGGTTTGTCTGCACCTTACCAAATGATTTGTAAAGATCAGCCGATAGTGTGAAGCTACGAGAGTACTCGGGCTTAAGATCTGGATCGAGGGTGATAAGTGACACGCCACCAGCTACCGCCTCGATGTGGAGATCCTCGTTAAATGCCTGAGGTGCGCGATATCCTGTAGAGTAGCTAGCGCGTAGACCGATACTCTCTATTGGGCTATATCGAACACTTACGCGAGGTGCGAAGATTGGGTTATCAATCATGTTGTGCTTGTCGAGACGACCACCAATAAGGAGGTTGAACTTGTCGCTAGTCCACTCATTCTGAAGAAATAGACCATAGATATATGTGTTCTGCTTAAGGTCACGATCATATCCAGGCATTAGGTCGTGGAGGTAGTTGAGTGAGTACTCAGCACCCACTGTAAGGTTCGCAGGGATCACAAGACCATCATACAAGTATGTATACTGACCACCACCTACGAATGTCTCATCTGTAGTAACACCGTAAGCATCAGGATCTTGACCAGCACCGTAGTAGCTATCACGAAGAATCTGCTGTCCCGAAGTGTAGAGCGAGAATTTGTGAGCGTAGTTAGGGCTGAAGTAGTCGAACGTCAAACCTCCACCATCAATAGTGTGTTGTGTTTTCTCGGCAATATCCGACTCGTGAGGAGGGAGGTCGAGGTTGTTACCGCCACGACGACGCTCTGTGATGTGGTGATACTCGGCTGTAAGCTTTGTGTATGTGCTTGTCTTGTAGTAACCTCTGAAACCCATTGTCTCAGTATCAACCTCGGGAGTCTCAGTGAAACCGTCACCGTTGCGGTCGTAAGCATCACGGCTGCGCATCATTCCGAATAGGTAGATACCTGCCTTGTTGTCATCTGTTACGAAAGATCCATTGAACGAAGTTGTCAAATCCTGCGCGCCACCCTCGTAGATTCCGAGTGTAGAGTTTACGTTAACAGAGTTGCGAAGAGGATCTTTAGTGATAACGTTCACCACACCACCAATTGCGCTCGATCCGAAGAGTGCCGAGCCACCTCCACGGATAACCTCCACGCGCTCGATCATAGATACTGGCAACATCTCGATGCCGTAAACACCTGCCAATGAGCTAAATATTGGACGGCTATCCAACAAGATCTGCGAGTATTGACCCTCCAAACCATTGATACGAATCTGTGCAGCACCGCAGTTTCCGCATGTGTTCTCAGTACGAAGACCTGGTTGGAAGTTCATGCTCTCGCCAAGGTTTGTCGACGATGTAGTATCGAAAAGTTTTGCCGATGCAACGTTGACGATTGACGATGAGAATTTTCTGTTTGTCTCGTTCTTTGTCGACGAAACAACCACCTGATCCACAGCAATAGCCTGCTCTGTGAGTGAGAATTTACACTCAATAGTCTTGTTTACCTGAAGATTTATATCCATGCTTTGAGTCTCGTAACCCACCGCTGAGGCTACGATTGTGAAGTTACCCACAGGTAGGTTTTTAAGCATATAGTGACCTGTTGCATCTGTTGTAGTACCCTCAGTGGTACCTTTGATTGTCACTGTTACGTATGGGATGTGTTTACCGTTAGCACTCTCAACTACATGTCCTACGACTACTGCGTCACTTTTCTGTGCGAACACAGATGTTGTTGTCGCTACAAGAAGTAGCAACGATAGTATAATATTTTTCATTTGATTTTTTTTATAATATTTGTGTATATATCAGCCGCGCCAGCTAAAATGCCCGTGCGGCTCGCACCGCCTGCCCGGCGTTAGGGCAGTCCTCGGTCGCTCGGTTCGAAGAACCGCAATCCAAAGATTATAATGTAGGCGGAGCGCGAGGTGCGCTAAAGGTGTACCTATCACCCTCTACCCACTTGTAATCTACAAGAGTGTAGTATTCAGTGTAAGGGGATTGATCCACACTCTCGAAACATATCTCCTCACCCGACAAAATATTCGTTAGTGTAAGGTGTTGAATGAGTGTTAATTCATCGGAAGTATGCCCACCATCTGGATTTTGTGTGTGGTGGTTGCCGTGAAAATGCGAGTGGGTTATTGTCGCGCCCTCAATGACGTGGGTGTGCCCAAACATCGTTGAGCTGGAGTAATATAACGATATTATAACAAGCAGGATGCTCGCTATAAACCTGTGTATACGTACTCTCTCGACTCTGTTCATGGGCGCAAGATATGTAAAAATTTAAGTATATCCAAAATTTTGAACCTTTCGACCCTCAAAATACCTATTAATAGGTATAAGAAAACGAGAGGGAGTCTTCACGACTGCCTCTCGCCCCTGCATTGGGAAGAACCCCAATGCAAAACTACTAACCCAAACTTAAATAAATGAAGAAACCTAACCTGCTCGGCTGTTGCCAACCTGCTTGGTTATACCTCCATAATTACAACTATAAAGCCAAAAAAGAGAGGATAAGCATATAATGCCTACCCTCTCTATCTATCCGCCTAAATTGGCTATATCCCTTACTCCTGAATACCCAACTTAGCTTTAACCGCTGGAGCAAGATCAGTCACTGTCGCGCTGTCAACATATACAATTGTTCCTGCCGACATATCGTAAACCACTGTGTATGAGCCAGCTTTAGCTACCTCTTCGACAGTATCTTTCGCCTTCTTGATGATTGGTGTCATCAACTCGTTCTGCTTCTTCTGCATCTCCTGCATAGCGTTCTGCTCAAACTGCTGCATGCGGCTCTGCAAATCCTGCAACTCCTTCTCCTTCATTCCGCGAATAGCCTCTGTCATTGTGGCACTACTCTTCTGGTACTCAGCGAACTTGGTGTTGAACTCAACCTGCATAGTCTCCAAATTATCCGAAAGCTCCTTGCGGAAGTTCTCCAAATTTGTCTGCATAACTTTTGTCTCAGGCATCGCCATAACGATGGTCTGGAAGTGGATGCTACCCATCTTCTGGGCAAATGTTGCCGATACGCACAGTGTCATCGCAACGACAAGGGCTAGCGTAAATACTTTTTTCATTTTTTTTATTTAATTATTGTTTATTTCAATAGTTTTATCACCTCCGCAGTGCGCTCAACCCTCTCAGACCTATATAATATAGATGGCGATGTCGCGCTGTCCAACACAAGATCAAAGCCGCTAGACTTGGCGTAGCTGTCAATTGTCGACATCACGCTCTTTTGAATTGGCTCCAAGATGCTCTGTTGCCTCTGCACGAGAGTTCCCTCCTCACCAAAGATAGACTCCTGATACTCAGTAGCCTCATCCTCCAAGCGTTGAATCACACCCTCACGTTGTTTCTGCTGTGCAGCACTCATCGTTGCGCGCACCTTCATGTAGTTGTTGTACTCCGTCTCAACAATCTTGAATCGCGCATCCACCTGCGCTTGGTAGCTCTGAGCCTCCTTGTTGAGCGTCTCCATTGCTGAGGTGTATGCAGGGTACGACTCGAAGATCTTCTTGCTGTCGACCACCATGTAGTTCTGTGCCGCAAGGGTCGTAACCCCGACAACCACCGCTGAAACCAATGCTATAAACCTTTTCATAACTGTTAAATGTTATTATTAGTTAAAACTGCTGTCCGATGACGAAGTGGAATTGGCTACCGCTGCGATCCGAAGCACCGCTCGCTGCGTCAAATCCATAAGCCCAGTCGAGACCCAAGAGACCCACAATCGGAAGGTAAACCCTCACACCGACACCTGCCGAACGCTTAACCTTGAATGGCGAGAAATCCTCCCATCTGTTGAAACCGTTACCAGCCTCCAAGAAGGCGAGGGCGTAGATCTGCGAAGATGGCTGCAAGATGATAGGGTAGCGCAACTCCATCGTGTATTTGTTGTAGGCCATCGAGTAGCTACCATCCGTAGGGTCGAGAGCTCCATCGTCATATCCACGCAACGACACAACATCTATACCATATACACTATATCCCGACATTCCGTCACCTCCGACCTCGAAACGCTCAAATGGAGATTCGAAATCTGTGTTGTAATTACCCAAGTAACCCATCTCTGCACGCATCATAAGTACAAGGTTCGAGTTCTTCATAAAGCCTTGGAACACCTGTGCCTTGAACTGCCACTTGTGGAACTCAATCCATTTGTAACGCTCACTGTCGCTCAAGTCGTCATTGTCGTCCGAGTAGTCTATGCCGTTGAATAGCGAGTATGGGGGTGTGAACTGCACCGATGCCGAGAACTCCGAACCTCGACGAGGATAGATCTGCTGATCCACCGAGTTGCGCGAGAAGACAAATTTGAAGGATAGCATGTTCGCATTTCCATCATTCATAACAAATGAGCTCCAGTTGCTAAGCATATATCTCTGGTATGCCAACTCGCTGTATAGCGTGAAGTATGGATCGGGCCATGTGAGTCGCTTACCCAAACCTGCTGCCAAACCCAACGAACGGAAATACATCGAACTCGACTGCCAAGCGTAGTAGGCATCATTCTGATCTGAATAGTATGCCGAGAGCGTCAACGAGTTTGGCTTCTTACCTCCCACCCAAGGGTCTGTGAAGCTCAAAGATGCTGATTTATAGTAAGATCCGTTTGTTTGCGCCGAAATCGAAAGTTTCTGATTCTGTCCCATCGGATATGGCGACCAACTTCCGCCATTGAAGAGGCTCTTTGTCGAGATGTTGTTGAGGGTGATACCCACCGAGGCTACGATACTTCCAGAACCCCAACCTCCTGAGATGTTGAACTGGTCACTCGCCTGCTCCTCCAGTGCCCAGCCGATGTCGACCTTGTCGTTCGAGACGGGCTGAATATTTGGTGCGATAGCCTCAGGGTTGAAGTGACCCATAGTTCCGAGGGTGCGGATTGTCTGCATCAAGAGCGAACGGTTGTACAACTCACCAGGGCGAGTGTATACCTCACGGCGGATAACCTCGTCATCCACGCGCTCATTTCCAGATATCTTGACGTTGTTGATTACGAACGGCTTACCCTCGAAGATCTTGAGCTCCAAGTCGATAGAGTCGCGTCCGATGATAATCTCCGCAGGGTCGATCTGCGACATGAGGTAACCCTCATTTTGGTACAGAGAGAGAATCGACATCTCCTCAGGGTTGGCATCCTTACCCACACCGAGGCGTTTGTTCATACTCTTTTTGTCATATGTGTCGCCACTCTTGACGCCAAACATCGCCTCCAACTGCTCGGTCTCGTATATCGAGTTTCCGACCCACGAGATGTTGCGGATGTAGTATTTGTTACCCTCCGAAACCTTTAGCTTGATACCTATGCGCTTGTCGTTGATCTGATATATTGTGTCCGAGATGATCGTTGCGTTGCGGTAACCCTTTGAGTTATAGAAATCTATGAGTAGCTCCTTGTCATCCTTGTACTCATCCTCGTTGAGTTTCGAACTCTTGAAGAAGTTGATTGTCTTTCTGTGGGTCTTTTTGAATGTCTTGGCTAGCCTCTTATCTGCAAATGCCTCGTTGCCATCAAAGACGATCTCGCCAATGCGCACCTTCTCCTTGGGGTCAACCTTGAATGTCACGTTGACCATCTGAGGGCGGATTGTGTCGTTCTCAATGAGGACATCCACCTCAGCGTTGCGGAAACCATCCTCCGCCAATGTGTTCTTAATGAGTACTTTATTCTTCTCGATGATGTAGTCCGACAGCTCGCTGTTGCGGCGAAGTTTGAGCTTGTCGAATAGATCCGAGCGTTTACCCTTTGATGTTCCAGTGATCTCCCAGTTGTAGACCCTTGGACGCTCTTTGAGGTAGATATCAATTTCGACATCACCCCCCTCGATTGTCGCGCCCATCTTGACATCCGAGTAGCGACGTTGATTCCAAAGCTTGTTGATAATGGCCGATGTTGCCGATCCAGGGAGCAGTATCGAGTCGCCCTCTGTGAGACCTATGGATGATGCTATCACCTTGGTGTTGAATGACTCCACGCCACGAACATTCACCTTCTTGATCCTATACTTCTTTGGGCTGGCATTGTCGCTGAGACGCTCCGCCCCGATGTAAAGGTCTACGGTGTCGACAATTTCGCGGTTGGCGTTGATTGTAGCCAAGGCCTTGGCGTAGTCCGAGCTGGTATCCTCGTTTACGATTCTACCGTCACTGCCTTCCGCCGCCTGAGAGGTACCTTTAATCTTGGCGACCTTCTCTTTTTTCGCCTTTTTCGTGCTCACCGTATCTTTTTGTGCATATGACGTCACAGCCGTGAGGGTCAAAAATGCAACAATTAGACATATCTGTTTTAAGTAACTCATCTATTATTTTATATAGTCTCTAAAATCTTATCTTCACTTTATAGCTTTCCAAACCTGCGGTTGCGACCTGCGTAGACCTCCAGAGCCTTGTCGAACTCCGCCTCATCGAAATCTGGCCACAACACCTCGGGGAAGTAAAACTCCGCATATGCCGCCTGCCACAACAGGAAGTTGCTCAACCTGCACTCGCCACTCGTCCTGATAATTAGGTCGGGGTCGGGCATGAAGGCTGTATCCAACGCCGCTGTGATAACCTCCTCATTAACCTCCTCGGCTCTCAACTCGCCACTCGCCACTCTCTGAGCAACCTTTGTGACGGCTCTGCGCATCTCGTCACGTGACGAGTAGTTGAGGGCAAGGACAAGGGTCAACCTCTCGCCCTGAGCCGTCTGAGCCTCGACATATCTGAGATGCTCCTGCACCTTCTCCGAAAAACGGCTCTTGTCACCAATAATCACCACCTTCGCCCCTTGGCTCTTCAGCTCGGGGGTTTCGTTCATGACGCTCATGCACATCAACTCCATGAGTGTGTCGACCTCCTCTGATGGACGTCCCCAGTTCTCGGTCGAGAATGCGTAGAGTGTCAAGTAGTTAACGCCACGCTTTGCGGCACTGCGTATTGCGGTTCTCACCGACTCCACTCCACGGATATGCCCCTCGGCACGCTCCAATCCTCGAAGTTGTGCCCAGCGACCATTACCATCCATTATTATTGCAACGTGTTTAGGTAGCTTTTTATTTTCGCTCATAGTGTGCAAATGTACAAAATTATGAGTTAAAACGGAAAATTATCACAATATATTATATATTTTAATAGGTATCGCAAATAATTTTATCTCATATCCACGCCCCACATCATCTTGTTGCGGAGGGTTTCGTAGAACGAGGTGTTGTCGGGGAGGGCGAGATATAGCGACTCCTTGGCGAGTGATAGCTGCACCTTAGATTGCGACTCAATTGGGAACTTTAGGTTGTCGACCGAGACAAAGGCGTCACCCTCTCTCATTCTGATTTTCAGTTCAATGGGACTTGTTGCAGGGACTACCACGGGGCGCATCGTGAGGTTATGTGGCGCAATTGGCGATATCACCCAGCAGCCACAAGCAGGTGCTAATATTGGACCCCCTGCGCTGAGTGAATAGGCGGTAGATCCGGTGGGTGTGGAGACGATCACTCCGTCGCCATAATATGTCGCCACAAGCTCACCGCTGACATATGTTTCGACCGAAATCATCGACGCTCCACTCCTCTGCACGGTAAATTCGTTTGTTGCGAGGTGCGAGGCGTTGGGTGCGAAATCCCCCTCCACGTTGAGTTGTATTCTCTTCTGACTGCGAAGCTCTCCGTTGGCTATAAGTTCAAAGAGGCGTTCGATTCCCGAGCGCGAGACGCTGGTTAGAAATCCGAGGCGTCCCGAGTTTATGCCAGCCACAACAATAGGCTGACCACTAAGACGTTGCACACCTTCGAGAAGTGTTCCATCGCCACCGTAACATATCATTATCGCCTCCGATGTAGACTCTTGTGTTTCGACCTTTGAACCGTATATTTGCTGAGAGGGTATAGCCACCCCAATAAGCTCCTCAATGGTCTTAGAAAACTCCTCGTTGACGCAAAACGAGAAGCCATATCTCTCGATGAGGGAGAGTATCAGCCTAAGGTCTGAGGGGTCGTGATTGACACGTGAGCGAGAAAAAAGTATAATTTTCATCAGATTTCGCAATTTTTCAGTAACTTTACAAGCGCAAATATAATAAAAGTTTATGACTAATTTAAGTGTAAATATCAATAAGATCGCCGTAGTTCGTAACTCGCGCGGTGGAAATATGCCAAATGTCGCACAGGCGGCTCTCGATATCGAGCGTTTCGGAGCCTACGGTATCACGGTTCATCCGCGTCCCGATGGGCGACATATTCGCTACGACGATGTCCACAAACTTAAGGAGATCCTATCTACGGAGTTGAATGTGGAGGGTAACCCGATACCTAGCTTTGTCGATATGGTCTTGGAGGCACGTCCAGCGCAGGTGACCCTTGTTCCCGATGCGGACAACGCCATCACCTCCAATGCAGGTTGGGACACGGTCAAGCACCATGAGTTTTTGAGCGATGTTACGCGTCGTTTTCACGAGGCTGGCATCCGCGTATCTATATTTGTTGATCCCATCCCCGACATGGTCGATGGGGCATTGGCGTGCGGAGCTGACCGTGTGGAGTTGTACACGGAGGCGTACGCAGCACAGTATGCTGAGGATCGTGAGGCTGCCATTGCGCCATATGTCGCTACGGCTGAGAGAGCCAAGGCGTTGGGTATGGGGCTCAATGCAGGGCACGATTTGGATCTCAACAACTTGGCTTATTTTGTCGAGAGAATACCCTATGTCGATGAGGTGTCGATAGGTCACGCGCTGATCTGCGATGCTCTGTATCTGGGTCTTGAGAATACGGTTTCGCTCTATTTGCGCGCCTTAGAGCAGAAGTAGATTATGAAAGATAACACGAAGCATTTAAGTTTGCCGATTTTCAGGCGTATAGGTCGTATTGCTGATGGCATGGGCGTTGAGGCGTATGTTGTTGGCGGATATGTCCGCGACTTCTATTTGGGTCGCCCCTCGACAGATATTGATGTTGTCGTTGTTGGCAGTGGTGTCGATGTTGCCGAGGCTGTGGGCAAGGAGTTGCGCACGAAGGTCTCCATCTTCAAGAGGTTCGGAACGGCGATGTTGCGTGCCGATGGCGCGGAGATTGAGTTCGTGGGTGCGCGCAAGGAGTCCTACTCGCCCGACTCTCGCAAGCCGAGTGTTGAGGAGGGGTCGTTGGATGACGACCAGAAGCGTCGAGACTTCACCATCAACGCCATGGCGTGGAGTCTCAACGAGGCGAACTTCGGTGAGTTGGTTGACCCCTTTGATGGGCTCTTTGATCTGGAGGATTGCATCATCTGCACACCTTGCGACCCCGACATCACCTTCTCGGATGATCCGCTGAGGATGATGAGGGCGATACGTTTCGCCACGCAGTTGGGTTTCGATATCGAGGACGAGACCTTCGAGGCGATCAAGCGCAACGCCAAGCGAATTGAGATTGTCTCACAGGAGAGGATCATCACGGAGTTGAATAAAATCGTCATGTCGCCCATGCCCTCGATAGGTTTCGACCTGTTGGAGCTATCGGGGTTGTTGGAGTTGATCTTCCCCGAGATGCACAAGCTGAACGGGGTGGATAGGGTTGGCAAACATGCGCACAAGGATAATTTTAGACATACGCTCACCGTTCTGGATAATGTCGCTCGCAGGAGTGACGACTTATGGTTGAGGTGGGCAGCGGTGTTGCACGACATCGCCAAGCCAGCGACCAAGGCGTATGATGCCAAGGTGGGGTGGACGTTCCACGGTCACGAGGTGTTGGGGTCGAAGTGGACGCCTCATATCTTTAGACGATTGAAGTTGCCGTTGGGTGAGCAGATGAAGTTTGTCCAGAAGTTGGTTTTTCTCCACCTTCGCCCAATCAGCTTGACCGAGGAGATCGTGACAGACTCGGCGGTTCGCAGATTGCTTTTTGAGGCTGGCGATGATGTTGAGGCGTTGATGATCTTGGCGGAGGCGGACATCACCTCGGGCATCGACTCCAAGGTGAAACGCTACCTTGCCAACTTCGAGAAGGTTCGCGCCAAGATGAAAGATCTGGAGGAGAGAGATAGGGTTCGCAATTTCCAGCCGCCCATCTCTGGCGACCTCATCATGAAGACATATGGTATCGCTCCATGCTCAGCCATTGGCGAGATCAAGGAGGTTATCAAGAATGCGATCCTCGATGGCGAGATTGCCAACGATTTTGACGAGGCTTACGCTTTGATGGAGAGGTTGGCGACCGAGAGGGGGATGGTTATGGTATTGGAGAGAAAAGATATCACCCAATAATCAAACTATTTTCACTGCTTAACCATCTGATAATCAACCTAAAGTAACTACACTTTCGTTGTTTTTTACCCTCTGAGAATTTGATATAATTCGATCTCCGTAGGGGAGTAGTTGAATTTTGGCTCATTTAAGCCTCAATTCAACATCGTTTCAGATAAAATTATTGTTCCACGTGGAACATTTCCAAAATATTTATGATGCAAGAGGAGTTCGACATACTTTGTTTGGCGGAGACGCGCGAGGCGATTGAGGTAAACATCGACCGCAAGCCGACAGATATAGCTCTCGACAAGAGGGTGGTTTCGGCGCGTCTTGTTGCGGAGCAGGTCAAGTACTTGCAGAGGGCGCGCAAGAAGTTGCCGACACTCTACGAGGCGAGGTGCATAATTCCACCGCGCGCCTACGAGCAGTCGTCAAGCGAGGAGACAGCAAGGGCGAAGAGCGAGATCTGTGGAGCAAAACTTTTGGAGCTGACATGTGGTCTTGGGGTCGACTCGCTATGGTTGTCAAGATCCTTTGAAAGGGTGGTGACACTGGAGCGTGATGAGATCTTAGCACAGGTGGTGCGCGAGAATTTTGCGCGCCTAGGGGTCGAGAATATAGAGGTTGTAAATATGGCGGCTGAGGATTTTGTCGCTCAAACCACGGAGCATTTCGACTGGATATATGTCGATCCCGATAGGCGAACCGATGGTGGTGAGAGGGTGATAAAGCTAGAGGAGTGTTCGCCAAACATCATCGAGATGTTGCCGAGATTGCGTAAAATTTCGGAGCGACTAGCTGTAAAATGCTCTCCGATTTTTGATGTTGACGAGGCGTTTAGACTCTTCGAAAACGCCAAGGTTGAGGTTGTCTCGCTCCATGACGAATGCAAGGAGGTGGTGATATATTCACCAATGGCGGAGGAGCAGATTGCAGTTACTGCGGTGGGTCGCGCGGAGTTTTCGGCTCAGCGTTCGGAGGTTGAAAATCTACCAACGTCAATCGCTTTCGACGTAGAGTCGGCAACAAAATATAGGTGGCTAATCCTCCCCGATGTCGCTTTGTTAAAGGGTAGGGTTGCGATGCACTTTGTCGGTCGAGAGGCGGATATTTGGAGCAACAACGGCTTTGGTTTTGCTGTGGAGCAACCCCGAAATTGTTACGGTCGCATCTTCGAGATTGAGCAGATTTTGGAGTACCAACCAAAGACTCTGCGCAAGATCTTGGGTGGCAAAAAGGTGGAGATCATCATGCGTGATTTTCCTCAGTCGTTGAACAAGGTGATGGCTCAACTTAAGACTAAAAGTGGCGATGAGGCGCGTGTTGCACTCACCTTGATAGGCGGAAAGTTAATAACAATTATTCTAAAATAATGGAGAACCTAAGTGTTGTAATCATCGGAACAGGCGGTGTTGCTGAGTCGTTGGCGGTCGCAATATCCAAGAGCGAAACCCTCGACTTAGTGCAGGTGTGGGGGCGCAATCTCAACCGCGCAATGGATATTGTAGAGATGGCGGATTGCTGGAGCGGAGGCGAAGATCCCATGGATTTGGAGGCGGCTGATATCTACATAATGGCGATCAGCGATAGGGCGGTGGCGAGGCTTTCGAGTTTCTTGGAGTTCCCCGACTACGCGGTTGTTGTCCATACGGCAGGGAGTGTTCCCATCACCGATATCGCACATCCCAACGCTGCGGTGCTCTATCCGATGCAGACCTTTTCGGTGGGTCGACAGATGGATTTTGCCAGGATTCCGCTCTTTATCGAGGGGTCAAATCCCTACTCGTTGGAGTTAATCCGCGAGGTTGCGGAGGGGCTATCTTCGTCCATCTATGAGATGAGTTCAGAGGGTCGCAAGAGCCTCCACCTATGCGCGGTCTTTGCCTGCAACTTCACCAATGCGATGTGTGCAGCGACCAAGGATCTTGCCGAAAAGTCGGGGTTGACGTTCGAGGTTTTCAAGCCTCTCATCGAGGAGAGTTTCTCCAAGATTCTTTCGGCTGAGAGCCCACGAGCGATACAGACTGGACCTGCGGCAAGAGGAGACAAGGAGACACAAGAGTGTCACGAGGCGATGCTCCAAGCGCAAGGCGAGGGGCAGCTAGAGGAGATTTATAAATTAATAAGCAAATATATATGGGAAACTTCAAAGAAGATGTAGCGCGTTGCGAGGCGTTGGTTCTCGACGTGGATGGCGTATTTACCGATGGCGGAATCATGCCGACGAGGGATGGTGATTTCAATCGCGTCTATAACGCCAAGGATGGTTATGCGGTGGCTTACGCCATCCAAAATGGACTTCATATCTGCGTCATTTCGGGCGGTAAGGGTGCGAACCTTCAGTACCGAATGGAGATGTTGGGCATCAAAAATATCTACCTAGATTGTGCCGACAAGATACGCGCGATCAAGGAATTTTTAAGTGAAGTGGGGGTCGAGCCCGAGAATACAATGTACATGGGTGACGATATTCCCGACCTTGAATGTCTCAATTTTGTGGGGCTTCCAGTCGCTCCAGCGGACGCCTGCATGGAGGTTATCGAGGCGGCGCGTTATGTCTCGGAGTACAACGGAGGTCGCGGATGTGTGCGCGATGTTATCGAGCAGATCATGCGTTCGCAGGGTAAATGGATGCTCCACAAAGGTGGCGTTACGCAGGCGGTACATGTTAAGTCTCGCTAGTGAGTCGGGAGTGTTCCACGTGGAACAAAAGCAAAAATAATGATTTAAAGATGGTTTTAGAGTACGATATTATTGTTGTCGGGGCTGGTCACGCAGGGTGCGAGGCGGCCGCTGCATCGGCACGAATGGGGATCAAGACGCTGCTGCTTACGATGGATATGACTAAGTTCGCAAACATGTCTTGCAACCCTGCGGTGGGCGGTGTCGCCAAGGGTCAGATTGTCCGCGAAATTGACGCCTTGGGTGGCGAGATGGGTATTGTCACCGACATAAGTACGATACAGTTTCGCATGCTCAACCTCAGCAAAGGGGCGGCAATGTGGAGTCCGCGCGCGCAGTGCGATAAGGCTCTTTTTTCCGCTGAGTGGAGGCGAAGATTGGAGAATCAGGAGAACCTCTACCTGTGGCAAGATAGCGCGGTGGAGGTGCTCTTCGAGGATGGTGACGATGGGGCGTCACGCAGGGTGCGAGGCATCAAAACTCAGATGGGTGTGGAGTTCCGATGCAAGGCGTTGGTCTTGACAAACGGCACATTCCTCGGCGGTCTGATGCACTGCGGAACAGCCCAAGCAAATGGCGGCAGGGCAGGTGACGCGCACTCTGTCGGCATCACTCAGTCGCTCATAAATGAGGGGTTCGAGGCTGGACGAATGAAGACGGGAACCCCCTCGCGCCTCGATGCACGAACCATAGATTTCTCAAAGTTGGAGCCGCAGCCTGGTGACGAAAATCCATCGAAATTTTCATTCTCATCCGAGACCTCAGCGGTCGAGGGTCAGATGCCATGCTACCTTGTTTATACCTCTGAGGAGGTGCACAACACCCTCAAAGGTGGCTTCGACAGATCGCCACTTTTCAACGGAATCATACACGGAATTGGACCTCGATACTGCCCAAGCATCGAGGATAAACTTCGCACCTTTGCCGACAAAAATCAACATCAGCTCTTCCTCGAACCCGAGGGGCGCGACACCAACGAGTACTACCTAAATGGCTTCTCGTCGTCACTGCCTTGGGAGGTGCAGTGGGAGGCATTGCACCAGGTCGAGGGGTTCGAGAAGTTGCATATCTACCGACCAGGTTACGCCATCGAGTATGACTATTTTCCACCTACGCAGCTCAACTCCACGCTGGAGACAAAGCTCGTGGATGGACTGTTTTTCGCGGGTCAGATCAATGGAACAACGGGCTACGAGGAGGCAGGAGCGCAGGGTCTCATCGCAGGTATCAATGCCGCGCTGAAACTTCGCGGAGATGCTCCGTTGGTGCTTGCGCGCGACGAGGCGTATATAGGCGTTTTGATTGATGATCTCGTGACCAAGGGGGTTGATGAGCCATATCGAATGTTCACGTCGCGCGCGGAGTATCGCATACTTCTGCGTCAGGATAATGCCGATATTCGCCTCACGCCAATAGCTCAGCGCATCGGCTCAATATCTGAAAAACGCAGCGCGGAGTTTGATGCTAAACGCGAAATCTTCGAGGCTTTTGTGGAGATGTTGAACACAGTTAGCGTCAAGGCGACGCAGGTCAACGACTATCTTCTCTCGCTTGGACAGGATCCATTGACGCAGGGTAAAAAAGCGTCAGATATCCTAATTCGCAATGAGGTGACGCTTGTGGATCTCGCAAAGCATGTTCGCAAAATCGAGGCGTTTATAGAGCAATACACACCGTCGCGCGATGTCATGGAGCAGGTGGAGGTTCAGGTGAAATATCGCGGTTATATCGAGCGTGAGAGGGCGATAGCGTCGAAGTTGCAACGCTTGGAGAATATCATGATTCCCGATGGGTTCGATTATATGGGTATGCAGGCGTTGACGATTGAGGCGCGCCAAAAGCTTTCGCGCATACGTCCCACGACGATAGGTCAGGCGTCACGAATCCCTGGTGTGTCGCCATCGGATGTTAGTGTTCTGCTTGTAAAATTTGGACGCTAGAGGTGTTTGAATGCCGATTTTAGCGTTTGTTTAGGTTGACACTGCTGTGTGTGAAAAAAAGTGTTGCAGTGGAGATATCTCTATATTGCAGATTTTCAGCAAGTAAGGCGCATGCTCACAAAAAAACTTAAAAATATTCGCACAAAAAATTTGCAGAAACAAAAAATAGTAGTACTTTTGTTGCCGGAGAGATGGCAGAGTGGTCGAATGCGGCGGTCTTGAAAACCGTTGTGCTGCAAGGCACCGGGGGTTCGAATCCCTCTCTCTCCGCCATATAGGTTTTGAAAAAGATCTAAAACAGCGGTAAAAAGGCGTAAATCAATGATTTACGCCTTTTTTACGCAATTGGGTGTACCATTGATATACCACCCAAATATCGTCTTTATACCATAGTTGGGTTACAAATTGGTTACAGGAATTTTTCTGAGCCATAATTGTAACCTTTTTTTCGTGCAACTCGCTAAATGGTAGTACATTGGTAGTATGTTGGTATCGGCTCGATAGCTCAAAATTAATTGTTAAACAGTAACTTTGCATCAGAAAAGGTTACAGAAAAAAATGAGTTATGAGTAGTACATTTAGAGTTCTTTTTTACCTCCGCAAGAACTATGTAAACAAAGAGGGCAAGACATCAATTATGATTCGTGTCACGGTAAACAGCATCAGAGTCCAATTTAGCAGTAAAATCGATGTTGAGCCACATCTGTGGAGTGTTGACACATCTCGTGTCATCGGCAAGAGCGCAGAGGCTAAGAGAATCAACGAAGATTTAGATCGCATTAAATTGGCTCTAAGCAACCACTATCGTGATATTGCAGATCGAGAGGTGACGGTTACGGCAGAAAAAGTGCGAAACGCATTCTTGGGTGTCACCACAAAAGGCGAGACTATCTTGCAGATCTTCGACAAGCACATCGATGATTGCGAAAAGTTGGTCGGCATAAGCAAGAGTAAATCTACTCTTCAGAAGTATCGAGTTACAAGGAAGAGAGTGTTTGAGTTTATAAGCCATCGCTACAAGGTTTCAGATATGAATATCAAGGAGGTGAGCCATATGTTTATCTCCGACCTTGAGCAATACCTATTAGTAAAGGCAGAATGCAATCAGAATACAACGGCTAAATTCCTTCAATTCTTCAAGCGTATAATTATCATAGCTCGCAACAATGGCTGGCTACATCACGATCCATTTGCCAACTATAAGATTAAGGTAAAGAGTGTAGATAGAGGTTTCTTGGATAAGGAGGAGATTGCCGCGATAGCACAAAAGGAGTTTATCTCGGAGAGATTGGATCAGGTGCGAGATCTATTCCTCTTTAGCTGCTTCTGCGGATTGGCTTACATTGACATAAAGAATCTAACGGCTGAGAATATTCGCAAATCATTTGATGGGAATATGTGGATTATAACCAAAAGACAGAAGTGCGACACCCCTGTAAATGTGCCATTGCTAGCAATACCTACGATGATCTTGGAGAAGTACAAAGGCAAGCTCCCAAAAGGAAGAATCTTGCCCGTAATTTCTAACCAAAAGACAAATCAATATTTGAAGGAGATAGCGGACGTGTGTGGTATAAAGAAGAATCTAACATTCCACCTCGCCCGCCATACGTTCGCCACAACTACCACATTATCAAAGGGTATACCTATTGAGACGGTTAGCAAAATGCTTGGTCATACCAACATTAAAACAACACAAATTTATGCCAGAATCACCAATGATAAGATCAGCAGGGACATGGAGGGGCTATCTGAGCAGTTCACCGATATTGAAGATTCACTCGGTCTGAGCCTCCCCGAGACTAAGAAAAAGTTAGCCAAATAGATTTTGGTAACTGGACAGCTAACGATTTAACGAAAAAAATTATGAAGAGAGACCTATTAAAATCCGAACTACGGGCGGATGGAAAATTAACAATAGAGGTTACAGGAGATGATATTTGGATGACACGTTGTGAGATTGTGGAGCTGTTGGCTCTGCACTCTCAGAGTGTCGTTGCCAATATCCGTGAAATATATCGGAGTGGCGAACTGCTGGAGCATAACACTGTTAGAGAGGCAAAAGGCGTGAGATATTATAATCTCGATGTAGTCCTCGCATTGGTGTTCCGATGCAAAGGCGGATATTGCAGAGCTTTCAAAGAGTGGATAATGGGGCGTATCAGGCGACCTATCGTCGAGCATCGGCAACCAATAATAATTGCGTTGCGGAGTGGCGATGTTCTGTCATAAAATATCCCCGATGTAAAACTGCGACACGTTGTAGCATTTTTTACATCGGGGATTATTACATTCTAACACCTCGCTGCTGAGGCTCTGGGGGGATCGGGATGCTTTGATCTGCCGACTGCTCTGCGCTTTGGTCGCTCTGATCGACAGGCTTTAGCGAGAGGGTGATCTTGCGCTCCAAGGTGGCAACTTCGGCTCGGAGGGATTTTAGTTCATCCTCCTTTTTCCATTCGCCAGAGATTACGCTCTTTAGAACGGGGATGTCTTGCTGAAGGTTGGTGATCTTCGTCTGCTCCTGCTCGATTAGCTTGGGTATGCGCTCCATCGCATTTAGGAAGTTGAGCGAGGCTAATTTTGGGTCGGCGGCGATGTTGCCATTATTGTAGTGGTACTTCACACGTACACCATTTTCGCCATCGTGGACGCCCTCAATCATAAATTTATTATGTGATAGATCGAAAATATCCTTGCCTGACGACTCTGTTTTGACCACAATATTGAATCCATATAGCGATCCAATCACACGAAACTCACCTGCACCTGTGCGCATACGTTCGTTTATATCTGCCAACTTCTCGCCAATCTTCTTGGGGTCGCTGCCCTCGACACCTATTAATATAATAGGATTGAGTTTGCCACCCTCCTTGTCGAATTGCATACGCTCGCCAAAGAGTTTCATATCTGCCTCCATCTTCGATAGTGTCGCTTGATGAGAGCCGAGTAGCCCCTCGACGTGCTGCAACTGATACTTCGAGTTGTGGCGGTTCTTGTTGAACACCTTGCGCTCAGACTCCAACGCTACGACCCTCTTTTCAAGTTTCGCCTTATCCAAAAGGTCGGTATTGCCCGACAAAATCGCCATATATTCACTAAAATTCATACCCGATTTCTCATCAAGCGTACCCTCGTCAATGGTACGTGCGCCCATCGCTCCACTCTTTAGCTGTGAGATGAACATCTGCTTGTTATGAAGTAGATTAAACTTGTAAGAATCCAACGATTTTTCAACTGCATAGATAATTACATCTACCTTATTATCAGCGTATAACTTCGCTATTTTGTTACCTTTTCTGATTGCTCGACCATCACGCTGCGCCAGATCTGACGGTCGCCACGGACTATCCAAATGATGAATAGCAACAGCCCTCCGCTGTGCATTTACACCCGTTCCCAGCATATCCGTAGAGCCGAAAATTACACGCACCGCACCCTCGTTCATCGCAGCGATAACCTTCTTGCGCTGAGCCTCCGATTTGTGTTGCTGGATAAACTGCACCTCGTGTTCTGGGATCTTGTAATCTTCTACAAGTTTACGTTTAATCTCTGAGTAAACATTCCACTCCTGAGGTTTGAACGTTCCCAAATCAGAGAATACAAACTGCGTCCCCTTATGCTCATCAAACCTATAATAATAGTCGGCAATTTTAGCAGCACAATGCGAAGCCTTATTGTCGATGTGGTCATCATAATATGGCGAGATCATTCGCATATCGAGAGCCATTTTACGAGCATAGTCAGTAGCAATCAACATCTTCGCCTTCTCCTCAGTCGGTGAGAGCGGTTCACGACCAAGTATCGTAGCATCGCCTGTCTGAGCAAACTTCATTAGCTTCTCAATAAACTCCTCTTGCTGTGGCGTAGGCGGAATATTATGCAGTACCTCATTAGCCTTTGGACGATCAACACCCACATCGGCAGCGGTGCGATAGTCGGTGATCTCGTTGTAGAACGCAGCCAACTCTGGCACTTTAATGAAGTACCTAAATCGTTCCTTCTGTACAATCTGATTAGTCACGGAGAACTCAAAGTCGGTGGACTTCTTCGCAAAGATTGCAGCCCAAGCATCAAAGCAGTTGATATTCTGTCGCTCCAACTCTTTAGGTCGCAGATACTTGAATAGCAGATACAACTCCGTGAGGGAGTTTGAGATAGTCGTTCCCGAGAGGAATGTGCAGCCCAAATCACGCCCTGTGCGCTCCTGTATGGTACGTATCGCAAAGAGCATATTCAGAGCCTTTTGGCTACCATCTTGGCTACCTAATCCAGCGACCCTGCTGTGGCGGGTTGTGTAGAGGAGATTCTTGAATTTGTGTGACTCATCTACAAATATATGATCTATGCCCATCTGCTTGAAATCTACCACATCATCCGTTCGCTCACTGATTGAGGAGGCGATGGTCTCCAACTTCACTTCAAGGTTCTGCTTGCGCTTTTCGAGACCTTTGAGCATCGAACGAGAGACAGTGTGTCCCTGCTGGCGTAACACATCAAGGCTCTCCTCCACCGTGTCAAGCTCCTTTTGCAAAATGGTCTGCTGCATCTCTGGCGACTGCGGAATCTTTCCGAATTGGTCGTGTGTCAATATCACAACATCCCAGTCGTTATTCTTAATCTCGTTAAAGAGCTTCACACGATTAGCAGGTGTAAAATCGTTCTTGCCAGGATACAACACTTTTGCATTTGGGTAGGCTGTTTGGTAGGTGTGAGCGATTTCGTGTACATTTGCCTTAAGCGCTAAAATCAAGGGCTTATGCGCTAATCCTAAGCGTTTTAGCTCATATGCACCTGCGCACATAATTAGAGTTTTGCCTGTTCCTACTTCGTGGTCGCAGATCAGCCCGCCATTCATTTTTAGCTGCCAGATTGCATCCTTTTGCGACTTGTATAGGTCGGGGATTCCGAGAGCTTTGAGGTCGAGGTCGGGGAACTTTTGGTGCGAACCATCGTACTGCGGACGGACGAAGCAGTTGAATTTGCGGTTGTACATATCGCTTAGCTTATCCTTAAATTCGGGGGTCTGCTCCGAGAGCCAATCAACAAAGCCGTTGCGGATCTCGTCGATCTTGGAGTTGGCTAGCTGTATCGCCTCGGAGTCTCTAACCTTGCGCTCCTCGCCATCCACTACGATTGTTTTTGTAATGTCGGGTACGGTGTTGAGCAGCGCATAGCTCATTAGCGACACTCCATCGTAGGTGCGTGATTGCCCCCTTACGCAGTATTTGTCGTAGATGTTGGCGTTCGTGCCACGACTTTTGACTGAGTAGTCATCGAGGCTCTCCGAATATGTGATATTTATATCTGTGCCATATAGATATGAGGCATAGCGAGAGTATATCGGGGCAGGTATCCACCTCTCGCCGAAGTTAAAATCAAGCTCGTCAAAGGTGATTGGGCGAGGTGCTGCATCTTTGAGGGCTTGCAACGACTCCTTCGCTCGCTCATCGTTGGGGTTATCCAATAGGTAGCTATCTATCTGCTCCGCCTTTTCGATGACATTACCTGCGATAAATCTATCTGCAATCTCGTAGTTCTCGATCATCGGGTTGTAGTAGATACGCTCCTTTAGCTCCTCGATTATAGCATCTTCGGTGGTAGATGTCAGCTCTGCCATATATGACAGCTCAACACCGCCATACTTGTTTAACGATGCAGATAGTGCCTCCTCAGCACTTCCGACCGCTGTAATCTCATTTTGCGAAAATGCCACTGGGTGATCGAGAATATCAGCCTTGATGAACTGCCCATCTACCGCACGCTCCAACGAACACATCTCTCTGCCTGAGGCGTCCATCAATATGAATTTGGCGTTGCTTGCGGAGTTTAGGTTGCCATACTTCGCTACGAAGTTATCGTAGTGAGTGTTTAGGTCGGTGCGAAGCTCGCTATGTTCAGTTTGAGTGCGTTGCTCGGCATTGTATAGTTCGAAGTATGTATCTCGCATAGGTATGTAGGCTCGGATTCGCTCCTCTTGCTTGGTGGGCAAATCTAAGGGGTGAAACTGTGCTGCACCAAACTTAAACTCTCGTAGGTAGCCAACTTGAGATGTTTCAGCCTCAATTACGAGTGAGCCATCTTTATGGTGCGACCATATCTCACCCTCCCATTTGCGAGGGGTAAGATTTATTATTGGGGCTTCAACAACATTCGCTACCTCCACCTCTTTTTCTGCTTTTGGCTTAGGTTGTGCGACTTGTTGTCTCCTCTGGCGAGGTTTGCGCTCACGCTGCTCAACGCTCATTCCGAATAGGTCGTAGAGATTGGCGAGTGGTTTTTGCTCCACCTCGATAGGGTCTACTTGCTCTTTGTTGCTGTTGTAAAGAGCTAAATCGAAATTCGCTTTAAGGTCGTTGTGCAACATATAGTCGAGATCCTTGGCGATACCCTCCACACCTCCGCTATGCTTGAAGATGATTGCTGGTTTGCCATAGGGGTCTGTGTCCTGCTTCCAGTCGGTGTGGACGATACGCTCCAACGAACGGAAATAGCCATTGAGGTATGTGCCGCTTGGGCGAAGATTGCTCACAGTGAAGAGCTGCTCATCTGCCAAAAGTGATTGCTTTGCACTATTTTTCTGCAAAATGATTAGGTCGCTGCCGACATCCGTACCTGCAATATCTGAAAATAGATTGTTGGGCAATCGGATAGCTGAGACCAAATTTGCACGCTCCATCAATAGTTGGCGAATAGGTGCGTTTTGTGGCGAGTTCATCACACCTTGAGAGGTGATAAATGCCATTACACCACCATCACGCAGTGTGTCGAGACCCTTTGCGAAGAAGTAGTTGTGGATCGCTTTCGAGGCTTGCACCTCCGTTGGATTTTTGCTCTTGGTGTATTCGGGGTCAAACACCGACATATCACCAAAGGGAATATTTGAGGCTACCACATCGAAGTGACCCTTGTAGTCGGGTGAGATGGTCTCAAAACCTGCCACCTGAACATCTGTCTTTGGATATAGAGCTGCGAGGAGCTTACCCGTGATAAGATCCTTCTCGAAGTTAGTACTCTCCATCATAGGCGAGACCTTAGCAAATGAGCGCATAAAAGCTCCCTGACCCGCTGATGGATCAAGGAACCGCAGTGCAAACCGAGAGGAATCAAGCTTTGCTTGAATTCCCGAGGTGCCGCCTGCGGAAGGGTGCGAAGCAGCCAACTTTTCTGTGCGCACACCGCTTTCGTGTAGTGCTTTAGCTACCGAGTCAATAACCTTATCGGGGGTGTAGAACGCTGTGAGGATAGAGTTTTTAAGGCTCGAAATATACTGTTTATACTCCTCTGGAGTAGTATTCTTGCGAATGACACTATGAAGCTGCACAACCTGCGGAAACAACTCTTGATCGGACTTGCTCCATTTGAGAGCATCAGCCAAGGAGTCGGCAGGGTTAAGGATCGCCTTCAACCCTCCGAAGCCACAATACCTCTGCAACACAGCTCGCTCCTCAGAAGTGGCAGCCACCCCTCTACCCTCCAAATCGAAGAGCAGACGAATGGCTGCAATATTATCCCCGAGACGTTGCTTGCGGTTAAATGCCATAGTGATCGAAGATTTCGTTTATCTTACCCGTTACCTCTGTATATAAGGCGTTGTATTCGGGCGTGGTGCTAAACTCGGGCGTTATCTGATACTTCTCAAGGAGTGGCTCAATATCATCATAGAGCGATATGGCAACCTCAGTCAACATATGCTCTGGGACTACATCGCCATACTCCACCGACAGTACCTCTTGTATGAGTTCGTGCAACGAGAAGTGAAGATCCATAAATAACACCTCGTCTGCTTTTGCCATTGCTTCATCGTAGGTTGCTCCTCCTTGTCGCTCCGCTTGAAATACGCACGCAGCCAACTCGTCACGGTCGGCTATAAACCCGAAATCTTTTGCCAAATGTGGGTAGCTCACTGTTAGGTGTTCCAATAGTTTTAGAAAGAACACCGATAGTGGATTTGCTTGATATTCCATAAATTATTCTATTTATACTACGCCCAAATTTTACCATCGACTCCATCGACAACCAATGTTAGGTTATGCTCGGCTATCAATGTCTGAGCTTGAAGTTCATCTATCTCTGTATTGCACTTCACTTTGTCGCCAAAGAATAGTTCATAAAAGAGTCCCGTGCAGTCCGAGATAGAGAGTGAGCAACCTATAACTGCGAAACCTCTTGGCATCTGCTCTGGCTGAATCTCCCTGTAGCCTTTATCTTTAAATCTTATTGTCTCCATATTATTGTTTCTCTTCTCTCTTCTTGTGTTCTATCAACTTGCGGTCATAATAGATATGGTCGCCATCTTCATTTATAAACTCGAAATCGTCATCTACCTTGTGTGCGCTCTTTACGGTGACGACGAGAGCTATTGTGTATAGGAGTATTAGTAATCCAATTACAACATAACAGATATTTATCTCCTCCATCTCCTATACTTTTTGTCTCT
This sequence comes from Rikenellaceae bacterium, assembly GCA_047173185.1. Taxonomy (GTDB): domain Bacteria; phylum Bacteroidota; class Bacteroidia; order Bacteroidales; family Rikenellaceae; genus Alistipes. Next base: position 122,052 of record JBCQVH010000007.1, read on the forward strand.
GTTGACGCTGCTGATTATCCTGTTTTGGGGTCTCCTGCTCCTGTTTCTGCTCCTGCTTCTTGCGTGGATCCCACTTGTAGAAGTCGAGTTTGCCCATCTCGTTATTCACCTTGATATAGGCGTTGTACTGCTCACCCTTCTTGTCGGTAAGCCCTTCAACATATATCACCTCGCCATTTTTGAGGGCGGCTCGGTTATCATCTGTAATCGTAACACCGCCAATCTTAGTGGGTATTCGTACTGCATTAGCATCCTGCTGCACCTTTTTCTGCTGTTTCAGAGGTTCGTTAAATCGGAAAGTTAGTCCTCTCTCAGCTGCATTTACCTGAAGTGTGGCGTTAAAAGTCTTGCCACTCTTTGATGTCATACCCTCGATATATACACCCTCGCCAGCTAATAGTTTCGCTCGATCATCTTCGGGTAGTGCTACACCCTTAATCTCAGCTGGGATACGCACGTTCTTTGCATTGTAGGCGATGAGTTCGTTGGTCTTGCTGTCGACACTCACATACGATGGGATGACCTCCCCTGTTTTCTTGTTTATGATCTCAATCTGACGACCCAAATTACCCGTTTTGCGAAGATTTGTCTTATCCTCTGCGGTAAAGGTTACTCCGTAAAAAGGTCTGTCGAGCTGAGGAGATTGGCGCACAGCGTGAATCACTGGTATTACTCGTCCATCTTCGGCACGCCTTAGTGATAGTCGAGCGTCGGTGCTGAGCGTGAGATCATCTACTTTCATCGTTATGGTATGTAGATCTGAGCTACGGCGGTAGTTCAACATCTCTGCGAGTGAGCTTGACTTTTCGAGAGCCTCTCGGGTGATACCAATCTTTGCAAAGGCATCCCAATCAATCTTTGACTCATCCAGCTGCTGATAGCCGCTCTGCTTGGGCTGCTCTGTCTGGTGAGTTGCATCCTGCTCATACTTTGAGGTATCAACTTTGCAATCTGCGAGATACTCCTTGCCCTCATCGCCACTCTGCAACAACCCCTTTATGACCTCTGCAATACCCTCAACTCCATCTGCTGCCACACGATACAATCCTGTGTGTTTGGGGTTCTTTGCCTGAGCAAAGTAGTTCTTCAAGAAACTCTCCAGCATATCGCTATGCTTGTCAAATTTGAAGAAATCGGCTTCATTAGCCTGCGCAGGAGCTACTGTTTTTAACGCTCCATTCTCGTCTACCTTTGAGACGACTTCAAGTCGGTCGCTGCCCTCGTTGGTGACGAGCAAAACCTCCCTCTCTTGTTTCTGTTCTTGTGCCATATTATCTGCCTTTATGTTAGATTCAACTAATGTCGAGGACGAAGATATAGCTATTAAAACGTAAAAAGCACACTCTCGCAGCGTGATGTGCAAGAATGTGCGCAGATGTGCAAGAATGTGTCCTTTGGAGAAATTCTATATCGTATTCCATTCCTCAATGCAACAATAAAAGCATTGTTGGAGAAGATGGATTCTGACGACAAATAGATCCTTGTACCTGCTAAATGAAAATTTGTTTTGCCACCGAGATAGGTGGTTTCTATTTTTTTGCTATCTTTGCGAGAGTAGAGGCGATGTTGCCGATGCGATAAATGAAATGCTTATAGAGAAATAGAGTAGAAATACGACATATATAATTACTTAATTGTTTATCTGAAAACCAAAACCGCCAATTTTATTTTCAATCCGATAAACGAGGCAGGTGTATTGTACCTTTAAGGTACGGTGCGCCCTGGCTTGTTGGATTGATGGGTGCTTGGCGGTTCCTGGTTTTCAAACTTGTCGGTGGCGCACTTTTTGTGTTCAAAGGCAAGCAATACCCGCCTAAAATTATGAATATCAAAAGAGAGTGCGCCGTAGCCTTCACTGGTAACCGCAACCTCACATCACCCGACAGAGCATTAGGCTCGACCCTAGAAAAGAGAATCCGCACCAAACTTTTCGCACTATTAGAGGAGCAATATAATCAAGGTAAATACCAATTCTTGTGTGGCTACGCCCTCGGCTGGGATATGTTGGCAGCCGAAGAGGTGTTGAAACTCCAAAAACTTCACCCTGAAATAGAGCTAATCGCAGTAATCCCATTCGAGGGTCAAGAGGAGAAGTTTCCATTCTTCGAGAAACTCCGCTATCGCAAGCTCCGCAAGAGAGCAACCCACACAGTAGTCATAGCATCAGAATACTCCAACCAAGCCTACCACGACCGCAACGACTTCCTCCTCTCCAACGCCTCAAAAGTAATCGCCTACCACAACGGCAAACCCCGCAGCGGCACAGGCTCCACGATCCGCAAAGCTACTGAGCAAAGCATTGAAGCGATGAATCTTTACGAACTAATCTAACCTTTGTGCAGATAGAATGCACACGTATTACATACTTTTGCTCTAAATTTCAATTTGTTGTCGCTAAGGTTATTACTTACTACAATTAAATTACACTAAAGTTTTAAGCTAAATAGCAATCAAGTTCACTAAAATTTTATATCTTTGTTGTTGTAGTCAAGTTAAATTGATAATGATATGAAGAAGATCAACAGGATAAAGGATGTTTTAAAGAGCGAAGGTAGAACCGCAAAGTGGCTGTCAGAGAAGATTGAAGTCGATGTTGCTACGATGTCGAGATGGTGTAATAATCATACCCAGCCTTCGATTATTGCTCTTGACAAGATGGCAATGGTGCTTGATGTTAATAGACAAGAACTGCTCGTAAAAAGCAAGTAAGTATGAATAATAACCTTAAAAACATCATTCAACAAGATGTCTTAGTAGGAAGTGATTTGAAAATAATTACTGCCTATTTTACTTTGTTTGCGTATAACGAGCTTAGGGACGAACTCTCTAAAGCCGAAAGTACTCGACTAATAATCAACCCCAACAAATACAATACTGATGCTGATATATTCGAGACGAAAGAAGAAAGTGCTCTTAAAATAAATTTAGATTACGCATACATAGCAAAAGAATTTGCTGCTTGGCTTGCGGATAAAGTATCTATCAAGCGCATAAAGTCACGCAAGATAGAGGGTAAAATGTTTAATTCAGAATCGGCTGCAAATAATTCAACTTATATAACGCACTCGGATTTTGATGCTATGGGTGTTGGTATACTTGATAGAGGCGGTAGAATCCAATTAAATGAAAGGATAGACAATCCACAAAGATCAAGTGAAATAAATAAGACATTTGACACTATCTGGAATAATACCAATCTGGTAGAGGATATTAAAAGAGAGGTTTTATCTAAGCTAGAGACTGTCTACAAAGATAAGTCTCCCGAATTGCTATATTTCTTTACGCTGAACCATCTGTTTGGAGATTTCATAAATGAAGCAAATGATGATGAAATACTAAAAAAAGGTACAGGTATAACCGAGACGCTAATTTGGAACAAATTATATGATTTTCAAAGAGATGGAGTCGTA
>JBCQVH010000002.1:0-360411 GCA_047173185.1 Rikenellaceae bacterium
TAGGGGGATACAATATTTTAAAATACAAATCCAAGCCACTAAAATGGCTTGGATCAGATCGTTATGATTATGCGTGAAATTTATTTTGGACACGATTGGGTCAAGCCCGCAATGACACGCAGAATAAGAGCCTCTTAGGTGTAATATTGTTTATATAAATCTCAACCCTTAATTCGCATTGTTAAATCGAGATTGCGGATTACCCTCGACAGATCTCGTTCATCTCGGCAATAAACTTCTCAGCCAAGGCATCCGCCTCACTTTGACTCTTCGCCTCGGTGTAGATTCTCACGATTGGCTCAGTGTTGGATTTGCGAAGATGTGCCCAACTCTCAGCGAAGTCGATCTTCACACCATCAATATCCGTAACCGTCTCACTCGCATGTCGTTGCTTGATGGTATTCAACATCCCATCGACATCCATACCGACCTCTAACTCCGCTTTATTCTTCGATGCAAAGTAGGCTGGATATGAGGCTCTCAATTCGCTCATTGTGCACCCTTTAGCGGCAAAATATGTCAAGAACAACGCCACGCCAACCAATGAGTCGCGACCATAATGTAGCTCGGGGAAGATCACTCCGCCATTACCCTCGCCACCAATCACAGCCCCAGTCTCCTTCATCTTAGCGACAACATTCACCTCACCCACCGCAGCGGCTGAGTAGCTACATCCGTGCGCCTCGGTGACATCCTTCAACGCGCGCGATGAGCTAAGGTTCGAGACCGTACTTCCCTTGGTGCGCGAGAGGATATAATCTGCCACAGCCACCAACGTATACTCCTCGCCAAACATCTCGCCATCCTCGCAGACCAACGCCAAGCGGTCAACATCGGGGTCGACAACAACGCCAAGGTCAGCACCCTGCTCCTTGATAAGCTCTGAGATCTGAGTTAGATTCTCCTTAAGTGGCTCAGGATTATGAGCAAAAAGCCCTGTTGGCTCGCAATTTATCTCGATAACCTCGCACCCCATTTGGCGCAAAAGATCGGGGATTACAACGCCTCCAATCGAGTTAACAGCATCCACTGCAACACGGAATTTGCGCGCCTTAACCGCCTCAACGTCAACCTCTGGCAACGCCAACACCTCGGCAATATGAAGTGGATTATAATCAACCCTCTCGACCACGCGACCCAACGCATCGACACCAGGGTAGAGGTACTCCTCATCCTCGGCAAACGCCTGAATCTGCTTACCCTCAGCATCACTCAAAAACTCGCCTTGAGCGTTGAGAAGTTTGAGAGCATTCCACTGCTTGGGGTTGTGCGACGCTGTGATGATGATACCACCCTGCGCCTTGTAGTGCACCACCGCCATCTCCGTTCCTGGGGTGGTACACATCCCTAGATTGATGACGTTGACGCCACAGCCAAGGAGCGTACCCTCGATGATGCTGTTGACCATCTCGCCCGACACACGAGCGTCACGACCCACAACAACTGTCACCTCGTCACTCGTTGTTGACTGCTTAATAAAACGAGAGTATGCAGTGGTAAATTTTACTATATCTAGGGGCGTAAGGTTCTCACTAGTAACACCTCCTATGGTGCCACGAATGCCCGAAATTGATTTAATAAGTGTCATAGACTTATAATATATGTATTAATGATTACCTAAATAATTTGTATTTTCGAGGTAAATATATTACTTTTATGGCAATTATGAAAACTTTAACACCAAATAAATATTTATGAGAGTTATCCCACCTTCAGAGTTGATTATAAATGGCGATGGAACGATCTTTCATCTGCACCTTCTGCCCGAGCAATTGGCAGATATTGTGATCCTAGTTGGCGATCCAGGACGTGTTTCGCTCATAGCCTCATATTTCGAGAGTCGCGAGTGCGAAGTGGGCAACCGCGAGTTCGTATCTGTGACTGGAAGCTACAAGGGGCGACGCATGACGGTACTCTCAACAGGTATCGGAATTGGAAATATCGACATCACAGTAACGGAGCTTGACGCCTTGGCAAATATCGACTTCGCGACGCGTCAACTTAAACCCGAATTTAAGCAGCTTACCATCGTGAGACTCGGAACGTCGGGAGCTTTGCAGGAGGATATCAAGGTTGGAGATATGATTTTGGCGGAGACATCGGTAGGTTTTGACGGTCTGTTGGGTTACTACGCAGGTCGTGACGAGGTGTGTGACCTCGCCATTGAGGATGCCTTTGTCGAGGCTGTGGGTTGGAGTCCTAAGGCACCACGCCCCTACTTCGTGGATGGCAACAAGGAGCTAGGTGAGTTATTCGCAGACTTCACCACTCGCGGTGTCACCATCGCCTCACCAGGGTTCTACGCACCACAGGGTCGTTGGGTGAGGTTGCAGCCAGCGGATATGGATCTCAACGCTAAGATCGAGAAGTTCGAGTGGGAGGGTCGCAAGATCACCAACTACGAGATGGAGAGTTCGGTACTCGCTGGACTCGGAGCACTCATGGGACACCGCGCCACAACAATCTGCACAATCATAGCTCAACGCGTCAATCTCAACGCCTGCACCGACTACAAGCCATTTGTAACGCAGATGATCGAGAAGACGTTGGATAAACTCGCAACACTATAAAAACAAGATTACATAAAATTTACACACCTAATAGAACATCATGAAATTTTCAATATCAAGCTCTACACTTCTTTCGGTTCTTGCATCTAACGGCAAGGTTATCAGCAACAAGAATACATTCCCGATTCTCGACTACTTCCTCTTTGAGTTGTCGGCTGGGGAGCTAAAGGTTACAACATCCAACTTGGAGACCACGCTCATCAGCTCTATTAAGGTTGACAATGTCGAGGCTGAGGGTTCGGCTGCGGCACCAGCAAAGTTGATGCTCGACTCTCTGAAAGAGTTTTCGGATATTCCACTAACTATCGAGGTCAACGCCTCGACTTGGGAGATCACACTCAGCTGGAAGAGCGGTTCGCTCTCAATTCCAGGAGCTAACCCCATCAGCTACCCATCTATGCAGGAGTTGGCTGAGGAGCGCAAGGAGTTGGCATTCAGCGCAGATGCTCTCATCACAGGCATCAACAACACAATCTTCGCTACGGCGGATGATGAGTTGCGTCCCGTGATGAATGGTCTCTTGGTGAACATTGAGCCAGAGGGGGTTACCTTTGTCGCTACGGATGCTCACAAGCTCGTTAAGTTGCGCAACAATATGAGTAGCGATGTCACTGCATCGTTTATCTTGCCTAAGAAACCTGCGAACCTACTTCGTAGCTTGCTGGTTAAAGTTGATGGAGTTGTGGAGGTTAAGTTCGACAGCAAGAACCTGCTTATCACTTTTGGCGGTAGCACGATGGTGTGTCGCCTTATTGAGGGCAACTACCCCAACTACAACGCTGTGATCCCAGCCAACAACCCCAACAAGGTGTTGGTAGATCGCATGGAGCTTATCAACGCGATACGTCGTGTGGCGGTCTGTTCAAACCCAACGACAAACCTTATCCGCATGGATATCAAGGAGAACCAGATCAGCCTGAAGGCTCAGGATATCGACTTCTCGGTATCTGCAAACGAGTCACTCAGCTGTAGCTACGATTCAGCGGAGATGACCATTGGCTTTAAGTCGACATTCCTTGTCGAGATTCTCAATAATTTGGAGACTCCAACCGTTATGATTGAGTTGGCAGACTCTACACGTGCAGGTGTCTTTAAGCCAATCTATGACGACAAGACAGACAATGAGATCTTGATGTTGCTCATGCCTATGATGATTAATGCTTAATGCCAATAATGATAAATTATGCGAATTAAGGTTTAAAAAATTAAACTTGAAGAGATGTTAAACCAGCCTCTACGTCGCGTGTCATTGCGGGCTTGACCCGCAATCTCTGAGAAGAAAACACCGACACGCTTAGAGATTGCGGGTCAAGCCCGCAATGACACGCGGAATAAGAGCCTCTTGGATATAATATTGTTAAGATAAATCTCAAACCTTAATTTACATTAATCATTAACACATAACAAAGTACATATGGAACTAAACCTCAAACGCCCCATAATATTTTTTGATCTTGAGACAACGGGTGTCGACACCTCGAAGGATCGTATTGTCGAACTCTCGATGGTCAAGATCATGCCCGATGGCGAGAAGATCATCAAGACGCGCAGAATAAACCCTGAGATGCCGATTCCTCCCAGCTCGACTGAGATTCACGGCATCAGCGATGAGGATGTCAAGGATTGCCCAACGTTTGCACAGATTGCGCGCTCGTTGGAGCAGTTTATTGCAGGGTGCGACTTTGGTGGTTTCAACTCCAACCGTTTCGACCTGCCTGTGTTGGTTGAGGAGTTTATGAGGGTTGGCGTGGATGTCGACCTTAAGCGTCGCAAGTTTATTGATGTTCAAAATATCTTCCATAAGTTGGAGCAGCGCACGCTCGTGGCGGCATATAAGTTCTACTGTGGCAAGGATCTCACCGATGCCCACTCGGCAGAGGCGGATACGTTGGCGACATATGAGGTGTTGCTCTCGCAGTTGGATAGATACCCCGATCAGTTGACAAATGATATTGACGCTTTGGCGGCATTCTCAACACGTGGCGAGAGTGCAGACTTTGCAGGTCGCATCATCTACAACGACAAGGGTGTCGAGGTCTTTAGCTTTGGTAAGCACAAGGGTGTTTCGGTGGCGGAGGTCTTTGAAAAAGAGCCAAGTTACTACTCGTGGATGATGAATGGCGATTTTCCGCTATACACCAAGAAGGTTATTACAGATATTAGATGCCGCTCGAAGTTCGAGAAGTAGAGAATAACACAGTCTGGTTTATGATTTTAAGTTTGAAAATAAAGAGAGCCGTAGCTAGCATTGTAGCTATCGTCTGTCTGGTCGCAAGTGGCTGGGCTATTGAGAGATCTATGAATGTGGTCTATGTCAATGGCGACAAATTCTACATACATAAGGTGTCGCAGGGCGAGACTCTCTACTCGCTCTCCAAGCTCTACGAGGTTGACCAGCAACGCATTATCGAGAGCAACGAAACTCTTTCTCAGGGTGAGGGGCTTAAGGTGGGTAGCAACATCAAAGTTCCGTACCTAAGGATTCTCCTCGCGCCATCGTCCAGGATGTCGAACAGAGAGGTGCGCAAAATCTACGACACGCACACAGTCGCAAAGGGCGAGACGCTCTACTCGATAGCTCGAAAATATGAGATCTCGGTGGCGACGATTATGGAGGATAACCCCGCGCTTGATCCCTCGCAAATCTCACAGGGTCAAAAACTTATGATCCGCAAGACAGAGCAGGGAAGTGTCGACCGCGCACAGACTATCTCGGAGTTGGCATCCTACACCGACAACCTCAACAAGATTGTCCCTCAGGGGTACAAATACTATATCGTAGCTCGGGGTGATACATTATACTCGTTGCTACGCAATAATAATATGTCGCGCGAGGAGTTCGACCAATACAACAATATCTCGGGTGACAATCTCAACCTTGGAGATATGATTATTCTTCGCGACAACGAGGCGCAAGCGAGGGCGTTAGCGGAGAAACTGGAAAAAGAGAGACGCGAAAGAGAGGGCAAAGTGCTACACTTTGTCGCGTTGAACAGCAGCGAGGAGCTAAACATCTCGCTACTATTGCCCCTCACAGCCTCTGGTCGTGTCAGCCCAGCATTTGCGGAGTTCTATCGCGGTTTTTTGATGGGTTTGGAAGATCTAAAGGCAAAGGGACGAAGTGTTAAGGTTACACTTTTCGACACGCAGAAGAGCAAGGAGAAGATTCGCAACATCGTCAACAATGAGGAGTTCAGAGCATCCAACCTAATCGTTGGCCCCGTATATGAGGAGTTGATGCCAGCAGTCTTGAAATATGCCGAAGATATGTCGATTCCTGTTGTCTCACCTCTCGCAACGACCTCGAAGATCAACAGCGGAGCACTCTTTCAGATGGCTCCAGCACCACAGAACCGCTACGCCAAAGTTGGAGATCTGCTAGAGAGCGAGAGACAGATCACACTCATCTCGACAGATAAAATCGACACAGAGTACGAGACATCCGTGAAGTCTCTCATCGGAGAGAGGGAGTTTGTAAATCGCGAATTTGTATATGAGCACCCCTCGGCAATCAACGATAGAATCCGTTGGGCGAAGCGATACAATCGCGAACCAGAGCCATCAAAGGGTGACCTTTCGGATATCATCGGAGCAGACTCTGTGGAGCATACCATCTTCATCACAGCCAACAACGAGACCGACGTAGATCGTATTCTCTCGGCTATCACCTCTGCGGAGGTGGCTCTCAGAAGCCGAAGCCAGAGGGTTGCGAAGTACAAAGTCATGGGCAATGCAAAGTGGAATCAATACACCAACATTGATAAATCTATGCTCTTCCAGGATAATGTGATCTTCTTCTCGTCGTACCACGCCAAGAGCGACAACGCAGAGGTCAAGGCGTTCGACAACAGATATATCAAGGAGTTTGGATCACTGCCATCGCTCTACGCATATCGCGGATATGATGTTGCGAAAATCTTTGGCGAGGGTATGTTCAGCGACATAGAGTACGGCATGGAGGGGCGAACATTCACCCCATTACAGACGAAATATCGCTTCGAGAAGGGGGCGGAATCGCAAGTTCGCACAAACCAGAATTGGGTGAGGGTGAATTACAACTCCGACTTCACAATCACTTTGGAGTAGCATATTGCACGGCTCAACACACATTTAGACCAAACTACACCTATATATTATATGGCAACATTTACTGGGGGCATCCCCGAAAAGACAATAGAGCGATTGAGCGAGTATCGTCGCACGTTGGTGTCAAGCCATAGGCAGGGCATCACACATATCTTCTCGCATGTGCTAGCAGGTATTCACGGCATCACAGCGGTGCAGGTGCGTCGCGATCTGATGCTTATAGGCTTCTCTAGCGACAACAAAAAGGGGTATGACGTCAAGGAGCTGATCGACTTCATAAGTTCCATTTTGGATAGTGCCTCGGTGATGAACATTGCCGTTCTCGGTATGGGACACTTGGGTCAAGCCATCACGAAATACTTCAACGGCAAGGGTCTCAACCTACGCATCACTGCCGCTTTTGATATTGATGCCAAGAAGATTGGAAAGAGAATCGACAACATCCCGTGTTACCATATGGATACTTTCGAGGAGGTTGTTGCACGCGAGGATATCAGCATTGTGATTGTCTCGTCACCAACCAAGGTGGCGATGGATCTTGTTCTACCGATCATCAACGCAGGTATTAAGGGGGTGATGAACTTCACCTCGACACCGCTGAACTTTCCGCAGGGTATCATTGTCGAGAACTACGATATCACCACCCTACTTGAGAAGGTGGCATATTACGTCAAGGAGAGCGAGGCGTCGGACGATGTTATTGAGGAGTCAAAATAGCCGTAAGAGATATGAGGATTTTTCATGGCTTCGACAATCTCAAAGGGCAGATCGTTGCCCCCGTCTGCACCTTAGGTTCGTTTGATGGGATACATCGCGGACACCGAGAGCTAATCGGAGAGGTTATATCTCAGGCGAAAGCGTGTCGCGGAGAGAGCGTAGTCTTGACTTTTGAGCCACATCCACGCATCGCGCTAGGACGTGCGGAGGGGTTGACGCTCCTCACAACACTCGATGAAAAGGCGACTCTGCTCGAAGAGTTGGGGGTTGACAATCTAATTGTCATTCCGTTTGACGAGGTATTTAGTCGTCTCGCCTATCGCGATTTTTTCGAGAGATACCTCGTGGGAAAACTCAACATCAAGCATTTTGTGATGGGCTACAACCATCGCCTTGGGCGTGGTAGCGAGGGGAATTTCGCAACCCTATCCGAGCTTGGCAGATCACATGGTTTTGAGGTGTCTCAGATCAAAGAGTGGCGCGAGAGCGATGACAAAGTTAGCTCCACAGTCATTCGCAATCTAATCACAGAGGGCGAAATTTCACACGCCACACGCCTCCTAGGCAGACCTTACATGGTTATTGGCGAGGTTGATAGCAGTGGTCAGTTGAGAGTTGGGTCACCCATTAAGACCCTGCCACCCAAGGGGTTATATATAGCAAAGATAGATAATACGGATGCCGAAATTGAGATAACAAACAGCGAGCATATAGGCATCAATGGTTACGCTCCACAACACAGTGGCAAGCGCGTGAAGATTGAGCTCTCAACAGATTCTAAAAACAGAGAAAAATGTTAGTCAAAGATTTTCCTATGCGAGTGTGGTATGTCGACACCGACCAGATGGGTATCGTCCACCACTCCAACTACGCACGCTACTACGAGGCAGCGCGCTCCGACCTAATGCGCTCATTTGGCGTCTCATATGCCGAGATGGAGAGCCGCGGCGTCATCATGCCCGTCCTCGAAGTTCACTCCAAATACTTGGAGTCAGCACACTTCGACGAGATGATTACCGTGAGGGTGATACTTCGCGAGATCCCTCGTGCGCGAATATCATTCGACTTCGAGATCTATAACGAAGAACAACACCTCCTCAATACAGGTACTGTCGTCCTCGGATTCCTACACTCCGAAAGCCGCCGCCCAACACGCGCCCCCGAATGGTTCGTAGATCTTATCACAGCAAATTCAGATCTGAGTAGAACTGAGTAGAACTGAGAAAAACTGTGTAGAACTGAGAAAAACTGTGTAGAACTGTGTATTACTCAGTAATTCTCAGCCCTACTCAGCCCTACTCAGCAATACCGCACAGGTATAGAGCGACAATGCAGTGAGCGGTGGAACGCTAAAATGGCAGATCATCAACATCCTCTTTTGGTGCAACCACATGTTTTGCTGATTGCACCTGAGGCTCGGGCGAGTTATATGTTGACCCGACATAGCTACCCTCTTGGGGCTGTGCGGATGGCTTTTGTTCACCAACCTCGCCGACATATCGACCTAGAAGTTTGAGGTCGTTAGCGACAATTTCGACTGTCGACTGTTTAACATTATCCTTAGTCATCCAGTCGCGTGATCGCAACGCCCCCTCGATATATATCTGTGACCCTTTGCGGATGAAGCGATCTGCGACATCGGCATGTCCGCGCCACAATATGACGGTGTGCCACTCTGTATGCTCTTTCGCTTCGCCTGTCTTACGGTTGAAGATACGCTCCGAAGTCGCGAGACGCAGACGAGCCACCTTCACACCGCTCTCTATGGTGCGAACCTCAGGGTCAGCACCTACATTGCCGACCAAAATAACCTTATTTATCATGATAAATTTGAGGTGCTAGAATTGGTCACACACCTTGATAAGCTCCACAAATAGCTTGGACATCTTCACGGCAGCCTTAGCACCCTGAATCTGAACATCCTCGTGGTCACCAATCTCGTCACTCATACCACAGTTGGTAATCACCGAGACTCCAAAGACTGGGATGGACATATGTCGAGCCACGATAACCTCGGGCACTGTCGACATTCCTGCCGCGTCACCTCCAATATTCTTGAAGTAGCGATACTCCGCCTGCGTCTCAAACGTAGGTCCTGTGCCTCCAACATAGACGCCATACTGCACCTTGATAGCCTCACGCTCCGCGATCTCTGTCGCAGCGTTGCGCAACTTGGAGTTATAACAGTCGTGCATATCGGGAAAACGAGGTCCAAACTCCTCGATGTTAGCTCCGATCAATGGGTTGGGCATCAAGTTGATATGGTCTGTGATAAGCATCAAGTCACCCACTCTAAATGAGCTGTTGATACCTCCTGCCGCATTCGACACAAAGAGATAATCAATGCCGAGCAGTTTCATCACACGCACAGGAAATGTCACCTGCTTCATGTCGTAACCCTCGTAGAAGTGGAATCGACCCTGCATCGCCACGACGCTCTTGCCTGCGATATATCCAAAGATCATACGCCCCTTATGCCCTGCAACCGTAGATGTGGGGAAGTTGGGAATGTCGCCATACTCGATGGTGTGAACCATCTCGATCTGATTGGCAAAAGTTCCCAATCCAGATCCCAAGATAATACCTACCGATGGGCGAAAGTCGCCAATGATATTACTAATATACTCTGCTGAAAATTTAATTTTCTCTAACATCTTGTTTAAGTTTTTGGAGGAAATCTGCGCGCGAGTCATCAATAAATGCGATGTTCACTGGGATATAGAACAATCTACGTCTCAGCTCATCAGGCACCTTTGAACTCCTCATCATCTTCACAGCATCCTTCTCCGTAGTTATAATTATTGAATCGGGGTGCTCCTTAATCTTGGCACTCATGGCGTTAATATCCTTAACACGGTAGATATGGTGGTCGTTATAGACCAACTTATCGACAAGATCATACTGAGCACTCACACTCCTAAAGAATGGCGCAGGGTTACCAACTCCTGCCATACCTATCACCTTTGCCTTATGCTCCACAACGACGCCCTTACCCTCAGGGAAGATACTCACAGGTCTAAAACTCTCGAAACGAGTGAAGTAAACCTCCTGATACGCCGCCGACACCAACACCTTTCTAAGTATTCGTCTATCGAGTGGCGTCATATTCTCGGGGCACTTGGTGACAATGAAATAGTGGGCACGGTGCAACGACTTGGGGTGGTCGCGAAGATTGCCCAACGGCAACATGTGATCCTCATGTGTAGGGCGCGTGGCGTCGACCATCACAACATTTATCTTCGGCTCAACATGTCGATGTTGGAAACCATCATCCATGATTATGAGATTTATCTCGGGGTGACTCTCCATGATGCACTGAATACCCTCAACACGTTTTTCACAAACCACAACTAGCGTGTCGGGGAATTTAAGTTTGATCTGAAGTGGCTCATCACCCACATCGCGATAGTGCGATGCTGCATCTACCTCAATATACCCCTTGGTGCGACGTCCATATCCGCGCGAGAGGACAGCGACATTATAATGTTTGGACATAAAGTTAACAATCATCTCGGTCATTGGCGTCTTGCCAGTACCCCCAACGGTGATATTTCCTATACATATAATAGGGATATCAAACTCAAAACTTTTGATTATTCCCCAATCAAAAAATTTGTGCCTTAGGTGTATAGCAAATCCATAGATCCACGATAGAATTGAAAAAATTATATCTCTTAACATTCTTTATCGGTCTGAGTAATAGGTTATCGCATGCCTTGGAGCAGGGAAAATCCGACGCTAAGACGGCAACATCCAACAACATACACCTCAAAGATAGTGATTTTTTACAACACTACCAAACCACAATCTCAAATTTGGCTATATTTTATTGATATTATACGAGAATTTTGCTACCTTTGCCCTACTATGAAGATTTACTTTCTAACACTTGTAGCCTCACTACTCACCCTTTCGAGCTGTGGAGGTTGGGGCAATAGCAACAAAGAGAACACCGACCAAGCAGATCAGGAGATCGCGGAGGTGCCAAAAAATATAAAGTTCGGAATAGTTGCAGATGGATATAATCTCGAATCACACGAGATCAAGATGGGGCAGACAATGGGCGCACTACTCTCTCCCTACGGAATCACAGCGGCGATGATTGATCGTCTCGACAAGGCTGCCAAGACAGAGTACCCACTCAAAAATATCAGGGGCGGAAATCCATACACCCTATTTCTCAAAGATGACTCTCTAGCCACTCGCAAGCTCGACTACTTCGTATACGAGCAGAATAAAATCGACTACGTGGTCTTTGGATTTGTTGGCGACTCGATCACCATCACCAAGGGGCAGAAACCGACAAAACGTGTGCGACTGAAAAAAAGCGCAACGATAAATTCGTCACTCTGGGGGGCAATCATGGATGCCGATCTACCCTACGCCTTGGCTGCCGAGCTAGAGAATATCTACCAATGGTCGGTGGACTTTTTCAGCATACAGAAGGGCGACAACTTCACGGTTGTCTACGATGAACTCTTTGTTGACGACACGCTGTCGGTGGGTATCGGTCGCGTCTGGGGCGCACGATTCTACCAAGGAAATAAGGATCACTACGCAATACCTTTCAAGCAGAACACCAAGGTAGAGTATTGGGAGGAGGATGGTGGTAGCCTCCGCAAGATGATGCTCAAAGCACCGCTCAAATACTCGCGTATAAGTTCGAAATTTACGCGCGCGCGTTTCCACCCGATTTACAAGGTCTATCGCCCACACACGGGTGTCGACTATGCCGCTCCGACAGGAACACCCGTCCACTCGGTTGCCGATGGTGTTGTGACATTCAAAGGCTGGGGAGGCGGTGGCGGTAACACGCTCAAAATCAAACATGCAGGTGGTATGATGACTGGATATCTCCACCTCAGCAGATATGCCAAGGGCATCGCCACAGGAACTCGCGTATCGCAGGGACAGACCATCGGATATGTCGGATCTACGGGTGCATCCACAGGTCCACACCTCGACTACCGCATATGGAAAAATGGAACGCCTATCGACCCACTTAAGATCCCTCAAGAGCCGACAGAGCCAATCTCAGAGGCTAACAAGGAGGCTTTCGAGTTTATCAAAAGTCGCATCATGGCGGAGCTAAATGGCGAGGTCGACCCCAAGGATATCATCACAAATGTCGACTCACTCATGATGCCAAAGCCAACAGCTGAGCCAGCCCCTGAGCAATAACGAGGGCGGAGATTTCGTTTCAAAAAAGAGGATATATGGATAGCAAGATATATAAATTTATTGAGCGTCACTTTGTGATGACCCTCGCCACGCAGGGTGAAGTTGGAGTCTACTGCTCCAACGCGTTCTATGCGTTCGACCGCGAAGGTGTGGCATTGGTCTTTAACTCCGACAAGAGCACTCGTCACGGTGGTGAGATAGTCAAGAACAACCGAGTTGCGATATCTATAGTCCTAGAGACCAAGGTTATAGGCAAGCTCCAAGGGGTTCAGATCACGGGTCGCGCAGTCGAGGCATCGGCAGAGGATCGCAAACTATACATCTCGAAATTTCCATACGCTGCACTCGCGGAGTTGTCGCTGTGGAGGGTCGAGATTGACTTTATAAAATTGACAGACAACACCCTCGGGTTTGGAAAAAAATTGATATGGAACAGAGAATAATGCCTCGCGTGGGGGTTGTCATTGTCGCTGGTGGCAAGGGGCTCAGAATGGGAGGAAGCACACCCAAGCAGTTTAGAATTTTGGATCAGCAGCCTATCCTTACCCACACGATAAACGTCTTCGCCAAGGCGATCGACACGGCTGAGATTGTCGTTGTTCTACCTAGCGACAGCATCGACTATTGGAAAAATCTAGCGTCGCGATTTGCCGTTGCTAAACATAAAACCATCGAGGGGGGAGAGGAGAGATTCCACTCTGTAAAAAATGGCATTGAGGCGTTGAGTGCTGATTGTGAGATCATTGCAGTGCACGATGGCGTTAGACCGCTCTGCTCGATTGAGTTAATAGATAGGTGTGTCGCAGGGGCTATAGCCTCTGGGTCTGCAATTCCAGCTGTCGCGGTTGTTGACTCGTTCCGCAAGGTGGAGAGTGGCAATTCAGAGATTGTTGATAGGTCGCAACTTCGTGCGGTGCAGACGCCACAGATGTTTGACGCTGTGACACTTCGACGCGCCTACAACCAACCATTCAGCAAAGCATTCACCGATGACGCATCAGTTGTCGAGGCATCGGGCGAACGCGTGTGGCTCGTGGAGGGTGACCGCTCCAATATCAAGATCACAACAACAGAGGATTTGATCTTTGCACAGGCACTAATGGAGGCTCAAATCGAGGCTCTAAAACAATACAACGAGGAGGGAAAATAGGGGTATGACCAACGAGAGAGTAACATATAAATTCAACCTTGATCGCAAGACTTTTTACTGGAGCATGATTCACATAATCATCGCTGCAGCAATGGGTTACGCACTATATGAGCTATATGTTGGTGGATACTTCTCAGCTTGGTTTGCATCCTTCATCGGTGCTCTTTTCGCGCTGATGGCTCTCTCAATTCCGCGCAAAATAGAGGTCACGCAATCGCAGGTTCGAATACTCTGCATCTTGGAGCTGACGGAGATAAATATTGACGAAATTGTCGTGATTCGCAAGATCAACCCACGACGTATGAAGTGGGTAATTCCGATATTCGGAAGCAATGGATTCTTCGGATATTATGGTTATTTTGTCGACCTGCGCAGACTCGAAAAGTTCAAAATGTACGCAACAGAGTGGCACAATATTGTTGAGATTGTGGATATTTACGAAGATAAGTATTACCTCTCATGTCGTGAGGATGACAAATTTATCGCCCACGTAAACCGCCTAAGAGCTACAAACTCAAAGCCAACAGAGAGTCCAAACGGAGACCAAATCTAGCGAAAGTACTCCTCGCTTCGACCCTTTACATCCTCAATAAGATCAAGATATCTCTTTGCGATTTTTGCCTCGCGGTACGACCTATCGTGAAATCCTAAGCGGTGAATATCACTTCCCAAAAGGTCATAGCTACCGCTTTTTAGCAACTTTTGTGACGCGCAGATCGCACCCTCTCCATAAGCTCCTGTGATTGAGAGAAGGTTCATCTGAAAGAGAACTCTCATCTCCTTAAGTTCCTGATAATCTTCATCATCCATATATCCATATCGCTCGGGATGCGCCAAGATAACAAAGTATCCGCGCGACATGACATCCGAAATAGTCTGTCGCAGATTCATCGCAGAGTCGAAATAAGAGGTCTCCAACAACACGTGACTATCCCAAAGCGTCAGAAGATCATCCGACTCAAGGTGGCGACTCAATCCTGCGTCAATCATATACTCCGCGCCCAACGAAATCTCTATATCACCCTGATATTCAGCCCTAAAGAGTTCAAACTGCTCTCTTAGATAGGGTGCTCTGTTCATGGGGAGATCCTCCATAACATGTGGCGTCAAGATCAGTCGCTTCACCCCCAACTCCTCATATCGCGACATTATCGCCAAGGACTCCTCCAAAGATTTAGATCCATCATCGACACTAGGCAGGATATGGGTGTGAAGATCCACGAGACCATTCATGATCCCCGACCTCTCGATTGTATCTTTTTTGCTAAATAGACCGAACATACTTACCGTCCTCTACCGATGATTAATAAAGTGACTCATACTGCTGAGCTATCTGCCTCCAACAGTAACGCCTCTGGGCAATCTCCAACATCTTCACGCTCGTCTCTATTGCTGATTTGCTCTCTATCGCCTCGACCAAAGAGTCAACATCGGAAAAATAAACCGACTGATTCTCAGTGGTTTCGCGATTGTAAACGACATCAAACGCAACGACATTGCATCCGCAGTGCATCGCCTCAACAAGCGACGGATTTGTTCCCCCTGCGCTGTGCCCATGGAGATAGAGACTGCTATTATGTCTCAAAATATATGTCTCGCGGAGGTCGTAAATTGCATCAACAATCTTGATATTCTCGAACTCTGCGTACTTCGTTTTCAACTCGCGCCCATACTCGCTACGCTCCCAGTTACCTATGAAGATCATCATCTTCATACCGCTCAGTGCCACAGCCTCCAAAATCGTCGCACAGTTGTTCTCAGGCTCAATTCGGCATATTGAAATTGCATAATCTCCAACCTCAACGCCATACTTCGATAGCACCGCATCCCGCTCTTCCTCAGCCACATCGCACACTACGTGGTCGCCACCATAGGCTATCAACTCCGCCCCTCGGTCATACTCCCCAGCAACATAGTCGACAATACCTTGATTATCAGCAATAACGACATCGGCATAACCAACGGCAACACTCTCCGAGAACTTCAAGAACCACTTAGCAAAGCTGTTCCACTTGGCGCGTCGCCACTCCATACCGTCAATGTTGACAATAAGTTTCGAGCGGCTCAACAGCTTGAAAACAGGCAGAAATGAACATCCCGAGACGCCCAAGACCAGAACGACATCGTAGCCTCTCACCACCTTAAGCATCGACCAAATATCATATGGAATACTCTGCACGCCATTGGCTCGCAACGGAACATACCTCAACTCTGCCCCCTTGTAGCTACTTGCACCACTAGGCAGATCCTTAGAACTACAGAACACAGTGTAGCTAAGAGAGTCAGAGGCGTTGTCGCCAATGATATTCTCAACCATAGTCTCGAAGCCACCATAAGCCGCTGGAACTCCGACACTTCCGATTATAGCTACCCTCTTCATTCTGTTTGCGTAATATATGCTAAAACTCTATACTACTTCAAATTTTCGATACAGAGGCTTAGGCTATCTCTCCAATATGGAACCTCAGTTCCAAAGGTCTCCTTGATCTTGCTCTTATCCAACACCGAGAAATGCGGACGTTTGACCTTGCTAGGGAACTCGTCACTATGACACGGCATCACATCGCAGCTCTCTCCACTCATCTCGACAATAGCCCTCGCGAAGTCGTACCACGAACATACACCCTCATTCGAGAAGTGGTAGACGCCATTTTTCGCAGGGTCGAGATATTTCTCACCCTCAACGATATCAAATATCGCGGCGGCAAGATCTCCCGCATATGTAGGTGTGCCGACCTGATCGAAAACAACTTTCAAGCTATCTCGCTCCGATGCCAACCTCTTGATCGTCTTGACGAAGTTACCGCCATACTCGCTATATAACCACGCTGTGCGGATGATAATATGGGACACTCCAGCCTCTGCAATAGCCTCCTCACCCTTAAGTTTTGTAACGCCATAGACGCCAAGAGGTGATGTCGGCATTGTCTCAACGCATGGCACAAAGCCCTCACCCTGAAACACATAATCCGTAGAGACATGAATCAATGTTGCACCTCGTTGCTTAGCTGCAACGGCAAGATTTCTCACCGCATCGCAGTTTATCAACATCGCCACAGCCTCGTCATCCTCCGCCTTATCGACATTGGTATATGCCGCGCAGTTGATAATAACATCTATCTTCTCTGCCGCAACCATACTCTCCACAGCCGCCAAGTCGGTGATATCCAACTCCGCAACATCCGTAAAGATATATCTATTTTGCGTTCCAGCAGCAACCGCCTCGCGCATCTTATTTCCTAACTGACCATTAGCCCCAGTGACCAAAATACTCCTCATAAACTCTGCTTTTTTGTTAGACCACCACACTCTAATACAACTCCTCACCATAGGTGAACGGAGAGTCAAACTCTGCAAAAGAACTATTGACAAGATCCTTAGCCGACAAGATCGCAGCCGCAGGGTCGATACCCCAATCAATGGCTAGATCGGCATCATCCCACGCAATAGCCATCTCACTCTCCTTAGAGTAGAAATTGTCACACTTATATTGGAAGATCACCTCATCGCTCAGAACCACAAAGCCGTGAGCGAAACCTCTTGGTATGAATAGTTGACGATGGTTCTCACCTGTCAACTCCACAGCAACATGCTCACCATAGGTTGGCGACCCCTTGCGGATATCCACAGCGACATCCAACACCTTACCGCTCACAACCCTCACCAACTTACTCTGGGCATAGGGCGGTTTCTGAAGATGCAGACCCCTCAAAACACCATACGATGACTTCGACTGGTTGTCCTGAACAAAAACAGTTCGACACACCTTCTCCTCAAACTCCCTCTGCGAAAATGACTCGTAGAAATAACCTCTATCATCATTGAAAATTCGTGGTTCCAAAACCACAACACCCTCAATATGACTCTTTATAACCTCCATACCTATATAATATATACTCTTTTCTAAATCTATTTAATGTTGAGATTCTCAGCCATCACCTTTCTGAGGTATTGACCATACTGATTCTTAATCATCAGCTCCGACAACTCCGTCATCTTCTCAGGCGTAATCCACCCCCTGCGGTAAGCAATAGCCTCCAAACAGGCAACCTTTAAACCTTGACGCTTCTCGATAACCTCAACAAAGGTCGACGCCTCCGACAGCGAATCATGCGTACCCGTATCCAACCACGCAAAACCACGACCCAACGTCTGAACCTTCAACTCACCATCATCCAAAAATCGCTGATTGACAGTGGTAATCTCCAACTCTCCGCGAGCCGAGGGTTTGATACCCTTAGCAACCTCAACAACCTTGTTGGGGTAGAAGTACAATCCAACAACCGCATAGTTGGACTTTGGCGACTCAGGCTTCTCCTCAATCGACAAGCAGTTACCCTCATCGTCGAACTCCGCGACACCATATCTCTCAGGATCAGCAACCCAATAACCAAAGACCGTCGCCTTAGAATCACGCTCCGCAGCCTCAACAGACTCCGCCAAACGCTGCGTAAAACCACTTCCATAGAAGATATTATCACCCAAAACCAGACACACCGAATCCGTACCGATGAAATCTTCACCTATAATAAAAGCCTGAGCTAAGCCATCAGGCGAAGGCTGCTCAGCATACTCAAATCGCACTCCATAATCGGCACCATCGCCCAAAAGCCTTTTGAAACCTGGCAAATCTTGAGGTGTCGAGATAATCAAAATCTCACGGATGCCTGCCAACATCAAGACCGAGATCGGATAAAAGATCATCGGCTTGTCATAAACTGGCAGCATCTGCTTGCTAACACCCTTGGTAATAGGATAGAGGCGAGTTCCTGAGCCTCCAGCCAAAACTATTCCTTTCATAAAATTTGATATTTTAAGGGGAATCACCCCGAATTCACAATCTATATATCAGTCCAATTATAAGATAACGGACTAGGAGTTACCCTTATCATCCTGGGCTACGTCATCACCATAATAGCCATAGCCCCCATATGATCCATACGAGCCGTAAGAGCCATACTTACCGTAACCATATTTGCCATAACCGTAGCCATATTTACCATAGCCATAATAGCCACGACGACGACCATTGACACAATTGAGCAGGATAGACATACTGCGGAATTGCTTGCTTGTATATAGCTCCTTTAATTCGGGGATCAAACGGCGATCCATAAGTCCTGCCCTGACAACAAAGATAGTTGAATCACAATGTTTCTCAACAATAGATGCATCAGGTACAATCTCCACAGGCGTGCCATCCATGAAGATATAGTCATAGCGACCTCGCAACTGCGCAATAAGCTCTCCAAACTTATCACTCAACAACAACTCCGAAGGGTTGGGTGGAATAACACCGACAGGCAAAAGATCCAAATTGGCATGTAGAGAGTCCTTAACAATTGCCGAGTCAATATCGGAAATCATACCACTCAAATAGTTTGCCAAACCAACCTTTGGAGAGCCAACATATCCACTCAACGTCGCACGTCGCATATCCGTATCAATAACCAACACCTTACAACTCTTGATCGCCATACTCAACGATAGATTGGCTGCAATAAAACTCTTACCACTACCAGGGTTGATCGACGTGATGATGAATACTCGACTGCGATTCTCACCCACCGTCATAAAGTCAAGGTTTGTTCTCACGATACGAAACGCCTCATTGATAACATTTCGGCTCTTATCACTCACAATAACCTTAGGTCTCTCAACTTTGTGACGACTTAATTTTGCGCCAAATCTGCGCTTCAAACTCTCTCTAATCTTCTCAAAAAGACTCTTGCGCCTCTCGATCAATGGAATAGAACCAATAAACGGTAGATCCAACTCCTTCAGATCCTCCTTAGACCTGATGACTGTATCAAGATTCTCCCTCAATACCAAGTATACCACAGGCAAAGCTACGCCAATACATAGAGCCATTAAAATAATAACATTCCTCTGTGGTGCAATTGGCACACCGCCACCTGCTTGACTCAACGTTACAGTGTTATACGCCGTGAAAGTTTGAGTCAACTCATTCTCCTCACGCTTCTGCAACAAAAAGAGATACAACGCCTCCTTTACCTTCTGCTGACGACCTGCCGTAAGGAGATATCGCTCCTGCTCGGGACCTCCAGCAATACGTTTCGCATTATCACGCTCCTCTTTTTGAGCATTTGAGATCTGCAACTCCAAAGTAGAAACCAAATCATTGATAGACAACTCTATAACCGACCTAATATTGGAGAGTCGATTATTCATATCAGCGATAACGGGGTTCTCCTCCGTACTATTGACCAGCAATGCACTCTTCTCCAGCACCAACTCATTATACCTTGAGATTTGCCCCTCGATAGATCCACCACCAACACCCGTATTCACAGGTAAAAGCTGACTCGTCTGGCTCTTATCACTCAACAGTTTCTGGATATATTTTGCCATTGAAAGCTGATTGCTCAACTCCAACTGCTTACTCATGTTTTGGTTCGTCTTTTGCAGATTTATACCCGTCACAGCATTTATATCAGGCAACAGATTGGAACTCTTATATGCCGAAATGTCGCTATCAACAATCCCCAACTCCTGCTCAATCACCGCCAAACGCTCATTGATAAAGCTCGATGTACTGATAGTCACCGTATTGCGATCCTTAATCCAATTCTCTTTGTATACCTCGATAAGCGTATTGAGGATATCCGCAGCGCGTTGTGCCGAGCCATCGACAATCGTCATATCAACAATAGATGCCATCTCATCTCGCAATCCAACAGATACCGCCCCTGCAAAACGACCTGCGGCAGCCATTGGGTGGCTCTTTGTGAAGTGGTAAAGATTATCCTCTTTTTCAGCCTTTCCATTTGACACATTGAAGATCGTCATTCCCGCTAATGCTGGGTGAGAAACAGGCTCTCCAAAAGCTCCAGATATTGACTTGTCAAACTCTTCATCACCAATGGTAAGCGAAGATATCTCCCACATATTATTATCGCGGAAACGCAGGTCAAAATCTATATATTTGGACTGTATCACACTATCCAAAACAACCCTAAAGGGGGTTGTACGATAGAGTGGCACCCACCTTACATCCCTATATTTTACCTTGTAGTCATAGTCGAGTCCCAACCTCTTAACCACATCAACCATCAACCTCGGGGTCTTAATCAAGTGGATCTCATTGCTAATATTAGATACCGACTTAAAGAGTCCCATATCCTCCAAACGCGTTGATGCCTGACCTCCCATCTGGTTACGAGAGTCGTCTTTGATAACTATGGCAGCTCCGCTTCTATACGTTGGCGGCGTAACAGCAATATACGCCACTGCACACAATAGCGCAATGACGATAGAGGCAAAAAATAAAAATATATTTGCTAAAAAAAACTCCCAGATATCTCGAAGTGTTAAATCATTATTCATCTATACTTGATTTGAATATATTACCCTCTTAA
Source organism: Rikenellaceae bacterium (assembly GCA_047173185.1). Lineage (GTDB taxonomy): Bacteria > Bacteroidota > Bacteroidia > Bacteroidales > Rikenellaceae > Alistipes. Next base: position 21,084 of record JBCQVH010000002.1, read on the forward strand.
GTTTATTATTTTGCTCTGTATCAACCCTATAAAGATCACAACAGCTTGACACTTAGTTTATGAATAGCAGAGATATTGTCATCATAAATGACGCCAACGACATCCAGAAAGATGTTGAGCGAACCGTATTTCCATTGATGGTCGACTGGTTCGTTTTCGTGATATTAGGTCGTACATAGATCACATCCCCAGGCTCAATATAGAATGCTGGCGACTTGTAGATATCCATTGACCTCATATCCAAGGCATATGTAATCACCTTACCCTCTTTATCCTCTCGCAACACATGGACGCCATCACGCACCGAGTTAATAGTCAGATCTCCAGCTTTGCTCAGAGCCTCAAGGATTGTTGTCCTATCATTCTCCAGATCATAGACTCCAGGCTTCGATATCTCGCCCAAAACAGAGAATCGCAGATTGTAATACATAACTGTAACGATCGGATCCTTCACCATCCCACTCTCCAAGATCTTGCTCTGAATCAAATCTTTAACCTCCTCGCGCGTAAGCCCTTCAATCTTAACCTTTCCCAAGACAGGAAAATCTATCTCACCACTCGCATCAACTATATATGTCATCTGCTCCGATGATCCTGTTGACAACTTGGAACCACTTGTTCCGCTTATAGTCACCTTTGGAAGGTTAAAAACCGCTGCCAACTCAGGGTTGCGACTTGATACAATAATCGAAATCCTATCTCCCTCACTAAAGCGCACAACACCATCACTCACAACAACATTGAGTGAATCAATCTGCGCATCTTGAAAATATACGATCTTTTTCTGTGTCGCGCACGACGCCATCAACGCCACAAAGAAAATGAGTATTAATTTTTTCATGTAAAACCTTATGATATTTTTTTCTTATTCATTCGCGTAATCATCATCTGGAACAGCGTCCAAACCACAACATCACATATAATTATTATATTGGTCGAAAAGTACTGATACAGAACAATATTAAAGACCAAAAAGAAGATATTTATCAATATAATCTGCATCAACGCCATACGTGGTGACGCACCCAAATCCATCAACTTATGGTGGATATGATTCTTGTCTGGCAGGAAGAGAGGCTTGTGAAATCTCGCTCTGTGAAACACAACCCTCACAACATCAAAACATGGAATTATCAACATTGTATATGCCAAAACATACGCCAGAGATCTATCACCAACATCAAAACCAACCGATGGCTCGACATCCCAAAGTTTGATCGCCATAAATCCCAAGATAGCACCTATGACCAACGCCCCTGCATCGCCCATAAAGATCTTGCTACCAATACCCTTTCTTATGCCCATGATATTGGAGTAGCAGAAGGGCACCAAAGCCCCAAGTGTCGCACATGACATGATGCAATCCTGCCACATACCTACTCCAACAAATAACCATGCGTAGACCCCCAAAGCCATGATTGACAGGAGTGACGCCAAGCCATCAATACCATCAATAAGGTTCACCGAATTCATTACAAATACTAGAAAAAAGAGGGTGATGGGTATACCCACATAGCTAGGGATTTCATATATTCCGAAGAGTCCGTGCAGATCTTTAAAATAGACTCCTGCGACTACCACCAAGAGCGACGCAATGATCTGGACGACAAACTTTGTCCTATAAGCAATATCCATTATATCATCGAAAAGCCCCACTAGGTAGAGCAACATCAACGCTGCAACCTCTAGCGTCATACCGACATTCATATATGCACTCCACACCCCTGGATCTGTGATTCCTACATATGAGATTACCGAGAATACAGCAAGGATAATAGCTGGGAAAAATGTAAAACCGCCAAGACGAGAGGCTGTGACATTATGGATCTTGCGCACATCAATAGGGTCAATAAGCCTCTTTCTTAGAGACAATAACATCACCTGAGGCAGCATGTACGCAACAACTAATGAACTTATAATGAAAGATATAATGGATAATATCATCTACTTTACAAACTGTATTGGTTAAATCCGCGGGGACTAATACTAACGAGGTCACTACATCATCCATAATCGGCACCTTGCAAACTACACCCTGAATTCCACTTCGTCACCTAATACCGCCTTGACATACCCCCCTAGGCTACAAAGATAATAAAAAAAACCAAAACTATATTACAAAAAGTGCAATTAACACAATAGATAGTATATTGATAATATTAGACTACTATACAGCGACTCAACAAAATCTTTGAAAATATCCAATACAAACCTCAATTGCAACCCACAAACCACACTATTTACATTTTGATAATCAGCTTATTACACAATATGCTAAGCACGCTCACTTAGCTCCAACCATCTAAATGTAAGGGTGTCAATCTCCTCAATTAGCTCGCCCACACGTTGTGATTTTGTTGTCAAATCATCAACACTCAACGTTCCGCTGCTAAGCTCCGCCTCCAAATCTGCCTTCTCCTGCTCCAGCTTTGGCAGATCACTCTCAATGGTCTCAAACTCGCGTTTTTCCTTGAAAGATAACTTTGTGGAGTTACTACTCTTGGGTCTGTTGTCGCTTTGAGGCTTGTGTGTCGACTTTGGTGCACTCTGTAATTTAGCCTCTTGTTCTGACTTAATTTTCAGAGCCTTCCACACCAAGAAGTCGCTATACGACGATGGGAAATCCTTCGTGCGTCCCTCGCCCTCAAAGACCATCAAGTGGTCGGCAACCTTATCCATAAAATAGCGGTCGTGTGACACCACAATCACACACCCCGAGAACCTCTCCAGATACTCCTCCAACACCTGCAAAGTCATGATATCTAGGTCGTTAGTAGGCTCATCGAGAATCAAGAAGTTGGGACTCGTCATCAATATCGTGCAGAGGTACAATCTTCGTTTCTCGCCACCGCTAAGTCGCCCCACGAAGTTGTGTTGAACCTTAGGGTCGAACAAAAAGTATTGCAAAAACTGCGATGCCGAGAGCTTGCGACCATCCCCCAAGTCGACATATTCGGCAATATCGGTCACCACGTCAATCACCTTGGTGTTGTCGTCAAACGAGATTCCCGACTGCGAATAATATCCGAACTTAACGGTTTGACCGATCTCGATCTTTCCACTGTCGGGGGCAACCTCACCCATCAACATCTTAATGAATGTTGACTTGCCAACTCCGTTTTCTCCCACGATACCCATCTTCTCATACCTCGAAAATGTGTAGGTGAAATCCTTCAAAATCACCTTGTTATCGTATCGTTTTGAGATATTCTCAACCTCGAAAATCTTCTTACCGATATATGTAGATTTAACATCCATGCGGACGCTACCTTGGTCGCGCTCACGACGCAAACGATCCTCCAACTCGTAGAAACTATCCTTGCGATACTGCGCCTTGGTAGCCCTCGCCTGAGGCTGTCGACGCATCCAATCCAACTCCTTGCGGTAGAGGTTCAAGTCGCTCTCGCGCTGCTGTGCCGCCGCTGCAATTCGCTCCTCACGCTTCTCCAAATAGTAGCTATAATTACCTCTATATGAGAATATTTTGCGCTCGTCAATCTCCAAAATTCGGTTGCACACCCTATCCAGAAAGTAGCGATCATGCGTCACCATCAAGAGAGCCATGCGACTGCCACGCATATACTCCTCCAACCACATTGTAACATCAAGGTCGAGGTGGTTGGTCGGCTCATCCAAGATCAACAACTCAGGCTCAATAATCAACGCATTTGCCAAAGCTACGCGTTTAAGCTGACCGCCCGAAAGTTGGCTCACCAACTTATCATACTCGTTGATTTTGAGCTGCGAAAGAATCTGTTTCACCTTTGCTTCATAGTCCCATACTTGGTATTTATCCATCTGATTCACAGCCTCTTGGATAGTATCATCATCACCCGAAATCATCGCCTTCTCGTAGTTGGAGATCACCTTCAAGATCTCGCCCTCACCGCTGAAACACGCCTCCAGCACAGTGCTATTTGCAGGAAATTGAGGCTCTTGAACAAGGTATGCAACCCTCAAATCGCGACGAATAGTGATCTCGCCACCCTCGCGGTCATCATACCCAGCGATGATGTTCAGCAGCGTGCTCTTACCTGCGCCATTTCGCGCAATCAGACCCACACGCTCGCCCTCACCAACCGTGAAACTCAAATTCTCGAAGAGCATCATATCGCCGTAGCTCTTCGATATCCCCTCGACCTGCAAATAATTTATCATCTATGCTCCTCCGCTACTAAAATTCCGAAGTAAATTTAAATCTAATATCCTTGTAGTTCTCCTGTGCCAACGCCAAGCCGTAGCTTGTATCGGCAAGAAAAACATCGCGACCATGCTTGTCGACCGCCATATTGGTATGCTTTCTGCGCTTAAAATCAGCGAGTTGCTCCGCGTTGTCGCTCTCAATCCAACACGCCTTGTATATCGAGATTGGCTCCCAACGACACGCCGCCGTATACTCATGCTCCAGACGATATTGGATAACCTCAAACTGAAGTGCACCCACCGTTCCAATGATTTTTCGACCGTTAAAGTTCGATGTAAATAGCTGTGCGACACCCTCATCCATCAGCTGATCAATACCCTTTGCCAACTGCTTAAACTTCATAGGGTCAGCATTTTCGATATATCGGAACTGCTCAGGAGCAAAGGATGGAATACCTGTAAACTTCAACTTCTCGCCCTGCGTAAAGGTGTCACCAATAGCGAAGTTACCAGCGTCGTGCAGACCCACGATATCACCTGGATAGGCGACATCAATGATCGACTTCTTCTCCGCCATAAATGCCGTTGGAGAGGAGAACTTCATCTGCTTGCCACTCCTCACGTGCAGGTAGTTGGTGTTGCGCTCAAAAGTTCCCGAACAGATCTTCAAAAAGGCGATACGGTTGCGGTGGTTGGGATCCATATTGGCATGGATCTTAAAGACGAAACCTGTCAACTTCTCCTCCTTGGGGTCGACATCGCGCGTCTCCGTTGTTGCGCAACGAGGCGATGGTGCAATATCAATAAAGCACTCCAACAACTCCCTAACTCCGAAGTTATTAACTGCCGAGCCAAAGAATACTGGAGCAACCTCACCCCTCAAATATGCCTCATGGTCGAAGGCATCATAGACACCCTCAACAATCTCGATATCCTCACGCAACTGCGACGCATATCTCTCCTCCATGTGCTCATCCAAGAGTGGCGACATGATGTCATCAATCTCCACCGTCTCAGCCGCCACAGTCTGTCTATCATCCGAGGTAAACAACGACAACTTATGCTCATAAAGGTTATAGACACCCTTAAATGTTGGTCCACTCGAAATTGGGAATGACAACGGACGCACGCCAATCTTCAACTCCTTCTCGATATCATCCATCAACTCAAATGGCTCTTTACAAGGTCTATCCATCTTGTTGACAAAGACGATCACAGGAGTCTTACGCATACGACACACATTCATCAACTTCAGCGTCTGCGCCTCAACACCCTTCGCACCATCAATCACAATGATTACCGAATCCACAGCGGTCAACGTTCTAAAGGTATCCTCCGCAAAGTCCTCATGTCCAGGGGTATCGAGGATGTTGATCTTAGCTCCCTTATACTCAAAACCCATCACAGAGGTGGCAACCGAGATACCTCTCTGTCGCTCAATCTCCATAAAGTCGGATGTCGCACCCTTCTTGATTTTATTACTCTTCACCGCTCCCGCAACGTGGATAGCACCTCCAAAAAGCAACAACTTCTCAGTCAATGTCGTCTTTCCAGCATCGGGGTGGGCAATCACCGCAAAGGTTCTGCGGCGCGTGATCTCTTCATTTAATGTCATATCTGTTCTTTAAATCCTTATCTTTATACCTATATATTAATGCGATCTACTGCACCTTGGGTAGATAGTCGATATTGTAGTGTAGACCCACCGACTCGTGACGCTTGCCGCCCTGCTTGATGGTAAGATACGCCACAGCGACCATATTCCTCAGCTCGCACAAATCGCGATTTGGCGTGGTCTTGTTGTAGAGCTCCTCCGTCTCGTGCCAAATCACCGACAGACGAACCATCGCCCTCTCTAAACGCAAATTCGAACGGACAATACCCACATAGTTGGACATAATCTGCTGCACCTCCTTGCGGTTCTGCGTCACCAAGATCATCTCCTCCGCCGATGATGTACCCTCGAAATCCCAATCGGGAATACCCTCCTGAACCTCCACCTTATTAAACTTCGACAGTGTATGTTTAGCCGCCTCGTCAGCATACACCAACGCCTCGATCAACGAATTGGATGCCAAGCGATTAGCTCCATGAAGTCCCGTGCATGAACTCTCACCCAAAGCGTAGAGTCTCTTGATAGATGTACATCCGTGGGTGTCGACCTTGACACCGCCACAGCAGTAGTGTGCCGCAGGTGTGACAGGGATCATCTCCTTGGTGATGTCAATTCCCAAGCTCCTACACTTCTCATAGATGTTGGGGAAATGGTTCTTCACCTTCTCACCCTCCATATGCGTAACGTCGAGGTAGACAAACTCCTCACCGCGGATCTTCATCTCGTGGTCGATACTCCTCGCCACAACATCACGCGGAGCTAACGACTTCATCGCGTGGTATTTATCCATAAACTCCTTGCCATTCTGGAGTCTCAAAATACCTCCAAAGCCCCTCATCGCCTCCGTAATCAAGAACGATGGCTTCTCACCTGGGTTATATAGTGAGGTGGGGTGAAACTGTATAAACTCCATATTCTCAGTCTCCGCCTTGGCTCTGTGGCACATAGCAATGCCATCACCCGTAGCGACATTGGGATTTGTCGTCGTATTATAGATATGTCCGCAACCGCCCGATGCAACCACCGTAAACTTCGCCAACATAGTCTCAATCTCGTTACTCTCCAAGTTGAGAACATACGCACCAAAGCAGGCTAAACCCCTCGTGTGGCGCGTAACAAACTCGCCCAGATGGTGTTGCGTCAACAGATCAATCGCAAAGTGACTCTCCAGCACCGTGATACGAGGGTGTTTGCGAACGCTCTCAACCAAGGCTCTCTCAATCTCCGCACCTGTCAAATCCTCATAATGCAATATACGGTGTTCCGAGTGACCACCCTCACGGTGCAACTCAAAACGACCATCTGCGTCCTTATTAAATCGCGTACCCCACTCAATGAGATCCTTAATAAGCTCTGGCGCACGTCTCACAACCAGCTCCACTGCCTCTCTGTCGCACTTGCCTGCGCCACAGATCATCGTATCCTCAATGTGTTTCTCGAAAGTGTCGGGCTCATATGTCACCGAACAGATTCCTCCCTGAGCGTAATTTGTATTACACTCCTCGATTTTACCCTTGGTGACGATGGTAACATCGCCGCACTCGGCCGCCTTAAGTGCGAAACTTAAGCCTGCGACACCTGAGCCTATGACTAGGTAATCGGTCTTTTTCATCTTCTTTGTGTTTAGGTATAGGAATAAAATTGGGGGTTAGTACATATTGTCATACATACTCTGGCTCTTGTCATACTTCAAATCAGCAAGTGACGCCGCCTTAACTCCGATATTGAAACTCCAGCTCTTGTAATATCCAAATGGAATCCACGAGAAGGACATCTGCCAGCAGTGTAGATCCCTCGTTATCGACACCGACGAGGTGGTCAACGACCGCTCCTCAAGGTCATATCCACCACTAAAGGTGATTCCAGTCTTGGAGGTTAGGTTCACCGAACCATTGAAACCCACCGACTGGGTTATATTTGGTGTATATCCCGTTGTACCGTTATTCGTGTAGCTGATCGAGTAGCTAATAACATAGTTGAACCCCAGATTCCACGGCAACGAGAAGTCATAGTAGGCATTGGTCATATATTGCCTCCTCAGCACAGGATCCATCGTACCATAAGGGTCATAGAAGGGATTGGAGTACTCGGGCGGAATACTTGTGATATCATTTATTGCCGTACCGCTCTTATCCTCGCGCGACTTAAAGGTATATCCGAATGACCATCCCGTGGATGTGATACGACCTGGGAAGAAGAGTTTATCGTAGCGAACACCCTCAGGGGTCACTTTATAGGGGTCGAGCGTAGCCGAGAGGTTGAGACCGAAGTTACCAAAGAGCGTTGTACGAATTGAGACTGGAATTGTCGACAGCCTCATCGAGTCCGCCAAGAAGTTATACGATGCACTCAAGCTAACATCATCAATGAGTTTGATCTTGCGCACACCGCTCGTGTCGCGCTTCGAGAGCACCTTGATCTCCAAGTTCTGAGAGAGAGCGAAGTTTGCCGATAGCGTCTGACCCGACGATGGCACTCCGTAGGAGTTGCCCGAGAATGGCGAGTATGTCGTCGTACCTCCCAACGAGTCGCTCTGCACCGTCCTATAATATCCATACTTCTGTTGCGAGAAGTCGGGAGCATATGAAAATCCAAAGCTAGGGGTCAACGTGTGGCGCACCGCCTGCAACTTATTGGTCTTTTTCTTCGCTTGGAACATTCCGTAGACCGTTGTCGATGCCGACACCGATGTGCTATAATTGAATAGTCGGTAGAAACCAAACTCTGGATCGAGCGTCATGAGTTGATTAGTTAGCGGATTCCACTCCTTGTCGATACTCTTAATATACCACTTCTCGCTGTAGCTGAACGATGGTGTCAAGTTGATGTAGTCAAAGAGGCTGAACGATGCTGATACAGGTACCGAGTGCTCAATTCCATTAACCATATCTTTGAGCGTCTCCGCCTTCAAGATCTCCGACTCAGTACTCGACACCGAATTTGTCATCTTACCCGTATATGTCATGGAGATCTTCTCCCACCAACGCTCCTCGCCCATGGTCTCAGCGCGCTTGAAGGGGTAGAACCTCGATACACTAAAGACTGCCGAAGGGAAGGTCACCGATATCGACTCATCCTGAGAATATTGCGAAATAGCCATATTTGTAGAGAATGAGAATGGCGTACCCGACCAACTCTTAGAGTACGAGATAGATGAGTTGGTCTGTGACGTCAACATATCAGAGAGCGTTGTTGCCGAATACTTGCTATATCCACTCGTTGCGAAGTTCACCGACGCGGCAAATGTAGAACCAGGGTTCGCCTTAGCATCCTGAGAGTGAGACCAGACCAACTTAAATGCCGTCTGCTCAATATAGTCAGACTCGCCCTTATCTCCCGTCTTGGTAACGGCGTAATCGACATCGACACTTCCGCTATACTTATACCTCTTGACATATCGCGACATAGCCGACGCCTCCCATGAACCATAGGAGTAGAGACCTCCCTGCACCGCCAAATCGGCATAGTCGCTCAGCGTGAAGTAGTATCCCAGATCACGAAGGAAGAAACCGCGGCTAGAGTCCTCACCATAGGATGGCATCAAAAGTCCCGACTTCGGGCCACTGTTGATTGGGAAAAATCCCTCGGGAATACCCAAGAAGTAGATCGGCACATCCTCCATAACCAAGTATGCAGGACCTGTAACCACCTTTTTACCTGGTATCACCTTCGCCTTGGTCATCGCCAAGTAGAAGTGGGGGTGGTCGGTATGCTCACATGTTGTATACTTTCCGCCCTTGATATTGATCGCGTTGTCGGGCATCTTCTTGACGTGACCACCAACAAGCCATCCATCGCCCTCCTGCGTGGCAACACCCTTGATCTTAGCCTTCTCAGACTTAAGGTTATAGGTGATGGTATCCATCTTGTATGACGACCCTCCATCAATAAACTCTGGCTTTTTAACCACAGGCTTACCCTCGACAGTGTCGGTACTTCCGTAAGCAAAGATCTCATTCTTATCCATGTCGATCTGCATGTAGTCCGCCTTCAGGTTCATCTTCTGATATGCAACATCGCCCTCATTGTAGATGTAGACCCTATTGTTGATGACATCATAATAGAGCGAATCCTTGTTCTTTCCCGTCATGATATCATCCAACAGTGCCTTGGTTTTGACTGTGGTATCACGCTGAGCAATACCCATCGACATCGAGTCGCGGTATATAGAGTCCTGAACTATCGAGTCACGAACCTCGTGATCATGGTCATGGTCGTGGCTATGAATCTGCACCGACTCTAGGCGTTTAGCACGTGCCGCCTCGCGACGCTCACGTCGAGAGAGGGTCGCCTCCTCGCTCTGAGATGTCGTATTTTCAACCTCACCAGCCTCCTCGACTGGCGGATCAATACCGAAAACTAACTCCAAAGAGAGTGCTAAAAAGAGCACCGACAGGATGTATTTAAGACTAAAATTTCGCAAAATATCAAAAAAAAATTGTATCTTTGCCGACATGTCGGCAAAACAACTCAAATGAGTGATTAAAATGTGGTGCATCCGCCACTAGAATCACCCCTAGAGCAAAAATTACACCCGACAAAGATAATAAAAAAACGTATACAGAGCGATTTCAATTATATGAAAACCAAACTTTTTTTCACCACACTGCTGCTTTTCCTTGTTGTGATATACGCCACCTCGCAGGTCGCACATGCCTCCACACAAGGAATCAAGGTGGTTGTCATCGACCCTGGGCATGGCGGCATGTTCCCTGGCGCGACATACCATGGTGTCAAGGAGAAGGATCTAACACTTAAGATCGCTCTCAAACTAGGTGCCATAATTGAACGCGAACTGCCTCATGTCAAGGTTGTTTACACGCGAACCAAGGATATTCACCTCGCACCAACCCTCTCCAAGGATCTCGGAGCACGAACACGCATAGCCAACGAGGCACAAGCCGATCTCTTCATCTCGATACATGCCAACGCGGCACAAAACTCATCGGCAGCGGGTGCGGAGACCCTCATAATGGGAGAGTCATCACTTGAACAACAGCGCAACGAGGCGGCAATATATGCAGCGAACCGTGAAGAGCTACTCGATATGTCGAACGAAAAGACAGCGGCAATCGTGAGGGCATACATTCAAAATTTGCAGTTCACATATGGTCAATATAGCGAGGCTTTTGCTCGCCTGATTCAGAAGAACTACGCATCACAAAACCGAAAGGTAAGAGCACTACGTCGCCAACCCATCATGGTTCTCTACGGCTCGGATATGCCATGCGCACTCACCGAGATTGGCTTTATGACCAACCCTCAGGAGTTTGCGTATATAACCTCCGCAAAGGGTCAGGAGGAGATCGCAAGAGCAATCTTCGGAGGCATTCGCGACTACAACACAATGGTTGCCAAGACTAAGTCGGGTAGCGTAGCCCACGAGGCGACACCAGCCCTCAAGCCCGAGGCTAAACCAATAGCCAAGAGCAACGAGAGCGCAAATCTCAAGAGTGGTTACACAATTCAGATTTTGTCTTCTGCCAAGATACTAAAGAGCGGCAGTTCGGAGTTTAAAACATATCGCTCACGAACATGGATGCTCACAGGGACAGGAAAATACAAATATAAATATTGCATCGGTCGATTCTCCACGCAGAGCGCAGCACAGAAAGAGCTCGCAGAGGTAAAGAGGAGTTTCAAAGATGCCTTTATCATTGAGTACTAAAACAATACGACTGTAAAAATAGAACATGAAAAGAGAGGTAAAAATTGGAATATTTGCCATCATTATGATTGGTTGCGCTTGGGCTGGTAGCAAGTTTCTCAGCGGCGTAGACATCTTTAGTCGCAACGTCAACTACACGGCGACTTACGAAAACATCCTAGGTATTCAATCGGCATCGGCGGTGATGATACGCGGTGTCAAGGTGGGAACGGTGACCGAAATCGCACTAGATCCCGACAATAGCGAGGAGGTGGAGATCACACTAACGGTGAAGCGCAAATATCAGATCCCAGCGGATTCACGCGCCAAGATCATCAACAACGGCATCATGGGTGGTAAGGTGATCGACATCGCGCTAGGCGAGAGCACTCAGTACCTAGCCAATGGATCATCAATCACAACAGTTAGTGAGCCTGATCTTTTTGCAACGGCAGGGACAGAGGTTAACAAGATCACCTCTCAGTTGGAGGCTCTCTCAACTGAGCTTAACCACACGCTTAAGAGTGTCAACACGCTTTTGGATGCCAACAACGAGAATCTCAACGGTCTACTCACCAACCTCAACGGCATCTCGGGAAGTCTCGACAAACTGCTCAAAGCGGAGCAGAAAAATCTACAACGTACGCTCAGTGGCTTTGCGGAGTTCTCGGAGACTCTTGGGGCAAATTCAGAGCGCATGGATAGCATTCTACTCAACATGACAGCTGTGTCGACTCAGCTCAAAGATGCCAATATTGGCGAGTCGTTGGGCAAGAGCCTAGAGGGTGTCAACTCACTTCTCGCGACACTCAACGAGGCGGAGGGTAGCGCAGGTAAGCTCCTCAATGACGAGGCTCTTTACAACAATTTATCATCTGCATCGCTCAACCTCAGCACGTTACTTGGCGACTTCCAAGATAACCCACACCGTTATGTTCACTTCTCGCTATTTGGACGCAACGAGGAGAAGCAAAAGGCTAAGGAGCAGAAGAGGGCTGAGCGAGAGGCTCAAAAACAAAGTAAGTAACGGAAGGGATAGAAGAGGGATGATATACCCCAAAAATTTTGAACAAAAGATAGGTTTCGACCGACTTCGCGAGCAGGTCATTGCAAAGTGCACCACAGCGAGCGGAGCTGCAAAGGTGGAGGCACAACTCTTTTCGACATCAGCAAAGGAGATCGAGAGGAGGCTCACATTGTGTGACGAGATGCGTGCGCTGCTCATGATGGAGCAGGGCTTTCCAAGTGGCGACTACGCTGATATTGACGGAGTTATAAGTAAAATAGGCATTGAGGGTAGCTTTCTCGATGTCGAGGAGATTGTGTTGTTGCGCAGAGGTCTGTCCGCTGTTGGCGCGATCATAAACTTCATAAATGCCAAGGCTCAAAACGGAGAGTATGAGAGCTTGAAAAGACGTGGCGAGGGGGTCAACTCCTTTCCAGATATCGTTGCGCAGATTGACAACATTGTCGACCGATTCAACAACATCAAAGATAACGCCTCACCTGAGTTGTTCGCCATTCGCCGACAGATCAGAGAGCAAGAATCTCAGCTTTCAAAGCGACTTCAGCAGGTGTTGAATGCCGCCAAGGGGGCTGGATATGTCGACACTGATGCCCAAATCTCCATACGTGATGGTCGCGCGGTGATCCCCGTTGTGGCTGGAAACAAACGCAAGTTGCAGGGATTCATCCACGATGAGTCGGCAACGGGAAAGACGGTATACATTGAGCCTGTGGAGGTTGTTCAGATCAACAATGAACTCAAAGAGTTGGAGTATGCTGAGCGCAGAGAGATTGTGCGAATACTCACCACCTTCACCGAAAATATACGCCCTGAAAAGGATAGCCTTGCAGGGGCTAGCGACTACCTCAGTGACATAGATATGCACCGCGCAAAAGCCTCATGGGCTATTGAGAATGAGTGCATTAAGCCTATTATGTCGATTGATGACAGACTTGTTCTTACAAGTGCTCGACACCCAATTTTGGCGCAATCACTTCGCGCACAGGGCAAGCCCATTGTTCCGCTGGATATGCAACTCGACAGAACCAAACATATCTTGGTGATCTCGGGACCCAACGCTGGAGGAAAATCGGTCTGCCTCAAAACCACGGGTATTGTGCAGTATATGTTTCAGTGCGGATTCTTGGTGCCGACATCCGAAAATTCGGAGTTGCCGATCTTCGAGTCGCTCTACATAGATATAGGTGATGAGCAATCCATCGACAACGATTTGTCGACCTACTCGTCACATCTGCTCAACATGCGCCACATGGTCGCAGGGGCATCGAGCAGGTCGTTGGTTCTCATTGATGAGTTCGGTTCGGGAACTGAGCCTGTGATTGGAGGTGCTATCGCGGAGGCGATCTTGGATAGACTGCTCAGCAAGGGTAGCTATGGAGTCATCACCACCCACTACTCCAACATCAAATATTACGCCTCTTCGACGGAGGGTATCGCCAACGGAGCTATGACCTTTGATGTTCAGAACATCCGACCACTCTTTAAGTTGGAGATGGGAAAACCTGGTAGCTCTTTCGCCATTGAGATTGCGCGAAAGATTGGACTTCCCGAGGATATCATCAAGGCGGCAAGCGACAAAGTTGGTGGCGACCATATAAACATTGAGAAACAGTTGCGCGAGATTGCACGCGACAAAAGATATTGGGAGCAGAAGCGCGACCGCATACGCCAGACCGACCGCAAGGTGGAGGATCTGGAGCAACAATATACGGAACAACTCTCGAAGATCCGCGCTGAGAGGCAAGAGATAATCCGCAAAGCCAAGGCTGAGGCTAAGGATCTTATCGCGGAGGCTAACAAGCAGATAGAGAGCACCATCAAGACCATCCGCGAGGCACAGGCTGAGAAGGAGCTAACACGCATGGCGCGCACGGAGTTCAACGACTTCAGGAGCAAGGTGGAGAGCGCGGACGAGATCAAGGATCACTCAGAAGATGTTGCGCGCGAGATGGAGAGGCTAGCACGCCGACAACAACGTCGCGAGGAGCGCAAACGTCAACGCAACGAAGCTCCCGAGGAGGTTATTGAGGAGGTTGCGCCACCTAAGTTGGAGGTCACCGTGGGTGCGAAGGTTCGCATCGAGGGGCAGGATACCGTGGGCGAGGTGCAGTCGATCAAGGGCAAGAGGGTGCAGGTTGCCTTTGGGCATATCTTGACCACTGCAAATATCGACTCGCTGATTGTCATCTCGAAGTCGGAGTTCAAGCGCGCAACGAAACTCACCGCTCCAAGGGGTAAGATTTCGGTGGATATCTCATCACGCAGGCTCAACTTTAAGGATAATATTGACGTGAGGGGTCAGCGCGCTGCGGATGCTTTGGAGGCGGTTCAAAACTTTGTGGATGACGCACTTATGGTTGGCGTCAGCTCCGTTGCGATACTCCACGGCAAGGGAACGGGCGCACTAAAAGATGAGATCAGAAAATATCTCCGAATACTTCCCGATGTGGCGCGAGCTGTGGATGCCCACGCTGATAGAGGCGGTTCGGGAATCACCGTTGTTGAGTTTAACCAATAACAGACAAGACTATGAATTACAAACTCTCCGAAATAGCTAAGATCTGCGGTGGCAGGCTCTTGGGAAAAGATCACATTGTCGAGAACATTGTGACCGACTCGCGTAGCTTTAGAGGTGCGCAGGGTGGACTTTTTGCCGCTATGAGGGGGGCAAATCACGACTCACACCTATTTATTAATGAGATGTCGGGGCGTGGTATCGAGAGTTTTTTGGTCGAGGATGACACATTTGTCGATATCTCAAAGGGGGCATTTGTCGTTGTTGAGAGTAGCATCAAGGCTCTCCAATCACTTGCTACACACCATCGCAAAGGGTTCAGTGGCAGGGTTATAGCCATCACGGGATCAAACGGAAAGACCACAATCAAGGAGTGGGTTGCACAACTTATGCCCACTCACCTCAAAGTATTCAGATCACCTAGGAGCTACAATTCGCAACTAGGCGTGGCGTTGTCGCTCTTGATGATCTCGGGAGATGAAGATTTGGCGATCATTGAGGCTGGAATATCACAGCCCAATGAGATGGAGCGTCTCGCACGTATGATAGCCCCCGAGGTGGTGATAATCAGCTCCATAGGCGATGCGCACCAAGAGGGTTTCGACTCATTGGAGCAGAAGATTGCGGAGAAGTTTATCCTTGCCAAAGGTGCACAGAAGATGATATATCACAGCGGTTATCCACAGCTTGCTGAGGCTACAAAGTCTTTGGGTGGAGAGGTTGTGGATGCCGCAAAATTTGAGGGTATAACTGAATCTCGCGACTTGGCGACACTTCGAAATAGCCAAATTGTGGAGGCTCTATTTGAGACACTGGGCTACACGAAACCGACCCTCACAACTACCCCATCGCTCGCTATGCGTCTGGAGCTTCGCGAGGGAATCAACGACTCGATCATCATCAACGACTCATATAATTCGGATCTCAACTCGCTCACAATCGCTGTTGACCACCTTTGCGCGGTGGCGTCGGGACGCGCCAAGACGCTGATACTCTCCGACATACTCCAAAGTTCGCTACCACGCGAGGAGCTTTACGGCAGAGTTGCAGAGATCATCGACTCCGCGAAGATCGACAAACTTATTGGCGTGGGTGGCGAGATCTCAGCATCACGAGATATATTTAACTGCGACAGAGAGTTTTTCGCAACAACTGAGGAGCTTTTAAACTCAATCAATCGCGAAGATTTCGCAGGTCGCTCACTACTCTTAAAAGGCAACCGCGAGAGTCGTTTCGAGAGGATCGGCAACGCCCTGTCACGCAAGAGCCATACAACGACATTGGAGGTTGACTTGGATGCTATGATCCACAACCTCAACTACTTCCGTTCGCAACTCGCACCAACAACCAAACTCACCGCCATGGTCAAGGCATCGAGTTACGGAGCAGGAGACTACGAGATTGCGCAACAACTACAATACCAAGGTGTCGACTACCTCGCTGTCGCCTTTGCCGACGAGGGGACGACTCTGAGAGATCGCGGAATCACCATGCCTATCATCGTCCTCAATGCCGATGATGGAAGTTTTTCGCAGATGATCGACTCGCGCCTAGAGCCTGAGATCTACTCACTCAAATCGCTCAGATCATTCACCTCCGCAGTCACGAAGCATGGTGAGCGAGAGTACCCCATCCACCTGAAACTCGACACGGGAATGCACCGCCTAGGCTTTATGGAGCACGAAGTAGACGGATTACTCGATGAGCTAAAATCGCTCAGCGGAGAGGTGCGTGTCGCCTCAATATTCTCGCACCTCTGCACCTCGGACATGCACGACAGAGACGAGACAACACATAGGCAGTTGGAGCTTTTCAGCAATATGAACGACAAGATAAAAGAGTCGCTCAACTACCCTATCATATGCCACATTGCCAACTCAGCAGCCATTGCGCGTTTCTCTGAGGCTCAAGCAGATATGTGTCGCCTAGGCATTGGATTATACGGCTTTGGCGAGGGTGAAAATCTTATACCTATCTCGACCCTCAAGAGCAAAATTGTTCAGATCAAAGAGCACCCCAAAGGGTCAACTATAGGCTATGCGGAGGCTGGTGTTCTAGGACGAGATTCTATGGTCGCCACCATACCTATTGGCTATGCCGATGGACTCGACAGACACCTAGGTTGTGGAGCGTGGAGCATGCTCATCGGCAACAAAGCTGCCCCCATCGTTGGACGCATATGTATGGATAGTTGCATGGTCGACATCACCGACATTGGGGGTGTCATGGAGGGTGACGAGGTTGTGATCTTTTCGTCACAGAGAGGCAACACCGCTGAGGATATGGCGCACATCCTCCAGACTATCCCCTACGAAATTTTAACCTCGGTATCTTCGCGCGTCAAACGAATTTACCTCAAAGAGTAAGAGAATGAAAGGAACACTATACTTAATACCCTGCCCCATCAGCGACCTCACGGAGGTTTGGGATGTCACGCCAGCAGCCAACAAGACGATAATCGACTCGTTGGACTACTTCATTGTCGAGAACACACGTTCGGCACGCCGCTTTCTCTCCAAGGCGAAGATCGCGCGCACCATCGACTCGCTAGAGTTTGTCGAGCTAAACGAACATACTACTGAGGCTCAGGAGGTTGAGAAGATGGTAAAGCTCATTGAGCAGGGTCGCTCAGCAGGAGTGATCTCCGAGGCAGGAGTTCCAGCGGTTGCCGACCCTGGAGCGTTGGTTGTCGCAGCGTGCCACCGCAAGGGTATCAAAGTTGTTCCGTTGGTGGGACCCTCGTCAATCATCATGGCGGTGATGGCATCGGGACTCAACGGTCAATCCTTTGCGTTCAACGGCTACCTACCCATCAAGGAGCCTGAGCGTTCGCGTGCCATCCGCAACTTCGAGCGTAGAGCACAGCAAGAGGGACAGTCGCAACTATTTATCGAGGCACCATACAGAAATGTGAAGCTCTTCGATCAATTTTTGACCACCCTAGCCCCCAACACACCGCTCACCTTGGCGATAGATATCACCTCGCCCGAGGAGTTTATCCAGACCCACACCGTCAAGGAGTGGAGATCACTCTCGAAGCCCGAGATGAACAAACGCCCGACGATTTTTATTATCGGGTAACGAGGTAAAAAAAATGGTCTGCAATTTGCACTACCATATCTAAAGAAGATAAATAAATTATATATATGAACACACAAGAGACAAATACTCAGGGTTTTAACCCCGAGGAGGAGACTACACAAGAGACAAACACACAGTCAAACGACGCTACTCAATCGGACAATATGTCAGACACTGAGGGACAGTGCGACGCTGAGGCTGACACTTTGGCAGAGGAGGCTACTGAGGCTGCGGCACAACCTACGGAGGAGAACACGGACTGGAAAGATAAATATCTTCGCTTGCAGGCGGAGTTTGACAACTACCGCAAACGCACACTCAAAGAGAAGATGGATCTAGTTCAAAGCGGAGGTTCGGATGTCTTGAAGGCGGTACTTCCAGTGGTGGATGATATGCAGCGCGCACAGACCGCAATGGCTAAGAGCGAGGATATCGAGGCAATTCGCGGAGGTGTTGATTTGATCGCAAATAAGTTCATGGAGATTCTTAAGCAACGCGGCGTAACACCAATCGAGGCTATCGGTTGCGAGTTGGATGTAGATCTACATGAGGCTGTGGCGCGTTTCGCGGCAGGCGAAGATAAGAAAGGTAAGATCATCGACGTTGTTCAGCAGGGTTACATGCTCGGGGAGAAGGTTTTACGTTTCGCTAAAGTTGTTGTAGGAGAGTAAGAAGATGGCAGAAAAGAGAGATTTTTATGAGGTGTTGGGCGTCGCTAAGAGTGCCAATGCCGACGAGATAAAGAAGGCCTACCGTAAGGCGGCAATCAAGTTCCACCCCGACAAAAACCCTGGGGATAAGGAGGCTGAGGATAAGTTCAAGGAGGCTGCTGAGGCGTATGATGTCCTCTCGAACGATCAGAAACGCGCTCGCTACGACCAGTTCGGACATGCAGGAATGTCGGGAGCTGCAGGCGGTGGCGGTGGCTATGGAGGCTTCGGTGGAGGAGGATTCTCGATGGACGATATCTTCTCACAATTTGGCGATGTCTTTGGTGGTCACTTCAACGGAGGCTTTGGTGGCGGAGGTTCGCGCGGAGGACAGAGAGTCAACCGCGGAACAGATATTCGCGTCAAGGTTAAACTCACGCAGAAGGAGATCGCGGAGGGTGTAACCAAGAAACTTAAGATCCCAAAGCAGATCGCGTGCGACAAGTGTGGAGGAACAGGAGCTAAGGATTCAAACTCATACGCAACGTGCCACACATGTAACGGTTCGGGGTATGTTTCGCGCATCGAGAACTCATTCTTCGGACGTATTCAGACCCAAGGAGTCTGCCCCACATGTGGCGGAACGGGTAAGGTCATCACTGTGAAGTGCGACAAATGTTCAGGCAACGGAGTGATCCGTGGCGAGGAGGTTGTAGAGTTCTCAATCCCAGCAGGAGTTGCTGAGGGGATGGTTCTCAACGTCTCGGGCAAGGGTAACGCACCAGCTCACGGAGGTATCAACGGAGATCTACAAGTTGTGATTGAAGAGGAGTACAACCCAGAGCTTATTCGCGATGGTAACGACTTGATCCACAACCTCAACATCACCGTCCCTACGGCTATCTTGGGAGGTAGTGTCGAGATCCCAACTATTGACGGTCGCGCCAAGATCAAGATCCCTGCTGGAACTCACGCAGGTAAGGTGTTGAAGTTGGGAGGCAAGGGATTCCCCGATGTCAACGGCTACGGCAAGGGTGACATCTTGGTTGTTGTGGATATCACCATCCCCGACTCTATCAACTCTGAGGAGAGGCGCGCGGTTGAGAAACTCGCCAAGATGCCATCATTCGAAAAGGCGGAGAGCGTAAAAAATCAGAACATTTTTGAGCGAATGAAGAACTTTTTTCGCTAACTTTGTTCGCAACATAATAAAGAGTATAATTAAAATTTGAAACTAAGTAATTAACTATCTCCTATAAGAGACTCTTGCTACGCGTGTCATTGCGGACTTGATCCGCAATCTCTCAGCAAGTTTGTTTATCTCTTAGAGATTGCGGGTCAAGCCCGCAATGACGAGGCTGGTTAAACGTTACTTATAATTTTAACACACACTAAGATCATGGCTGGATTTTCACCCTTTAAGCGTCGCGCTAATGAGTTTAAGTACACTCCGCGATTCTACGATCCTAACAAGGAGGCGATGGAGCAGCGACGCGCAGAACTTCGCGGCACACGCACCGACATGCCCACAGAGGAGGGTTACCGCCCAGGGCAGTATATTCGTAACCAGAGGTCGGCTCGCGCATCGAGACGCAAGGATGCGAATAAGTCGGGACGCAGAAAGGTA
The DNA here is from genome assembly GCA_047173185.1 of Rikenellaceae bacterium. Classification (GTDB taxonomy): domain Bacteria; phylum Bacteroidota; class Bacteroidia; order Bacteroidales; family Rikenellaceae; genus Alistipes. Next base: position 41,389 of record JBCQVH010000002.1, read on the forward strand.
TGGATGTCACTAGCCATCATCGCTATGCTCTTTCTACTGGGTTCAATGCTCTACCCTGTCTTGTTGAGAGCCTTTGGGCTTGACGAGGCGCAGGGTCACGCCACTGAGCGCGTAGAGGAGTACGAAGAGTTCAACCCCTACACCCCCATCACGGTAGTTCCGAACGACTATGTGGAGGGTGAGGAGGTGACGCCAGCCAAGAAATCGGAGTAAAACAGATATCGCGCAAAGATGTCAGACAGGATTAAGCTACTACCCGAAAAGGTCTCTAACCAGATTGCCGCTGGAGAGGTTGTGGTTCGCCCATCATCGGTCATCAAGGAGATGATGGAGAACACGATAGATGCAGGAGCAGACGAGGTGATCGTCAACTTCCGCAAGGGAGGGTATGAGCTTATGCAGATTGTCGACAATGGTTGCGGAATGTCGCCCAACGATGCACGCATGGCGTTCGAGAGACACGCCACAAGCAAGATCGCCAAGGCGGATGATATATATGCACTCAAATCATTTGGATTTAGAGGCGAGGCGTTGGCATCCATCTCAGCTATCGCGAGGGTGGAGCTCAAGACTCGCCAAGAGGGGGACAACATCGGCACCTCGACAGTAATTAATGGAGGGGTCTTTGAGGGTCAAAAGCCCTGCATCTGCGAGAAGGGGTCACAGTTTTTTGTTCGAGACCTATTCTACAACATCCCTGTGCGCCGACGATTCACCGATAAGGAGTCGACAACGGTAAATCAGATTAAGGCGGAGTTTCGCAGGGTGGCATTGTGCTACCCTCACATCCGTTTCGAGCTATACGGCAACGATGCACCTATATATAATCTAGCTCCAGCGACACTCGCAGGGCGTATTGTCGACATCGTGGGCAAGTCAATCAAGCAGAACCTCTCGGAGGTCAATGCCGACACCTCGATTGTCAAGATCAAGGGGTTTATCGGCAAGCCATCCTCTGCGAAGAAGAATAATGCGGATCAATATCTCTTTGTGAATGGTCGATTTTTCAAGTCGCCAGCCTTTGCCAAGGCGATACTGAGAGGCTATGACAAGTTGATCGCTGAGGGTCAAAACCCCTCGTTTTTCCTCTTTCTGGAGGTAGATCCACAGCGCGTGGATGTCAACATTCATCCACAAAAGACAGAGGTTAAATTTGCGGATGATGACGCTATATGGCAGATTATCAACGCCGCTGTGAGGGAGACTCTCGCCAAGTCGGGCGTCGTTCCGATGATGGAGTTTGACGCCTCGTCGGAGATTGATATTCCCGTTGCGACCCAAGGTGTTAGCTATGCAGTCCCCAAGTCGAGCTCGGGGGCGGACTACAACCCCTTTGACACTGGATATATCGACACCTCGGCATCAAACCCCGATGTTGACTTCACAGGTTTTGATGTCCCTGTAAGCGAGTTTATATCGAAACCAACGGCTACAAAGCCGAAATCTTCACCCAAGCCACAGCGAGGCAAAGGGCTGATGGATAGCGGATATGAGACCATTGAAGCGTTCGAGGCGGAGAGTTTCGAGAGTGCAGGATTTTCAGATTTTCCATCTTCGTTTGAGACATTCAAGACAACTGAGACATCTAACGATGACGATGATTACGAGACCATCGAGAGCGAGGCGGTGATAAACGCAGAGTTCAGAGATAGCTCATTCACGGAGAGTAGCTTCGAGATGATCGAGTCGGAGGATCAACAACCCGAGATCGAGTTCTCCAACGACTACGAGAGTATCGCAAGCGTGGAGATTCACTTTATCGGAGCAACCCCCATACAAGGCGGATATATATCGACAATTTTGGATCGTGAGCTGGTCATCGTGGATGCCAAACGCGCCAAGGAGCGAGTGCTCTTTGACCACTACTTCCGACAGCTCAACAACGGTTCTGCCGTGAGCCAACAGCTACTCTTTGCCGAGAGGCTTATGCTCTCGACTCAGGAGTATGAACTCTTGGAGGAGTGTGCGACAGACTTCGCGCTGCTAGGGTTCGACATCGACTACCTAGGCGACGGAGCAATAGATGTCAAGGGGATACCTGCCGACACCTCGTCGGAGCAGGTGGACAGGGTGATATACGAACTGCTCCAACTCCTTGCCTCGCCCGAGAGTGTCGAGAATAGACGCCGCGAACGCATAGCCACAACGATGGCTCAAAGCGGAGCTAGAGCAGTGTCAAGACACCTCACCACGGAGCAGGCAACGGAGCTACTAAATCAACTTGCGCTGTGTCACGACATCTCGCACACACCCTCAGGTCACGCGATACTTTGTAGAGTCTCGACCGAGGAGATACGAACAAAACTCAAATAATAGGAGTCTAAACTAAGATAATTTTATACCTTTGCGTAGTTGCAATAATAACGATTCACAAGAATGATTAACAAGCTAAACCAGATGTCACCCCCAGTGGTGCTCAACCTCATAATTATCAACTGCTTGGCGTTGATGGCGACAACAATATTCCCCATCATCTACCACTACCTCGCACTCTTTGATGTCACCTCACCCGCCTTTAAACTCTATCAGGTGGTTACGTATATGTTCTTGCACGGAGATCTGTCGCACCTATTTTTTAATATGTTCGCACTCTGGATGTTTGGACGCAACTTGGAGTATGAATTAGGCTCGAAACGCTTCTTGACCTACTACATGGCGTGTGGCGTGGGTGCTGGATTGATTCAACTCGCAGTTGGATTCCTCTCACCATTTTCAATCACCGTGGGAGCTTCGGGCGCAGTATTTGGAATACTCTTAGCGTTTGGACTTATGCACCCCAACGCTAGAATTATGTTGCTTATCCCACCCATCCCGATGAAGGCAAAGTGGTTCGTGATACTCTACGGACTCTTGGAACTATTCTTGGGCGTGAGAGGCGGAGCGATGGATAATGTTGCGCACTTCGCACACCTCGGAGGTATGATCTGGGGATTTCTGTTGCTCACATACTGGAAGTACAAAGGGGAGATAAGATACTAAACAACAACGCACAAAGATGGCTGAGAACTACTACCATAACCAATACGGCTCGAAACAGAAACGCCCATCGTTTCTGAAGATTATCTTCAGAGCGTTGTTGATTGTGGTCTCAATCGTAGCATCAGTCGCGCTGATTTTCACCCTCCTCGCGCCATATATCAAGCCCTCATCGAGTTGGTTATTCCCTATACTTGGTCTGTTAGCACCCGTTATATACCTATGTAATATAGCACTTGCACTGCTTTGGATCATACGTTGGAAGCTGTGGCTTGCGCTGGGAATGGTTGCAGTTCTAGTTGTCGGGGCGTTCAAAATCCCCTACTTCGCGAGGATGGACAGCAAGAACCACTACGCGGAACAGCGACTCAGAGGCTCGATAAAGGTGTTGAACTACAATGTTAGACACCTATTCAATGACGATGGCGAGTGGTCGAAGAGCGACATTGCAAGGTATATAGACTCACTGTCGCCCGACATCATTACACTTCAGGAGTCACAGCCCAAGAAGATGGAGCTGGAGCTAAGCCCTAAGTTACAAAAATACTATAGCGACCACTACAAACAGCTGAGCATATATAGCCGCTACAAGATAGTAAAGCGTAGCTCGGAGGTGAGAAAAGAGGGGGCTCATGCTGACGAGGTGCGCTCACATTGGGTCGATCTACTCATTGGCAAGGATACTGTTAGGGTATACAACAACCACCTCTACACAACTCAGATCAGCTCCAAGGATGATAAATATCTCACGTCGAGGGCTTTCGTCGGGGACTCGCTAGCCGAGAACAAGGTTAAAAATATATTCGAACGCTTCACAAAAAGCTCAGCATTCAGAGGGGATCAGGTTGACTCGCTGAGTCGCGAGATACGAAGCATCTCCCATCCAGTAATTGTCTGCGGAGATTTCAACGACACACCGATGTCCTACGCCTTCCAGCGCATGTCGAGTGGGCTGAAAGATAGCTTCAGAGAGAGTGGCTTTGGCTATCCATACACCTATCGCGGATTTCTAAACCTGCTTCGCATAGATTATATCTTGGCCAGCGAGGAGTTCGAGTTTCTGAACTATCGTGTCGACAGCGACATAACCTATTCGGATCATATACCGATAATATCAACTATTAAACTCAAAAAATAACAACTATGATTTTAGATTCACTACAAAACTCAGCACTTTATAGCTCAGTTTGCCCACGCATGGCACGCGCCTTTGAGCTAGTATCAAAATTAGACCTTGCAAGTTTGCCCGAGGGTAAGCATATTTTGGATGGCGAGGAGATCTTCGTCAACATCATGGAGCGCGAGCTTAAGAAGGTTGGCGAGGCTAAGGTGGAGGTGCATAACAAATATGCAGATATCCAGATCTTGCTTGTTGGCGAGAAGGAGGGTTTCGGATGGATCGAGCGCAAGGATCTCAAAGAGGCTGCGGGCGATTTCGACACAGCTAAGGATGTTCAGTTCTTCGCGGACGAGTACCAGACAATCTACACCTTGAAACCTGGACAGTTCACAATCTTGATGCCTGAGGATGGTCACGCACCGATGATTGGTGAGGGCAAGGTTAAGAAGGCTATCGTAAAAGTGATGATCTAAGCGGTCGTTGCAAGGCGGCAAAATTTGAACAAAAAGAACTGTGGTGATTTCGGTCACGTACTCTAGTACGCTCCCTTATCACCTCAGTTCTTTTTGTCCAAATTTCATCCACCTATCAACGCCCCCCATTAATGCAAAATATTCAAGATAAAGTTTGGTTATTCCAATTATTATCAGTACTTTTGTGTCCGCTTTGGATCTTTTTTGGCTCTAAAGCGGACACATTTATTTTAATTTTAACGAGCGATTGCATCGCACATTTATTTCCACAATGGAAGGAACAAAAAATTTTGTCGTAAACGAGGAGTTCGACTGGAATTCATTTGAGAATGATTTGGGTGTCTATGACCAACCAAAGGAGGAGATCTCAAAGGCTTATGATGACACATTGTCTAACATCGCAGTTGGCGAGGTTGTAGACGGAGCTGTTATCAGTGTTACAAAGCGCGAGGTTGTTATCAACATCGGCTACAAGAGTGAGGGTATCATCTCTATCTCAGAGTTTCGCTACAACCCAGAGATCGCAGTAGGCGATACAGTAGAGGTTTACGTTGAGTCTGCAGAGGACAAGAACGGACAGTTGGCTCTCTCACACAAGAAGGCTCGTCAGCTTAAATCTTGGGATCGTGTTAACGAGGCTTTGGAGAATGACGAGATCATTAAGGGTTACATCAAGTGCCGCACTAAGGGTGGTATGATCGTTGACGTATTTGGAATCGAGGCATTCTTGCCAGGATCACAGATCGACGTGAAGCCAATCCGCGACTACGATATCTATGTTGATAAGACTATGGAGTTCAAGGTTGTTAAGATCAACCAGGAGTTCCGCAACGTTGTTGTCTCACACAAGGCTCTTATCGAGGCTGAGTTGGAGGCTCAAAAGCAGATCATCATGTCTAAGCTTGAGAAGGGTCAGATCCTTGAGGGTACAGTTAAGAACATCACTTCATACGGAGTCTTCATCGACTTGGGTGGCGTAGATGGTCTTATCCACATCACAGACTTGTCTTGGGGTCGCGTAAGCCACCCAGAGGAGGTTGTTACTCTTGATGAGAAGATTCAGGTTGTTATCCTTGACTTCGACGACGCTAAGAAGCGTATCGCTCTAGGTCTTAAGCAGCTTACTCCACATCCATGGGAGGCTCTTAACACAGAGCTTAAGGTTGGAGACATCGTTAAGGGTCGCGTAGTTGTTATGGCTGACTATGGTGCGTTCGTAGAGATCTCAACAGGTGTTGAGGGTCTTATCCACGTATCTGAGATGTCTTGGAGCCAGCACCTTCGTTCAGCACAGGACTTCATGAAGGTCGGTGACGAGGTTGACGCAGTTATCCTTACTTTGGATCGCGAGGAGCGCAAGATGTCACTTGGTATCAAGCAACTTACTCCAGACCCATGGGATGGTATTGAGGTTAAGTACCCAGTAGGTACAAAGTGTGCATCTAAGGTTCGCAACTTCACTAACTTCGGAGTATTCGTTGAGATCGAGGAGGGTATCGATGGTCTTATCCACATCTCTGACTTGAGCTGGACTAAGAAGGTTAAGCACCCAGGAGAGTTCACATCTGTAGGTGCAGCGATTGACGTTGTAGTTCTTGAGATCGACAAGGAGAACCGTCGTTTGAGCCTAGGTCACAAGCAGTTGGAGGAGAATCCATGGAACGAGTACGAGGGACGTTTCTCAATGAACACAATCGTTGAGGGTACAATCACAGAGATCAACGAGAAGGGCGCAGTAGTTGCTCTTGGCGGAGATGTTGAGGGATTTGCACCAACACGCCAGCTTGCTAAGGTGGATGGAACATCAGTAGCTGTAGGCGAGAAGTTGCAGTTCAAGGTGATCGAGTTCTCTAAGGCTACAAAGCGTATCACATTGTCACACTCACGCATCGCAGATGACGCTAAGCGTGGTGTTGAGCAGGCTGAGAAGGCTGAGAAGCGCGCTCAGGCTGACGCAACAAAGTCAACTGTAAAGAAGCTTAACGCTTCAATGGAGAAGGCTACATTGGGTGATATCGCAGGTTTGGCTGAGCTAAAGGCTGCAATGGAGAAGAACGAGAAGTAATCCCCAAAAGGAATACTTAAGAATATTTTTAGAAAGGTGCTCGGCTATGCTGAGCACTTTTTTTTGCATATTTATCACACGAAGTGTTAACTTTTCCACAAAAAAATAGCGGTTGATAAGAAATTTTACTAACTTTGCGCTGTTGAGTTCAGGAGGTCACCAGTGGCTGATAGAAGAGACGAAGGATTAAAAATTCAATCACATATAATAAACATTACAAAATTATGGTATCTTACAAAGATCTAGGTCTTGTGAACACACGCGAGATGTTCGCAAAGGCTTTCGAGGGTGGTTACGCTATCCCAGCATTCAACTTCAACAACATGGAGCAGATGCAGGCTATTATTCAGGGTTGTGTTGAGAGTTCATCTCCAGTAATCTTGCAGGTCTCTTCTGGTGCACGTAACTACGCTAACCAGACACTTCTTCGCTACATGGCACAGGGTGCTGTAGAGTTCGCTAAGGAGTTGGGTAAGAATATTCCAATCTGTTTGCACCTTGACCACGGTAGCTCATTCGAGTTGTGTAAGAGCTGTATCGACATGGGATTCTCTTCAGTTATGATCGACGGTTCACACCTTCCATACGAGGAGAACGTAGCACTTACAAAGAAGGTTGTAGACTATGCACACGCACACGACGTAACAGTTGAGGGTGAGCTAGGAGTATTGGCAGGTGTTGAGGATGAGGTATCTTCAGACCACCACACATACACTGAGCCAGATCAGGTTGAGGATTTCGTAAAGAAGACAGGTGTTGATTCACTTGCTATCTCAATCGGTACTTCACACGGTGCTAACAAGTTCAAGCCAGAGCAGTGTACTTTGAACGCTGACGGTATCTTGGTTCCACCAGCATTGCGTTTCGATATCTTGAAGGAGATCGAGGTTCGCATCCCAGGATTCCCAATCGTTCTTCACGGTGCATCTTCAGTACCACAGGAGTACGTTCAGGAGATCAACGCTAACGGTGGTGCTTTGAAGGATGCTATCGGTATTCCAGAGGAGCAGTTGCGTGAGGCAGCTAAGAGCGCGGTATGTAAAATCAACATCGATTCAGATGGTCGTTTGGCTATGACTGCTGCAGTACGTCGTATCTTCAACAGCAACCCAGCAGAGTTCGACCCACGTAAGTACTTGGGCCCAGCTCGTGACGAGTTGAAGAAGTTGTACTCTCACAAGTGTGAGAATGTATTGGGTTCAGCTGGCAAGGCTTAATCTAAACGATTACATAGATTCAGAGAAGGTTCGCTCCAAGAGGGGCGAACCTTTTTTGTTGGTAGGGGATAGGTCTGATTAAAACTGAGAAAGACTGATAAAATTAACCAAAGTGACAATACTGTGAGCGGTGGAACGTCGGCATGTGGCACGCTACGCTAGTAGCGTGAAGTTTAAAGAGATGAATCTTCGGATTGAGAGCCGACCTAAGGAGGCTTTCAAAATCCGAAGATTCATCTCTTTAAACTTAGCAGTTTTCCCTAGAAAACTGCGTTCCACATGACCGCTAGAGAATAGCTCCGCGGGGAGCACCCCGCCGCCCGACCGGCGTTAGGTCAGTCCTTGGTCTCCCAATGAAACGGAGCGAAGTCGTCGCTACTGGGGTTTTTCCACTCAGGGCGGCGCATGGCGTAGATGATGAATGGCACTGCGACCACCACGACACATCCGACTATGAGCACGCCATACCATACGTCATTGCTACCTGTTGCGATCTGCGACGGAGGTATAAAGCTGAGGACAAACGCGAGGAGTGCGCCAAGGAATCCTACGCCTCCAAGTATCCACATTATTCCGTTTCCGCGACCGCTACCCAATCTAAATGGTCGGTTAAGCTCTTTGAGTTTGTACCTAAGGACAATAGCGGATGTAAACATCAGCATATACATTATCAGGTATAGGAGCACGGTAAGTTGCGAGAGGATCTGGTAGAACGACTGCACGGATGGCATGACGACAAAAAGGAGACTTAGGAGTGTGACGATACAACCCTGAATAAGGAGGATATTGCTCTGCACGCCATTCTTGTTAGCCTTCTGAAAAAACGGAGGTAGATATCCTGCGCGACCCACGGTGAAGATACCCTTTGAGGGTCCTGCGACCCATGTCAACACCCCTGCGAGGACACCAAATACCAACGCCACTGCTATGATGGGCGATGCCCACGAAAGGTGCATATATGCGAGGTACTTGTCAAACGTAATGAGCAGAGACTGAGTGAGATTGATATCCTTGACGGGGATGATTACACCGATTGCGAATGTTCCCAATATAAATATCAAGACCGTCAATATTGAGCCCATGATAATTGCCTTGGGGTAGTTTTTGGCAGGGTTCTCAACCTCCATGACGTGAACGCCCATCATCTCCATACCTGCGTAGAATAGGAAGATACTACTTGCGAGGACGATATTGTTGAGCTTGGTGAGGTCGGGGAAGAAGCTCTGAGTCATATTGAGATTATTCTCACCTCCCGACGCTAAGTAACATATAGCCAAGACAATAAGCAATCCAGCAGGGATGATAGTTCCGATCATACCGCCCCACTTACTGATCTTGCCGACCCATCCAAGCCCCCTGAGGGCGATGAACGTAGCGAGCCAATATATCGCCAAGACCACCCCCAAGGTGAAGATTTTGTTGGATGCGAGCGACATATCCGCACTCTGATTAAAACCAATAAATGCGAGCGACACCGCGCCAAAAGTCAAGACAGTAGGGTACCATATTGTCGACTGAATCCACTGAATCCATATGGCGAGAAATCCCACTCGCGAACCGAACGCCTCGCCAACCCAACGAAAGACACCGCCCTGCTTATCGGAAAACATCGCTGCCAACTCCGCCGCAACAAGTGCCGTAGGAACAAGAAAAACTATCGCTGCGAAGAGGTAAAAAAATGCCGATGAGATGCCATACTCCGCCTCGGATGCCAACCCCCTAAGACTCACCACTGCCGTGACATTCATGATCGCCAAGGTCATAACACTCAGCTTAAATCCTGTAGAACTCTTTTTTGTCTCCATAATTCTGAATAATGATTAATTTTCAATGTTTAACTCAGTTAATATTTGCAATTACCGTGCAAATCGCTATTTATCGACTTTTAACTAGCTTTATCTCGCTAATAATCAACGCATATAGGTGAATCTTATCGACTCATAAAAAATCATTATCATTTTTATTAGGTTAAGAAAAATAAATATCTTACTTTTGCAATACACAAATAATAAACACACACATAAAAATTAATATTATGGCAAATAAATGGCGTTGCACCGTATGTGGTCACATCCACGAGGGAGCAGAGGCACCTGCACAGTGCCCACTTTGTAAAGTACCAGCAAACAAATTCGTAGCAGTTGAGGAGCAGACTGGAGGTTTAACTTTCGTTACTGAGCACAAGCTAGGTGATGGCGTTGGAGCAGATGCAGTTCTTTTGGAGGGTTTGAAGAACCACTTCATGGGTGAGTGTTCTGAGGTTGGTCAGTACTTGGCTATGAGCCGTCAGGCAGACCGCGAGGGTTACCCAGAGATCGCAGAGGCTTTCAAGCGTTACGCGATCGAGGAGGCTGAGCACGCGTCTAAGTTCGCAGAGCTTTTGGGCGAGGTTGTTTGGGATACTAAGACTAACTTGTTCAAGCGCATGAACGCTGAGTCAGGTGCTTGCGAGGATAAGATGCGTTTGGCTCGTTTGGCTAAGGAGCAGAACCTCGATGCAGTACACGACACAGTACACGAGATGGCTAAGGACGAGGCTCGTCACGGAGCTGGTTTCCAAGGTCTTTACAACCGCTACTTCAAGTAGTAATAAGTTTAGAGATAGGCAAAAAAGCCAACCGAAAATTTCGGTTGGCTTTTTTTGTTACCTTATAATCTTGTCAATCCACGAGATCGCGGAGTTGAGAATCCAATCCAGAAGTCGCTTGGCAGAGGCTGAAACCTCATATATTGTCGATATCTGGTGGCTAATCTCCTGAATCATAGGTCGCAACGAGATCCTATATATTAATATCGAGACAACCGCACACACCCCACCGACAAGAACCATCGCCAAGAGGTGAGAGCCAATAACCTCACCCAACCAGAAGATAAATGCCGAGATCAGAAGTATAGATGCAATGAGTGCAGTGACAATAAATGCCACCGCACTACCCAATGTTGGCTGACTGTTTTGCCCCATAACTCACTAGTCGTCAACCTGCTCACCGCTCATCTCCTCGCTCATGCCCTCCATACCTTCGAGGCTACATGAGCCATCCTTACACTGGCAGAGGTGAGCACGCATATGCTCCAACTCGTGCATAATTTTTTCATGCGCACGCATACGCATCGCACCCGCCTTCTTAGAGTGGCAGAGAATAGTTAGTGCCGAACCCAATAGCGCACCACCAATCAACGATCCAAAAAATAGTCCCTTGTTTTTCATAATGTGTTAAATTTTGAAGTTTTACATTGAGACATTTGCAAACTCTGAGCCAAAGATCTATCTTTGTTGTTTACGCATATTTTTCAACCATGAATATAGCTTTTACAGGACACCGCGACTTTCCGCACGAGAAGTATCACCTCAAACTTAGCGCACTCATCGAGCAACGCGCACTCACCAACACCACCCTAACCCTCTGGTGCGGAATGGCTGTCGGGTTCGACATGTCCGCTGCGGAGTGCGCCATAGAGCTACGCACGAAATACCCTCACATTGAGGTGGTTGGAGTTGTCCCTTTTCGTGATCAACCCGACCTATTCAGCCAAAAGCAGCGCGAAGAGTATTTTCGGCTTCTCGATCTCTGCGACCGAGTGGAGGTGCTCAGCGAGGAGTACACGCCACGAGTATATCACCAACGCAACGACTATCTTCTCGCCCACTGCGACGAACTTGTCGCATTCCACAACGGTAGCAAAAAAGGCGGCACTGCATATACCGTCACCAAGGCGCGCAGACTTAAGATCCTCACAACCAACCTATTTGAAGATATACAACAAAAAATCCCTGGACTCTTTTGATCGAGTCGCAGGGATTTTTTGTTGATATTGAAAATATCCTACCAGTTGAGGATCTTGTTGAAGTCGTACTCCTCAGGGTTAGCAACATATGCCTTAGCAGCCTCATAGTCAGCCTCAGTAACGTAGCAAAGGATAGTGTTGATAACGTTGTTCACCTTATCAGAGCTCATATCTACGAGACGTGGTGGAATCTTACCTGTTGTAGGATCCTGAAGATCCTTAAGGTAAAGAGGTGTCACGTTACCCTCGCTGTTGACGTAAACCATGCAACCAGTCTTGCCCTCAGAGAACAACTGGTAAACACCCATACCCAACTCAGAACAGTAAGTAAGGTCGAACGCAATAGGAGTCTGGCAACGAACCTCGTAACCGATCTCTACTGGACGGCTCTTAACCTTAAGACCGATCTCAGACAACTTGTTCTCCAACATCTCGTTGAACACGTTAGCCTTAGATACCTTACCCAACTCTGGGTGACCGTGGTCGTCATAAGAGAAGTTGATACCGCTCTTCTTGATCTCCTCGTCAGAAAGCTCGTGGAATACACCCTCCGAGATCATAGCAACACCATAATCCATACCCATCAACTTACGCTTGATGATAGATGAAACAACAAGGTTTACGATCTTCTCAACAGTGATCTCAGTCTTGTTAAACATCTCAGGGATAACGATCATTGGGTAGTGGCAAGCCTCACCGATACCGAAAGCAAGGTGACCTGCCGAGCGACCCATCGCCGCAACAACAAACCAGTTACCGCTAGTCTTAGCGTCGCAATATACTGTAGTACCGATAACAGAACCTGATGCCTTAGCTGACTCGTAACCGAAAGTTGGAGAACCTGCTGGCAATGGAAGGTCGTTGTCGATAGTCTTAGGAACGTGGATGTTAGCGATTGGGTACTGCTTCTCCTCAAGGAACTTAGCAATACGGTTCGCTGTAGATGCAGTATCGTCACCACCCACAGTCACGAGCAACTTGATGTTGTTCTCGGTGAAGAAAGATAGGTTGAAGTCATTAGCGAAGTTAGCATCTGTTGGCTTGAAACGGCTCATCTGGAGGTAAGAACCACCACGGTTGAAGATATCATCTGCCAAAGGGTAAGAGATCTCCTCGAAAAGTGGGTTTGGGTTGAAAAGACCTGAGTAACCAGCGTGAAGACCGATCACCTTGTAGCCTTGTTTAAGGAAAGTCTTAGCGACACTTCCAACAACTGTGTTCATACCTGGTGCTGGACCACCACCAGTCAAGATTGCAATAGCTTGTTTCATAATGTTTTATCAATTATTGAGTTTAACTCTGTTTTTGTTGTCCCAAAGTTACTCGAATAATTATTAATTTCCAATATTTACCGCTAAAATTATCACTTTTCTCATTTAAAGAGTTGAAAATTTGGAGGTTGATAATATTTTTTTTACTTTGTACTTTGACTCTAAAACTTATATATTATGAAGTGTGCCACCACCCTCACACTCTCGATAATCACCTTTATCTCGGGACTATTTTCGACAGCTGTCGCCTCAACATCTACCACTGCATATGATGGCGCAACAGTCACCGTGGATAAGAACCACAAAGCGCGTGTCGAAAAGGCGTGGTACTCATCCGACTCAAACCGCTACCTCGTCATGAGCAAACCTCTCGGTACAGGGGTATATATTGACGGTAAAAGATTTGGCTCTACCCCACTACTAATCATGGGTTTACCCAAGGGGTTGGTTCACATAACAGCCAAGATGGAAGGGTACACAGATCAAGACCTTGAGGTTCTGGTTACTGGCAAAGGCAACGAAAAGTGTTCGTTCTACATGTCAAATCGACCAGCACGCAAAGTTGTCTCAACCAAGACAACCAAGCACGATCGCGTCGCACGACTTAGTTGCGGTTTGAAAGTTGCGCGCCTCCGCGAGAGCCAAAAGTATGGATACCTCGATGCTCAAAACGAGGAGGTGATTCCCTATATTTACAGCTGGGCAACATCTTTCAAGAATAATATTGCCTACGTAAAGGCGGGTATATACTTCGGAGTTATCGACACCTTGGGCAACTACATAATACCGCTGGAGTACACCTACATCAAATACAACTTCAGCGATACCACAGGGCTGATTCTCGCTGTCAAAGATAGGCGATTAACTATTTTCGACAAGCAGGGACACAAGCAATACACCACCGATTTCGACTATTGGACATCGCTGAGTGACTCCACCGCGATTCTGCTTGGCATTGATGGTCGCAAAGCTCTGCTATCACCTAAAACAAAAGAGTTCAAGTGGTTACCATACAGCAGCGTCCACAAATTTGGAGATAACAACCTCGCCATTGTTCACCACGCAGGCAAGACGGGAATGATCGACAAGTCGGGTACGGAGGTGGTAGCAACCAAGTACGACAATATATATAACCCAAGCGAGGGTCTTATAGTTGTTAAGTCGGACGACAAGTTTGGTTATATCGACACCCTAGGTCGTGAGATTACAGAGCCGATATTTGACTACGCCTCGGGGTTTAACCACTCTCTCGCAGTAGTAAAAACCAACAATGAATACCTATATATAAATCACTCGGGCAAAGCTGCATTTAACAAAACTTTCTACGACGCAACCAAGTTCACCGACTGGGGGATTGCCTCGGTGAGAGAGCATCTCAATGACGAGAATAGGCATATAAGATCCTACTTTATAAACACCAAGGGAGAGCCGATAAACGACCGTAGATATAGCTATATTGGCAAAATCAGCGAGAACAAAAGAACACCTATACACGTTAATGTCGGGGGTAAAAACAGCATCTATGTCGACTATCTGGGCAATGAAATCGACAGCGTAAAGTTTGATTATGCAACTAATTTCGCACACGATGTTGCGGTGGTTAGGCTAGAAAATAGCGACAAGCAATGCCTAGTTGATACATGCCTCAGAGCCATACCCAACTCAGAGTATGACTATATTAAAGGCTTTAATGAGGCTAAGTTCACCGTTGCTAGGGAGGGAAAAAAGTGGGGATTTATCGACACGTCAGGCGCGAAAGTTACACCTTTTGACTATGACAAAATATATTACAACGATAACAACAAGTACGCACATGTTAAGATAGGCAACAAATTTGGCTTTACAAATAGTGCTGGCGCACCCTTGAGCGAAGTGATATACGATGAGATCTACCATGTAGGAGAGTCTAAAAAATCACACCTCGTAAAGTGTGGAGAGAAGTACTATTTCCTTGATTCCAAACTTAAACCCATCACCAACCACACGTTTGACGCTGTATATCTCTGTGGCAAGGAGTCCAACAGATTCATCGTTGCCCAAGATGGAGAGCTTGCAATCTTTGAGATTACCAAAGGCGGCTACTCCAAGGAGTTCAACATCAGCGAGTTTGTGGAGTTCAACCGACGTGGCGTTGGTTTATTGCGACATTACGGATCAATGAAAGCAATACTCATAAACGACTTCAAGAAGATTCTCGATACAAAAAGTTACAGTTGCAGCCGAAAGACAGAATCCAGCTTCCTAAAATCGACATTGACACCTATGATTTGTGTCGATGATGGTGAGGCAATCATTATTGATGAAAACGGTGAGGTGGTCTTTGGCTATGGCATGAAATATTATTATATAGCTAGCTTTAGCGATGGCATAGCTCTAGTTCGCAAAAGAGATGACGGTGGTGATTTCTACATCAATGAGAAGTTGCGCGAGCCATTTAGCACATCTAAGTTTTTAAGATCGCAATCCTTCCGAGGTGGTTACGCAGCAGTCCAAGACAAGGAGACAAAACTCTGGGGCATCATCGACACCAAAGGAAAGTGGGTCTGCAAGCCTAAGTTCGAATGCAACATTGAGCGTGGCTATTTTGAGAATAGCAATAAATTCTTTGTTGTCATACCTGACGAAGATAAAACCCCTAAGTGCTATGAAATTACACCAAAAGGCGAGATAGTCGAATAGGTTGACTTTATGCCGTCAGATGTGAATTGGGGGTAAAACCAATGATCTCACTCCCTACCTGTCCCCATGTCTCTCCGTCCCCCATGTCCCTTTGTCCCCATGTCCCCCATATCCCTCTGCCCCCACACCCACCACACAAAAACAAGGCACCCAACTCTTAGTTGGATGCCTTAGGTTGATCTGTGTAGGAACTATATATATCTATATATTACAATACCTTTACATTGATCGCTTGTTCGCCCTTGTTACCAGATGCGAGCTCAAACTCTACCTCCTGCTTCTCAGTGAGTGCCTTGAAACCCTCAGACTGAATTCCTGAAAAGTGTACAAAGTACTCCTTTCCATTCTCGCACGCAATGAACCCGTAGCCTTTCTTGCTATCGAACCATTTTACTGAACCTGTCATAAAAAAAATTGTTAGTGTGTTAATGTTACTGCAAGATAGACAAAAAGTATTGATATACAAAACTTTTTGTATCTTTTTTGCATTTAATATTGAAAAAAAATAAAACTTTAGTAAGTCTGTGGCGTAAATCGCTCATTGGCGTTGACGCCATCTTGCGACTGGATGAAACGAATGGGTGCTGTGAAACGTGACACAATAGGGTCGTACCTCTCAGTCTGGTAGTTCCAAACCGAGGCTGGACGCCACTTGGGTGACTCGTTAATCAACTTAATTGCTGCCGACGAGAGCAGTGGATTGGGCGACGACCAGATACGTGCCGACCTTGGTTGTCCGCTCTTATCAATCTCAAAGGCGATAGATACCTCACCGCTTATCCCCTTATCTGCACACTCCTGAGGGTAGGCAGTATTGAGAGCCAACCAATTCTTATAGGCATTGACACTCGCCGAGAAACTCTTCTCGCGATTAAATGACGCCTGAATTGAGTCACCTCGATATGTCGTGAAGGTCTCCTCGGCACTCCATCTCTCTGGTTTGTAGTAAGCATACATAGGACGTGGCTCGGGAGTGACATAACAGAACTCGAACACTCGCGTGAAGCTCGACTCCTTAGGCTCGAACTTCTGAGTGGCATCGCTCCACATTGTCGCTGGTGTCCATGCTGGTGCTGCCGCAGCTGCTCTGGCAACCTCCTCGCCCAACGCTGGATGTGTCGCGCTGATGATCTCGCACTTCACCGATCCATCGACAAGCACCGAGAACTCAGCCTTCACCGTACCCCACTTATTAAGTGAGTCGCACGCCTTGGGATGTTTCAAATTATTCTGAACCCACGCGTCGAACATAGTGATCGAGTAGGCTGGACTTTTGTACTTAGAAAATAACGCTTGCGTACTACGAATTTTTGGTGCACTCGTAGCGTTCGGAGTGGTCTGCTGAGCCGCAAGTGACAAGGCAAAAAGCATCACCAACGAGACGGGCAGAAGCATAGTTAATAATTTTTTCATTTAGCTTTCTAATAGTTTCTATGTTTTGGTACTACTAAGGTACAATATTTTTTAAGATATGCACACTAAAAGCCAAAATATTTTCAAAAAAAATCTTACTCAACGTCAATTACTATAACCGAGAGCGATGCAGGGGCTACATTAATAATTGCTCCAGCCAAAGAATCCGCGCTATTTCGATTGTCGATAACACCCACAACGAACCTCTTTGCTCCAACACGCGATAGTTCATATGGGCTACCCTTGATGATGGTTGCCGTCTCCTCGGGAAGTTGCCCCACTCCATCGAGTTCTATTCTAAACGATGTCGCCTCGGGACGTGGATCTTTCGTTAGGTTGCGCATCACGCCATCGCGCCACTCAACAACCTCGGGACGTCTAAATCCCTTTTTCAACATCGCCTCGCGCGCCTCCTGAGCCTCAGCCAAACTCTTGTAGCCACCAAGGTAGTAGACAAACATACCATCCTCATCCTTCAAAATCGAAATCGGGTAAGCACCCCTGAAGAGCGACACCGCTTGACGCGCCTTAAAAGCTCCGACATTTATTCGGTATATCGTTCCGCGATCGTAAACAACACCATCGGGGATGGGGTTCTTAGCATTATACTGCGGTGTCGTGGAGAACTTAATATCCTCAAAATCAAGGAATAACCTCTCATGAATCACCAACTGAGGGTAGTTGAACTCAACAACTTTCAACGAGTCGCGAACCCTCACAAGTGAGTCAACAACACGCCCCAACGATAACTTCTGAGCTACAATAATCTCATACTCCACTGACGACATTTGACGCATATGGTAATCCAACAGCTCCACGGCATCGGTCTTATCCTCATACTTCGCGATCTCGGCACTCGCCCTCTGCAACAACTCCTCCTCACGCGTAAAGGCATCATTTGCAGCCGCCTTCTCCATCAACATCGCATATGCAAAGCTCTTGTTATCAACAATAAAGTTCCAATCCTTGGCTAACCTCTTAGCGAGCACAACATTTATAGAGTCGGTATGGTTGAAGGCAACCAAAATACTATCGGCTGCCGATTTGCGCTCCACCTGACGATACTCCTCGCTCTGGCGCGCCATCTCACGATAGTTATTAATATAGGTAGCTGCCGTATGTTTAGCATTCGAAGTCAACCTCTCCGCCTTCTCCAGATTTTCAAGATCTACGCTCTGAAGTGTCGTCTGCGCCACCCTACTCTTGGAGATTGATCGCGCCTCGTCACCCTCGCCACTAGCTACAACTTGCGTAGTATTTCGAGTGGCACCTTGCGTCTTCAAGTTCTCAATCACCCACCTCTGCTCAATATTGTTAATCTCGCTCACCACACCACTCTTCGCAGCCCTCAGCCCAAAGAGCCCATCCTCCAAAGTTCTAATCTCCACCGCTAGACTCTTCTGCTCCTCAGCCGTTGCTGCTCGAAGTTTCGCGCGGTTATCCTTGACGATCACCATTATAGAGTCCTCACGATGCGCCAAGCTATCCTCCCGCGAGAGAAGCTCCATATATCGGTTATTATCCGCAAGTCCTGCGATACGCGCACGCACGCCCCCACTCTGTGCCGAGACTACCGTCACCCATGCACAAACCACCGCAATAATCAACCACTGTTTTTTTCCAAAAATACACTCTCTGCTCATCATTCTACCTCCACCACTTAATTAAAAAGAGTTGAACAAGTCCAAATATCTCAAGTCGCCCCAACAACATCAAGAAGCTCAAAAAGAACTTCACAAAGGTTGGCAACGACGCATAGTTATTCATAGATCCAATCTCGCCAAAACCTGGCCCCACATTACTCAAACA
The DNA here is from genome assembly GCA_047173185.1 of Rikenellaceae bacterium. GTDB lineage: Bacteria > Bacteroidota > Bacteroidia > Bacteroidales > Rikenellaceae > Alistipes. Next base: position 60,198 of record JBCQVH010000002.1, read on the forward strand.
TGCCGCCGCTGCCGAAAACGAGGTTGTCAAATCCAACCCAAACAGCGCGCAGACAATCGTACCTCCGAAGATCAACGTCAAATAGATCACAATAAAGGTCATCACCCCATGCACCAACTCTCGATCCTGCGTCACCCCATCAACACGAATTCTAAAGATCGCATTGGTGTGTTGTTGCTGCTGAATCTGGGTCTTAAACATCTTCGCGGCAATAAGCGCGCGATTGATCTTAATACCTCCCGACGTAGAGCCCGAACATGCACAGATTATCGTTCCGAAAATCAACACAAGTATCGACAACGATGGCCACGGATTGGTATCCACCGTAGCAAATCCCGTCGTGGTGAAGATCGAGATAAACTGAAACAGTCCAACCCTCAACGCCTCCAACGGATTGGTATAGTCGCCTCTGAGCAACAGATTGCCTGCAATGACAACGCTACAAACAACAATAACACCAACATATACACGCATAACCTCCGAGCGGAACATATTATTGCGCTTACCCGTCACCGTAGCATATATAAGTCCAAAGTGAGTTCCAGCAAACAACATCGCGCCAATGAGAATCCACTCAATGGCTGCCGAGTCATAGAATGCAATATTTGAGTTTTTAGTTCCAAAGCCACTCGTTGCCGCCACCGACATAGCGTGTGCCACAGCGTCAAAAAGATCCATACCTGCAAGTTTCAACAGCAGAGCCGAGATTGCCGTGAGACCCACATAGACAACCAAAACAATCTGCATAATGACCTGCGTTCGATATCGGTAGTTATCCTTAGCCATTGCCGAGAGCTCCACATTGGAGAGCGTCATCTTACTGTGACCCATCGAGGGCAACACCACCAGCGCAAACATGATGACTCCAATACCTCCGATCCATGTCGAGGTCATTCGCCAAAACATCAACCCTCGCGGCAATGCCTCAACATTTTGAAGTATCGATGCCCCCGTTGTTGTCAACCCCGACACCGACTCAAACCAAGCATTCACAAGGCTGAACTCACCACCCCAAATAAGGTAGGGAAACATGGTAACCAAACACGTCAACAGCCACGAACCTACGACTATCGAGTAACCCTCCTTGGTCGAAATATGGGAGGTCTTAGGGACAAAGATCATCGGGAACGACCCCAACAGTGCCGTCAACAGAGCCGAAAGTAGTAGCGGAGAGAACGATGTATCACGATGACCAGTAGATGCAACACCTGCTGCTATTCCCATCGCCAAGGCGAGGAACAACATCACGATACCTATATATCTAAATACTACACTTAATCTCATCTCTTGGGATCTCTATTTAGATGACGACTTCTTGGATAGCGAAATCAGCGACTCAATCCTCTCCTTCAACTCCTGCACCTCGTCACGCCACTCGCCCTTGATGGCAAATGGCACCTTGAATGCCAAGTAGTCGCGCAGTGCTCGATTCATCGCAACCACAGGGTTGACACAGTAGAGCATCATAAAGTAGAAGAGCATCAGCACCACAACGATCATAACCACCAACGATATAAACATAGGTGTCACTGCGCGATATGCGTTGTTGTGGAGCATCTCCGTGCGCGGAGCCAACGAGTTCTGCGCCGAGGTCATGTAGGTATCAATAGCGATTATCACATGGTCGTAAAGAGGCTGATAACGACGATAGATATCCTTATAGATATTTTGCGAGATGGAGTCAATCGTCGGCATTGCAAGCACACTATCATCCATCTTGGGAGTCGAAAGCAACTCCTTAGTGATAGTCCTCATCTTGTTGACACTCACCAACATAGAGTCGAGAACAGCACTATTCGTAGCCCCTCGCTTGGCTGTGTTAACACTCGCCTCCAAGGCGTCAAGGCTCTTCAAACAGGTACTATCCAGCCCCCTCTCATCAAAGGCTACGATCTGAATAAACGACGCATTTTGGCTCTGTGCCGCCTTCAACATTCGACTCGCCAACTCCATGTTGTGGTCATTCGCCTTAAGGATCACATCCGTATCTTCGCTCAGGGTATTAAGCTCGTAGAATGCAACCATTCCCGAGATAAACAGAAGGGTCGCAATACCCAAGAAAGCTACCGTCACGCGACTCTTAAGACCCGATATTTTAATCATTTGACTCATCTATATATCAATTAACCCACAAATATAATCAGAATTTGATAACTTTAGCCCAATTTAACACAAATTTATTAACCTATCAACTCGACAACTAAAAGTTTCACTTTTTTTGCATACCTTTGTGGTTCGAAAAAACGTTATAAAAAAGTCAGAATAATTAAAACAAAAAAATAAATTTCCCTATGTGTAGAGCACTGATTATTGGAGCTGGCGGTGTAGGTACTGTCGTAGCTTACAAGGTAGCAGCCAACCCCATCTTCTCGGAGGTGATGTTGGCAAGTAGAACAAAGTCTAAGTGTGACGATATCGCCAAGGCTATTGGCGGTGATCGCGTGAAAACCGCTCAGGTTGACGCAGATAGCGTGCCAGAGTTGTGCGCACTTTTCAATGAGTTTAAGCCCGACCTAGTCATCAACGTAGCTCTTCCATATCAGGATCTTACAATCATGGATGCCTGTTTGGAGTGCGGTTGCAACTACCTCGACACAGCCAACTACGAGCCCAAGGATGAGGCTCACTTCGAGTACTCTTGGCAGTGGGCTTATCAGGATAAGTTCAAGGAGAAGGGACTCACAGCGATCCTCGGTTGTGGTTTCGACCCTGGTGTGACATCAATATTCACAGCATACGCTGCCAAGCACCACTTCGACGAGATTCACTACCTCGACATCGTAGATTGCAACGCTGGAAATCACGGCATGGCATTCGCAACCAACTTCAACCCCGAGATCAATATCCGCGAAGTTACGCAGGAGGGTAAATTCTTCGAGAATGGCGAGTGGGTTACCACAACTCCACACGAGATTCACAAGCCTCTGAACTACCCAAATATCGGAGAGAGAGAGTCTTACCTCATCTACCACGAGGAGTTGGAGTCGCTTGTTAAGAACTTCCCAACCCTTAAGCGTGCGCGTTTCTGGATGACATTTGGACAGGAGTATTTGACTCACCTTCGCGTGATCCAGAATATCGGAATGGCGAGAATCGACCCAATCATCTACAATGGCGTTGAGATTGTACCTATCCAGTTCCTCAAGGCGGTACTTCCTGATCCTAAGTCACTTGGCTCGAACTACCACGGTGAGACATCCATCGGTTGCCGCATCAAGGGTATCAAAGATGGCAAGGAGGTGACATACTACGTCTACAACAACTGCGACCACGAGAAGGCATTCTCAGAGACTGGCACACAGGCAGTTAGCTACACCACAGGAGTTCCAGCGGCGTTGGGAGCTGAGATGTTCGCCAAAGGCATCTGGAAAGGGGCTGGCGTCTACAACGTCGAGGAGTTCAACCCCGACCCATTCATGGAGCGTCTTGGCGAGGCAGGGCTTCCATGGCACGAGATTTTCGGTGGCGACCTAGAGCTATAAAGTCCTACCGTCTCACATCCCACTGTCCCTATGTCTCATTGTCCCACTGTCCCAAATTTGAGACAGTGGGACAATGAGACATAGGGACAGTGGAACATAGATACTCTACTCCCACAGCTCCACTTTATGAGCGATCTCGGGGGTTGACGACTTAACATATACAGGCTCTTTGACCCCTTGTGCACGTTGGCGTCGGTAATCTTTGAGAAGTATTATCGCCTCATGCCCTAGCCATATCATCGCCACGAGGTTACATATTGTCATGAGAGCCATTGTGATATCTGCGAAATTCCACACGAGGCGCAGGGTCGCCACAGATCCGAACATCACCATACCACCAACAAAGAGCCTATAAAGTTGGAGCACCCAACGTTTTTGTGTGATAAAGCGAATATTCGACTCTCCGTAATAGTAGTTGCCGATGATGCTACTATATGCAAAGAGCAGTATCGCTACGGATACAAATATAGCACCCCAATCACCGATTTTGGTACTCAGAGCCTGTTGTGTGAGGTTGATGCCATCCACAGCTCCATCTGTCGGCACGCCACTAAATAGGATGATAAATGCCGTGCAGCTACATATTAATAAGGTATCGGTAAAGACACCTAGGGTTTGAACCAATCCCTGAGCCACTGGGTGGGCAACATCGGCTGTTGCGGCGGCGTTAGGGGCAGATCCCATACCTGCCTCATTGCTAAATAGTCCACGCTTGATACCCTGCATCACCGCTGCGCCAATACCTCCAGCCATAGCCTGCTCAAATCCCATCGCGCTCTTAACGATATGCTCGACAACCTCGGGAAGGTGGTCGATATTTAGGATCACAACCACCAGAGCCATAACGATATAACCCAACGCCATGAATGGCACAATGACGCTACTTATGGATGCAATACGTTTGAGACCTCCAAAGATCACGGCAAGGGTTATCACCGTCAGCACTACCCCCATCACTGTGTGGTCGATACCGAAGCTCTTATCAAAAGCGGCACATATCGTATTGCTCTGCACGGAGTTAAACGCAAAACCAAATGTTATGGTTATCAACACAGCGAAGATCACACCAAGCCATCTCTTGCCCAAACCGCGCTGCATATAATACGCTGGACCTCCAATATAGAGACCATCGCCCTCGCTTTTGCTTTTATAAAGCTGAGCTAGGGTCGACTCAACAAATGCGTTTGCTGCGCCAAAAAGCGCAATGATCCACATCCAAAATACCGCTCCAGCACCTCCAAGGGTTATAGCTGTGGCTACACCTGCGAGGTTTCCCGTACCCACGCGACTGGCGAGCGAGATTGCAAATGCCTGAAATGAAGATACATGTTCAGAACCTGCGCGACTATTTGACTTCACAAGGAGTCGAAACATCTCGCCAAACATTGTGAACTGCACAAAGCGACTCTTCACGGTGAACCACACGGCACATCCAAGGAGCATGGCGATGAGAATATATCCCCACAGGTAGTGATTTAGGGTATCTATAATTTCGGTAAGTTGTTGCATCATATGTTATAATATTTTTAAAGAGGGACAAAGATAGTGATAAAATTCCAATAAAAAGGCTATCAATAGGCATGCCCAACTACCACCATAATTTATATATAACAGATATCCGCGCCATCTTATTATACCAAAAGATCATTTTGTATAAAAAATGTACTTTTGTAGTAAAAAATATTGAAAACTTTGTCGAACTTCACAAAATTATACTTACCTTTAAAAATCTTTGTGCACTGAGAAAACATTTTTTAATGTCGCACCACCACATTGATAAAACGTTTCGACATTTCGATACGCTAATTTTGAAAACCTTAAAATAAAATTTCAGATGAAACAAGCATTGAAAATCGTTGTGCTGGCAAAACAAGTGCCCGACACGCGCAACGTGGGCAAAGATGCTATGACGGCTGAGGGTACAGTCAACCGCTCAGCCCTGCCTGCCATCTTTAACCCCGAGGATCTCAATGCTCTCGAAGCAGCACTCTCACTCAAAGAGTCTATCGAGGGCTCAACACTTCACGTGTTGACTATGGGTCCCCCACGCGCAGCGGATATTATTCGCGATTCAATGTTCCGCGGTGCCGATGGCGGTTACCTCCTCACAGATCGCAGATTCGCAGGTTCCGACACCCTCGCAACATCATACGCTCTCTCGTGCGCACTTCGCCGCATTGGAGCAGATGTCATCGTTGCAGGTCGTCAGGCGATTGATGGTGATACGGCTCAGGTAGGTCCTCAGGTAGCTGAAAAGCTCAACTTGCCCCAGATAACATATGTCGAGGAGATCCTAAGTGCATCGACTTCGTCGCTTACAATCAAGCGTCGTTTGGAGCATGGAACAGAGGTTGTCGAAGCTCCAATACCGTTGGTTATCACCGTGAATGAGTCGGCTGCAGAGTGTCGCCCTTGCAACGCTAAGCGCGTCATGAAATATAAGTATGCCCTCACCCCATCGGAGATCGCTGCTGAGGCGGATTCGTTGGCAGCACAGATGGCATCGTCGCGAGACTATCTCCAGATCTTTGAGTGGAGCGCGGATGATGTTGAGCATGATCCAGTACAGTTGGGATTTTCGGGCTCACCAACCAAGGTTAAGAAGATCGAGAATATCGTATTTCAAGCCAAGGAGTCAAAGAAACTCACAGCGGCAGATGCTGATATTGAGGAGCTTATGAAAGAGCTTATCGAGAGCCACACGCTCGGTTAACAAACTATCTAAAGAAAAAAAGTATGAATAATATATTTGTATATATAGAGATTGAGGAGGGAAAGGTTGCCGACGTGAGTCTTGAGCTTCTCACCAAAGGTCGCGAGTTGGCTACTCAACTGGGGGTCAAACTCGAGGCAGTCGTTATCTCTAAAGATGTTGCAGGCTTGGAATCAGAGCTTGCTAAATATGGTGTCGACACAGTTTGGACTGCCGATGACGCCATCTTCGCACCATACCAAACGTTGCCCCACTCGGCAGTTCTCTGTGGACTTATCAAGCAGGAGCAACCACAGATCGCACTCTTTGGAGCGACGCCCGTAGGTCGTGACCTTGCGCCACGCGTCTCGTCGGCACTATACAGCGGACTCACTGCCGACTGTACGGAGTTGGTGATTGGTGACCACACGGATGCCAAGACCAAAAAGGAGTACAAAGATCTACTCTATCAGATCCGACCAGCCTTTGGAGGAAACATCATCGCTACAATCATCAACCCCGACAACCGCCCTCAGATGGCTACGGTTCGTGAGGGTGTCATGAAGCGCGAGTATGCCGCTGTGTCAGGAGCTGCGGAGGTGAAGGCTATCGACTGGAAGTCGTATGTCTCGGAGAGCGACCTTGTTGTGAAGATCATTGAGCGCAAAATTGAGGAGCGCGATATCGACATCAAGAACTCGGGCGTCATCATCGCTGGAGGCTATGGCGTAGGTTCTAAGGCAGGTTTCGCTATGTTGCACGAGTTGGCGGAGGTTCTCGGTGGAGAGGTTGGTGCTAGTCGCGCGGCGGTAGATGCAGGCTTCACGGAGCATGCACGCCAGATTGGACAGACAGGAGTTACGGTGCGTCCGAAGTTGTACATCGCGTGTGGAATCTCGGGGCAGATCCAGCACACCGCAGGTATGGATCAATCGGCAATGGTGATCTCAATCAACACAGATCCTGAGGCTCCGATCAACAAGTTGGCGGACTTCGCAATTACTGGAGATATCAACACGGTTATCCCCAAGATGATTAAGTATTACAAACAAAACTCAAAGTAATGGCTAATTTCTTTTTAGATAATAAAGATTTGCAGTATCACCTCCAGCACCCAATGATGGAGAAGATCTTGGAGCTTAAGGAGCGCGGATACTCAGAGAAAGATATATATGACTACGCGCCACAGAATTTTGACGATGCTATGGACTCAATCCGTCGCACGTTGGAGATTGTTGGTGAGGTGTGTGGAGATACAATTGCCCCCAATGCTGAGGGCGTTGACCACGAAGGTCCACGCGTTGAGAATGACCACGTAATCTACGCAAGTGGCACGGTTGAGAATATGAAGGCTGTCAACGCTGCGGGACTCAATGGTCTCACCATCCCACGCAAGTACGATGGTTTGAACGCGCCTCTCGTAGCCTTTGCAATGGCCAACGAGATGGTTGCTCGCGCGGATGCAGGATTCGAGAATATCTGGGGTTTGCAGGATTGTGCCGAGACCCTCAACGAGTTCGCTAACGAGGAGATCAAACAGCTGTTTTTGCCTTGGGTATCGGCAGGTGCTACCTGCGCAATGGATTTGACAGAGCCTGATGCCGGTTCAGACCTTGGAGCTGTGATGTTGAAGGCTACGTGGGACGAGGCGTCAGATCGCTGGTTGCTCAATGGCGTTAAGCGATTCATCACCAATGGCGATGGCGAGGTGTCACTCGTCTTGGCTCGTACCGAGGAGGGAACTTCGGATGCGCGCGGACTCTCGATGTTGGTTCACGACAAGAGAGATGGTGGCGTCAAGGTGCGTCGCATCGAGAATAAGTTGGGTATCAAGGGGTCACCTACATGTGAGTTGGTCTTTACAAATGCTCCTGCACGCCTCGTAGGAGATCGCAAGATGGGACTTATCAAATATGTTATGTCGTTGATGAATGCAGCGCGTTTGGGTATTGGTGCTCAGTCTGTTGGACTCTGTGAGGCGGCATATCGCGAGGCGTTGAAGTACGCCAATGAGCGCGCACAGTTCGGCAAGTCGATCATCAAGTTTGCTGCCGTTAGTGAGATGCTCTCAAACATGAAGGCTAAGACCGTTGGAGCACGCGCATTACTCTATGAGACAGCGCGTTTCGTGGAGATATACAAGCAGTATGGTCACATCGCGCACGAGAGATCTTTGGAGGGTGACGAGCGCAAAGAGATGAAGTTCTACAACCGCTTAGCGGATGGTTTCACACCACTTGTGAAGCTCTTCTCTTCGGAGTATGCCAACCAAGTTTCGTACGACTCTATCCAGATTCACGGAGGTTCGGGATTCATGAAGGATTACGCTTGCGAGCGTCTCTATCGTGATGCACGTATCATGAATATCTACGAGGGAACATCTCAGTTGCAGGTTGTTGCGGCTATCAATGGCGTTACCAAGGGTACATTCTTGGAGCAGATTGAGCGTTACGAACAGGAGTCGCACAGCGAGGCTACACAGCCAATTGTCGAGGCACTAAAGGCATTGCGCTCAAAGCTAGAGGCTATGGTTGAGCGCGTTGAGACTCTGGAGAAGGAGCAGATCGGCTACAAAGAGTTCCATGCTCGCAGACTTGTCGAGACGGCAGGACACATCATCATCACACACCTCTTGGCGCGCCAAGCATCGGAGTGCGAGGAGGAGTATCTGTCGACAGCTAAGATCTACTTCAAGATGGCGAGTGCGAAGATCGAGGAGGCTTACAGCTACATCGAGAATTCGGAGCTTTCGGATATTGAGCTATTCAAGGAGGCGGAGGCGGAGATCTGCTAAAACTACCTTAGAACCACAAACATTGAGACCGCAGGATATTAAATCTTGCGGTCTCATTGTATACTATATTAACCCTGCCTCGTAATAGATTATAATCTGTTCGATTATCTGATCCTCTTTAGATGATCCATACTCGCTCTTTAGATCCTGCCCAAAGAGGCGACCTATACCCTGCCAAAATGTCGCAACGAAAGCTCCGCGAAACTCGTGTAACACCTCATAGGCGGTATATTCGGTCTCGCGATCTATGAGCCTAACAAGCACACGCCCTTGGGTTCGAGTCATCTTCTTCAACACGGGGGTATACTCCTCCAGCAACTCATTATATATATCTTTGATATAGGCCTTCTGCTCCTTTTTGGTCTCTAGCTTGGCGAGCTCACCCTCCATGTCGGACATCTTTTCGCGCGCGAGTTTCGCCACTGGATAGACCTTCTTAACAGCCTGAACTAACCTCCAATAACGGCGTGCATCGAGACCGCGAGCAAAACAGCGCACGGGAAGAACATGTATCATCGCTATCTTTTCACCATCCTCCTCGACCCACTCCTGATGCCAGTACCCCTTGGTGCGCATCTGTGATCGGCTCACACGCGCTGAAGTGGAAAAAATCGAGACTCCGAGGTAAAAAAAGAGCAAAATCAATGACGCTAGCGGTTTCATATCGTCTCAAAATTAATTACCTTTGCCCTATATTTACAAAGATAACGTAAAACATTAAATTTACAATAGAATGACACTAGAAAAAGGTTTATCAGCACAGAGCACTACGGTGGTGAATGAGAGTAACACAGCCCAGAAATTGGGTTCGGGAGATTTGGCAGTATTTGCAACACCTGCGATGATTGCCCTAATGGAGAATGCAGCGATGAAAGCGGTAGCAGAGGCGTTGCCTGAGGGTTCAACAACCGTGGGAACGGAGATGAATGCAACGCACATCAAGGCGTCGGGAATGGGAGCTGAGATCACAGCCACAGCGGTAGTTACGGAGGTCGAGGGTCGCAAGATCACCCTCAACGTCGGAGCACGCGACGCAGAGGGTATGATTGGCGAGGGTGTCCACACACGCTTCATTGTCGACCGCGAGAAGTTTATGTCAAAGGTCAAAAGCCTATAAATATAGATTTTACCGCAAAAAATGATGTCGTCTGATTGTAATAATTGGGCGACTCATTTTTTTTTGCTACTTTTGCCAAAAGTTATAACTTTACGCATATGTTTGAAAACTTAACAGATAAACTAGAACGTTCGTTTAAAATCCTCAAAGGTGAGGGTCGCATCAGCGAGATTAATATCGCAGAGAGTCTTAAGGAGATTCGTCGCGCACTTATTGATGCCGATGTTAACTATAAGGTAGCCAAGAACTTCACAGATCAGGTGAAGGCTAAGGCGATGGGCTCCGATGTCCTGAAGTCGGTGAAACCTGGTCAGATGATTACCAAGATCGTCCGTGACGAGTTGGCGGAGTTGATGGGTGGAACAACCTCGGATATCACGCTAGAGGGTCGCCCTGCAGTGTTGTTGATCGCTGGATTGCAGGGTTCGGGAAAGACCACATTCTCAGGTAAGTTGGCTCTTTTGCTCAAAACCAAGCGCAAACGTTCGGTTCTTCTCGTTGCGTGTGACGTCTACCGTCCTGCGGCGATTGACCAGTTGAAGGTGTTGGGTTCTCAGATTGAGGTGGAGGTATACTCTGAGGATGGCAACATGAACCCTGTGGAGATTGCCCAAAACGCTATCGCCTACGCTAAGCAGAAGGGCATCAGCACCGTGATTGTCGATACGGCAGGTCGTCTCGCTATTGATGAGCAGATGATGGTGGAGATCACCAATCTGAAGGCGGAGGTTAACCCTTCGGAGACGCTCTTCGTGGTTGACTCCATGACGGGTCAGGATGCTGTCAACACAGCCAAGGAGTTCAATGCTCGCCTCGACTTCGACGGTGTTGTCCTCACCAAGCTCGATGGTGACACTCGTGGTGGAGCAGCGATCTCTATTCGTTCGGTTGTCAACAAGCCATTGAAGTTTATCTCTAGTGGCGAGAAGATGGATGCCTTGCAACCCTTCCACCCTGAGCGTATGGCAGACCGTATCTTGGGCATGGGTGATGTCGTTTCACTTGTGGAGCGCGCTCAGGAGCAGTATGATGAGGAGGAGGCTCGCAAACTGAAGAAGAAGATCTATAAGGATCAGTTCAACTTCAACGACTTCCTATCTCAGATTGAGCAGATCAAGAAGATGGGTAACCTCAAAGATTTGGCTGGTATGATCCCTGGCATGGGCAAGGCACTCAAAGATGTCGACATTCCAGATGACGCATTCAAGCAGACTGAGGCTATCATTGGCTCGATGACCCCTGCGGAGCGCGAGAAACCCGAGCTCCTCAACGCTAAGCGCAAGGAGCGAATAGCAAAAGGTAGCGGAACATCTCTAGCGGAGGTTAACAAGCTCATCAAGCAGTTTGACCAGACACGCAAGATGATGAAGATGGTAGCAGGAGGCGGCAAGTTGGCGATGCCAAAGATGCCTGGAGGCATGCCATTCAGACGATAATTATAGATATAACAGACAGAAATAAAAAAATTAGCACCCCGAAATAGATGAATAAACACCGTGCAGGCTTTGTAAATATCATAGGTAACCCGAATGTCGGTAAGTCAACACTTATGAACGCACTCGTTGGCGAGCGACTCTCGATTATCACCTCTAAGGCGCAGACTACGCGCCATAGAATTATGGGTATTGTCAATGGCGACGACTTCCAGATTGTATACTCCGACACCCCTGGTATCTTGAAACCAAACTATAAGTTGCAGGAGTCGATGATGAAGTTCGTCACGGGAGCTATCTCGGATGCTGATGTGTTGTTGTATGTCACCGACACGGTGGAAAAGAGTGACCGCTCGCAGGAGATCTTGGAGAAGATCGCCAAGAGCGACATCCCTACCCTACTTGTCATCAACAAGATAGATCTAACCACCCCCGAGGAGTTGGAGAAGTTGGTTGAGGAGTGGCAGGCTAAGCTACCCAAGGCACGCATTGTCCCAACATCGGCAAGAGAGACATTTAATATAGGTGGACTCTTTGATCTGATTTTGGAGCACCTACCCGAGAGTGAGGCTTACTACCCAAAGGATACTTTGACCGACAAAACGCTCCGATTCTTCGCAACGGAGATCATCCGCGAGAAGATCTTGACGACCTACGACAAGGAGATACCTTACTGCTGTGAGGTTGTCATTGACGAGTACAAGGAGGAGAGCAACATCGACCGCATATCGGCAACGATATATGTCGCGCGCGACTCTCAGAAGGGTATCATCATTGGTCACAAGGGCGAAAAGCTCAAACGCGTTGGTACTAGGGCGCGTATCGACATGGAGGCATTTTTGGACAAAAAGGTCTTTTTGCAGCTCCACGTCAAGGTTATGGATGATTGGCGCAACAGCGACCGACAGCTCAAACGCTTCGGTTACGAGGAGTAACGATTTTTGCGGACTCAAACAGAATCAGACAAAATAAATAGCGTATTTACACGTTCTTGATATTAAATGAAAAGGGTACTTGCGGCGATATTATTTTTGCTCTCGGTGTTGGTTTGCAGCACAGAGGTATCGCGCGCCCAGTATAATCAAGATTACTTCTTCTGGTTGAGTCGCAATCAGATGCTCAAAGATGACTTTTCGGGGGCAATAGCAACGCTCAACATGTTGCTGAGGGTGGACGAAAAGGCATACGAGGGTTACTTTTTGAGGGGTATTGCCAAATACAACCTCAACGACTTAATCGGTGCGGATGCCGACTTCTCAACCGCGATATCCAAAAATCCAGTCTACACCACCGCATACACCTATCGTGCGATAACACGCTCTCGACTAGGCAATTACGATGATGCGCTACATGATTTCGAGGAGGCTATTGAGCTTCGTCCCGACATTGCGAGTCCCTATTTTAGCCGTGGCGTTACGCGACTTCTGAATCAGCAGTTCAAAGAGGCGATTGCAGATTTCGACAAATTTATTCGCTACGAGGATAAGGTTGTCGATGCCTACATCAATCGCGGATTCTGTTATCTTCAACTCCGCGACACAACATCCGCATTCACAAATTTCGACACCGCCATACGCACAAACCGCGAAAACCCAGAGGGTTACAATCGTCGCGGAACTCTCTACATGCAACAGAAGCGTAACAAGGAGGCTGAGGCGGATTTCGACATGGCGATACGTTGCGACTCCACGCACATCCCCGCGCTATTCAATCGCGCGTTGGTCTACAATGAGACACGTCGCCCCTTGGAGGCGTTGGCGGATTTAGATCGCGTCATTAAGCTCGACTCAACAAGCTCACTTTCGTTCTTCAACAGAGCCATAGTTCGCTCACAAATAGGCGATTACAATCGCGCATTGGAAGATTACAACCAAGTGGCGGACTACTCACCCAACAATGTTTTGGTATACTTTTATCGCGCTAACCTACTCACGCGTCTAGGAGATATCGAGAGTGCGGAGAGCGACTACACTCGCGCCATAGAGCTATATCCCGACTTTGCGAATGCCTACATCTACCGCGCAGAATTACGTTCGTGGCTCAAAGATCGCACAGGAGCTGCGAGTGATCGCAAGATTGCGGAGGCGAAGATCGAGGCGCATAAATCGAAGCTCCAAGATAGCACATATTCGATATATTCCGACACAACATATCAGTTTGATAAGTTGCTAGCTTTCGACAACAAACTGTCGGGAAGTAGCTTCGACAGAGTATCCTCGAACAAAAACGGAGGTGATAGCGAGTTGACCTTGATACCTCTCTACAAATTTACATTTGCTCAGGCAGACACCACAACTCTGCCATCGGCACGATACTACTCAATGCGTGTCGAGGCGTTCATCGAGTCGCTCAACAACACCAATATACAGCTCGCGCATAGGCAATCACACATCACGCCCGACAGCTTGATAAAGGTTGATCGCGCCATTGCGTCACAACAAAAAGAGAGTCCCAAGGATTGGAAACTGCTATTCCAACGCGGTATATCTCAGCTACTTATCAAACAGTACACAAATGCTGTGTCGACCCTCAACGAGGCAATTGCGGTAAATCCAACAAATCCATTTTTGTATCTTAACCGCTCGACAACACGCGCTGAGATGATCGACTTCATCTCGTCACTTGACAACTCCGTGCAGCGCATAACGATCGACAACGACCCTGCGAATATCTTAAAGAACAACAAGATTCGCACCTATAATTACGATGACGCAATAGCAGACTTAGACAAAGTGATTGAGTTATTCCCTAGCTTTGCGCACACCTATTATAACAAAGCAAATCTCCTCGCACTGTCGGGACATCTGCCCGAGGCGTACGAGGAGTATTCACATGCTATAAAGCTCCATCCCTCCTTTGCGGAGGCGTATTACAATCGCGGTATTGTTCAGATCATGATGAAAGATACTCGCAAAGGTTGTCTCGACATCTCCAAGGCTGGAGAGCTGGGGGTTAGCCGCGCATACGAGATCTTGAAGCTATACTCAAAGTAGAGGTTAGACAGTCATGATCTCCTTCTCCTTGGCATCCAAAGCTACATCAATAGCCTTGCTGAACTTGTCAAGGATCTTCTGAACCTGAGTCTCGCCATCCTTAGCCTCATCCTCAGGCATGCCATCTTTCTGCGCTTTCTTGAACGCCTCTACAGCGTCACGACGTGCCGCACGTAGGCTGATACGAGCAGTCTCGCCCTCGCCCTTCGCCTTCTTCACAAACTCACGACGTCGCTCCTCTGTGACTGGTGGCAACGATAGACGGATCTGCTCACCGTTGTTGGATGGCATAAGTCCGATGTTAGAGTCGATGATCGCCTTCTCGATTGCCCGCATCATATTCTTATCCCAAGGCTGCACGATGATTGTCTTAGCGTCGGGAACTGTTACGCTGGCAACACCCGATACAGGTGTCATAGAGCCGTAATACTCCACCATCACGCTGTTGAGCACACCCGTAGATGCCTTTCCTGCACGAATATTTACCAACTCCTCCTCGAAGTGAGCAATCGCCTTCTGCATACGCTCCGTGGCGATGTTTAGAATCTCTTTAGTCTCCATATTTTTTTTTGTTTTATCTGTTTTTTCTTAGACTGTAACTATCGTTCCGATATTCTCACCCGAGAGTACCTTTTTAAGATTTCCAGGGGTGTCCATATCAAAGACAACAAGACCCAAGCCATTCTCCTTGCAGAGGGTAAATGCTGTGAGATCCATGATCTTCAGCTGACGCGCGTAGACCTCATCAAAGCTGATGGTGTCGAACTTTGTCGCTGTGGGATCTTTCTCAGGATCAGCGGTGTAGATACCATCAACGCGTGTACCCTTAAGCATCACCTCCGCCTCAATCTCAATACCACGAAGTGCCGAGGCAGTGTCGGTCGAGAAGTATGGGTTAGATGTTCCGCCACCGATGATTACGACATATCCAGCCTCCAACAACTCAATAGCCTTAGCCTTAGAGAAATACTCGCCAATAGGCTCCATACGGATTGATGTCAACACCTTGCTCTTCACACCGTTAGCCTCAAGAGCTGAGTGCAACGCCAAGGAGTTAATCACCGTTGCGAGCATACCCATCTGGTCGCCCTTGACGCGATCATAGCCCTGCTTTGATCCGCTGAGACCGCGGAAAATGTTACCTCCACCAATGACGATGCCCACCTGAACACCCTGCTCAGCAACCTCCTTAATCTGCTCAGCATATGACTGAAGCATATCTGTTGCGATACCATACTTCTGCGCCCCTTGCAACGATTCGCCGCTGAGCTTAAGTAGAATTCTTTTATAGTTCATATCCCCTAATTTTTCATTTTGATGCGAAGATAGCGATTTTTTCGAAAATAGTTGCACTTTTTTTATATCTTTGTCAGTCAAAATGGGGGATAATTACAAAATATTAAACAGCATCGACTCTCCTGCTGATCTCAAAGGGCTTAGCATAGAGCAACTTGTGGCGTACTGCGACGAGTTGAGACGCTATATAATTGAGGAGTGCGCGACCAATCCAGGGCACTTCGCATCGAGTCTTGGTGCTGTGGAGTTGACCGTGGCTATCCACTACGTCTTTGACACCCCCAATGATAAGTTGATCTGGGATGTTGGTCACCAGACCTATTCACACAAGATTATCACTGGTCGCAGGGAGGCGTTTCACGACAAGCGACGCCTAGGCGGAATCAGTGGTTTTCCTAAGATGAGTGAGAGCCCTTACGACTCCTTTGGTGGTGGTCACGCCTCAGTCTCAATCTCCGCAGCCTTCGGAATGGCTAAGGCGGCAGAGCTACAAGGGCTGAATCAAAAGGTTATCGCTGTGATTGGTGATGGATCTATGACTGGAGGCTTGGCTTTCGAGGGGTTGAACAATGCAGGAGCAAGCCCCAAGAGTGATATATTGGTGATCCTCAACGACAACCATATGGCTATTGATGAGGCGACAGGAGCACTGAGTGGCTATCTGCTGAAGATCTCCACCTCGCGATTCTACAACCGTTTCAAGCAGTGGTTGTGGCGCGGATTGTCGCGCACGCCACGACTTTTGAAGATGTGTCAAGTTGCAGGAAATGTTGTCAAGCAGGGTGTTCTTCACAATAGCAACCTCTTTGAGAGTCTTAACTTTAGATACTTCGGCACAACGGATGGTCACGATGTTCGCAAGCTGGTGAAGGTTCTCACTGCGTTGCGCGAGATGAGTGGCCCAAAGCTCCTCCATGTCATGACAATCAAGGGCAAGGGATTCTCTCCAGCTGAGAACAACAAGGAGTGGCACGCTCCAGGTAAGTTCGACCCCAAAAGTGGTGAGAGGGCACAAAGCTCATCACCAACAGATAAATTTCAGGATGTCTTTGGTGAGACACTCTTGGATCTCGCACGGACAGACAAGCGCGTATGCGGAATCACACCTGCCATGCTCAGTGGCAGTTCGATGGATATTCTACAACGCGAGATGCCTGATAGGTGTTTCGATGTCGGCATTGCTGAGGGGCACGCTGTGACCTTCTCCGCAGGTTTGGCAGCGTCGGGAATGGTACCTTTCTGCAACATCTACTCCTCGTTTATGCAGCGTGCATATGACAATATAATCCACGATGTCGCCATTCAGTCGCTACCTGTTGTGATGTGCCTAGATCGCAGTGGTCTAGTGGGTGAGGATGGTGCGACACACCATGGAGCGTATGACATGGCGTATCTCTCGACCATTCCGAAACTTACAATTGTAGCTCCACGCAACGAGATGGAACTTCGCAATATGATGTACACGGCTCTAAATAGTGGTACTCCATTCGCTATCCGCTATCCGCGCGGAGGTGGCGAGGGTGTCGCTTGGCGAGGTGCAGAGTTCGAGACTCTCCCCATCGGAAAGGGTGTCGCTCTGCGCAAAGCCAAGGGCGGAGAGGTTGCAATTATAACTATAGGTAGCGTTGCGCGATTCGCATCCTCAGCAATAGATCGTCTGGAGGCGGAGGGGCATAGCGTCTCGCATTACGATATGCGATTTGTTAAACCTCTCGACGAGGAGTTGCTACGCGAGGTGGCGACAAATTATCGTACAGTCATAACCGTTGAGGATGGAGCAATCCGCGGAGGCGTTGGCGAGGCGATAGCGGCATATTTCAACACCCACGGTCTCGACATCTCCGTTACAACACTCGGAATACCAGACCGTTTCATCCACCACGGCACACCAGCTCAGCTATATAGCGAGTGTGGATTTGACGCCGATGGTATATACGCCACCGCGAAATCAATCATTACAAGGTAGAAATTTTTTGGTATAGAATGTGTATCTCGTAAGATTCAAACGAAATACATTTTATACTATGAAAACTATAATTATTACGCTTCTACTTCTCTTTGTAGTTGCGTTGCCTCACCTCCATGCCGATGAGATCGACACCACCCCCGTCAAGGATTTTGACCTAAAGCGATATATGGGCGTCTGGCACGAGGTGGCACGCCTTGACAACAAATTTGAACGCCACCTCACCGATGTGACAGCGGAGTATCTCATCAATGGCAAGGATTGCGATGTGACGGTGATAAATCGAGGCTATAACTCCAAACGTTCGGAGTGGCGCGAGGCAATTGGACGCGCGCACATAACCGATACACGCGGACGCCTAAAGGTCTCATTCTTCATCTTTACATCGACAGAGTATAATATTATGGCTCTAGGCAAGAATTACGAGTGGGCATTGGTTGGGACAAAATCGAGCAAATACCTCTGGATATTGTCGCGCATACCCGAGATGCCGACATCGACACTCAACGAGATCATCACCATCGCCCAACAGCGTGGCTACAACACCGACGAACTGTTGATACTACCAAACATCACCATTGCGGAGTTGGAGGGTCAATGATCAATGAGAATTAAGATTTGAAGGTCACTTATTAAATTGCAGTCAAAGAGGCTCTTGCACAGTGTGTCACATGCTTACGATCACTCTACTCCTCGCGAAACTGCGCGTTGTAGAGTGCGCGGTATGCTCCGCCATCAATAGCCAACAACTGGTCATGTGTACCCATCTCGCTGATGACGCCGTGGTTGAGAACCACGATCTTATCAGCATTGACGATGGTCGAGAGGCGGTGGGCAATGACAAACACCGTCTTGCTCTTCATGAGGTTGTCAATCGCCTTCTGAACAATCGCCTCCGACTGGTTGTCGAGTGCCGAAGTAGCCTCGTCCATAACGATGATAGGTGCATTTTTAAGGAAGGCACGCGCGATGGCAACACGTTGCTTCTGTCCGCCTGAGAGCAAAACACCGCGCTCACCAATAAAGGTGTCGACTCCAGCCTCAAGGGTCGAGACAAACTCATCGAGATATGCCAACCTCAACGCCTCGCGGAACTCCTCCTCAGTGGCATCGTGACGTCCGCACATGATATTCTCGCGAATGGTTGCCGAGAAGAGGAAGTTATCTTGAAAAACAACAGCGATGTTATTTCTGAGCGACTCCATGCTGTAATCGCGAATATCCACACCATTGATGCGAATAGCTCCTCCGACAACATCATAAAAACGTGGTAACAGATTGGCAATGGTACTCTTACCACCTCCCGAGTTACCAACCAAGGCTATCGACTCTCCGCCCCTAACCGAGAGATTAATATTCTTTAGAACAGGGGTGTTGGGAACATACTCAAAGCAGACATCATCAAACTCAATAGAGTCACATCTGTGCTCCATCTCAGCAACAGAGTCTCTATTCTTAATACTTGGCTCCTCGTTGAGTGTTGCAAAGACCGACTCAATAGCCAAGAACGAGAGTTGAACCTGATTGAAGTTATTACCGATATTTTTAATCGGATTGTAGAGTAGAATCAGAGCGGTGATAAATGATATAAAGCTACCTGCCGTAATTTGTTGAGTCAAGATCAAGTGGCTACCAACACCAATCGAGAGCGCGATACCGATAGAGACGATGATGTGCATCAATGGCGAGAGCCACGAGGTACGCTGAACCATCTTAATTCGGAGCGTAAAGATACCCCCCAAGATCTTGTTGAAGATACCTCGACGGTGCTCCTGAAGGTTGTATGACGCGATGGTCTTATTTCCTGCAATGGTCTCATTATAAGCGGTCAAGACTGCCGAGTCGGCAACCATACTCTTCTCAAAGACTGAGTTGATGCGCTTGCGGATGGTTGCTACGGGAGCCAACGAACAGCCCAACACCACAATTGCCAAGATCGCCAGCTGCCACGAGTTGTAGAATAGAACACCCATAAGCGACAACGATGCAAAGAAACGTTGAATAAATGTTCTTAAATTGTCAAGCAAACCAGCGCATGCACTCTCTGCAAGATTATTGTATCGAAAGATTAGATCTCCCGAGTTCTGAGTATTAAAATAGTTGGAGTCGTGAGATAGCAATTTGTTGTAGAGATCTCGTTTGAGATCATTCGCAACACGAGTTCCGACCCATGTATTGATATAAGAGGATAGGTAGGTCAACAGGCTCTGAATCACCGCAAAAAGCACAATTGCAAGAGGTATATACCAAGGTGATTCTAGGCTCTGATCGATCATCACCAGATCCATATATGGCTTTAGTGAGAGTGCTATGACAGCATCTAACGAACCAATAGGTATGCAGATCAACATAGCGACAAGAGCACGAAACCAATATTTTTGAAAATATGGCCACATGCGTTTGTAGTTTGTTACAAACTGCCTACTTGATATATAACGTTTCACTCCCATGTTTATAAATTTAACTAGTTTTACGAAATTTGCAAATGCGGTGACAAAGGTATTTTTAATTTTTTATATTAACAAAATTTTAACAACAAAATAGAGTTCAGAGACACAACTCTCTTGGCAGTACAATAGCCACGATATTTTGTCGTTATAATTAAACGTTTGTTAAACATTGAAAAAAGTCATATTATAGAATTGTTACTATTATTCATTGGCTTGATGTTAATTTTCAATAAAAAATTGTTACCTTTGCCCGGAGACGGTGCAAACGTACAACTACTGAACTTAGTACGCAGACAACTTTTAGATTATGATAACTTTTATTTGCTGTAGCATAAGACCTGAGATGGCTGATGCTCTGGCTCAAAATATTAGCGATAGCGTTGGTGTATGTCACGAGCTTATAGCTTTTGATAATAGGAAGGTGTGTCATAGTATGTGTGAAGTATACAATCATTGTGCTAAGAGTGCAAAATATGATTATCTTTGTTTCCTCCACGAGGATGTAAGGTTTAACACACCTAATTGGGGTGAGAGAATCGTCGAGAAACTCTCTGAGCCAGATTGTGGAGTTATCGGCTTCTTGGGTAGCATCATCAAGCAGGCACAACCCTCGGGGTGGTACTACTCACGCAACACCATCAGGCAGCGAATGGTTCAACATCGAGTAGGTCGTCCGCCAAAAAATATCACCATCAACCCATGTGGCGAGGATTTTGCACAGGTCATCACACTCGATGGTCTATGCCTCTTTGTTCGCAAAGATGTCTGGGCAGAGCACCGTTTTGATGAGGATATGCTCAAGGGTTTCCATGGGTATGATATTGACTTTTCACTCAGCGTAGCGCAAAAATATAAGAATTACGTAACCTGCACAATCGAGGCGGAGCACTTTTCGAGTGGCTACCTCGATAAACAGTGGGTTGAGGCGGTGATGTTGATTCACAAAAAATGGCAAAATAAGTTACCCATGTACACCCCCGAGTGGCAAGAGTATGCAGATCGTTATGACACCACGCAGGCGAAGTATCAATCAGCGCGATACATGATGAAAAATCTATACGACTTGGAGAATCCCAATCGCATTGCCTTGAAATTTTTCAAGGACCATTGGCTTAACTCTCGTTATGGTTGGGCTATGTTGATAAAAATTGTATCGGACAAATTTAAAAAGAGAAAAAGGTAATGAAGGTATCAGTAATACTTCCTAGCTATAACCACGCACCATATTTAGAAGAGCGTATTGAGACTATCTTAGTGCAGTCATTCCAGGATTTTGAGTTGATTATCCTTGATGATAAATCACCAGACAACAGTGCTGATATCATTGAAAAATATAGAGGTCACGATAGAATTTCACACATTATCATAAACAAAGATAACACAGGAAACACCTTCAAACAGTGGGATTTGGGCTTCACATTGGCAAAGGGCGAATATATTTGGATTGCGGAGAGTGACGATTACTCAGACCCCAAATTCTTAGAGTACTGCGTCAAGGCTTTGGATCAGAACAGCACAGCGATTATGTGCTTCACGGACTCGAATTTTGTGAATGAGAAAGGTCAAGCAATAGAGGATTTTCATCTGGATAGAACACATGTTATAAGATATAAAGACCAAAGTGGTGAGCCCGTAGTTTATAGTGGCATATCGTTTGTTCGTGAACATATGCTCTTTGAGAACTTTATCTATAACGCTAGCATGGTTCTATTTCGTCGAGAGGCAGTATCGAAGATCTCCGACTTTTATAAGACATTCCGTGGTTGCGGTGATTGGGTATTCTGGTCAGAAATGATGATGCCTCATGATCTAGTGCATATCCCGCTCCGACTAAATAATTTTAGACAACATACACAAAAAGTGTCGATGTCAATGGGACAGAGTGGTGATTGGATGTTGGAGTTACCTGCACTTCGTCTATATCTTTACAATAGATACAAACTTTTGAAGAAAGGTCTCAATATTGAAGACCCACGAAGATTAGAGTACGATGTTGTCACCTTAGCAACGGAACATCTTCAAAGTTATATTGATACTCATTATGGTGATCTCAGAGAGGCATCACAACAGACGCACACGCACAACCCCAATCCCCGAAAAATGAAGGTCTATTTATTCGGCCTTCTACCTATATATAAAGTCAAATATAGAGCAAGGAAAAAGAGAGATATACACTATCTGTTTGGATTGATACCTATCGCATCGGTAAAAAGATATTAAGTTGAATATGTCACTATTTATAAAAAAAGAGTCTTGGAAGGGTGAGATTCACACCATAAGATATTACCTGTGGAAACTTCGAGTTTTCAAGAAGGAGTATACCTATGCCCACAGAAGATCGTTTCTTTTTGGGATAAAGATCGGAGAGAGAGCCTTGGAGGCAAAAGCCATAGACAATGTACTCTCTTTGAGTGAGATATTCTCATCACCTTCTCCGAGGATGATCTCCAAAGAGGTTGATATTGTTATACCCGTATACAATGGGTATGAATATCTGGAGCCACTATTTAAGACGCTGATTGCCAACACCGATCTACCATATAACCTATATGTAATTAATGATTGCTCGAGTGACGAGAGAGTTACGCCACTCCTTAAATCTGCTTTAAACAGTATTGATTCTCAAAGGGTAACAATTATAAATAATGATGCTAACTTAGGATTTGTCAAGAGCGTCAACAAGGCATTGTCAATGACTAAAAATGATGTTGTTCTTGTTAACACAGATGTTGTTCTTCCCCCCAACTGGGCATCTAAACTCTTTAGACCTATCTTTACCTCTAAGAATATTGCGAGTGTAACCCCATTTTCGAACTCGGCAACAATTTTCTCGCTACCAGTTATCGGAGATAATGATTTTGATGGAGATTTAGAATATGTTAACGAGCAGCTTTCAAAGCTCCATGCGCCATCACAACCAATATCTTTGTGGACTGGCGTAGGGTTCTGCATGGCGATGAGTCGCAAGGCGTTAGATAGCGTTGGTCTATTTGATGAGATCTTCGGCAGAGGTTATGGCGAGGAGAATGACTGGTGCATAAGGGCTATAAATAACGGCTTTGTAAACACCTTAGCACCAGATCTATTTGTGTGGCATAAGCATGGCGGTAGTTTTAGTGATGAAAAGGTCAAACTAATCGAGAACAACCTAAAGATACTCCGAGACAAACATGCAAACCATGCGGAGTTAACAGCGTCAACATCTAAAAACCTAGATTTTTGGAATATACGTTTCTTGGGAGAGTTGATATTTCTAAACAGCACAACCAACCAAACCGAGGTATGGTTTGATCATACATGGGGTGGTGGTACGGAGTTGTATACATTAAATGAGTATAAGAGATTGACAGAGTCAACATTGTGCATTAGGGTGCAGGGTGACGCCTATGGCGGTTTCAAGATCAGCTACTGCTATAAATCGTATTCAAATGAGATCTTTGTCAATACGTTTGATGATGTGAAGTTATTGATTGAGCAGTTAAACGTCGAACTGATTGTCGTCAATAACCTTGCAGGGTATAAAGATGACATTGGAGTTTTAGAGGGTGTGGCAGAGATTAAGAGGACAAAAGGCATGAAGATCTCTTTTCGCGCACATGATTTGCAGTGCATATGCCCTAATATTACAATGGTGAACTCAAAAAACGAGTATTGTAATTGTCAAAATTTAGATGAATGTTCAGGGTGTATCAGTGATATTTCTACACGATCTAAGGTCGAGACTATACACAATGGCTGGCAGGCATTTTTTAGAGATACAGTGGATGAGGTTGTCTGTTTTTCGCACTCTACGGAGGATATAATGTTAAGACTATATCCCGAAGTAATGGGCAAAACGGTTATTAGACCGCACGTTGTACCTACATTTAAATCAGATGGAAAGCTAAAAACCGCGACAAAAGAGAAGTCAACAATAAATATAGCAGTCCTAGGTGTCATAAGCACACAAAAAGGTAGCCTTATCCTACAGCAGATGGATGAGATATTGGACAATTATCCTAAGATAACACTCACAATCATAGGCCATGCAAATTTGCAATACGAGAGGATAAAGACACTTGGGAAATATGATAGAGATGACCTTGAAAGTATCATTGAGCAGAATAATATTGATATCATTTTAATACCCTCAATATGGCCAGAGACATTTTCATATACAACATCTGAGGCTATGATGCTAGGATTACCTGTGGCGTGTTTTAATCTTGGTGCGCAAGCAGAGAAGGTATCAACTTATGATAAAGGTCTCGTTATTAGTAAAATTGATGCAAAGACAGCTCTTGACGAAATCGAGGCTTTTATGTCGTAGCATACTCACTATTTAGTGTATGTTTTCAATATACATATTTCGTTAGAAAGTTAAAACGAAAGCAGTAACCTTGGCAAAATTTTTGGATTGAACGTTGTGTAAAATCCTTAAATTTTGTCATGATGAGAAAAATTATCTACCTCGTAGCACTCTTTTTGTGCGTGGGTTTGGCGGCGTATAGCGTAATTGGCACGCGCCCCACCCCAACATCCCCAAAGTCCGAAAAACGAGAGGTTCGTGAGCAACGTCGTGCCGCGCGACAAGCGGAGTATGAGCGACTCACCGACTCCATTGTCTTGGCGCACGCCTTCCAATTTATTCCACAGACCATGCAGCAGGAGATCGCAGGACCTATGAGGATGCTCTCCAACCCCAACTTCGAGGTTGGCATCTATGACGATGCTGCCGATATCTTTTTGCCATATATTAAAGGTATGGCTCCACCCTACCACTACACCATCCTCAACTACACCATCCCAGGGATGACCGACTATGTCACCGAGCAGACCGCAAGTGGCTGGAGGGTGAGTTTTACGACCTCGTTGTTCTCCGCCTCAACCTACACCTTTATCTTTGAGATCAACTCCAAATATGGCGGTGCGACGCTCAACGTCAAAAACACGTGGAACAACACGGTTCAATACACAGGCTCAATCTCTAGGTACTATTAGCGAATTAAGGTTTGGAAATATTCGCCCCAAAGAGACGTTTAACCAGCCTCGTCATTGCGGGCTTGACCCGCAATCTCTGAGAAGAAAATACCGACTCGCTTTGAGATTGCGGGTCAAGCCCGCAATGACGCGCGGAGTACATTTTGTGTAAAAACCAACCATATTACCCTTCGCCATAAAGAAAAAAAATGAGACAATGGAGTCACCCATTGTCTCACGCGATACATATTAAAATATGTTACTTGCTCTCGATAGTACCTCCATCAACGATATCCCATCCGTTGATTACTGAGTCGAGTGTAACCTCGCGGTCTGCCAAGCTCCAGTTAAATACATACTGTGACCCCGATGCGAAATCCATGTTGGCATCCACCACCCAGTCGTACACTAGGTTTCCGAAAGCAGATGAACCGACATCAACAAGAGAGTCGAAGGTGATTGAGAGTATTGAGTTGCAACCATCAAAAGCAGATGATCCGACCGATATAACCTTTGAGACATCAATAGAGCTAAGTGCTGAACAGTAATAAAAAGCACGATCTTCTATAACCGTTAGTTCAGGAGTTATTAAGGTCTCTAAGTACCGGCAGTCGCGAAATGCTTCGCTCTTAATTAATGTCGCCTTAGGTAGGCTGATTCTCTTGAGGCAGGTGATTTTATGCTTATCCACAAAAATATAATTTTATTAATCTTCAAATTTTTTGCCTGAATTTTGACAATAACACAAGTTAATAGTTATTAAAAATTTTGCTTTTCTCGGATAAAAATTATATTTTTGTGGATGCCCCCCTATGGGGAAGTTTTAGGGGCGGAGATTTCAATATTCACTCAAAATATATAAGAGATGGTTAAGATTACTAAGGAGGCAGCACTGCTCTACCATTCAACGGGAAAACCCGGAAAGATTGAGGTCGTACCGACCAAACCATATAGCACACAGACTGATCTGTCGCTGGCATACTCGCCAGGTGTTGCCGAGCCGTGTCTTGAGATTGAGCGTGATCCGCAAACTGCATACGACTACACAGCCAAGGGTAACCTTGTGGCGGTGATCTCGAACGGTACTGCCGTGTTGGGATTGGGTGATATTGGAGCGTTGGCAGGCAAGCCCGTAATGGAGGGCAAGGGTCTTTTGTTTAAGATCTACGCAGGTATTGATGTCTTTGATATTGAGGTCAACGAGACCGATCCCGATAAGTTCATCGAGGCTGTAAAGGCGATAGCTCCAACCTTTGGAGGTATCAACTTGGAGGATATTAAGGCTCCTGAGTGTTTCGAGATTGAGCGTCGATTGAAGGAGGAGTTAGACATCCCCGTCATGCACGATGACCAGCACGGTACAGCCATCATCTCGTCGGCAGGTTTGATTAACGCCTTGGAGGTTGCAGGCAAGAAGATCGATGAGGTAAAAATTGTTGTTAATGGCGCAGGTGCGTCGGCAATTTCGTGCACCTCGTTGTATGTCGCTTTGGGTGCTAAGATCGAGAATATCTTGATGTTGGATAGCAAGGGTGTCATCACCACGGAGCGCGCAAACCTCACCGATGGCAAGAAACGTTTTGCTACGGATCGCAGAGATGTCCACACGTTGGCGGAGGCGATCAAGGGTGCAGATGTATTCTTGGGTCTCTCGAAGGGTAATGTCCTTTCGCAGGATATGGTACGCAGCATGGCGGCTAAACCTATTGTCTTTGCCTTGGCGAACCCTACCCCCGAGATTTCGTATGAGGATGCTATGTCTTCGAGAAACGATGTCTTGATGTCGACAGGACGTTCCGACTACCCCAACCAGATCAACAACGTTATTGGTTTCCCATATATCTTCCGCGGAGCGTTGGATACCCACGCAACGACCATCAACGAGGAGATGAAACTTGCGGCTGTTAAGGCTATTGCAGCGTTGGCGAAAGAACCTGTGCCCGATGTTGTGAATCAGGCATACCATGTCAACAACTTCACATTTGGAGCGGAGTATTTCATCCCCAAGCCTGTAGATCCACGCCTTATCACTGTGGTGTCGTTGGCTGTTGCTCAGGCGGCTATGGAGTCGGGAGTTGCGCGCCACCACATCACCGATTGGGATGAGTATCGCAATAAGTTGAAGTTACTCATGGGTCAGGAGTCGTTGCTTACGCGCCAGCTCTACGAGACTGCGCGTCGTGATCCTCAGCGTGTTGTCTTTGCAGAGGCTATCCACCCCAACATGCTTAAGGCGGCAGTTATGGCTAAGGCGGAGGGGTTGTGTCAACCTATCTTGTTAGGAAATACAGATACTATATCTAAGCTAGCGGCTGAGTTGGATCTCAACCTCGATGGCATTGAGATGATTAACCACCGTAGCGATTCGGAGGCGGAGCGTCGCGAGAGATATGCACATATGTTAGCTACGAAGCGTGCGCGTCAAGGAGCTAACTTCCAAGCGGCAAATGATAAACTCTTCGAGCGCAACTACTTCGGAATGATGATGGTGGAGGTTGGTGAAGCGGATGCTTTCATTACAGGAGTCTACACCAAATACACCGACACAATTAAGATTGCCAAGGATGTCATCGGCATTCGTCCCGAGTATAAACACTTCGGTGCGATGCACATTATCAACTCCAAACGAGGCACATACTTCCTTGGAGATACCTTGATTAATCGCCACCCCGACACGGAGGTGTTGATTGACATTGCACGCTTGGCGGAGCAGACGGTTAAGTTCTTCAACCACACCCCCGTAATGGCGATGTTGTCATACTCCAACTTTGGTTCGGATGACAAGGGCAGTCCACTTTTGGTTCACAACGCTGTGGAGCATATGCAGGCGAACTACCCCGACTTGGCTATTGATGGCGAGATGCAGGTTAACTTTGCGATGAACCAGAAACTTCGCGATGAGAAGTATCCATTTACGCGACTTGTGGGCAAGGATGTCAATACCCTTGTATTCCCCAACCTCAGCTCTGCGAACTCGACATATAAGTTCATTCAGGAGATGAGTGATTGCGAGGTGATAGGTCCTATCCAGATGGGTCTGAACAAACCTATCCACTTCACCGACATTGAAAGTCCAGTGCGCGACATCGTCAACATTACGGCTATCGCTGCAATTGACGCTATTGTTGAGAAGAAGAAGAGAGGCGAGTAACTTTTTAACTTTTGATATACAGACTACCTCTGCACAATCAAATCGTGCGGAGGTAGTTTTTCTAATACCAAACTTAACCAAAAATGAAGAGAGTCTATCTTTTAACACTACTCATGGTGGCTACTGTCGCCATGGCTGGGGCAAAACCACGCTCCAAATCAGACCTTATTGCTGAGAGCCAAACAGGCTCGAAGGAGTCCTTTTTCGAGATGAACGAGTCGAAAAACTACAATATTGATGTCAAGGGCTTCTCCAACCCCAAGGAGTTTAATGTGCGCCGTGGATTGCCGAACTTCTTTCGCAAGTGCGAGAGCGGAGGCGAGATCAGGGTGGCATATATAGGTGGTAGCATCACGCGCTCCGATGAGATGTATCGCAAGCAGACAGCAAATTATATTGCGGATCTATACCCAAAATGCAAGATGTATGGCATCAATGCAGGTATCGCAGGCACAGGTGCCGACTTGGGCGTGTGTCGCACGGGAGAGCAGGTGTTGAAGTACAATCCCGATCTGTTGATTATTGAGTTTGCCGTAAATGGCGCAGACGAAAAGGGTGTGGAGGGAATAATCCGCCAAACCATAAAGCACAACCCCGAAACTGATATCTTGTTGGTACACACGGTTTACCGAGGTCAAGCGGAGGAGTACACCAAGGATGATGTTCCATTCAACATCAAGCGACTCGAAAAGGTTGCTGAGTATTACAACCTCCCATCGGTACATATGGGAATGTGGGCAGGACATCTAATTAAAGATGGCAAGATGGTTTGGGCTGGAGATCCCGACGCATCAAAAAATGGGGGTAAGATCGCCTTCTCGCGCGATGGTGTTCACCCCTTGGAGACTGGAGGAAATTACTACGCTGCGGCTGTTGCGCGCGCGCTCAACGTCATGAAAAGCAGTGTCGGTACGGAGAAACTCACACTTCCCACCCCTCTCAACCCTATGCAGATGGAGCGAGCTACAATGCTGAACCCCAAAGATTTGGGCGTAGACTCTAGCTGGGATGTCATCACAAGTCGTGGCGACAAGCGTTTCGACACATTCCAATATTGGTTCGACGAGGTATTCGATGGAACATCCAAGAGCAACCCTATCAAGTTCATGTTCAAAGGGTGCAAAATTGGAATCCTCGACATCGGTGCTGAGGACGGTGCTGCGGTGGATATCTTCATTGGAGGCAAGAAGTTAATCGTCTCTAAATATGCGCCAGGTGCTGGAAATAAGATATTGGAGACTGCACTTATCGACCCCAAAGATCCTCGTTACTCCTCATCTCGATTCTCGAAGATGTGCGTGCGCGGATGGTGTCGCGGACAATTTGTACTCATCCCAGTCGAGGAGGGTGTGCATGAGGTTGAGATTCGCGTTTGTGACCCTAGCCGTCTCGACAAAAAAGCGGTGTCGGAGCTTTCGGATGAGAAGTATGCACAGAAGTCTGAGATGTTGAACAAACATAAGTTGCACCTCGGACGTGTGCTTATCGAGGGCGAACTTATCGAGAAGTAACCCTCTGCTAACTGCAAAAATTTATGGCTCAAACACACAGATGTTTGAGCCATAAATCATTATAGGTGAAGCCTATCGAGTAGGAATTGGATCATCCAACTCAGGAACTAACTTCTTCAATTCGCGCCTCATCTCCTTCCTGATCTTGGCGTATTTAGAAATTCCTGCAATATTATGCACCTCGAATGGATCTTTCTCACAGTCGTATAGCTCCTCCTTGCCAGTGACATAGTGGATATAGCGGTATCTCTCACCCTTGACCGCATAGTTCTGACCCTGAGGCAATAAACTTCTACTTCCAGCAGCCACAACGCTGAGAGCCACTGGTGAGCCGCCCCAACTCGTTGCCTTGGGGTTCTCAATAAAAGTACGTACTGAGTGACCTGAGAGCTTCGCACCCTTATCGTTTTTACGGTTGTCGCCCTTGATCTGAGCATAGTCAATCACCGTTGGGTAGAGATCAGTCAATGCAATTGGGTAGTTGCACACCTCGCCGCCATTCTTTTTGTCGGGCATACGAACCACAAAAGGAACCTGAGTACTTGTGCTCCAAAGTGAGTTCTTGAAGAAGTGGTCTCGCTGTCCGAAGTCGTAGCCATGATCCGATGTGAAGATCACAATTGTATTCTCAGCGTCGGGACTCTTGTCTATGGCATCAAGCACCTTGCCGACCTGATCGTCCGCAAAACTCACACACGCAAGATATGCTTGTAGATACTTGCGGAAACCCTCACGGATATTCTCGCCATAGGCAGCCTGCATACCCTTGAAGTGCTTATATCCAGCGGTCTTTCCAGCTATCTCCTCAAAATATGTGTCGTCCTTATCGTTCTCAACCCAATCAGGCAACTTGATACTCTCCAATGGGTACATATCGAAATACTTCTGTGGAGCTACGAGTGCTGTGTGTGGCTTCGAGAAACCGACACCTAAGTAGAACGGCTCACCATCTTTCATCTTTGCTAGCTCCTCTAGCTTTTCAACCGCCCATTTAGCAATCTTCTCATCTCCCATCATGTCACGATCATCATCGTTGACATAGCGGAACGGCTTCTTCTCAGTGGCATCCCACCAACCAGTATATCCATTCACCGTGGGGACATCAGCTAGCGACGCAAAGACACCATCGAGAATACCTCCAGCCTTGGCGTATGCCTCAGGTACTGAGGGGTGCAACACGCGCGTCGTGCCATCATATGCCCAAGGACCTTGGCTATATCCGTAGCCAAACTCATTGTACTCCGATTTTAGATTGTCATGCATCAGCTTACCTGTTCCGTAGGCTTTATACCCCTCCTCCATGAGCTGACCCATGAAAGTTTTACAGTTGGACAGCACAGGAGTTGTATACCACTTCACAAATTTATAGTTTTGCGACACATGTGGATATATACCAGTAAACATCGCCGCGCGGCTAGGTCCACTCAACGGTGCAACACTATGCGCATTTGAGAATCTCACACCATCCTTGGTGATGCGATCCATGTTTGGAGTCATTGCCTGAGGGTGTCCTCCATAGAGTCCACCATAATCCATGAGGTCATCGCACATAATGAGAATTATGTTGGGACGCTTAACCTCCTTGGCTACGAGATCAGCTGCGGGCATCGCTGATAGAAATACCAATGGTAAAATTTTCTTCATCTTATTAGTTCGGTTCGGTTTTGATAATTATACAAAGTTACAACAATTAGCTGTAGAACCCAAATATTAAATGATAATTATCACACCTTGATAGTCAAGATGTCGCTCCACGAGGTTGTGTAGAGCGGTGAGCGATGTTGGCTATTTGTCGGAACGCCCGAGTTGCCTTGCGACCCAACCCTAAGGGTGCTTCGCCCCATATCGTTATTTATTCGATCCAGCACCTCCATGAGTGCCGTATGTTTTGTACGGTCCAGAGGGTCAAACATTGCCGACTGCACCCCCTGCTTCGAGGAGATATCATATAGAATGACACCTGCCTTTTTATACCCAAAGCCTCGATAAAATAGCTCGCGCAACAGCTGTGTCGCCTGCGCAACAATCTCCAGCGTGCTATCTGTTGGGGTGAGAAACTGAGCCAATCGCCCCTCACTATGTTGAGGCTGATCCTCACGGTGGCGATTGGTAAATATAAATACCTGCAACTGCCCAGCCACAGAGCCTTGACGCCTAAGTTTCTCCGCAGCGTTGGAGGCAAAGGTGACCACCGACTCGGTCAATATCGCCAAATCATCCACCTCGTGAGCAAATGAACGCGACACCATAATTGATTGACGCTCAGGGGTTGTATACCCAAACCCCAAACACGCCTCACCCCCCAACTCGCGCCACGTCCTCAGCCCCACGATGCTCATCTTCGCGCGCACCCACTCGGGCGGTGAATCGACAAATTGTGCTGCTGTAGAGACTCCGAATTTTCGCAACTCCTTGGCATATTTACGCCCCACACCCCACACATCCTCAATCGGGTATTTCGATAGAACTTTGGCTATATCCTCGGGGCGATACATCAAACAACAACCGCGCAACTTCGGGTACTGCTTGCATAGCTTGGAGGCGATCTTGGCGAGGGTCTTAGTCGGTGCAATACCAATGCTTACAGGTATCCCTGTCGCGCGCCTAACCTTGCGCGATAGATTGCGTCCAAACTCCTCAACAGTAGCCAAATCAAACCCCGAAAAGTCCAAGAACGCCTCGTCAATAGAGTAGATCTCAACTGATGGAATATTTTCGCGCAACACCTGCATAACTCGCTGAGACATATCGCCATAGAGCTGCAAATTGGTCGACAACGTTGCGACATTCTCGCGCGCAATAAGCTCCTTGATTTGGTAGAGCGGCTGCCCCATCTTGATACCCAACGCCTTAGCCTCGTTACTTCGCGCGATGACGCAACCATCGTTGCTACTCATAACCACAACCGCACGCCCCTCCAGAGATGGATCAAAGACCCTCTCACACGAGACAAAAAAGTTATTGCAGTCACAGAGTCCAAGCATCGCCTACGCCCTCTACATTCGTTTGATGACGTAGCGAACAACGCCCCAGATCATGAAGTCATTATCGGCAGTTACACGAATAGGTTTATAGTTCTCGTTGGCTGGTACCAACAACCCATAGTCGCCCTTGTCGGCAAAACGTTTGAGGGTAAATTCACCATCTATATACGACACCGCAAGACATCCATCATATGGTTCTACGCTCTTGTCAATGACCAGAAGGTCGCCATCATTGATCCCCTCGTCAACCATCGAGACGCCACTAACTCGCGCATAGAATGTTGACGCTGGATTTTTGACCAACTCGCGGTTGAGGTCGAGTTTAACATTTATAAACTCTTCGGCTGGAGATGGGAAACCTGCCGAAACGCCACATTCACTCATCGGCTGTCCCGACTGAGACTCCTGATCGGTAGAAAAAAACTGAAGTGTTTCGCCTTTGTGTGTCATGGATTTAAGAAAAAGTATTACGTCTTAGTGACATATATATCAAAAGTTATACCCCGCCACCAAAAACAACACGACAAAGATAGCGAAAAGCGAGAAAAAATCGCTACCTTTGTGCAAAATATATTTTGACGAAAAGAAAAGAATGATTAAAGCAGGTCGCATACAAACACTCACCGTAAACCGCATCTCGGAGTATGGTCTATATCTAGCCGATGAGGAGCAAAATGAAGTTCTCCTCCCTAACCGCTATGTCTCACTCTCTCAGAAAGAGGGCGAGGAGATAGAGGTATTCGTATACCATGACTCGGAGGATCGCCTCGTGGCTACCACCGAGACTCCACTAGCTAAGGCGGGTGAGGCGGCTTACATGAAAGTTGTCGATAAGAACCTCCACGGAGCATTCCTCGATTGGGGACTCTTCGGTAAGGATCTATTCCTCCCCAACCGCAACCAGCAGGGCGGCATCCTCGCAGGACGTAGCTACATTGTCTTTGTCTATGAGGATAGCATCACGGGGCGTTGTGTTGCGACAAATCGCCTAAAGAGCTTTGTGGACAACGACAACCTCACCATCGAGTATCGTGATGAGGTGGATATCTTGTTGGCGTCGGAGTCGGAGATCGGTTTCCGTTGCATTGTCAACAACCGCCACTGGGGTATGCTCTACAAGAATCAGATCTTCAAATCTGTAGCTATTGGCGACAGAATGAAGGCGTATGTTCGCAAGATCACGGAGGATAACCGTGTCGACTTGACCCTAACACAGCAGGGCTACAAGGAGGTTAAGAACTCAGCGGAGACCCTTTTGGAGATGGTTGAGAAGAATGGTGGCTACCTTCCGCTCAACGACAATAGCGCACCAGAGCGTGTAAGCGCAATGACGCAGATGAGCAAGAAACTCTTCAAACGTTCGTTGGGCGTATTGCTTAAGCGTGGCGATGTCGAGATGACCGAGGAGGGTATCAGAATCATCAAGAACCAAGAGGAGTAATCAGCGTTCATATAAGGAGATGGGTGGATTAAAAACAGCCGAAAGAGTCTCGCGCGACACCTCGGACAACTTTGTATTTCAAAGGTCATTGCTCGCCTATGTCTACACCTCTAAGCTTGTGAGTGGCAGGGTGTTGGAGATCGGCACAGGCTCGGGATATGGTGTGGAGGTTATCGCCCCCAACGCCACGGAGTTTGTCACCATCGACAAAAATATCCCACCTATTGATCTCGCTCAATTTCCAAATGTTGAGTTTCGCAACTGCGCAGTCCCTCCCCTTCCATTTGAGGCGGAGAGTTTCGACTGCGTCATCTCGTTTCAGGTGATTGAGCATATCAAGGATGATAAAGAGTTTGTTGCGGAGGTGCATCGTGTTCTCAAACGAGGAGGTCGTTTCATCGTCTCGACACCCAACATCAAGATGTCTTTGACACGCAATCCGTGGCATGTACGCGAGTACACCAAGGAAGAGTTTTCGGAGCTACTTGCTCAGCGTTTCTCAAACGTTGAGGCGAGGGGCGTAACGGGGGGCAAAAAGGTGATGGAGTACTACGAGAAGAACCGCACGAGTGTCGAAAAAATTACACGCTTCGACATTCTAAAGCTCCAATATCGTCTGCCACGATTTTTGTTGCAGATACCATACGACATCCTCAATCGACTAAATAGGAGAAAGTTGCTTTCAGATAACCAGTCACTTACCGAGTCGATAACAATGGATGATTATAGGGTTGAGGAGGTTAGCGACAGAGCCTTTGACCTGCTCTATATCGCAACAAAATAGAGTCAAGCAAGGGTATACTTTAGGATTTATTAAAAAAAAGTACTATCTTCGTATTTATTAAAAACTAAGAGAGAAAAACAAGATCATATATGTGCGGAATTGTTGGATATGTAGGCTCACGTGACGCCTATCCTATATTGATAAAGGGACTCAAAAGATTGGAGTATCGTGGCTACGACAGCGCAGGCGTGGCACTCATAGATGGCGATGGGAACCTCAATGTCTACAAATGTAAGGGAAAGGTGGCATCTCTCGAAAGCTACGCAACAGACAAAAATATAATCGGTTCAATCGGTATTGCGCACACACGTTGGGCGACACACGGCGAGCCAAACGATGTCAATGCACACCCTCACTACTCGGAGTCGGAGAGCATCGCACTGATCCACAACGGCATCATCGAGAACTACGCAGTTCTTAAGGAGGCACTCATCAAGCAGGGTTTTCACTTCAAGAGTTGCACGGACTCGGAGGTGCTGGTTAACCTCATTGAGTATGTTCGTAATCTCAAAAATTGCGACCTTTTGACAGCGGTTCAGATCGCACTAAAGCAGGTGATTGGCGCATATGCCATCGCCATAATCGAGAAAAACAAGCCCGACGAGATCATCGCTGCACGCAAGAGTAGCCCGATGGTTATCGGTATCGGCAACAACGAATACTTCCTTGGATCGGATGCCTCGTCAATCATTGAGTACACCAATAAGATGGTCTATGTAAATGACAATGAGGTTGTTGTAATCAACAAAAACAAGGATCTCAGCATCACAAACCTCGACAACAAGAGTAGCGAGGTCAACATCAGCGAGTTGGAGATGAGCATCTCGGAGCTTGAGAAGGGTGGTTATCCTCACTTCATGCTCAAAGAGATCTACGAGCAGCCCAAGACCATTGTCAACTGTATTCGCGGACGCGTCAACACCAACACCTTGGAGGTCACGTTGTCGGGTGTTCAGGATCACCGCATGAAGTTCATCAAGGCAAAGCGCATCATCTTCGTAGCGTGCGGAACATCGTGGCACGCCTCACTCATTGGTGAGCATATGATCGAGAGCATCTGCCGTATCCCTGCCGAGGTGGAGTACGCCTCGGAGTTTAGATATCGCAACCCCATCATCAACAAGGGGGATATCGTCATTGCAGTGTCGCAGTCGGGAGAGACAGCCGACACGTTGGCAGCCATCGAGTTGGCACGCAAAAGCGGAGCTTTCGTATACGGAATCTGCAACGTCATTGGATCATCTATCGCGCGTGCATCACACGCAGGATCATATATTCATGTCGGTCCCGAGATTGGTGTTGCCTCAACAAAGGCATTCACAGGACAGGTTACACTCTTGGCAATGATGGCGTTAGCTATCGCCAAGGAGCGCGGCACTCTCGATATTGAGACAAACGACTCCGTAGCCAAAGAGCTACTCAACCTCCCTGCACTACTGGAGGAGACACTTCAACAGAGCGACAAAATTGAGGATCTAGCCAAGATCTTCACATATGCGCACAACTTCATATACTTGGGTCGTGGATACAACTACCCTACCGCCTTGGAGGGTGCACTGAAGCTCAAAGAGATATCATATATTCACGCTGAGGGTTACCCTGCCGCAGAGATGAAACATGGACCTATCGCACTCATCGACAATGAGATGCCTACGGTTGTCATCGCTCCAGCAGACCACACATACGAAAAGACAATAAGCAATATTCAGGAGATCAAAGCTCGCGGAGGTAAGATCATCGCCATCATAAGCAACGACGACAAACATGTGGGCGAGATAGCTGATTACACAATCAAAGTACCACATATTTCGGAGTGCCTAATGCCTATCATAGCATCCGTGCCCCTGCAACTGCTGGCATACTACATCGCCATCAACAAATCCAGAGATGTCGACCAACCTCGCAACTTGGCAAAATCTGTAACTGTCGAGTAGAATCTTCTAGGTTCTGAGGCTGAGAAAGACTGAGTAGGACTGAGAAAAACTGAGTATTACTCAGTCTTTCTCAGTCCTACTCAGTCCTACTCAGCATCCCCTGCCCCCAACCAGACTGAATATCTACTTAGATATCACATCATCACCGAACCACTGGCGCAGTTTTTCGGGGTTACCCATCTCGTCGCCTCGCTCGCCATAGAGGTCAGCACATAGGTAGTACACGAGTCCTGCATCGGAGAAGTCGGGACCGCAAGGGTTTTTGCGACCTCGCTCATATATCCAACGGACATTCTCGTCCGCGTGTGCACGCATCCAATCCCAGCTGAGCCATGATGGTGCGCTAAACTTATTCTTCACGGTATAGGGGCGTTGTCCGACACCTGTACCATTCTGATCTTTGATACGCTTGAAGTTGACGCGCTCGCCATACTTAGCGATCATCTTATCCCACGTCCAGCCGCTATGTTGCGCCTCACCAGTGTATGGTTTATCGGAGTGTGCGTTATTCCAATCGGAGTGCGAAACCACAGTTACATAGTCGAGGCTGTGAGGATCCTCCTTTATTGCGAGTGTTATCGCCTCGCCCACCACCTGCATAGGTCCTGCCGCAACAATAAATAGTGGATCTTCGGCTGTAGACTTTAGAATCTCCTCGCTCATTGCCTTATATGCCGCCTCGGGGTTCTCCACCGCAGCCATAAACTTGGTCTTGTTAAATCCAAAACGCTTACCAGTCTCCTCAGCACTTATGCGCATGATGTCGAGATCATTCTTCTCACTACCCCACACATGATCGGCATATGTGTATAGTGTCGTCTGACTCTGCAATCCAGCTTTGGCGAGGATCATCAGGGTCATCATCGTAGCCTGC
This sequence comes from Rikenellaceae bacterium, assembly GCA_047173185.1. Taxonomy (GTDB): domain Bacteria; phylum Bacteroidota; class Bacteroidia; order Bacteroidales; family Rikenellaceae; genus Alistipes. Next base: position 98,059 of record JBCQVH010000002.1, read on the forward strand.
ATATCGTCATTATCGTGCATATTGCCATCCGAGCTGAGGGCAATACGCCCCTTGCCAGTGTAGTAATCTTTACCCTCCGAGAGAGCCGAACGGCTGATCTTGACAGGTAGGATTTTGCCATCCTCGCTGAACTCTAGACGATCGAAAGCCACCGAGCGACGGAATCCCATATTCGAGAGCTCTTGGTTGTGGTAGAAAAGGTACCAGTTGCCCTTGAACTCAACAATAGATCCATGCGTTGTTGTGCACCCTGTATGCTCTAGGATCGAACCTTGGTATGTGAAAGGTCCCTCGGGATGTTTTGCCGTAGCATAAACGAGGTTGCTAGTCTTACCCCAACCGTTGGAGTACATCATATAGAATGTATCGCCACGCTTGAAGATAAAAGGACCCTCGCCATAGTAGCCATCGAAGTTCTCCTTGTGCCCCTCATTGCCTCTCAGGTCGACCTTCTTGATCTTACCCTGCACCTCCACCATATTCTCTTTGAGCTTGATATATCGGAAGTCACGACATCCGAAGAACATATATGCCTGCCCTTCATGGATAATAACCGATGGGTCAATAGGCTCACGACCTACGAGTTTCTCGCCACCCTTATTCTTATCGATGAGAGGTTTACCGCTATCCTTAAATCCAGAGACTGGACTGTCAGACACCGCCACACCGATCTTCTCGCGCTCCACAGGGTAGTAGAAGTAGTACTTGCCGTTGCGCTCGACACAGTCGGGTGCCCACGCCATATCCTTAGCCCACGGAATATCATCAAGACCAAAGAATGCTCCGTGGTCGCTCCACGAAACCATATCATCGGTGGAGAACACATGCCAATCGAGCATCGTGAAGTACTTTGCACCAGTGCGGTCGTGGGATGTGTAGACATATAGTTTATCGTTAAAGACTCGCGCTGTTGGGTCGGCAGTAAAAATATGTCGCACCAATGGGTTGCCTTTATATACGAAGTCGGTAGTCTGGGCACTCGCCACCATAGCGAACGAGAGAGCCAGCATTGAGGTAAATAGTTTTTTCATAGGTTAAATGATTAATAGGTCGTAGTTAATTTTTGGTTATATCACAAATGTATAAAAAAAATCACAACCTACAAAACATTAATCATCTAAAGCCTCACTCCTGAATTGCTCGAACGGGAAATCCGCGCGTAAAATATAATGACAAGAGGGGGTTAACCTCGCTGTCGGAGAGATAGAGACAATATCCCGTCTGAGCGCCATCTGGAGTTGCACTCCAGACATATCCAGCCATCTGCGCCCCCGACAATTCCCTAGAGTTTGAGACTCCACGACATCCATAGTATCTATAGATTCCGATCAACTGTGACAATTGGGTGCAGACACCGTCGCTCGACGTTGCCCCTTCGTAACTACTCCACGTATCGCACACTGGAACTCGCCACCCTAAAGGCGAGGGGTCGAAGATCGACTTGCCCGTAACATACCCGTCAACCTTGATATTCTTATCAAACCATATATGAAGAGAGTCTCGGGATTCTGTTTCACCGCACCAAGTACCTGCGCTAGCTGTGTTTGACAAAAAATAATCGCTAGGAAGCTCTACTGAATTTTCGAAACTACCGCTAGAATATGATCTCGTTCCCGGACTAGTATCCCCCGAAAGGTATCGTGCGCCACCACCTGGGAATGGATCTTTGCGTCCAAATTGGTAGTATACCGACCCTGCGCCATAATCTTCGGCATATGAGTTTCGCTCACCAATATTACGATCCATAATAAACTTATCGGCATATATACCGCTCCACACCTCACCAACATAGCGATGTACAGCCCCCTCATAACCACTAAGCGTATAGGAGCAATCCCTATCAACAAGAATACTACCTAGACTTTTAGCTGCTATTTCATCGGGGTTGTAGTCGGTGAACCACAAGTGCCACGACCACAGAATATTTTTATATGTACCGCCTGTGCTATAAGTTCCCTCTTGCGAGATGGAAAAGACGAAGTTACCCACCTGATACTCCGCTGGTATGGTTAATTGCACCGACACCTCGTCATCATCAGCCACAAAAAAATACTGTTTAAAACTAAAATCTTGGTTGTCTGCGAAATCTGTCCACACCACATCTGCAACTAAATCAGCGGTACTATTTTTCTTAATTTTATTGCTACCATTAGTCACATAGTTCTTCCAAAAATCATTTATTCGAGTCTCAATAGGTATCTGCACCATCGTCTCGACACCCTCCGTTGGATTAATAATGTAGCAGTTGGAGATCTGCGTGGAGTCGAAGATAAAGTCTCCATCGTCATCATCACAATCCTCCTCTTGACCTATAACATAATGGTATCTCATGCCGTCCTCCCACACAGTATTCGCGGGTATTGTAAGACTCTTTGTCACGCCACCCTCCAAGGATAACAACACCGTCGCACCGCCGTCCAGCGTCTGCGGTATCATCATCAGATATCCAGAATCTGAGGTGATCTGAACATCATCATCGCCACCAAGAGTGTAATTTCCAAGATCCACAATGCAATCGCCCGTATCATCTTTCTCATAAGCCCACTTAGGTGTTTGGTTGTCGTAGTCCCAAAACACCGATCCCTTATTAACCACCCCCAAGATCTAGACGGCGAGGATCTTGCTATCGATCGACGATGCCACCCCAAAGCTAACGCTCGCCAACGTGTGGCTGAAACAGAGAGCTACAGTTCCAACTTGCTGCGGATGAATATCCTTGCGCGGTGTGGCAAACATCAGGTCGGGCTGGTTGAGTGAACTCGCGGGGACAGTATAGTCAACAACAAGTTCTCCAGCCTCTATTCTAGGCGAAACACCCTGAGTATCATTACCATATGGCGAGTAGCCAAAGAATGTATAGTAGTCATCCAGAGAGTCGTAACCCCAAGTAACCTCCGTACCATAGATAACCCACTCACCATTGCTGTTGATATCGAAACGGCTATTGGACATCTTTGTAAAATCGGCACCGCTCCACCACTTAACATCATCGGTATATGCACAGTAGATACCCATTGAGCCCATATCCTCAGGATCATCAACCAACGCCCCCTTCGTCAGCGATGTCGCCTCAGCCGAGACACCCATCGCCATTTCGGGACTGAAATCATCAGCCACATCGAGAGTCGCCTCCCTACTACACGCAATCGAGAAGATCACCAAAAGGTGAAAAAATATTCTATTCATAATGAGATGTTTTTGAAAAAATTCTGCACCCTCTATATAACAACAACTATACCAAGTGAGGCATAATAATAGAGCTTTCGACTTTGGCTTACTTGTTGCAAGATACACCCTCGATATGAAAAACAGAGACAACCTCAGAGTGCGACTTCTCGGCGCAACACTCGCCACAGCGATGTCGCTATCGGCTCTCACGGCAGATGCCCAGAGCACGACACCACCCCCACTCCTAAACGAGTGCCGCATAATAATGCCTATGTCGTTGGATTTCGAGGCACGAGAGAGCGAGTGCGCGCCACTCTTTGCCGTCAAGACCAACCTCCTCTACGACGCCTTCTCAGCTATTAATATAGGTATCGAAGTCCCCATTGGCAACAACTGGTCGGTGGGTGGCGATTGGATCTTCCCTTGGTGGCTCAGCACCCCCAAGCAGTGGGCTTTTCAAGTTGGCGCAGGAGATATCGAGGGTCGCTATTGGTTTGGCTATCACCCCCGAAACGAACTTATGACACGCTGGTTTGTCGGCACACACCTCACCATTGGCTACTACGATTGGGAGCGCGACAAGGAGGGCAAGCAGGGTGAGTTTTGGAGTGTCGGCATCACGGGAGGCTACGCCCATCGAATAGGTTGCTTCACGCGACTGGAGTATACCATAGGTGTTGGATTTGTCGAGACCCACTACCGCAAGTACGAGGCACAGATCGACTGCCAAGGTGATTGGAAACTTCTCCGCACCGCCTATGGACATCGCACAATGTTTGGACTCACCAAGGCTGAGATATCGCTTGTTTGGATGTGGAACAGAGCTAAACCCCTATAAATCATGAAATCTACACTATACACAACCGCTCTTATACTCTCGCTCATAGCGAACAGTTCGTGCATCAGACGATCTCTCACCGACTACGTCTGCCAGCGCGAAACAGCCACCATTCCCGTCACTGTGGATTGGACACAATCGGGGATTACACCCTCCGACGACTCGCGCACCGAGACCGACTACGTACACCGCGTATCGCTACGTTTCTTCCCTCTCGATGGCTCAACACCCTTTGATCGCTACCTCGAAACCAACATCTACGAGGGCGAGATAACGCTCCCCGAGGGTAGCTACTCGATAGTGGCATTCAACGAGTCGATATACGACACATATTGGAATGGCTACATCAACTTCATCAACACCGAGGATTACGACACCTTCGCCGTTGAGTTGGTAGATGAGGAGGGGGATGGCGTCGCTACCTCGCCCCTCAAGCTCGCCTCGTGGTCGCTAGGTGAGTATACCATAACCGAGGATATGATCTCGACAACAAAGGCAGCAACACCCATTGAGGTCACCTTGCAGCCCCTCACCTGCTACACAACAGTAACGGCACAGATCACAAATCTCAGCTCAGCACAAACCGTCACCGCCACCGCCTCGGGACTCACCGACCGTATGTATATGGCTTCGGGAGAGGCGCATACATCGACAACATCGCACTCCCTAGCCCTCTCAACAGTCGAGTGGGATGATGATTCCGAACAGCACGGCTCAATATCGGCACGAATATTGACATTCGACAACTCGACCGACACTAATGCGACATACACACTAGAGTTCGATGTTATCCTTGTAGATGGCACGAGACACACCCCCGACGAGCCGTTGATCTTCGACGTCTCGCACCAGATCACTCGCTACGCCACGGATGACTTCTCACTATCGGCTGAGTTCGAGATCCCCGAAACCTCGGGAAGTATCGAGGTGGACGAGTGGGGCGACAAAACAACGATAAACCTATTTTAAAAGGTATCTAAAATTAACATATCATTTTTCACAATTTATTCACTTAATTTTTCAAAAACAATGAAACAGAGAAATCTACTCATCGCAGCCGCAGCACTCGCTATTGTCGGCTGTACAAACGACGAGAGCGCGACAACGGCAGCTCTATCGACGTTCGACTCCAAGGCTATCAACTTCTCGTCCAACACCACACGTGCATCGGTGGTGACTCTCGCAACGCTGGAGACTGATGGTAACAAATTCAAAGTCTTTGCTACATCGGGTGATAACCCCACCAGCTGGTACACCGATGGAACTTACACCATCAATGGAGAGTACAACTACGTCTACTCTGAAGCTGCTTCAGATTGGGCTTGGTCATCTATATCACCTGCGTGGCCAACAGCTACCACAGGCTACCCTATGAGGTTCCTCGCAGTCTACCCATCATCAATCACAACATCGGAGGCGAAAGACGAGCTAACCGAGGAGATCTCCCTAAACAGCGAGATCACCATTGAGGCCACCTCAGCAGATCAGGTCGACATAATGACAGCCCTCTCAACAACAAATGCCAAGCCTGCGGATGGTCACCTTGCACTATGCTTCAAGCATATACTCTCTCGCCTCAACTTCAGCATCGTGGCAGGTAATGGAGTCACTGTGGAGCTACAACGCATCACAGTCAACAACGTAGGTAATAAGGGAAAATACAGCCACGACGCCCAAGCGTGGACAGATGCTCCTGATGAATTTGCATCCGACTACACTTATGTTGAACTTGTTGAAGACGATAAGTTCACAACAACGGGTAAAGATGAAACCGTAGAGAATGCCGCTTTCGTGAGTGAGGATGACAACTACAACTACCTCATGCTTATGCCACAAATCGATGCTCCAGAGTGGGATCCCGCAAAGATGGTATCTGGCGATGAGGATGTCGACGATATGACAGGTGCGTACATCGAGGTGATCTACCGCTACGAAGCTCCAGTTGCGACAAGCTCTATTGGTTACAGCAGCTACACAGAGCACCCTAACTACATTGCCGATCCCGACAACGAGGCATACGACAAGTACAAAGATAATGACGATGTTGGTGAAACAGCTCTTTACATCCGCGTAGCATATCCTCTCGATGCTGCTTGGGAGATTGGCAACGCTTACAGCTACAACATCGGTCTCGGAACTCTCTCATCTTCGAATGGTTACCTCATCGACGACGTATACTATGACAAGAACGGTGACCCTACCGATTTCCCGATAGATCTTGAGGATATCAAGCCAGGAGATCCAGTATCAAGCGACAGAATCGACTTCACAGTCTCTATCTGCAATGAGTGGGTGACAGTGACCGAGAGTCTCAACTAATAGCCTCTTAGTTAAACTTTCTAGGGCTGAGCATCGGTGAATATCACCCTTGCTCAGCCCTTTTCAATATCAAAAATTTCGCTATCTTTGCGGAATGTTTCACAACCTAGATAGCACCATCGAGCCACCGCAGCTCTTTACCAACCCTTTCGACTACGCGCCCCATCCGCTTGTGATTGAGGCGACACGTCATCTCAACAGCCACCTGAGCGACCATCCAGAGTGGGTTGCTGAGGGTAAGATGTTCGGGGTTTTGGTTGTGCGCAACGACTCTGGCGAGTTAGGTTTCTTGGCGGCCTTTTCGGGCAACCTCGCAGGCGCAACGACACACCCCTACTTTGTCCCACCGATATTTGATCTTCAGAGCGTGTGTTCATTCTTCAAGGCGGAGGAGGCGGAGATCACAGCGATAAATCAGAGGATTCAGGCTCTCGAAGAGTCACCGAAATACCGCTCACTTGAAGTGGTTATTTTGCAAAAAAGAGAGTCGAACCAACAGAGGATTAACACCTTCAAGGAGCAGATAAAGCGAGACAAGCAGGAGCGCAAAACCCTTAGAGAGAGAGGTTGCACACCCGAAAAAATGGCTCAACTTCAACGAGAGAGCCAACACCAAAAGGCAGAACTAAAGCGACTAGAACGCCAACTCAACAGCGAACTAGCTGAGTTAGACACACAAGCGACACCCTCAAGAGACGAGATCACACGTCTGAAACGCCAACGCCACCAACTCTCAATCGCCCTACAACGCAAGATCTTCGACCACTACCGCGTACTCAACCACAGAGGCGAGACCAAGAGTATGACCGATATCTTCGCAGAGGCTCTCGGGACACTTCCACCAGCTGGAGCTGGAGAATGCGCCGCCCCAAAGCTACTTCAATACGCCTTTGCTAATAATTTACAAATCATCGCTTTAGGCGAGTTTTGGAGCGGCAGATCTCCACACGGAGAGGTGCGCCACCACGGTCACTACTACCCTGCTTGCCAGAGTAAATGCCGTTATATTCTTGGCTATATGTTGGATGGTTTGCCCCTCGCCAAGACACCATACAGTCAAAAAGAAGATCACGAAATCGAGGTTATCTACAGTGATGACGACATCGCCATCATCAACAAACCAGCAGGAATATTGAGCCAAAAGGGCAAGGATGACAACGAGCTATCATTGGAGGCGTATTTTCCGAGATTATTCCCTCAACACACTGATATAAAGGCAGCTCACCGCCTAGATATGGATACCTCTGGACTTCTCATTATTGCCCTAAACAGCAGATCATACGCAACACTTCAGGCTCAATTTGCTGATAGAGAGGTCAAAAAGAGATATGTAGCTCTGCTAGATGGCTCGATTTCAGACGATGTAGGCGAGATAGATCTCCAAATAATTGCCGACATTGAGGATCGCCCACGACAAAAAGTTGACCGTATCAATGGCAAAGTTGCGCGCACAACATTCGAAGTCGTGGAGCGCGAAGGTGGCAAAACGCGCCTCAACCTCTACCCCCACACAGGCAGAACCCACCAGCTCAGAGTCCACTGCTCACACAGCGATGGGCTCAACTCTCCAATCATTGGCGACCGCCTCTATGGCTCAGCTGATGAGCGACTTATGCTACATGCAACGGAGATTTCGTTCCGACATCCAACCACAGACGAGGAGATGAATTTTATCTGCGAGCCCGATTTTTAGGCGATTTTTTGGCACCCTTCTTCGGTGCTGTCAAGCTCTTAACAACAGCTGGCGTTGCATATGGATGGATGGTTGACATAGGGATATTTTGCCTCATAAATCGGCACGTTTCAGAGACCAACTCGCAATCATCGGGGGGCGACAAGGTTATCGCAACACCCGACTCACCACCCCTTGCGGTGCGTCCAATGCGGTGGATATACTGCTCAACATCAAGGGGCAGACCGTAGTTGAAGATGTAGTCAACCCCCTCAACATCAATGCCTCGTGCAACAATATCAGTCGCAACAAGCACCTTCGTCTCGCCACCTCGAAACCTCTCCAAAATATGTTCTCTTGCGGTTTGGCTACGCTCGCTGTGCATCGCCTCCGAGGCAAAGCCCCTCTCGCAAAGCAACTTAGAGAGACGATCCGCCATCTTGCGCGACCTTGTAAAGAGTATCGACCTCTCAGGGCTCTCAACCCCAAGGAGATGAATTAACAGCGCGTCCATCATCGCAAACTCGACGTAGTATCCTCGTTGCTCAATCCTCTCAACGGCGGCTCTTTCACCCTCAACCTCAACAAGTTGGTAGTTCGATATCAGCTCCCCTAGGGCATCCACAACACCCTCGGGCATTGTTGCGGAGATGGCAACACTCTGCGCCCCCTCAACCCTAAAGCTAGCGAGACGAACCAAGCTCTCACGAAAGCCAAGATCGAGCATCTGATCCACCTCATCGAGAACAAAAAAATCAACCCCATCCAAGCGAGCAACACCCTGCACAACGAGATCAACAAGACGCCCGACAGTCGCCACAACAACCTCAGGTTCAGCACCTAAGGCGACACGCTGCGGCTCATACTCCACACCTCCGACAATAGTCACTGAGCGCAGTCCCATCGCCTCGCAACACCTCTGAGTCAATGCCCCAATCTGCTGAGCAAGTTCGCGCGTCGGAGCAAGAACTAACGCCCTCTCACCCCTCGACATACGCGAGATTATCGGCAGAAGGTAGGCTAACGTCTTGCCTCCGCCCGTCTGCGATCTAACCACAACACCGCCACCCTTGGCAATCATCGGGATGGCAAGGGCTTGAATTGGGGTTGGCGAGGTGATACCCATCTGAGTCAGAACCTCTTGCAGAGGCTCAGCGATTGGCAAGTTATTAAAATTTTTCTGCTCCATAACGATGACAAAGATATGACAACATAGCCAAAATAACAATTAAGTAGCGTGATAACACAATTTTTTGTAAAAAATATAGTTTATAAAAAGGGTAAAAAACTTTTTTTTCGAAAAAAGTATTACCTTTGCAACGTATAATTTTAAGGATACCATAACGGATGGTACACCTATATAATATAGGCACAACAGAGAGAATATAACAAATGTAAAATAAATTTATGAAGATGACAACAATTTCCAAACAGATAGCACTTCTTGCTATCTGCGCAACAGCTTTCGTAGGTTGCCAACAGCAGGCACCTCAGCAACAGAGACCCGTTGGAGAGTATGCAATGCTAACGCTCACTCAATCCAACAAGGTTATCAACCAAAGCTCCTCGGCAACAATCCGTGGTCGCCAAGATATCGCCCTCTATCCCGAGGTGTCGGGCAACATCACACGCGTACTTGTCAAGGAGGGTCAAGAGGTGAAGCGTGGACAGGTGATGTTTATCATCGACCAAGTTCCATACGTCGCAGCGGTCAACACAGCGAAGTCAGCCGTTGAGATGTGCAAAGCTCAGCTAGGAACTGCAAAGCTCAACTACGAGAGTAAGATGGAGCTATTCAAGGATAAGGTTGTCTCGGAGTTCGACCTTGCAACAGCGAAGAACAACTTCATGTCGGCTCAGGCGCAGCTTGCTCAGGCAGAGGCTCAACTCACAAATGCAAAGAACAGCCTCTCAGATACTGAGGTTAAGAGCCCTTGCGATGGCGTCATTGGCGACCTTCCATATCGTGTTGGAGCAATCGTTAGCGCAGCGACACCACAGCCCCTCACCACCGTGTCGGACAACTCAACAATGTATGTCTACTACTCAATCACAGAGAACGAGTTACTCGCTCTCATTCGTCAATATGGCTCAAAAGCTAAGGCTATCGAGATGTTCCCACCTGTTAAGTTGCAGTTGAGCGACGGCACAATGTATGACTACGACGGTGCAGTATCGGCAATTAGTGGCGTCATCGACCGCAGCACAGGAACTGTGAGCGTTCGTGCCGATTTCGAGAATCCCAACGGGGTCTTGATGAGCGGAGCTACTGGAAATGTCATCACCCCATCGGTACGCGAAAATGTGGTTATCATCCCACGCGCAGCAACATATGAGATTCAGAACAAAGTCTTTGCATTCCAGAATGTTAATGGCGTGGCTACCTCGGCAGAGATCGCTGTTTCGCGCGTCAATGGAGGCACAGAGTATATCGTAGAGAGTGGTCTTAAGACTGGTGACGTCGTTGTTGCCGAGGGTGTAGGACTTCTTCGTGAGGGTACACCAATCAAGGCGAAAGTGGCGACAGCAGCACCTGCACAGCCAGCTACACAAGAGTCAAAATCTGAAGATAAGGAGTAATAAGAGATGGATTTAAAACAATTTATCGAGAGACCTGTACTCTCATCGGTGATCTCCATCGCTATTGTAGTGATTGGTATCATCTCCTTGACGGGTCTCCCCGTGGAGCAGTATCCAGATATCGCGCCACCTACCATCAGCGTCAGCACCACCTACTACGGAGCGAGTGCCGAGACGATACAAAATAGTGTTATCGCCCCCTTGGAGGAGTCGATCAACGGTGTTGAGGATATGACCTATATGACCTCGACCTCGACCAACTCGGGTTCAGCCAATATCTACGTCTACTTCAAGCAGGGTACCGATCCCGACATGGCGGCTGTCAATGTGCAGAACCGCGTATCAAAAGCGTTGAGTAGCCTACCTACGGAGGTTACGCAGGTGGGAGTGACCACCTCAAAGCGTCAGAGCAGTATCTTGCAGGTCTTTGCACTGCATAGCCCAAACAATGTCTTTGATGAGAGTTTCTTATCTAACTACCTAGATATCAACCTTAAGCCTCAGATTCTACGTGTTAATGGTGTGGGAGACATGATGGTACTGGGCGGAACGTACAGTATGCGTATCTGGTTGCGTCCCGACATCATGGCTCAATACAGCTTGATCCCATCAGATATCTCGGTGGCACTTGCAGAGCAGAATATCGAGGCAGCGACAGGATCATTCGGAGAGAACTCTTCGGAGACCTACCAATATACCATGAAATACTCGGGACGTCTCAAAACACCTGAGGAGTTTGACAACATCGTCATTCGCGCCCTCGACAGCGGAGAGATTCTTCGCCTTAAAGATGTCGCAAAGATCGAACTTGGACGCGATAGCTACGGATTTACAGGTACACTCAACGGATTCAATGGCGTCAACTGTATGGTCTACCAGACGGCAGGAAGTAACGCTACGGAGGTTAACTTGGCGATTGATGCACTCCTTGAGGAGGCACAGGCTTCAATGCCTAAGGGTATGGAGATCACTCAGATCCTCAGTTCCAACGACTTCTTGTTCGCCTCAATGCACGAGGTTATCAAGACCCTGTTTGAGGCTATCATCTTGGTTATCATCGTTGTCTTTATCTTCTTGCAGGATCTACGTTCGACGATTATCCCAACGGTGAGTATCATCGTATCGCTGATCGGTACGTTTGCCTTTATGGCGATTATCGGCTTCAGTTTGAACCTCATCACCCTCTTTGCGTTGATCTTGGTGATCGGAACGGTGGTAGATGATGCCATTGTGGTGGTCGAAGCGGTGCAGTCCCGATTCGAGGCTGGCTACTCATCATCATACATGGCGAGTAGGGATGCCATGAAGGGTATCCAGTCGGCTATCTTCTCATCAACACTTGTCTTTATGGTGGTATTTATCCCAGTGTCATTCATGGGTGGAACATCGGGAACATTCTACAAGCAGTTCGGTCTCACGATGGCTGTTGCGGTGGGTATCTCTATGATTAACGCCATGACGCTGAGTCCTGCGCTTTGCGCGCTATTGTTGCGCCCTCACCACGATGAGTCAGGAGAGTTGAGAGATACATTCTCGGCAAAGTTCCGCAGATCGTTCAATGTTGCTTTTACAAGCATCATCGCCAAATACTCGCAGGTTGTCATCGTCTTTATCAAGCACAAGTGGCTGGCGTGGGCTATGTTCCTACTCTCGGGCGCGCTGTTGGTATTCTTGATGTCATCGACCAAGACAGGTCTTGTTCCTTCGGAGGATCAAGGACGTATCTTCGTCAATGTCAGCGCGGCACCAGGTAGCTCATTGAGCAACACCAACGCCATCATGGAGAAGATCGAGCAACGAATATTGTCGATCCCTGAGGTTGACGATGTCGGTCGCGTAAGTGGTTATGGACTCCTCTCGGGTCAGGGAACATCGTTCGGATTTATGATCGTCAAGCTCTATGACTGGGACAAGCGAACAGAGCCAGAGCAGAAGGTAGATGCCGTGATTAAGAAGATCTACGGGGCAACGATGGATATCAAGGATGCGCAGATCTTTGCCATCTCTCCAGGTATGATCCCTGGATATGGACTTGGTAACGCGCTGGAGATGCATATGCAGGATCTCCACGGAGGCGACATCGGTGAGTTCTTCATGACCACACAGAAGTACCTCGGAGCACTCAACCAGCGTCCAGAGATCTCGATGGCATACTCGTCGTTCAACGTTAACTTCCCACAGTGGTTTGTCGAGGTGGATGCAGCGAAGTGTAAGCGTGCAGGTATCTCACCAAGCACGGTTCTCAGCACCCTATCGGGCTACTATGGAGGTCAATATGTCTCGGATATCAACCGCTTCACCAAGGTCTACAAGGTGATGATGCAGGCTGATCCACAATATCGTCTGGATGAGACTTCACTCAGCAACTCCTTCGTGAGGATGGCTGATGGACAGATGGCACCATTGAGCCAATTTGTCAAGTTGGAGAGGGTCTATGGAGCTGAGGCACTGACACGTTTCAATATGTACAACTCCATTCAGGTCAACGCTATGGCGGCAGATGGCTACAGCTCGGGAGATGCCATAAAGGCAGTTCAAGAGGTTGCTGCGGAGGCGTTGCCTAAGGGTTATGGATTTGACTTCGGAGGTATCACACGTGAGGAGAGCGGCACAGGAAACACCACGGCTATCATCTTCGCCATCTGTATCTTGATGATCTACCTCATCCTCAGTGCCCTCTACGAGAGCTACATCTTGCCATTTGCGGTGATCTTGTCTATTCCATTTGGATTGATGGGAAGTTTCGTCTTTGCCAAGATCTACGGCTTGGAGAACAACATCTACCTACAAACGGGACTCATTATGTTGATCGGACTCCTGTCCAAGACAGCAATCCTGATTACGGAGTTCGCCACAGCGCGACGCAAGGCAGGAATGTCAATCACCGCAGCGGCGTTGAGTGCAGCTAAGGCGCGCTTCAGGGCTATCTTGATGACGGCACTCTCGATGATCTTCGGACTGTTGCCACTTATGATGTCCAACGGTGTTGGAGCAAACGGTAACCGCTCCTTGGCGGCTGGAACTGTTGGAGGTATGTTGATCGGAACGTTGGCATTGATGTTCATCGTCCCCTCGTTCTTCATCTTCTTCCAGTGGTTGCAGGAGAAGTTTTCGCCCAACCAGACAGTCGGCAACGACGATATGATGCTTACAGCGGAGGCTGAGAGCAGAGCTATCGAGGAGGAGTTAAGCAGTGAGGAGTAAAAATTGAAAAAGAGAGTTATGAAAAAGATTATAATGATATTCACAACGGCATTGATGCTGAGTAGCTGTGGACTCTACACCAAGTATGAGTCGCAGACGGAAGTCCCCGAGAACCTCTATGGCGAGGTTCTCAGCTCAAGCCGTGACACAACGACTATCGCCCAACTATCGTGGAAAGAGTTGTTCCAAGATGCGCAGCTTCAGTCGCTTATCGAGACCGCACTAGCCTCAAACACCAACCTCCTCACCGCACAGTTGAAGGTGGAGGAGGCTGAGGCAGCGTTGACCTCGGCAAGATTATCTTACCTACCCTCGTTGAGCCTACAACCCACAGGCACTATTGCAGGGTTGTTGGAGCAGGGCGGTAAGCCATCACAGACCTACACCCTACCTGCTGTAGCCTCTTGGGAGGTCGACATCTTCGGACGCATCCGCAACAACAAGGAGCGCGCCAAGATGGCATACTCTCAGAGCCAAGATTACGAGCAGGCGGTCAAGACACAGTTGGTTGCCACGGTAGCCAACATCTACTACACGCTCTTGATGTTGGATGCACAGGTTGCCATCACCACCGCCACGGAGCAGAGCTGGAGCGAGAGCCTTAGAACTGCCGAGTCAATGAAGCGTGCAGGAATGATGAACGAGGCTGGAGTGGCACAGATCCGCGCAGCATACCTCGCAACACAGAGTGGTCTAATTGAGCTTAAGAGCCAGTTGACCAAGACCGAGAATGCAATGTGTCTGGTTTTGGCATCGACACCCAAGGCTATCAAGCGTGGAGATATTGAGTCACAGAAGTTCCCATCGTATATCGCCATTGGAGTACCTGTGCAGATGTTGTCGTTGCGTCCCGACGTTAGGATGGCGGAGGCGAGCTTGGCACAGTCGTTCTACGCAACAAACATTGCACGTTCGGCATTTTATCCATCGGTGGTGTTGAGTGGTTCGGTCGGTTGGACAAATGTCATCAGCGATATTGTCATCAACCCTGCGGAGACAATATACAGCCTTGTGGGCTCACTCACGCAGCCTATCTTCAACAAGGGTATGAATCGCGCACAACTCAAGATCGCCAAGGCACAACACGAGGAGGCTAAGCTAGCATTCCAACAGACTCTGCTTGCGGCAGGAGGCGAGGTTAACGACGCAATGATAAGCTATCAAGCTGCCCTAGCCAAAAGCACACTGTACACAGATCAAGTGAAGGCGTTGGAAGTTGCACGCAACAGCACAGCCCTCACCATGAAGCACGGCTCAACCACCTACTTGGAGGTTCTAACAGCTGAGCAGACCTTGTTGTCGGCAAGACTCCAAAATGTCGCAAATCGCACGAGTGAGATCCAGAGCCTCATAGCACTATACAGTGCCCTTGGAGGCGGCACTTTTTAAAGAGAGAGAGGGAGGGAAAGGGACATTGATACAAAGGGACAACGAGAGTGTCTCATTGTATCAATGTCCCTTTGTCCCCAAAAACTAATAACTAATAACCTAAACCCACAACCATGAAAAAATCTACACTTTTAACACTCCTTCTCTGTGGAGCAGTGCTTTCGCTCTCGGCGGCAGCCCCCAAGAAGAAGGATACTCACTACACAGCGACAGGACTCACAGTCCAGAAGAAGTTGGCGACCGACACTGTCGACTTCTCGAAAGCACCCAAGCGCACCAACGACAAATACCCACTCTCGGATCAGAAGAACAAGGGGAAGTGGAAGTTGTTGACAGATGCCTCTGATGAGTTCAACGGCACGGAGCTAAACACAGTTCTTTGGCACCCCAACAACCCAGGTTGGAAGGGTCGCAAACCGACATATTTCCACACCTCAAATGTTAAGTTGGAGGATGGCTACGCAGTATTCCGCATCAACAAACACGGCAACGAGACTCTCCCCGAGGGTTACACCCACTCGGCAGGATTCATCGTCAGCAAGCAGACATTTTTGTATGGATACTTCGAGGCGAAACTTAAGCCCAACGACTCACCTTGGGTGACAGGTTTCTGGATGAGCAACAACACCCCCACTTGGTGGACAGAGATCGACATCTGCGAGAACTGCCCAGGTGTTGCGAAGAATCGCCACCGCGTAAACTCAAATGTCCACGTCTTTAAATCACCTAAGGATCAGGGCGATGTCAAGAAACACTTCTCAATTGGACAGTCGCACCACATACCTTTTGAGCTACAGAAAGATTTCCACACTTGGGGCTTGGAGTGGAACAAGGATGTCATCAAGTTCTACATTGATGGCGTGGTGTTCCGTGAGGTGAAGAACACCCACTGGCATCAGCCTTTGAAGATCAACTTCAACAACGAGTCGAACAAGTGGTTCGGAGCACTTCCCGATGATAACCGCCTAGGTGAGAAGTACTTAGTTGACTACTTCCGCGTCTGGAAACAGAAGTAACAGAGCATAACGACCCAAAAAAAACCTCCACAATTGTGGAGGTTTTTTTTGCATTCGCTCGACTATTTCGCCGTTGAGCTGGGTGCAGGGGTCATTACCACCTCAATACGGTTTTTATCAGAAAGAATCTTCTTCGCCATTCGTGCAACATCGTCGCTCGTTACCGCCATAACCGTTGAAACATAGTCGGCAAAGTAGTCAATTCCATCCTCGTAGAGGGTGGTAATATATCGCATCCACACGCTATTGTGCTCCAAGATATTGCCGAAGTTCTTAACCATAAATGCCTTACTCTTATCGAGTTGCTCAGCGTCAACACCTCCACTCGCAATAGCCTCCAACTCGTGCTCAATCAGCGGAATAAGCTCTTGATACTGCCCCTCGTTGGTGTCGAATGTCATCAATAACGAGTACCTCTCGTGAGGGATGTTCTTAATGGCAAGCGTCACCCCGACGCCATATGTTCCCCCCTTCTCCTCACGGATATTGTCGAGATACTTCTTATCCAGAGCCTGCTTCAAGTAGCTAGCCACAACCAAGTTGCGCAGGTTGTACTCAATATCTCCCGAATACAAAATTCGAACGCTAACCTTAGGTTGCTCCATTGGCGTTGAGAAGTGGTCAACGACATTTCCACCTACGACGCGGATCTTATCATCTCCATATTTTAGTTTCTTGCCACCAACCTTGAGCGAACCTATATACTTCTCAACAAGCGGTTTAAGTGTCGCCAAGTCAACATTTCCAACTATCGTGAATCGGAAATTTGATCCATCGCCATAGAGTCGCTTATGGAGCGATGCTAAATCCTCAAACTTTACACTCTCGACAATATCTTTAGACATAGGTTGCATGCGTATATTGTTGTCGTAGACGACATTAGCAAACCTCTGACTCATCAAGAAGTCGGGATCGCTCTCGACATTTGCGATATTTGCAAGCATCTGCCTCTTGAACACCTCGAAGTCACTCTGCGCAAAACGTGGCGACTCGAAGTTGAGGTATAGAAGTTGCAACATCGTCTCGATATCCTCCACCGACGACGCCCCATCCACGCCGTGCGAGTAGCTACCCACCGACAACGAAACACCTGCCAACTTGCCCGAAAGCTGTTTATCAAGCTCCACAGCCGTGAATTTCGAAACGCCCGAATACTTCATGATCATCGGCATATACTTAGCCGAGTAGTACTCCGCATCGCTCAACATCGAGGCACCGCCATCGCTCTCTCCGCTCAACAGCACCTCATCCGCCTTGAGTTTCGAGGGCTTCACAACCACCTCAATGCCATTCGCCAACCTCCACACCGTAGCCCCGATACGCTTGTCCTCACTCTCAGAGACCACCTTCGAACCGTTAAGCTGGACATCCTCGCCAATGAGTGGCTCTGAGACAGCATCATCCGCAAGTGCCTCAATCTCCGCAGCTTTGGTCTGCTTCAATATCTCCAGAACATCCGACTCCGTAGGATTTTTGATCCCCTCTTTCTCGGGTGCATTGATCGCAATGACATGATTATGAGGCGTCAACAACTGCTTCGACAGCGCGTTAACATCATGCAACGTCATCTTGTTGACAATCATACTGTCGAGTTGCCACTCCGCCTCCGCCGATGGAACAGGCTCGTTGAACCTGAAATTTTTGATATATCGCTGGACATAGGAATTATTGGTTTTGTCGTCACGATTTGCGTATTGGCTCTTCACAAGGCTCATGAGTGTCGCCCTCGCGCGCTCAAACTCACCCGCATTGTAACCGTGACGCGCACTCCTCTCCACCTCCATAGAGAGTGCCGACAACGCCCTAGGCAACTCGCCGTCCTTGCTCTGCGCACCGAAGATCACACTCTCCAGCGTTGGGATGACGCCAAAAGATCCAATATACATCGACGCCCCCAAGAACGGAGCATCCTCCCTCATCGCAATCTCACCAAAACGCTCATTCTGCATCGTCGAGATAAAGAGCATCGCCATATCCATATACGCCTTATAATTATAAGCGTTGTTGCTCTTGTCGGTCGCCTCGCGCTTGATGATATAACGAACCGACGAGTGTTGCATCTCGGGGTCGGTATATATCGAGACTATCGGCTCAGCGTTGTCCGCCACAACAATACGCTCCTTCTGAGGGGCATCCGCAGCGGGGGCAGGAATATCCGACATCAACTTAATGATCTTGGACTCGACAACCTCGGGATCAATATCTCCAACAACAATAACCGCCTGATAATCGGGACGATACCACTGCTCATAGAACCTAACCAACGCCTCGGGTTCAAAGCTACTCAGCTGATCCAGATAGCCAATCAAATTGCGGTGCTCGTACTTTGTCCCACGACCTACCGCCTTAATCAACTCCATCGTCGACCTCCAATTTGCATTGTCGCGCGTGCGCAGCTCCTCCTTAATCACACCCCTCTCCTTGTCGATCTCCTCGGGCTGTGGCTCAATGAAGTGCGACCAATCGTGCAGAATCAACAACGCGCTATCAATCACCCCCTCCCTCTTGACAGGGATATCCTTAATCAGATATGTAGTAACATCCCAACTCGTTGAGGCATTGAGGTTTGCTCCAAACTTTACGCCTACACTCTCCAGATAATTTATCGCCTCCTTACCAGGCAGATTACGAGTTCCATTGAACGCCATATGCTCCAGAAAGTGCGCCAACCCCTGCTGATCATCCTCCTCCTGAATAGCCCCGACATCGGAGATAATATAGAAATCCGCCTGCCCTTTGGGCTTGGCATTGTGGCGAATATAGTAGCTCAAACCATTGGATAGGCGTCCCATCCTCAGCGCAGGATCCGCCTCAATAGGAGCCATCGGGTTGAACTGCCCAAACGCAGCAACAACAACCAGAAAGAGTATCGCAACAGATGCAGATACCTTCATTATCAATTTTCTCATACTTTTATGCTCATTTAATAACTGCAAATATAACTAATTTTGCCCATTGAAAATTGTATTCGCCAAGAGATAATTAGTGTAAAATAACAAAAAAATTAGGCGATTCAACCTCACCAACGTGAAAATTGAACCGCCTAAATTTCTCTGTCAACCCCGATAAATAATCATTATCAGCATGACCATCTATATTACTTCTTCATTGTCTTGAAAAGCTCGTTGTACTTCTCGTACTTAGGCATCATACCCTCCTCGTCACGCAAACGGTAACACAAAGACTTCAAGTACTCAATAGTAGAGAAATCCTTAGGCTTGATAGTGTGCGCCTTCTCAAATGCAGGGATTGCCTTAGCATAACAAGCGTTAACCTTAGCCAAATCAGCGTTGTAAGCATCCTGAGAAGTATATGTCTTAGTCTTCATAGCCTCGTACATCTCGTCACCCTGAAGTGTGCAGAATACGCCCAAGTAGTAGCTACCATCGAAACTCTTAGGTGCCAACTTAACAACCTGCTCAAATGACTTAACACACTCGTCGTAGTTCTTCATTGCGAAGTAGATACGTCCACGACCGAACCAGATACCGACATTCTTAGGATCACTCTTCAACGCATTCTCAACCATTGTAAGCAACTCCTTAGAGTCTCCAACTGTTGGATGATCTGCGTAAAGTTGCATCAAAGACTCCAAGATCTTCTCATTCTGAGGGTACTCAGCGATACCCTTAATCATTAGATCCTTAACCTCCTTAAGACGCTCATCTGTAACCTTATCCTTCTGACCCACAACGCAGTGGTACATGTAATAGTAAAGGTTACCCTTCTCCTTCTCGTCGACCTCCTTACCTGCCTTCTCAACAGCAAGATAGTCCGACTTAAGCGCATCTCTCAAAGACTTCTCACCCTTAGCGTATGACGCAGGAACCTTAGCTCCGTCAATGGTAAAGAGGTAACCTGCGTGGTATACCAGCGTTGAATTTGGCTTTGCTCCATAAGCCTTACCCTTCTGAGCTGTGTAGGCTGTCAAGTAAGCCTGAGCACCCAACAAGTAGTTAGCCGATGGGATCGAGATGTTACCCAACTCACTACAATAGTTTACAATCTTCTCCAAACCTGCCTTAGCCTTAGCTGTCGCCGCTGGATCAACCTCAGCAGCCTTGTTGTAAGACTTGATAGCCTCATAAAGCGCGTTAGGCTTGATCTGAGTTGTCACCTTCCAAGAGACAACCTTGTTGTTCTGAACATAAGCCGCGAAGTAAGGATAAGTCAACATCTGCATCTGCTTGCCGTTAACCTTCACCTGCTTAGTGCCCTTAGGGTTACCTACCGCTGACTTCAACAACGTCAAAGGCATACCCGAGTAAAGCTCCTTGGTTGGCGTTGTAGCGGCCATATAGTACATATCACCACGCTTAAGCCACGTTGCAGCCTTGATGTTCTTCTTTGGATTTTTAGAGTCAGCATCCGCCTTCTCCACCTTGCTAGTGATGCCAGCACGGTCAACCGCCTGAGCCATCACCTGTGCTGATGCTACCATCATGAAGATAGCTACAGCAATGAGAGTAATTTTTTTCATAATGTTATTCTTTAAATTTAGTCTTTTATTTTACTCGTTTGATTGATCCTCAACAGCTGCGTCAACCATAGCTAGAATATCCGCTGGAGTCTCCGTTGTCTCAACAGCGACTGCCACAGCACCCTCAGCCATCTCAGCACCCTCAACAACCTCCGCTGCCTCAATATCATCCTCACTTGCTGGAACCGCCATCACCGATGCAATGACATCACCCTCCCTGAGGTTGATGATACGAACACCCTGCGTTGCGCGTCCCGCCAAACGGATCTGCTCCACAGAGGTGCGGATCGTAAGTCCAGAACGGTTGATAATCATCAAATCATTCTGATCCGTAACCGCCTGAATCGAGATCAACTTACCAGTCTTTTCAGTGACGTTTATGGTCTTGACACCCTTACCACCTCGGTTGGTGATGCGGTACTCATCCAAATCTGTCCTCTTACCATATCCATTTTCGCTCAACACCAAGACATCCTGTGTGCTCGTAGGCTCAATGCAGATCATGCCGACAACCTCGTCGTCACCCTCCAACATAATACCCCTCACTCCTGCTCCGACACGACCAATAGCTCGCGCTGCAGTCTCGTTGAAACGGATAGCCTTACCATTGCGCGCTGCGATCATAATCTCTGCCGAACCGCTCGTCAAAGATGCTGTAATCAACTCATCACCCTCACGGATAACTATCGCATTAACACCATTTTGGCGTGGTCGAGAGTATGCCTCCAACTTAGTCTTTTTGATCGTACCATCCTTAGTACACATCACGATATAGTTGTTGTTGATATACTCCTCGTCGGTCAACCTCTTAACATTGATATATGCGCGAATCTTGTCGTTTGGCTCAATCTGGATAACATTCTGTATCGCACGACCCTTCGATGATCTACTTCCCTCGGGGATCTCGTAGACCTTCAACCAGTAGCAACGTCCATTCTGCGTGAAGAACAACATCGTGTTGTGCATCGTCGCAACGTAGATATGCTCAATGAAATCCTCGTCACGCGTTGCACTTCCCTTAGCTCCAACACCTCCACGATTCTGTGTACGGTACTCCGTAAGTGGTGTACGCTTGATATATCCTAGGTGCGAGATTGTGATAACCATCTCCTCATCAGCGTAGAAATCCTCGGGGTTGAACTCCTCCGAAGAGTAGACAATCTCAGATCTACGCTCGTCACCATACTTCTCCTTAATATACAACAACTCATCCTTGATAATCTGCATCTGCAACTCACGACTCGCCAACACCTCGTTGAAGTAGTTGATTTGACGCTGCAACTCATCCCTCTCAGCTGTCAACTTATCGTGCTCAAGACCCGTCAACGCACGCAGACGCATCTCGATGATTGCTGCCGCCTGAATGTCGCTAAGTTTGAATCTCTCGATCAAGTTACGCTTCGCCTCATCAGGATTTTTAGCCGCCCTAACGATGTGGATCACCTCGTCGATATTGTCCTGCGCAATGAGCAGTCCCTCAACGATATGCATACGCTCCTGCGCCTTGCGAAGGTCAAAACGCGTACGTCGAACGATCACGTCGTGTCTATGCTCCACAAAGTGCTTGATAAGGTCACGAAGGTTCAACATCATCGGACGTCCATTCACCAACGCAATATTATTCACCGCAAACGATGTCTGCAATGGCGACATCTTGAAGAGAGTATTCAACACAACGCTCGACACAGCGTCCGTCTTAAGGATGATGACAATACGCATACCGTTACGGTCACTCTCGTCATTGATATAAGAGATGCCATCGATCTTCTTCTCGTTGATCATATCGGCGATCTTCTTAATCATATCCGCCTTATTGACCATATATGGAATCTCGGTGATAACGATGCACTCACGACCTGTTGCCGTATGCTCGATCTCAGTCTTAGCGCGCATAACCACGCGTCCACGACCTGTCAACAACGCGTCACGAACTCCCTCATATCCGTAGATCAAACCTCCCGTTGGGAAATCTGGAGCCTTAACATACTTGATAAGCTCCTCGCACTCAATCTCCTCATTGTCGACATATGCGCAACACGCATCGACAACCTCCGAAAGATTGTGAGGTGCCATATTTGTAGCCATACCCACCGCAATACCGCTCGCACCGTTGACCAACAACAGTGGAACTTTCGTTGGCAATACCGTAGGCTCTGGAATTGTATCATCGAAGTTGAGCGTCCAGTCGATAGTCTCCTTGTCGATATCTGACATCACCTCATCCGAGATCTTCTTCATTCTCGCCTCGGTGTAACGCATCGCCGCTGGCGAGTCACCATCCATACTACCGAAGTTACCCTGACCATCAACGAGAGGATATCGCATACTCCACTCCTGCGCCATACGAACCATAGCCTCATAAACTGAGCTATCACCGTGTGGGTGGAACTTTCCGAGTACATCTCCGACAATACGGGCACTCTTACGATGTGGCTTATCTGAGTGGAGGTTCAACTCCGCGCTCATATCATAGAGGATACGACGGTGCACAGGTTTGAGACCATCACGCACATCTGGCAACGCACGCGACACGATTACCGACATCGAGTAGTCGATATATGCAGATTTCATCTGCTCCTCAATATTAATCGGTATTACACGACCTTTTAATACATCCTGCTCCTGACCCTGTGTCTCCTGACCCTGCTCTTTGTTTTCCTCCATATTCTGTTCTTCTTGTGACATTTTGTTACTTTCTCATTCATTATATTGTGGGCGATTTGCTCTCGCTTTTTCACCCACATAAGATTAACAAAAGTAACGTTTTTCTTTGATATAAGCAATTCAATAGGCTTATATTTTGCTTTAATTTGCGATTTATTTTCGCAACATCGCCATATTAGCCACTTTTAGCAGATTTGAGAGCGTTTAATATTTCTCTCGACACCCCTAGGGGGGAACTGGGTAATACTGAGTCGGGCTGAGTAAGGCTGAGTTGGGCTGAGTAAGGCTGAGTAAAACTGGGTAACCCCCAATTATACTCAGCCTTTCTCAGTTTTACTCAGCCTTTCTCAGTTTTACTCAGTCTTTCTCAGCCCGACTCAGCCACTACTTCTTAGACATATAGCCCTTGATGTAGTGGTGGTGAGATCCGTAACGCTCAAATGCTGCACGATCCAACTCCTCCTGAGCTGACGGGTGAGCGATTGAGATCAAGAGGCGTGCGCGCTCCTGCAAGCTCTTACCGTACAAATCTACCGAACCAAACTCCGTAACAAAGTAGTGGATATGTGAGCGAGTTGTCACAACACCTGCACCAGAGTTCAACACTGGAGCGATCTTCGAGAGACCCTTATTTGTGATTGAAGGCATTGCGATCATCGCCTTACCGCCCTTTGACAGAGATGCACCATATACGAAGTCAACCTGACCTCCAACGCCTGAGTAGAACTTAGTACCCAACGAGTCGGCACAAACCTGACCTGTGATATCTACCTGAAGTGCAGAGTTGATAGCTGTAACCTTGTCATTCTTAGAGATGATATATGGATCATTAGTGTAACCTACATCCATCATTCTCACGCCCGGGTTGTCATCAATAAAGTCGTAGACCTTCTGCGATCCCATCAAGAATGTAGAGACCATCATACCCTTGTCGATATTCTTCGCCTCGCCATTGATAACACCAGCCTCAACGAGTGGCAACACGCCATCTGCGAACATCTCAGTGTGGATACCCAAATTCTTGTGACCTGTCAACTGTGACAACACAGCGTTAGGAATTGCACCGATACCCATCTGCAATGTTGCACCATCCTCGATAAGTGCCGCACAGTGCTTACCAATAGCAACCTCAACATCACTTGGTGTTGAGAAGTGAGCCTCCTCCAATGGGCAATCCTCCTCAACAAAGAGGTTGATGCGTGACGAGTGGATCATAGCGTCACCAAACGAACGAGGTACATATTTATTTACAACCGCAATAACTGTCTCAGCAGTCTCCACAGCCGCCAATGTAGCATCTACCGAAGTTCCCAACGACACATAACCGTGCTTATCGGGCGTAGAGACCTGAATCATAGCTACATTACAAGGCACAGCACCCGAACGATACAACTTCTGAGTCTCGCTCAAGAATACAGGGATGTAATCTGCATAACCAGCCTGTGTTGTCTTACGCACGTTACCACCCACGAAGAATGAGTCCAACTGAAAGATTCCCTCATACTTTGACTCCGAGTAAGGTGCAGGACCCTCGGTGTGGAGGTGGTGGATATGAACATCACGCAACTCGCCATTATCGCCGCGCTCGCACATAGCTTTAATCAAACATTGTGGCGCAGATGCCACTGAACTGAGGTGAATGTGATCACCCGACTTAATTGATTTGACTGCCTCCGCAGCAGTTACAAACTTGATAGGTGTACTCATAATTATAAATCTGTTTAGTAGTATTTTATTTGTAGAAATTTCTATGGTTGCAGAGAGGAGAGCTTTCAAAAAAAAACTCTCCTCCGCTTATATAACTCTCTTATTTAGAGGTGCGTTTAACCTCAACCTGCTCGTATCCCTCGACAATATCACCGATCTTGATATCGTTGTATGAGTCGATGTTCAATCCACAGTCGAATCCGCTAGCTACCTCCTTGACATCATCCTTGAATCGCTTGAGTGATCCCAACTTACCTGTGTGGATAACGATACCGTCACGGATAATGCGGATAGGCGTGTTGCGTGTGATCTTACCCTCACGAACCATACATCCCGCAACAGATCCAACCTTCGAGATCTTGAACACCTCCAAAACCTCCACAGAGCAGACAATCTCCTCCTTCATGATTGGTTCCAACATACCCTCGATAGCATCCTTGATATCGTTGATGGCGTCGTAGATGATTGAGTACAAACGGATCTCAATCTCCTCCTTCTCAGCAACCTTACGCGCTGCTGACGATGGACGAACCTGGAAACCGACAATGATAGCGTTCGATGCCGCCGCCAACAATACATCCGACTCCGAGATCTGACCTACAGCCGCGTGGATAACATTCACCTGAACCTCCTCCTTAGAGAGCTTGATGAGCGATCCAGACATAGCCTCGATAGATCCATCCACATCTCCCTTGATGATGATGTTCAACTCCTTGAACGAACCAATAGCGATACGACGACCAATCTCATCCAACGTAACGTGCTTCTGAGTCATCAATCCCTGCATACGCTGCAACTGCTCGCGCTTGTTGGCAATCTCACGTGCCGAACGATCATCATCCATAACGTTGAATGAATCTCCCGCCTGAGGTGCTCCGTTGAGACCCAACACCTGAACTGGTGTAGATGGTCCTGCCTCCTCCAACTTGCGTCCGTTCTCGTTAAACATCGCCTTCACACGACCTGTATATACTCCCGACAAGATCACATCTCCGACTCTCAATGTTCCATTCTGAACCAAGATTGTCGAAACATATCCACGACCCTTATCCAAAGTCGACTCGATAACCGCTCCCTGTGCCTTTCTATTTGGGTTAGCCTTCAAATCCAACATCTCAGCCTCCAACAGCACCTTCGAGAGGAGTTTATCAAGGTTAAGACCCTGTTTAGCCGAGACATCCTGACTCTGATACTTACCACCCCAATCCTCAACAAGGTAGTTCATCTGAGCCAACTGCTCCTTGATATGCTCTGGATTAGCCGCTGGCTTATCACACTTATTAATTGCAAAGACCATCGGAACACCTGCCGCCTGAGCGTGGTTGATAGCCTCCACCGTCTGAGGCATCACACTATCATCCGCCGCAACGATGATGATCGCAACATCCGTAACCTTTGCTCCACGTGCACGCATCGCTGTAAACGCCTCGTGACCTGGGGTATCGAGGAACGTGATACGCTGACCATCCAACTCCGCAGAGTAAGCACCGATGTGCTGGGTGATACCTCCAGCCTCGCCCTCGATAACATTCGCCTTACGTATGTTATCCAACAACGAAGTCTTACCGTGGTCTACGTGACCCATCACCGTAACGATTGGTGGGCGCGAGATCAAGTTCTCCTCCGTATCCTCATCGTCATCCGAGATAGCCTCCTGAATCTCAACCGATACGAACTCAACCTTGAAACCGAACTCCTCAGCCACAACCACCAAAGCCTCGGCATCGAGACGCTGGTTGATCGAAACCATCAATCCCAAGTTCATACAGGCTGTGATGACCTCCGTGATGGTTACATTCATCATCGTCGCCAACTCACTCGCTGTAACGAACTCCGTAACCTTCAATGTTGAACGCTCCATCTCCTCATTTGCGCGCTCCTCGTTGCTACGCTCCACAAATGCGTCTCGCTTGTCCTTACGATACTTAGCTCCCTTACCCTTAGCTCCCTTAGCTGTCAAACGAGCCAAAGTATCCTTAACCTGCTTTGATACCTCCTCATCGCTAACCTCAGCACGAACTACTGGTTTCGAAGATGGTCTGTTATTATTTCCGCCCCTATTATTATTGTTGCGGTTATTGTTGTTGTTATTTCCGCCATTGTTGTTACCACCGCCATTGCGACGACCCTGACCCTGACCTGCGTTATTATTGTTGCCACCGCCTGTGCGCTGACCACCGTTATTGTTGTTGTTATTGTTGTTGCCACCGTTAGCACCATTGCCCTGACCGCCCTGACGATTACCGCCCTGACCGCCTGACTTGTTGCCACCGCCCTGCTGACGAGTAACATCCACCTTCTCCTTGCCCAGACGCTTGCGCTTGTGCTTACCTCCAGGGGTAAATGCCGAAACATCCATCGTTCCCAAGACCTGAGGTCCCGACAATGTGTGGTTCGTTGGACGGAAAACTCCATCCTTAGGCTTCGACTCCGCGTCGCCAGATTTAGCCACTACTGGCTCTACTTTTGTCTGCTCCGCAGCTGTTACAGGTGTAGGCTTCGACTCTACTTTTACCTCCATCTTTGGCTCTACTTTCGTTTCTACTTTACGCTCTATCTCTATAGATTTTTGAGGCTCAACTTTTGGCGTAGCAACACTCTGCTCCTTGGGAGCCTCCACAACCTTGGGAGCCTCGCTAGGAGTTGGTTTAGAGGCTACATTTGCACTCTGTGTATTATGGTTATTGCTCTTCTTTTTGTTCTGAGGCAGTCCGCGCTTACCGCTACTCTGCGACAAGTCAATCCTACCCAAAACCTTAGGAAACTGAGCTGTCGAGGTTGACTCAATCACATTGCTCTTAATGGCTACCTCCGCCTCCGCAGTTGGGGACTCTGGGGCAGCTGGAGTCTCTTCGCCAGTCTCGATACTCACAGACGCCTGCTTTTGGGATATACGCGCTCTTACAGACGCACGCTCGTCTTTACTGCTACGATTAGAGCCAAACTCGCGCTCCAAAATATCGTAGGTCGACGTCTCAACCAACGAATTGGGCGAACCATCACTCTTGATACCCTTCTTCTGCAGGAAGTCCGTGATGGTACTCATACCAACCTTAAACTCCTTGGCAACCTGAATAAGTCTTAATTTCCTCTCATTACTCATATTTTTTGCTTATCTCCTTATTTTGTGGCGCAGTGAGAGCCGTTCAACAACTCCCCTCTGCATCTGTTTTCCTTAACTATTTCGTCTCCATAACGACGATACCTTATATATAAACCGCGCAATAAAACACGGAAACCGAGACTACTCGAACTCTGCCTTCAAGATCTCAACAACGCGCTGAGCCTGCTCCAACTCCAAGTCCGCACGTGACGCAACCTCCTCAACCGAGAGCTCCAAAACACTCTTCGCAGTGTCGCATCCAACAGCTCCCAACGCCTTGATGATCCATGGGTCGATCTCATCCGTAAACTCCGTAAGAGCTACATCCTCCTCCTCGACCTCACGATAGACATCAATATCGTAACCTGTCAACATCTTCGATAGGCGGATATTCAAACCACCCTTACCAATCGCCAACGACACCTGATCAGGCTTAAGGTATACCGCCGCAGTCTTCTTCTCCTCGTCAATGGTGATGCTCGACACCTTCGCTGGATTCAACGAACGCTGGATCATCAACGATGTATTTGTTGTGAAGTTCACAACGTCGATATTCTCGTTGCGCAACTCCTTAACAACCGTATAGATACGTGAACCCTTCATTCCCACGCAAGCTCCAACAGGATCAATACGCTCATCATAAGACTCCACAGCAACCTTAGCTCTCTCACCAGGGATACGAACGATGCTCTTGATGGTAATCAAACCGTCGAAAATCTCGGGAACCTCCTGCTCGAAAAGTCTCTCCAAAAACTGGTTAGCTGTACGTGACAAGATGATACGTGGCTGGTTGTTGTTCATCTCCACACACTTCACAATCGCCTTGATTGTGTCGCCCTTGCGGTAGAAGTCATTCGGGATCTGCTCCGCCTTAGGCAGGATCAACTCATTCTCATCATCGTCGAGGATGAGAACCTCCTTCTTCCACACCTGATAGACCTCACCAGTGATGATGTCACCCACGCGCTCCGAGTACTTCTCGAAGAGGTTAGCCTTCTCCAAGTCGAGGATACGTGACGCCAAATTCTGACGCAACGACAACACTGCACGACGTCCAAACTGAACCATCTTAATCTCATCCGTATACTCATCGCCAACCTCATACGAAGCGTCCAACTTCTTAACCTCCGAGACCGAGATCTCAGTGTTAGGGTTCTCAACCTCGCCATCCTCAACAACCATACGGTTGCGCCAGATCTCCAAATCACCCTTCTCAGGGTTGATGATTACATCAAAGTTCTCGTCACTCTCATACTGCTTCTGTAGCGCGTGACGAAAGACATCCTCCAAAACACCGATCATTGTGCTCTTGTCGATATTTTTGAGCTCCTTAAACTCAGCGAAATTACTGATTAGATTAAGATTATCCATTTTATATTATTATATTTTATTTATTTTTTACTTAAAGTCAATATACTCGCGCGTATATTTAATATCGGCATATGCGTAGCTCTCCTCAACCTCGACATCCTGCTTTTTCTTCTTGCCCGACGCTGTCTCAACACTCTCGCGCTTGGTGTAGCTCACCGTGATCTTCTCATCATCCGCCACCACCAACTTAGCTACAACCTTGATGCCGCTGAACAACAACACCTCAACCGACTTGCCAACAGCATTGCGGTACTGACGCAACAACTTAAAGTCCGAGCCAACACCTGCCGACGCCACCGTCAACTCGAAATCCTCAACCTCACGGTCAAACTCCGCCTCCACAGCCTTGCTCAGCGTGATACAGGCATCAATCGAGACATATGAGTCGCTGTCGATCAACAGCTCAATTTCGTTGCTTGGCGATGATGTACACCCCACAACAAACATATCCGACCCCTCCAACTTCGACTCTGCGATCTCTACTATTTTTTTGCTATCTATCATATTCTACGCTATTCCATAAGTACGAAATTAGGGAGACCCACTCGTCCCCCTATCTCGTCGATGCAAAGATAGTAAAAAAAAGATTATCTAACAAAAGAAATCTTATTTTTCTATGCACCAAAATATTATGCACCCAAACCTACACCGATGCAGGCTTACATACTCCGCGCTGTGACTCACGAATAAAGTTAATCAACATTGCACAGTTCTCGCTCTCAGGGTACTTCTCAGCAACCATATCGCACGCTGTGTTGTAGTCATTTCCGCTCTGGAAGATGATACGACTAGCCTCCTGAATCTCACCGACCTGCTCCGCTGTAAAGCCTCGACGACCCAATCCCAAGCGGTTGACCATAAAGAATCTAACTGGCTCACCACCCACAGTAGCGAATGGAGGGATATCCTTACCAATCAACGATCCTCCCTGAACCATTGCGTGTGCTCCAATACGAACCCACTGGTGAACAGCCACGTGACCGCCAATAACTGCCCAGTCACCAACCTCAACCTCTCCAGCCAAAGAGACACGGTTTGCGATAACACAGTGATTACCAACAACATCATCGTGCGCAATATGAACATACGCCATCAACAGATTGTGGCTACCCACAACCGTCTTACCTCTCGATGCTGTACCACGACTGATGGTTACACACTCTCTAATATCGTTATAGTCGCCAATCTCTGCTGTCGTAGCCTCACCTGCGAACTTCAAATCCTGAGGCAAACACGAAATAGAGGCTGCGGTGTGGATCTTACAACCCTTACCGATACGCGCACCATCGTGGATAACTGCGTTAGGTCCAATCCAGCAATCGTCACCAATCACCACATCACCTGCGATATATGCAAATGGCTCAACAGTTACATTTGCGCCCAACTTCGCGTCGGGGTGTACATAAGCTCTCTCGCTAATCATATCTCTACTTATTTCTTATTTTTTACAATCTGAGCCATCATCGTCGCCTCACAAACCAATGTTCCAGCAACAAACGCCTTACCATCAACAACTGCAATACCTCGACGCACTGGCTCGGTGAGTTGAAGCTCAAACTGAAGTGTATCTCCTGGGACAACCTTCTTCTTGAACTTCACGCCGTCGATCTTCATGAAGTATGTAGAGTAGCTCTCAGGATCCTCAACCCTCGACAACACCAACAATCCGCTACACTGCGCCATAGCCTCAACAATCAAAACTCCCGGCATAACAGGCTCCTCGGGGAAGTGACCCACGAAGAATGGCTCATTCATCGTTACATTCTTAATACCTCCGATCATCTCCTCCTCAATGTGGAACACCTTATCAACCAACAAAAATGGAGGACGATGAGGCAACAACTTACGGATCTGATTAACATCATATATTGGTGTCTTACTGCTGTCGTACTTCAACTTTGGACGCTCGCCACCCTTGCGGATCTCACGACGGATCTGCGACATAAACTCGCTGTTGGCATAGTGACCTGGACGAGTAGCGCATACACGACCCTTGATTCGCATACCCAAAAGCGCGAAATCACCCAACAAGTCAAGCAACTTATGGCGCGCCATCTCATTGGTGCAACGCAACTCCAAGTCGTTGATATAGCCATCCTTGATGACGATCTCATCCTTACCAAACAACCTCTTCAAGTGCTCCAACTGCTCCTCAGGCATTGGTCGCTCCACGATAACAACCGCGCTATCGAGATCACCACCCTTGATAAGGTTAGCCTTCATCAAAGGCTCCAACTCGTGAGCAAAGACAAACGTGCGACAAGGTGCGATCTTCTTAGCATAGTCATCCCCTGGGATATATGTAGCGTACTGGTTACCAACGACCTTAGAGTCGTAGTCAACAAGTACAGAGACCGAAAAATCATCATCTGGATATATTGAGATCTCAACGCTCTTCTCAGGAATCGAGTAGCTCTTCTTTGCCGAAAGCTCGTAGTAGACACGCTCCTTAGCCTGCTCCTCAAGACCCACCTCAGCGATAGCCTCAGCATACTCACGTGCCGAGCCATCCATAATCGGTGTCTCAGGCGCGTCAATCTCGACAATAGCGTTATCGACGCCCAACGTCCACAACGCAGACAAGATATGCTCAATAGTAGAGACCCTATTACCACCCTTCTCAATTGTCGTTCCCCTCGAGGTATCTACCACAAAATCACACAAAGCAGGGATCTCATCAGAACCCTCAATATCAACTCGACGGAAGACAATTCCGTAATCCGCAGGAGCTGGAACAACCTTCATCGTTACATTTGCACCTGTATGCAACCCCTTGCCACTAAAGCAAATAGGCGATTTTAGCGTATGCTGTTTTGTAGACATATTAAATGTGGTTAGTTATTTTGATCGCAAAGATATGAATTTTTGATTAAAAATCCCTACTTTTGTTACGCAAAATAAGCCTAGAATTTACAATGGAGCACAACAGCAACACACCACCCAGACGAAAACCACGAATAAAACTACCCTTCGAGAGAAAAAAAGTCGACATCGGAGAGTGGGCATACGCTCACCGTGTTGCGCTCTGCATCACCATAATAGCGTACCTCTCGTTCGCAATCGTATTCGTCTGCACCAAGATATTTGTCGGCACCAAGCCCCACACACAGGGTATATACATTGATCTCAACGAACTCGCTGAACTTGAAGAGATTCGAGATCGTCTACAAGAGGAGCTCAACAAAAAACAACAGTCCAACTGGAGCGATGTGCAGAACAAAACATCCAACGAAAACGCATCCAACGAAGCGGTCAAAGATGATCGAGGAACAAAGGTCGAGGAGCTAAACGCCTCAGCATCCGAAAACCAAAAATCAATGGAGGCAAACCGCAAAGCATACGAGAAAGGTCTTGCCGAGGCGGAGGCTTTACGCTCCAAAAAAGGCAACAACGGCACAGACAACAACCGCCAAGATCAGAAAATTAAGGGTAGCGTGACGGTCTCTTTTAGCCTCACAAACCCTCTGCGACACTCGCGCGACCTCATAATCCCTGCATACCGATGCGAAGGCGGTGACGAAGTAATAGTCGACATCATCGTCAACAACGCAGGGCGCGTAATATCCGCTAAAACAGTCAGCGGAGGCGACCGCTGCATGCGCGAAACCGCAGAAAACGCAGCACTCAACTCACGCTTCGATATCAATACCCAAGCCCCCGAACGCCATCGAGGTCAAATCACTTATATATTTATCCCTCAGTAACACTACGGCTTTTTGGGACGCTGGGGACTGCCCTAACGCCGTTCAAAAGAACCAAGCAAGCTACTGAATAACGTGGGCGTTGATCTCTCGAACGACATCCGAAAAGCCATCGAGATACTCGACCTCGGCACCTGCTTTGCGGAGGTTGTATGCGCCTTGACAGCAGACAAATACGCTAGGTTCGTAGAGGGCGAAGATCACCCTTGCAAAACCGTGTTCGACGAGCAACTCCGAACAGCTCTTGGGTTCGCTTACGCGCTTGGAGCAGGGTTCGATGGATGAGTATATCGTTGCTCCGCGGAGGTTGAGACCCTGCGCCAATGCCTTGGATATCGCCGCTTGTTCTGCGTGGTGGGTTGTTGATGTCTCGTGGGTAAATCCATCAACCACCTCGCCTTTGGCGGTAACAATCACAGCACCAACACGATAGCAGGTATCAGCAGGGGGAGATAGTCGACTCACCTCAATAGCGCGCTCCATCATCTTGCGATCCTCGCTGGCGTCACGATTCTTGGTGTTGATATATGTTTTCACCTCCATGCCTCCGAAATTAGCCTCACTGTAGCCCAACTCACCAACCCACTCGGGGAGGTTGAGACGTGGAGCATTCGGGTCGTTGACTTCTATTGCAGGGTTGCAGGCAACACGCACACTATCAACCAATCTCGACTCGAAAAACATCTTCAGAACCTGCGCGCCACCCTCGACAAATAGTCGACACGATCCCCTCTTTTCCAGCTCGGTGATGATATATGCAGCGTCAATATAGTCACTCACAACAACCTCTGCAACATCGCTCAACTCGGGGCGTTCAACGAGTGAAAAGAGCAACGGTGTCTCCTCTCCCGAGTGAAAAATCTTCAGATCGGGGGATATTGCCCCTCCGCCACAGATCACCACGCGCCTAGGCTCACGACTACGACCTTGCGCCTCTCGTTGCGCCTTAACCTCCTCACTCTTACCGCATAGCGAGGGGTTGTCGTTGCGCAGGGTCTGCGCACCAATTACGATTACATCCGCCTCGGCACGCAATCTATAAACCTCCGCCCAATCCTCGGGAGTGGACAAGACCAACCTCTTGGGGGTCATATCATCAATATAGCCATCAGCAGATATTGCCACAGATATCACAACGCTCATATATTTAGATTCTCGTTAATACATTAATATATAGGTATAGCCACAGCGACCTACCTCTGCAAAGGTAATAAAAAATTTCTTTTGGCACACATATTGCGAATATCCACCACAAAAGTAGCAAGCTACGCTAGAGAGGTAGAACAGAAACATTATTATTTACAAAAACAAAAATTCATGAAAACACTAAGACTTTTAACGGCGGCACTGCTGCTTAGCACCGCAGCCGCTTCGGCTCAGAGCTACTCCAACGGCAACACTCCCACGGTGATCCTCATTTCGGATTGGGGTGGTGAGAATGTCTACGAGTTCCAGAACGAAGATCAGATGAAACGACAGCTCCGCAAGATGCGCAACGAGAAAGCTCAGGCACAGGCTGAGGTTGTCGACTATTTCGAGGTTGCATTTGCGGAGGAGACACAGAGCGCAATGCCTCCGCTCACAATCTTCACACAGCGAAACAACAAGTTCGCATTCTCGATTGGTGGATTTATCAACCTCAGAGCTAGTTACGACTTTGATGGTTCGACCGACAATCTCGACTTCATCACCTATGACATCCCTGCCGAGGGCAACTTTGCAAACCGCCAAGCGATGATGATGGATGCCTCAACTTCGCGCCTTGTGTTCCATGGAATGGCAAATACACGAGCCTTGGGAACTGTCGACATCCACGTTGAGAGCGACTTCCGCGGAGGCACTGCGGAGAGCTACACACCTCGTCTACGTAGGGCTTACGTATCTTTCTTGGGCATCACAGCAGGTCGCAACTACACAACATTCTGCGACACCAAGGCGGCACCAAACACCGTAGATTTCCAAGGTCCTAACGCCTACTGTTTCAACTACGCAACGCAGATCCGCTACCAACACTCGTTCTTTGGCGACAAGCTCACAGCGGCTATTGCAGCGGAGTACCCCGTTGTTTCGGCAACCTATGGAACAACCTTTGCGGCGGTTCCACAGCGAGTGCCCGATATTCCAATCTACGCACAGTTCAACTGGGGCTCGGATCTTAGAAACCACGTTCGTGCATCGGGAGTTATGCGCAATATGTATCTCCAGAACCTAACACTCAACGAGTCAACATCACTCATTGGTTGGGGTGCACAGCTTAGTGGTCGTATGCACGTAACGGACTTTATTCGCTTCATCTACAGCGGTATCATCGGCTCGGGTATCACCCCCTACATTCAGGATCTTGTCGGTTCGGGACTCGACATCACACCAAATCCCGAGAGCGTGACTCAGGCGCAGACAACGCCAATGTACGCTTGGCAGGCGGCTCTTGACTTCGACATCGCCGAGCGCGTAAATATCACTGGTGGCTACTCTGCAGTAACTGTCGACGACAAGAATGGTATCTATGCAGCGGATGAGTACAAGACAGGTCAGTACATCTTCGGAAATGTATTCTACGACCTAACGCCTCGCATGCAACTCGCAGCGGAGTTTATCTACGGCTCACGTGAGAATATGGATTACTCGAAGAACCACGCTAACCGAGTGAGTGTGATGATGCAGTACAACTTCTAGCGAAGATATAAAAATTAAACAACGTTTTGCCATTGAGACCCACGCAGAGGAATTTGCGTGGGTCTCTCATTTTTTTTAAATTTACAAAACACCGACATAATATCTACAATTAAATATATATTTCTCGCTCATGTGTTTGAAAATATCAAATTATTTGTTAGTTTTGTAGTCACTTTTTGACACTTATTCCAATAAAATAAATCTAAAAATAAATAATCATGAGACAGAAGAAATTTATGTTGGAGGAGAAGATGCTCCCAACGCAATGGTATAACATAATGGCTGATATGCCAAACAAGCCACTCCCAATGCTTCACCCCGGAACGAAACAGCCTCTCACAGAGGATATGCTCTACCCTATCTTTGCCGAGGAGCTATGCCATCAGGAGTTCTCAACGGAGAGGTATATCGACATCCCTGAGGAGGTTCAGGATATCTTGAAGATCTGGAGAGGCACACCTATGGTTCGTGCATATGGACTAGAGAAGGCACTCGACACACCAGCTAAGATCTTCTTCAAGAACGAGAGCGTCTCGCCTGCAGGATCACACAAGCCTAACACAGCCGTTCCACAGGCATACTACAATAAGATTCAGGGCATTAAGCACCTCACCACAGAGACTGGAGCAGGTCAGTGGGGTTCATCTATCGCCTTTGCAGCTCAGCACTTCGGCATCGACGTGCAAGTATATATGGTGAAGGTGAGCTACGAGCAGAAACCTTATCGTAAGTTGATGATGAACACTTGGGGCGCAGAGGTTATCGCCTCACCAAGTATGCTTACAGAGTCGGGACGTGCAGCTCTAGCCCTCGATCCTAACGACTCGGGTAGCCTTGGAATGGCGATCTCGGAGGCGGTCGAGGTGGCTGTTAAGAACAACGCAGATACTCGCTACTGCTTGGGTAGCGTTATGAACCACGTACTTATCCACCAGTCGGTGATTGGTCAGGAGGCTATCGCACAGTTGGAGATGGCGGATGTGGAGGCAGATATCGTTATTGGCTGTTTCGGTGGAGGTAGTAACTTCGCAGGTATCGGACTTCCATTCTTGCGCAAGAACCTCACTGAGGGCAAAAAGACACGTATCATCGCAGCGGAGCCTGGTAGCTGTCCAAAGCTCACTCGTGGAGAGTTCCAGTATGATTTCGGAGATGTTGCAGGTTACACACCCCTCATCCCGATGTATACGTTGGGACACAACTTCCACCCATCGAATATCCACGCTGGAGGTTTGCGCTACCACGGAGCTGGAGCTATCGTAAGTCAGCTTCACAAGGATGGACTCATCGAGAGCCAGTCGGTACACCAAAACGAAACAATCGCCGCTGGAGTGTTGTTCGCTAAGACTGAGGGTATCATCCCTGCACCAGAGTCGAACCATGCCATCGCAATCGCTATTCGTGAGGCTATGAAGGCTAAAGAGGAGGGTGTAAGCAAGAATATCGTATTCAACCTATCGGGTCACGGACTCAACGACCTCTTCGCTTATGAGCAGTACTTTAGCGGCATCTTGAAGGACTCTCGCCCAACAGACGAGGAGATCGCTAAGACGGTTGCTGAGCTAGAGAAGTTGATCTAAAAGCAGATAGGAGAGATTGGGACATTGGGACAACGAGACGGTGAGATTTCTCTCTCATTGTCTCGTTGTCCCAATGTCTCAAAGTTCCGTTGTCTCAAAAAAAACAATATAATATTTAGGAAATAGATATTTTTTTACTATTTTTGCAAGCTATTACTTCGCAACAAAGCGCGAAGAGCCACTTATTTACGCAAAAAAGAAATATAAATAATTAACAAAAAACAACTCAAATGCAAAGCAAAGGTGCAATTAAGTTACTTGCGGGTCTACTCGCTTTGGCTTGTATCTACCAGCTCTCATTCACGTTCAAAGCGCGTAGTGTAGAGAAAGAGGCGGCAGAATATGCTGCTCAATTTAGCCCAGAGATGCAGTTCTCAAAGGATATCTACTATCTCGATTCTGTTCAAAATCAAACAGTTTACAATCTAGGATTTACTAGCTTCACCTACAAGCAGGTTAAGGAGAAGGAGATCAACCTTGGTCTTGACCTTAAGGGTGGTATGAACGTAATGTTGGAGATTCAGGTGGCGGACGTTGTCAACTCCCTAGCAGGTGATAGCGCAAAAGAGCCAGCTGTTGAGGAGGCTCTCAAAGTCGCTAACGAGAAGTTCAACAAAGGTGAGGCAAGTGACTATATCACAGCGTTTGTCGAGGCTTTCAAGAAGTCATCTAACGGTGCTAGCTTGGCGTCGGTATTCGTGAGCCCCGACCGCAAGGATATCATGCCTAACAGCACAGATGCTGAGGTGGAGGCGGTTCTTCGCGCGGAGACTGAGGCTGCAATTTCGGCGTCGTTCAACATCCTTAGATCTCGTATCGACCACTTCGGTGTTACTCAGCCAAATATCCAACGCCTTCCAAACTCACACCGTATCTTGGTGGAGCTTCCAGGTGTCAAGGAGCCAGAGCGTGTACGTAAGTTGCTTCAGGGTGCTGCGTCATTGGAGTTCTGGACAACATACAACGGACGTGAGCTTCTTCCAGCGTTGGCGCAGGTAGATCAGCTACTTCGTAATGAGTTGGCTCAAGATGCTAAGGCTGAGGAGTCAACAGCTAAGGCTGAGGAGATCACAGACGCCAAGGGTGTTGATAGCCTACTCAATGAGGTTGCATCAAAGGATGTGACATCGCCAGAGGCTACATCTCGTTTCTCTCGCAAGGAGAACCCACTATTCTCGCTTTTGAGCCCCGACTTCTCGGGCGGTGCTGTTGTCGGTGCTGCTACGGCGGCGGATATGGCGGCAATCAACGAGTTGTTGGAGCGTCCCGATGTTAAGGAGCTACTTCCTCGTGACGTTAAGTTCGCTTGGAGCATCAAAGGTGACTCATACGCTGATGGTCGTTTCTTCCTATACTCTCTACGTGTGGAGAGAACTGATGGCAAGGCTAACTTGGATGGTAGCGTAGTTACTGACGCTCGTGAGATGTACTCAGACCAGGGCGCAACAGCTGAGGTATCTATGTCAATGAATGCTGAGGGTGTTCAGGAGTGGGCTCGTCTCACAGGCGAAAATATCGGCAAGTGCGTAGCTATCGTTTTGGATGGTTATGTATACTCTGCGCCAGTTGTAAATACAAAGATCGAGGGTGGTAACTCATCAATCTCGGGTAACTTCACAATTCAGGAGGCTAAGGATTTGGCTAACGTCTTGAAGTCGGGTAAAGTTCCAGCTCCAGCACGTATCATTCAGGATACTGTGGTTGGTCCATCACTTGGTCAGGAGTCTATCGAGGCAGGTTTGATGTCATTCATCTTGGCATTTGCGCTTGTACTACTCTATATGGGTCTCTTCTACAACGGTGCAGGTTGGATCTCAGATATCGCACTTATCGCCAATGTATTCCTACTTATGGGTGTCTTGGTATCGTTCGGTGCTGTGTTGACACTCCCAGGTATTGCGGGTATCGTCCTCACGATGGGTATGGCGGTGGATGCCAACGTCATCATCTATGAGCGTATCAAGGAGGAGTTGCGCGGAGGTAAAGGTCTCTCGGCAGCGGTTAGCGATGGATTCTCTAACGCATACTCTGCGATCATTGATGGTAACGTAACAACGCTTATCACAGGTATCGTCTTGGCGATCTTCGGAACAGGTCCAGTTCAGGGCTTTGCGACAACGCTCATCATCGGTATTATGACATCGTTGTTCTGCTCGATCTTCATCACTCGTCTACTTATTGAGTGGGCAATGGCGAAGTTCAAGGGTATCAAGTTCTCACGCAAGTGGTCAGAGAATTGGTTGACTAACGTATCTATCGACTTCGTGGTTAAGCGTCGCAAGGCATATATGGTATCGGGAATTGTCATCGCTCTAGCTGTTATCTCGTTGGCGTTCAGAGGTCTCAACCTTGGAACAGAGTTCACTGGAGGTCGCGCATATGTTGTTAAGTTCGACAAGACAGTATCGGCAGAGGATATTCGCTCATCACTCAATGGACAGTTCAGCGGCGAGGATGCAGCAAACGTAAGTTTCGAGGTTAAGCAGTATGGTGACGACAACCAGATGCGTATCGTTACACAGTACAAATATGACGACACTTCGGAGGAGACAACCGAGGAGGTGGATAAGATCATCTACGACGCTGTTAAGGCACTATATAGCTACGACATCTCATTCGACGGATTCCGCAACACGCAGGAGGATGTTAACGGTATCGTATCGGCAGATAAGATCGGTCCCTCTATCGCTAAGGATATGACTTGGAACGCTATCTGGGCAATCTTGTTCTCGTTGATCGCCATCAGTTTGTACATCGCTATAAGATTCAAGAGGTGGCAGTGGGCATCGGGTGCTACGGCATCTTTGGCGCACGATACACTTATTGTTATTGGTATCTTCTCAATCCTCTACGGAATTGTACCTTTCAACTTGGAGGTCAACCAAGCATTCATCGCTGCGATCTTGACAATCATCGGTTACTCTATCAATGATACGGTGATTATCTTCGACCGTATCCGTGAGTACATTGGTCTCTTCCCAAAGCGTGATTTGAGCGACAACATCAACAATGCGATCAACTCGACTATTGCTCGTACAATCAATACATCGGGAACAACGATGGTAACCTTGCTTGCAATCTTCATCTTCGGAGGAGAGACAATCCGCGGATTTGTCTTTGCAATGATTATCGGTATCATTGTTGGTACATACTCATCAATATTCATCGCTACACCTGTTGCATACGATATGATGCAGCGCGAAAGCAAAAAGAATAAGGCTGAGTAACAGAGATTATAATTAATAATCAACGCCGATAATGATTTATGATTATCGGCGTTGATTGTTTTTTATGAACCACAGACGAATGATTAGATAAAAAACCTGAGACAACTGGAACAACTTGAACGACTAGGACAATAGGTACAACTTGAGACAATAGGGGGATTAGTGATTGATAACCACAAAAAAACAGACAAAGCTATGGCTAACGAGAATCTAGTAATAATACCGACATACAACGAGATTGCAAATATTGCGGCGATGATCGACAAGGTCTTTTCGCTCAATATGACCACCGACCTACTCATCATTGAGGATGGCTCTCCCGACGGCACTGCGGATGTTGTCAAGGCGAAGATGAAGGAGCACGAGGGGCATCTGCATATCATTGAGCGCAAAGGAAAATTGGGCTTAGGCACGGCATATATCACAGGTTTCAAGTGGGCGTTAGATCACGGCTACAAATATATCTTCGAGATGGATTGCGACTTTTCGCACAATCCCGATGACTTGGAGCGACTCTTGGAGGCGGCACACCAAGGCTCGGATGTTGTTGTTGGCTCACGCTACGTCAAGGGTGTGAATGTTGTCAACTGGCCGATGTCGAGGCTGTTGATCTCCTACTTCGCCTCAATGTACGTGCGTATGGTTACGCGCATCAAGGTTATGGATGCCACGGCAGGTTTCGTCTGCTACACACGCAAGGCGTTGGAGACCATCGACCTCGACCGTGTAAGGATGAAGGGCTACGGCTTTCAGGTGGAGATGAAGTACACAGCGATTCGCCTAAGGTTGAAACTCTCGGAGGTCTCTATCGTCTTTACAGAGCGTCAGGAGGGTGCATCGAAGATGAGCGGAGGCATCATTGGCGAGGCACTATTCGGAGTTATGAAGTTGCCTTTTAGGTCGTTCAAGCCACGCAAGTAGTTGTAGGACAGAGTAATATACGCCTAAAACACCTCAGAGATGTAATAATCTTTGGGGTGTTTTCATTTAAGTTGCAAAAATTATCGGCAATTTATCGGCAAAAACAGAAAAGCAAAAACGCCAACCACCTCAACAATAGGCAATTAGCGTCTTTCGAAGTGATCCCGACAGGGCTTTGTTTTATATTGCAAACATTTGTAAATCAACCATTAAAGGCTTTTGGCATTTTTAAAAACCACACTTAGGCACAGCTCAATTTTCGTCGTTTTGCAGCGTCGGAATTCTGTGTCGTAAGCGTATCACTACAAAGATAGGTGGTTTGAGTTATATATGCAACAATTATTTTAAAAATAAGTTTTCACAGCAAACTCAAATTGCTCGCAGAATATACGCTTGAATGCCGATATATTGTTCTGCTCATAAAAGGTGAGCATTGCCTTTTTGTAGTCTATAGAGTCCACGCTGCGGAATGATACTGGGCAGTAGTTATTCGCAATCAAGATGGCGTTGCTTGTAATGCGTGCAGTGCGCTTATTACCATCATCGAAGGGTTGGATGTATGAGATTAGGAGCAGCAATAAGAGTGCCTTTTCAAATACATCGTCACGACTATTTACCAAATGACAGGTAGCCTCAAGAGCCTCTCGAATCTGAAATTCATTGTCGAGTGGGCGATAATTGGTACCCGTGATACCGACACGGCGATTGCGAATATTGCGGTCTACATTGAGCTCTTTGGTTAGGATAGAGTGGATATTCTCGACCCTTGCCACCGATAGGTCGCTAAGGCAGTCGGGGTTCTCGATGATGAAGTCCAGAGCATCTTTGTGATTTAGGAGCATCACCGCCTCATCTTTGCTCTTCCCCTCGGCAGTCTCCTTCTCCATTAAGAGTCGTTCGGTTTCGAGTAGGGAGTAGGTGTTGCCCTCAATCTGGGATGATTTCCAACTCAAATCTACACCGAGTCGATCCATCTCTTTTCTTCGTGCATTGTCTGAAAGGGTTGCTATATTCTCCGAGAACTCACTTTGTAGCTCACTTAGCCTCTCTCGCTCACTCTTTGTGAAGATTGCTGGAATAGATGCAAGTGTCTCGATTAGCTCAAAGTTGTATCCGTCGATAATGTGCCTATCGTCCACCTCCTTCTCGAAGTAGGTGGCAATATCAATCTCTTGCAGTAAGGCACATATTGGTGACACGGAGTAACGGCTTGACTTCCTATTGCCCGTGACCAACAGCGAGTTATCCGCCACGAGTTTAGATATTTCACGTCTAACTGTCGCATAGGAAACCTCTACTCCTGCGCCCTCGAATATTTCGAGTGAAGAGGATAGTGGATGCTCGGTAACATACAGTAATATTTTCTCAATCGTTGTCATAAGATATCTTTTATGCTCACAAAGTTAGCTAAATAAAGCTCAATTACCAAATTGTTGAGCTTAAAGTTTGGGTTGGGGTAATCTTAAATTATTCTAACAATTGCTTAACTCTGTTTCATCTGTGGCTTCCGTTAAATCTACCACTTCCCAGCCTCGATCAATAAATGCAGGCGCGCTTACACAATTGTTTTTAAGAATTGCAAAACACAAGAGGTGCGTAGGGCGAGAGAATCCAACATACATCATTTTCATAGTCTCCTTTGCTCTTTTACATGAGGTAGTACCATAATTATGCTCTTCATCAAATAATGGGTTGTTGTAATATTCGATAGCTCTTTTTTTTGTTGCTTTAGTTTTCTTCAATTCTAATTTTTTACTTTCGTAATCAAAGTATGACGTTTCGATGTACATCGTCGCACAGTGCGTTTTCCCCTTTGCAGAATGAACTGTTTCTATATCAATTTTAATTGGAGATTGTTCTTTTGCGTCCTCATAAACTGAAATAATCATTGGGACATACTTGTCACCTACAAAT
Organism: Rikenellaceae bacterium; assembly: GCA_047173185.1. Classification (GTDB taxonomy): domain Bacteria; phylum Bacteroidota; class Bacteroidia; order Bacteroidales; family Rikenellaceae; genus Alistipes. The sequence continues at coordinate 141,589 of JBCQVH010000002.1, forward strand.
TCTGTTATTATAGCATCATCAATATTAAACCAGATTTTAAAATCAGTTGTTATAAATGTTTTTATTCGAGAATACACATCATCAACATTGGCTTGGGTGGCAATAGGCTCGAATAGCTGGCAACATAACCTCAAACAACTCTGCAATCTCAAAGTCTCTCATTTTAATGAGTGCGACCGATACTCTAGGCATCGACACCACGCCATTGTCGCTGATTGTTATAATCTCTCTTTTCATAGTTTTAGCATTTTAAATTGTAGCAACAAATTTTCCCCTAAACTTATTCATCTCGTCATTAATCTTGGTGTCGAGCACCTTTGCGTAGTGCTGTGTCATCCTACTATTGGCGTGACCTAACATCTTGGCGACACTCTCTATCGAGATGCCACTAGTTAACGAAAGTGTTGCAAATGAGTATCTTGCGGTGTGGCTGGTAAGATATTTCTCTATTCCGCATATATCTGCAAGCTCTTTGAGATATGTGTTGAGCCGTTGGTTCGTTATGAGAGGCAATACCGTCCCGTGCTTTAGACAAACTGGATTGTTTCTGTATTTTTCAATCAAAGCCAGCGGAATTTCAAGTAGCGGAATATTACACATATTCTTAGTCTTTTGACGAGCCTTGCGTATCCACATATCCCCATTGTTATCTTTTATAATGTGTTCGTGTCGAAGATTACTCACATCCGTGAATGCTGGTCCGGTTAGGGCGCAAAAGAGGTAAATATCCCTCACCTGTGCCAATCGTGGGATTGTTATATCCTTGGCGATAATTCTCACAATCTCCTCCTTGACCAGAAACTCCTTCTCGACGGTGGTTTCACGCAACTTCATAAACCTAAACGGATCGACTGTAATCCACCCATTCATCAGCGCAATGCGAACAACCTTCTTGAGATTTTTGAGCCTCTTGACTAGTGTGGTTATTTTTAGCAGCCCCCCAAGCAACCACACTTTAGCACAGAAAAAGCTGCCGAAAAATGGTATATTTTGCTTAGCCCTAAAAATGAAAAACCTCCGTATTTGACACAAATACAGAGGTTTGCAATATTTTTCATTTCTGAAAAGTGATCCCGACAGGATTCGAACCTGTGACCCACAGCTTAGAAGGCTGTTGCTCTATCCAGCTGAGCTACGAGACCATCGAACAACCATTTTTCGGGTTGTCGGGTGCAAAGATAAGAAAAAATATCAATTATCAAGGAACAACACACATAAAAAGTGGAAAAAACATTATCTTTGTCAGATATTACTTTTAACATTCTATACTGTGTCACAACTCCTTGAAGGTCTAAATAACGCTCAATATCAGGCGGTTATCAACTACGATAACCCCTCTTTAATCATCGCTGGCGCAGGGTCGGGCAAGACTCGTGTCCTAACAGCTCGTATCGCATATATGATAGAAAGGGGGGTCAACCCCGTCAATATCCTCGCCTTGACATTCACCAAAAAGGCGGCAAATCAGATGCGTGAGCGTATCGACCAGATGATGCCCAACGGTCGTAGCCGTTTCATTCAGATGGGTACATTTCACTCGATCTTTGCGCGCATACTCCGCGAAAATGCTGAGCGAATAGGTTTCTCCAAGACATTCACGATATACGAGCCATCGGATTGTAAGAACCTCATTAAAACCATCTTAAAGGAGCTAAATCTTGGTGACGACAAGTACAAACCTGCAACGATTCTTTCGCGCATATCCTACGCCAAGAACTCGCTTGTCACCCCTGGTGCATACCTCGCCAACGCCAACTACGTGGCGGAGGATCGCCAACGCAAGATCCCCGAGTTCGGAAATATATACAACATCTACTGCCAACGTTGCAAGCACAATGCGGCGATGGATTTCGATGATCTCCTGTTGCAGACCAACATCCTATTTAGGGACTGCGCCGATGTTTTGGCGAGGTATCAGGAGCAGTTCAAATATATCTTGGTGGATGAGTATCAAGATACCAACTACGCTCAGTATGTGATAATTAGGCGTCTTTCGCAACTCCACTCTATGGTCTGTGTTGTGGGTGACGATGCCCAGAGTATCTACTCGTTTCGAGGTGCTAAGATCGAGAATATCATGAACTTCAAGAGGGACTACCCCACGGCTATGACCTTCAAGTTGGAGCAGAACTACCGCTCGACGCAGACCATTGTCGATGCCGCCAACTCGGTGATTGAGAAGAACTCGAAGAGGATGGACAAGAGGTGTTTTTCGGCAGGTGACGAGGGGGAGAAGATCAAGATCGTCAGAGCCTACACCGACCGTGAGGAGGCTCTGCTGGTCGCTACCGCCATCAAGGAGCGCATCAAGGAGACGGACGACAAGTGGAGCGAGGTGGCTATCCTCTACCGCAACAACGCTCAGTCCCAAGCCATTGAGGAGGCGTTGCGCAGGGGTGCGATACCCTACAAGATCTACAAGGGTAACTCATTCTACGAGCACAAGGAGATCAAGGATCTCTTGGGTTATGTGCGTCTGGTGGTCAATCCGCGCGATGACGAGGCATTTAAGCGCATCATCAACTACCCCACCCGTGGTATTGGAGCTACAACGGTGGAGCGTATTGGTGCGATAGCTCAGCAGCGCGGAGTCTCGATGTGGGAGGCTGTTGATGCTTTGGTTGCGGAGACCCCTGCCGACGCTGTGCAGAGGGCTATCATCCGCAAGGTTACGGAGTTTGTGGAGCTAATAAGGCAGTTGTCGTTGGAGAGGGGCGAGGTGTCGCTCTACGACTTTGGACTTAAGGTAGCGTCGAGATCGGGCATACTACCAACGCTCAGGACTCAGAACACCCCCGAGTCGATTAGTGCCGTGGAGAATATCGAGGAGTTGCTCAACACGATGCAACTTTTCAATGAGCAGGTGGAGGCTGAGATCCGCTCGGGAGAGAGGGAGGAGAGCGAGACTGCAACAATTGAGGAGTGGATTCAGAGCATTATGTTGTTGTCGGATATGGACAACGACAACCCCGATGATGACAATAAAGTAACCCTTATGACCGTTCATTCATCCAAGGGGTTGGAGTATAAATACATATATATTATAGGAGCTGAGGATAACCTTTTCCCATCGCAGAGGGCTATTGAGGCGGGGGATATCGAAGAGGAGAGGCGACTTTTCTATGTCGCCATCACGAGGGCAAAGGTTGCGGCTCATATCTCGTTTTGCGAGATGAGGTTCAAGTGGGGAAATATGGAGTTTGCGCGCCCCAGCTGTTTCATCAAGGAGATCAACTCCCGATATGTCGAGATGGTCGATGGCGATGGCGAGGATGATGGACGTAGTTACAACTCCAAATCGTGGTCGAGAGGTGGGCAAGGTTCATCGCAATCTTCGCAATCTTCTCAGTCGTCACAATGGTCACAGCAACCTCAGAGGTCGGGCGGAGGCAAGGCGATTGACGACCTGCGCCAACGTTTCGATGTTAGGTTTCAGAAGCGGAGAGAGGAGGCAAAGGGTCAACCAGCCAACCCATCAATCGTCTCGCCTACAAGGAGTTCGACACAAGGGATGCGCAGCGTGGGGGTTAGGCAGCGAGCCGATGGCGAGACTCAAAGTGTGCCGATTGTTGGGGGCTACAAGGTTGGCGACAGGGTGGAGCACCCCAAGTTTGGAGTGGGTACGGTGATCCATATCGAGACCTTGGCGACCGACCACAAGTTGACGGTTGACTTTGGCGCGTATGACAAAAAAACGCTGTTGGCGAAGTTCGCCAAGCTAACAAAACTATAGAAGTATGACTATCAAGGAGCGATATGCAGGGATCGTGGAGTGGTTTTCGGTCAATATGCCCGTTGCGGAGAGCGAGCTAAACTACCGCAACCCCTACGAGTTGTTGGTTGCGGTGAGTCTGTCGGCTCAGTGCACGGACAAGCGCGTAAACCTCACAACGCCAGCTCTTTTCGAGGCATACCCCACCCCCTACGAGATGGCTCGTGCGGAGGTGGAGGAGATCTACGGCTATATCAAAAGCATCTCCTACCCCAACAACAAGGCGAAAAATCTATACAAGATGGCGAGAATGTTGTGCGAGGAGTTTGGGGGCGAAGTTCCCGAAGATCTGGACGAGATGCAGAGACTGCCTGGTGTGGGTCGCAAGACCGCAAATGTTTTGGGGGCGGTGTTGTGGAGTCGTGAGGTGATGCCTGTTGATACACACGTCTTTAGGGTCTCGGCGCGCATAGGTCTCACGAGGGGGGCTAAGACCCCCTTGCAGACGGAGTTGCAACTTGAAAAACATATACCCTCGCACCTGCTCCCCATAGCGCACCATTGGCTGATTCTGCACGGACGATATGTCTGCACAGCGAGGTCGCCCAAGTGCGAAGATTGCGGTATCAAGCCTTGGTGTCGAGAGTTTTCAAAGAGAGAGAAACAAAACATCTAAAATATGAGAAAGATAATTTTGCTTTTAACCACCCTTGTAGCTGTAAGTTGCACGGAGAGTAATATCGAGTTTGAGGAGGGGGGCGGTAGCACAGGCTCTAGTAGCTCTAGTAGCTCAACATCTGTCACGGATGACGCCACCGCCAACACCAAGATGGATAGCTATCTAAAGAGCTACTACCTCTACAATGAGGAGTATAAGACCCTATCGCCCAACTTCGACCTGCTGTATAGCGACTTTGTGGATAACACACTTATGTCGATGAGCACCAATGTGTTGGACTACAAAAACGGCTCACTATATAGCTACGTAGAGCGCACTGCCAAGAGCAAGGCTGATAGTCGTTCATCGGTGAGCAAGGAGTTGACAATGAGCTACGGATTGGCGTCGTTGGTGCTTATTAGCTTCGCCGACAGCGACAACATCTACATCGGTATTCAGGCGGTCTACCCCGACTCTCCAGCAGATGATGCAGGGCTTGTTAGAGGCTATGTCATCAGTGAGGTTAATGGTGTTGCTGTTACCACATCCAACTGTTACGGCTATGCACAGCTATTGTTGTCGCCTACCTCGTCGGCAACCTTGTCGCTAAAGATTCTCAATGGTCGAGCAAGCTTTACTCAAGATGTCACCTCACGACAGATCTACCCAAATCCTGTGTTGAAGTGCGAGATGTTGACCCCAACAATAGGCTACCTCAACTACCTCTCGTTCGACTCTGCGTATGACACAGAGTTGGAGGCGGCACTCACCTCTCTGCAGAGCGCAGGAGCTACGGATCTGATCTTGGATCTAAGGCTCAATGGTGGTGGCTACGTCACCTCCGCAAGAAAGCTAGCTAGCTCCATCGCAGGTGCTAATGGCGTGGGGCAGATCTTCCAGAAATACCGCTACAATGACGACATAACGGCTCTTGACAGCTCGCTCTACACCACTCAGGAGAACTTTATCCAGAGCGTTCCGCAACTCTCGCTCACCAAGCTCTACTGCCTCGTTTCGGGGCTTACCGCCTCGGCGAGTGAGATTATCATCAACTCACTCAGGGGTATCGACTTCCCTGTGACGCTGATAGGGTCACAGACGGAGGGTAAGAATGTTGGAATGTTCGAGCTTACATTCTCGACAGATGATTGGGACTATACGTTTTTGCCTATTAGTTTCCAAAACTTCAATGCCAAGGATGCTAGCGACTATGCGGATGGTTTTATGGTCAACTACTCGGTGGATGATTGGAATAACGGAGATAGCTTTGCGGACTTCACCAGCTCGGAGGTTATGATTGCCAAGGCGTTGTCGCTTATCTCGGGGAGTCGTAGCGAGGTGGATACCACCAGTTCGACCAATGACCTCTTTAGCTCCACCCCTGCGAAGTCGATCCAACGCTTAGGGTCGCCAAGTAGCAAAAGTGGTTCTATCATATTAAATCCTACGAATTAGGGGGTATTTCCCAATAAATTTGTATCTTTGCCTTTTGATAGTGTAATCCCAATAGAGAGCACAGAGAGATAGATATATGTTGCAAAAACTAGCTAAGCAGAGCGCAATCTATGGCGTCAGTACCATTGTCGGACGATTGTTGGGCTACCTGCTAACCCCATACTTCACTCGCATCTTCGAGCGTGAGGCTTATGGCATCATCACCGATGTCTACGCATTGATACCCTTTGCGTTGGTGTTGCTGTCGATGGGTATGGAGTCGAGCTACTTCCGTTTTGCCACCAAGGCGGAGCTGGAGGGTGGCAACGGGGGCGACGGGGGCGACCAGAGCGGAGTGCAACGTGCTAAGCAAGAGTTGTTTGCTACGGCTTGGGGTATCACTTCACTGGCGGCGGCGGTTTTCTGTGGGTTGATCTTTCTCTTCATCTCGCCAGTTAGTGTGGCGATGGGCGAAGCGTATGTTGCCAACCCCAAATATGTGGAGATTGTGGCTCTGATTGTGTTGTTTGATGTCTCGATGTTGATCCCCTTTGCGAGGCTTAGGGAGATGGGAGAGGCGAAAAAGTACGCCTCGATCAAGATCTTCAACATCTTTATGCAGGTGGCTTTGGCTGTGGGCTTTGGTTGCGCAGGTCTCTACGCTACGGAGTTTGGCGTTGGGTGGGCACTTGTTGCCAATCTGGTGGCTAGTGTTGCGACCTTTGCGGTTGTGTTGACCACCACGGGGCGCACCATACCGAAGATCAACTGGGTGCTGTTGTCGGCACTCTTTGTCTACTCTATGCCGTTGTTGTTGAGCGGAATAGCAGGCACAGCAACCGACTTCATCGACCGCCAGATGATTAAATATATCACCCCTGTGGGTGCTATGGCGCAGTTGGGAGTCTACGGTGCGGTGACGAAGATAGCGGTTGTGATGACGCTCTTTACACAGATGTACCGCTTGGCGGCTGAGCCCTTCTTCTTGGCTAATATCAAGAAGGATGATTTCAAGACGATGAATGCCGAGGCGATGAAGTACTATATCATCTTCTCGGTAATGATATTTTTGGGAATCTCGCTCTTTAGAGATATCTTTGTGCTGATTGTTGGCGAGAGCTACCGTGAGGGTATCTTCATCCTGCCTGTGATCTTGGGTGCAAATGTGATGATGGGTGTCTGGCTGAACCTATCGTTTTGGTACAAGAGGGAGGAGCGGACAAAGTTTGCCCTCTATATTACACTCACAGGGTTGGCGGCGTCGATTGTTGCCAACCTGATTATGATCCCAAGGTGGGGATACTTCGGGGCGGCTTGGGCGAGACTCATAGGCGAGACGGTGATGGTGGCGGTGAGCTATTGGCTCAACTGCAAGTACTTCCCGACGCCATATAAATTGGGTCGCATTGGTGAGTATATTTTATTGGGTGTTATGCTCTACGGAGCTAGCGAGGTGGCTATCAACTACATAGATAGTCGAGTTTTAATGTTTGGAGTAAATACGCTACTGCTTGGGGGCTATGTTCTGTGGGCGGTGTGGCGCGAAAATATAGATGTCGTAGCGATGGCGAGGAGTGCCACGAGACGACGAGGATAGAGTATGAGGTTTGCGGATGTTATAGGTCACGAGGAGCTTAAGGCTCAGCTACGTACAGCTGTTAGGGCTGGACGCATTAGCCACGCGCAACTCTTTAGTGGCGAGGCAGGTTACGGCACGTTGACCTTGGCGTTGGCATATGCTCAGTATATCAACTGCCCCAACCGCACGGATGAAGATAGCTGTGGGGTCTGCCCTTCGTGTCACCAGATGGGCGAGTTGTCGCACCCCGATCTTCACCTTGTTATGCCTGTCAACAAGGCTGGCAAAAAGAGTAGTGAGGCGATGTTGAGTGACGAGTTTGTCGCACAGTGGAGGGGTCTAGTTCGCAGTAGCGGAGGCTACCTCTCGGCAGATGAGTGGTATGACTCGTTGGATTTGGGCAAGACGCTAAAGGGGATAATCTCGACTAAGGAGGCGGATGAGATGATCCGCAAATTGTCGTTCAAGAGCTACAGCTCGGGCTACAAGGTGATGGTGATTTGGCAGGCTGATATGCTCCAAGAGGCGGCGGCGAATAAGATCCTGAAGATCTTGGAGGAGCCTTGGGAGCGGACGCTGTTTCTGCTCGTCAGCGACCATAGTGAGAGGCTGTTGGATACGATAATATCACGAACACAGAGGGTCGATGTCCCTCGAATTGGTGAGGCGGAGCTTGCAGAGTATGCTAGAGGTCAAGGCGTTACAGATCCTCAGAGGGTCAAGGCGTTATCGAGGCTCTCGGGCGGAGATCTGTTGGAGTTGAGGGCGATGATGTCGGGCGGAGGCGATGAGCAGAGGGGCGAGAATTTCAGGCTCTTTACTGCGCTTATGCGTCTGAGCTACAACGACAAACACTTGGAGTTGTTGACGTGGGCGGAGGATGTTGCGGCACTTTCGAGGGATGGTCAACGTTCGTTGATGCGCTACTCGTTGGGGCTACTGAGGGAGGCTTATATCCTCCACGCTGGACTCCACGAGATCAGCTACTTGTGGGGCGAGGAGGCGGAGTTTTGCAAGAAATTTGCACCCTTTATTGGGAATGAAAATATAGAATTTTTGGTGGATCAGATTGAGTTGGCACTGCGCCAGATCAACCAGAATGGCAATCCAACCATCGTATTTACACACTTTGCGTTGATTGTCAGCAAACAGATAAACCGCTTGAAGTGATGAGGCGGTGTGTTATACTTTTGGGCGGAAACGTGGGCGACACACGAGGTCGCTTTGCGGAGGCTAGAGAGCTTATTGAGAGCAAGATAGGCGAGATCGTCGACTGCTCCACGGAGCATAGCACCGAGGCTTGGGGCTTCGAGTCTCAGACGAGGTTTTGGAATCAAGCGGTGGCGGTGGAGAGTGATCTAACGGCTGAAGATCTCCTCTCAGCGACACAGAGCATTGAGCAGGAGATTGGGCGAGATCGTGAGAGGGAGAGTTTGGAAAAGCTCTCGACACAACAGCGTTACGCCTCGAGGGTGATCGACATCGACATCATCACCTATGGCGAGGAGGTTGTTGATCTTCCGCAGTTGCAGATCCCCCACCCACTGATGAGCGAGAGGGCATTTGTGCTAGAACCGATGGCGGAGATCTGCGCAGATTGGCGACATCCGATTTTGGGCAAGAGCACTGCGGAGATGTTGCAGGAGTTATTAGTTATTAGTTATTAGTTATGAAACGATTATACATATATATTATAGCACTTTTCGCGCTGTGTGGCTGTATGGGCGAGGATGAGTCCTACAACACGCTCCTCGTTGTGCGTCCATACCATCAAGTGACCAGCGATGACGACTACGTGTGGTTGGAGGGTTGTGTAGCCTACGCCTTTGAGGGTGTCGAGGATATCGACCTTTGGGGCTTTGAGTCGTATGATGACGCCCTAAATGGTGTGATGACGGAGTTGGAGAGTGGCTTGCAGGTCAACGCCATAGCCAAGGGTGTGGATTACGCCTTTCCCACGGAGATCGACCCCACGCTGTTACCCGAGTACTACGATGATGACTATGATGAGGATGAAGATTACCGAGAGTATGAGTATGGCACAGGTGCGTTGTCGATGCAGATCAAGGCGAGTAGCATTGTGGTTTTGGTTGTCGACCCATCGACTGAGAGCTACGGATATCGAACGCTCGATATTGGTGTAAATCTTGCAACCACCTATGTGTCTATACCCTTTAGGGATTGGAAATATGGAAGTTTCACACAGGGTTACTGGACAATGCAGTCACCCGATGAGCCGACAGACGACACGGATACAACATTAGAGTAGAGAGAATGAACAAGAGCAAACAATATATTATAAATGGACTTCGCACACTTGTCGCCATCCTTTTTGGATTTGCGTTTTTGACTCGTTGCGCCTCGATCATGACCCCCGACGGAGGACCATACGATACGTTGCCCCCCGTGATTGTGGATATGATCCCTGCCAACTACACCACCAACTTCGACTCTAAGAAGATCTACATTGAATTCAATGAGTTTGTGCAGTTGAAGGATCAGCAGAAGCACTTCTTCGCCTCGCCACAGATGAAGAAGAAGCCGACCTTGACAATCAGAGGTCGAGGTGTTGTGGTTACGCTACCCGACTCATTGGCGGAGAACACCACCTACGCGCTCAACTTCGGAAGCACCATTCAGGACAACAACGAGAGCAACCCACTCTACTCGATGAGGTATGTCTTTTCGACAGGTCCAGTGATCGACTCGTTGATGTTGTCGGGATATGCTGAGGATAGCTTCAAGGCTGACTCTGTGAGCAATGCGTTGATCTTCTTGTTCGATGCCGACTCGGTGCAGATGAATGCCGACTACGACTCGACGCTCTTCAACGTCACCCCCTCGGTGATCGCTAAGGCGGAGAATAACGGTATCTTCTTGGCTCAGAACCTCAAGGCTAAGCCCTACTACATCTACGCCATTGATGACACCAACACCAACTTTATCTACGAGCCAGGGACAGACAAAGTGGGCTTCGTGGAGGGGACATACAACCCTGCGGAGATGGATGGTTTCTCGATATGGTTTGACTCGTTGAGAACCTATATTGTTGCTGAGCCACAGCTACACTTTAGACTATTCACCGACAAGGGGTATCGTAGACAGACACTTCAGGACTCGAAACGACCTCTGCAACATCAGGCGTTGCTCTACTTCGGAGCTGAGCGACCACAGATTGACAGCATCCGACTCGACTCGTTGAGTGAAGATCAATATATCATCGAGCCTATATCTAAGGATGGCGACACGGTGGCTTTGTGGTTCAATGTCGCTGCGGAGTTGCTCCCCGACACCATCCGAGGCAAGATCACATATATGAAGAATGACTCGCTGCGCAACCTTGTCTCCTCGACTGAGGATCTACGCCTCACGTGGCGCAAGATCGAGACCAAGGCGCAGGAGAAGGAGCGAGAAAAGCAGGAGCGAGCAAAACGCAAAGCGGAGCTAGAGGGTGAGGAGTGGGTTGAGCCCAAGGTGGAGAATCCATTCAAGATCAAGTACCCGACAGCCAAGGAGTTGAACCCACTCCAGAGCATAGTCTTTGAGACGGATTACCCACTCGTGGAGGTCGACACCACAGCTATCGAGTTCACCTTTGCAGGGGCGGACAGCATCTTTTACACGCAACCGTTCACCCTCAAACGAGATACCCAGAGTCTGAGGAAGATGATCTTTGGGGCGGATCTTTCGAGGGGTTCATCGGTTACATATAGGTTAAAAATCGCTGAGGGGGCGTTGAAAAACACAGCACAGCAGAGCAATGATTCGATAAAGTTGGAGTTCAAGACGCTCAAAAAAGATAGCTACTCAACGGTCATTGTCGATGTCAAGGTTGACGAGGGCGACCAGACGGAGTATATCGTCGACCTCTTGACTGGTGCCGACAAGCTCATCGAGAGTCGCAAAGGCGTGAGGGGTGGCAAGCTGAAGTTCGAGTATGTCCCCGTTGGTGAGATCCGCTTGAAGATCACCGCCGATGAGGATGGCAATGGCGAGCTAAGCAGTGGAGATTTGGTCAACCGCAAGATGCCCGAGAGGACAATATATGTTGAGAAAGACGACGCAACGAAGTTTACAACCAAGGCGAACTGGGACTTCGACTTCGAGATCAAGGCGACGGAGCTGTTCAAGCCCGAGACCATCGAGATGTTGAACGAGCGTCTGGAGAGGGCGGAGACAAAACGTCTGGAGGAGGAGCGCAAGAAAGCACTTGAAAAGAGTGGCAAGAGCGACAACACCACTGGAGGAAGTATGTTTGGTGGCGGAACAATGCCGAGTCTCAACCAACTAACACAGTAGAGGTGCAATGAAGATAAGTAAAGATATAAAGTACACATTAGCACTCTGTTGCGTGGTGTTGCTCTCGATATTTAGTGCAGAGGCACAGCACACCGTTGGAGCGTCGGCAGGCTACACGATTAGTAGCTTTCGCCCCTATCCCGAGATCGAGACAGGTTCGGTGTCGGGAGGTACGGGAGGTCTCTCGTGGCGTTACTACACCAACCAACGCTTTGTAGGTTGCGTGGGTGCCGACTTGGAGTTTATCCAGAGGGGTTTCACGGTGACGCAGAACACAGCGGCGGTGGCAGATGGAGATGATCCGCTGTTGTACACTCGCAATATCAACTCATTGATGTTGCCAATTGTTTGGCAACCACACTTCTACATCGCCAACCATCGAGTGAGGGTATTTTTTGAGGCGGCAGCGACATTTAGCTACAACCTCTCATCGACATACTCCAACGAGTCGGTGCACGAGTACTACCCTAACGAGGAGTGGAAGGGCGACTACGAGTTTAAGACCAGCCGAGATAATAGGTGGGGCTATGGACTTATGGGCGGTGGCGGTATTGCGGTTCTGGTCAATAGGTTTGAGATAATGGCTAGGGTACGCTACTACTTCGGATATTCGGATATTGTCCGCAACCTCAACAAGTATCGAGACAACGGCACGGATGGGGCCGAGAACCCCTTCTCAACCACCCCACTGCGTACACCGATGGATAATCAGTCGATCAGCATCGGAGTCAACTACCGAATGGGCAAGGGTACAGGTTTTGACTCTTGGGAGGCGAGGAGCGAGCCAAAGGTTAAGATGGGTCGCAAGTTCACCGACACGATCATAACCACCAAAGATAAAGACCAAAAGACCCAAGAGTCTAAGAGAACCAAAAAATCCAAAAAGTCCCAAGATAACACAAACGAAGAGAAACAATAAATTAGATATGGAAACTACAGAGACTACACGTCAGCAGAAGATTTCGAAGCAGATACAGAGAGATATTGCCGAGATCCTGCAAAAAGATTATAGAGAGAGATTTAAGGGTCTACTCGTAACGGTCACAGCTGTGAGGGTGTCGCCCGATTTCAGCTACTCGAAGATATATGTGAGCGTCTTTCCGTTTTCGCAGAGCGAGGCGGTTTTGGAGGCTCTCAAACACGAGAACTGGGCAATCCGCAAGTCGTTGGGTGCTCGCATTAAGCACCAGATCAAGAGCGTTCCCGAGATCGACTTCTTCATTGATGACTCATTGGAGTATATCGAGAATATCGACAAGGCGATAAATCGCTAAAGAGCACATATATACAATTGCCCCAGCGGATGATACTCTTTGCACGAAAATACCTCTTTTCGCCCAAGTCCCACTCGGTGATTAACATCATTGCTGGTGTTAGTCTCTTGTCGGTGGCTACACCTGTGGCGGCGGTTATCATCCTGCTCTCGATCTTCAATGGCTTTGGAACGTTGGTTGAGGGGCTTGACTCAGCTGTCGAGGCTGATCTGGTTGTGAGGCGTTCGAGGAGTCAGGAGCTCTTTGATCCATCGGCTATTGACACGTCACGCATCGCCCAAATTCGGGGCGTTGAAGGTGTCGCCTTGCAGTGGGAGCAGAGCGTTATGGTGGAGAGCGGAGGTGCTCAGACACTGCTGAGGCTGAGGGGTGTGGATGACAACTACCAAGATGTTGTCGACCTTACACCTTATATATATGTCGGGGATTTCGATGTTGCGCTGGGTGATCTGGATAGGCTTGTGTTGGGCAATACGGTGGCTGGCAAGTTGGGAATTCGCCAAACACACGGCTCCTTTGTCAACATCTTTTCGCTGAGCGAGAGTGCGCTATCGGAGCTGTTGCCCGTTGTGGATTTCAATCGAGATAGTGCCAAGGTTGTCGGGGTCTTTCGCCTCGACTTGGAGAGCGAGGGCAAATATGGCTACACCTCACGTCGCCTGATATCGAGGCTGAACGATATGGATGATGAGGGTGAGAGCCACGCCACGGATGTTGTCATCAAACTCGCTGAGGGTGCTGATCCTAAGAGGGTTAAGAGCGAGGTTGCGGAGGTCGTTGGTGATGGGTTCGGGGTCTACGACCGCTACGATCTCAATCCGTTGATCTACGACATCATACGCTACGAGAGGTGGGGCATTGGGTTCATCTCGCTGTTGGTGATGTTGCTCGCCTCATTTTCGCTTATTGGCACTGTGGCGATGCTCATCATCGAGAAGAGGAGGGAGATGTTGACGCTCCGTTCGATGGGGGCAACGTGGAGATATATAAGGGGAATTTTCCTCGCTGAGGGGTTGTTGATCGGGGCGGTCGGAACTACGATAGGTGTGGTTCTAGGCGTTGCGTTGACGCTGATACAGCAGGTGTGGGGGGTGATTGAGATCCCTGCATCGAGCTTTTTAGTTACGGCATATCCCGTTGATCTGCAACTACTTGACGTGCTCTTTGTCATTGTGATGTCGATGAGCATAGCCTACGTACTGAGCTACATTGTGAGCCACGAAATGATTAAACCGAAAGGGGAGTTCTAATTTCTCCCCTAAAATACTTTTCGGCTACTAACTACCCCTTTCTGATTTTACAAAAATCGGTGGTAGAGCCACTACAACCCACTTTTGCAAAATCAAAAATGGGCAATTATTAACCAAAAATTAAAATTGGGGAGAAAATAGAACTCCCCTTAAACCAAACTACGCGATGAGACGCATAGCATACATATTAATATTGGGCTGTTTTGCACTGCTGAGTAGCTGTTCACAGAGTAGAATCATCCCCGACGGTGAGTTGGCGGTGATCTTCCGTGACGCCTATTTGGTCAACGGCTACGTCAATGTCAAGGGTGTGAAGATGGACTCACTCCTGATCTACGAGCCCATCTTCGAGAGGCACGGATATACGGTCGAGGATGTGAAGTACACCATCGGTAACTTTTCGAGGCGCAAGAGTGCGAAGTTGGGCGATGTCGTGGAGAGGTCTATCAAGATGTTGGAGGCTGAGGGCGAGGTGTTCGACAAGGAGGTTGCCATACTCGACACGATCGACGCTGTCTCTACGCGCCGACTACGCAGGGTGGTGAGACGAGACTCCGTAAAAACGCTATACTCACTTAAAGATACCACCGATTTCTTCATCACCATCAAGGATATCGAGCGAGGTAACTACTCGGTGTCGTTCGACTACCTGATCGACTCGATGGATCGCAATGTCGGTAGCTACCGCGCGCAGTGTTGGTTTGAGAGGGATGGCGACTTCGAGGAGCTGAAGCCCAAAGATCTAGCCGACACAACCGAAGATGGCAAGCCTAAGAACCTACCAGAGAGGAAGTTAAAGAGATTCAGTTCAAACACCGCCTACCTTTCGAGAGGTGGCGTCAAGAGCTTTTCGAGGGTCTTGAATGCCGACACCACCTACACGCGTATGATGATCGAGTTGGTGGATCTGCTGGATAAAAAGAACCGCCCTCACGTCAAAATCCGCGATTTCGAGATTATCTACACCCCTCGCAAGGAGGATGCTAGTGATATATTGTTCAACCGTTTAGTTCCGATAAAACTATTCTCCGATGACCTGCTCCCAACCGCAGAACTCCTCTCACCGCAAGATAGCCTCTAACCTCCTCTTTGTCGATGGAGAGTTTCGGCGTTGCCCCATCGTTGAAGTCGATGGGGCAGGCGTTGTTTTGTCGGTGGAGTATGCGAGTAGCCGTGAGGAGATCGACCGAACCCCCAACACGGAGTTCTACGCAGGGTTGATGACGGCAGGGTTTGTCAATGCACACTGTCACTTGGAGCTGAGCTACCTGCGAGGTAAGATCGATCCCTACATTGGCTTTGATGGCTTTGCTCAGCAGATCGGACGAGTGAGGGGCGAGGCTACTCAGGCGGAGCGATTGACGGCAGTTGCGCGCGAAGATATCGCAATGCGTAACGAGGGTATCGCTGCTGTTGGGGATGTTGCCAATGGCGAGAGTTCGATGGCTTGCAAGGCAGAGAGTCCAATTTATTACCACACCTTTGCGGAGGTTTTTGGACTTTCTACAACATCGTTAGAGGCTGTGCAATGGGCAGAAAACTACCCCAACAGATCGCTAACGCCACACTCGATATACTCTCTCAACGACAATATTTTCAGGGATATAGCTACTTCGAGCGGAAATGCCCCGTTGTCGATTCACTTTATGGAGTCGGATGGTGAGGGGGATCTTTTTCAACGCAAAGGGCGACTGTGGGACTGGTATTCGAGGGTCGGCTTTGAGTGCGATTTTTTGAACTACGGATCACCTGCGGAGCGGATCATCGCCTCAGTGCCCAAAGATCGGAGTGTGATGTTGGTGCACAACTGTTGCGTCACAGATAGAGATATTGAGTTGATAATGAACCACTTCACAGCTGAGGTATATTGGGTTGTCTGCCCTCGCTCCAACGAGTATATATCGAGACTCAAACCCTCCAAGGCGTTGTTTAACAAGGGGTTGAACCTCTGCATCGGAACGGACTCCCTAGCCTCTAACTGGTCGTTGTCTATGCTGGAGGAGATGCGATTGTTGGCGGATATCAGCGACTTAACCCTCGCAGAGACACTCACCGCAGCGACAATGACAGGGGCTAAAGCGTTGGGGCTGAGCGATATATTAGGCGACATTACCGTTGGAAAACGTCCCAAGATCAACATCCTCTCGGGGCTCGACTTTCGAAGTATGCGCCTCACCAACGAGACCAAAATTCAAAATATAATATAGACCAAAAACTAACCAAAAACCAAACACCAAACATGAAAAGAGATTGGCTACTAACCACAGCTTTTTCACTCATCGCAACAATCGCCCTGATAGCTAGCTCATGCAGTTCCGAGGCGACAGTTTCAAGAGAGAGTGATTTCAACTTCGATTGGAAATTCACAGAGCTTGCCGATACGGTGACGCTCAGCAACTTACCCCTTGCCGATGAGAGTTGGCGAGATATTCGACTGCCCCACGACTGGAGTGTTGAGCACTCATTCAGCGACAAGTATGAGGGGTGTACAGGCTACCTCCCTGGAGGCGTCGGGGTCTACCAAAAGCACTTCGCAACCACCGATGACGCCACTCAAAAGAGCACCTTCATCCTATTCGATGGCGTCTACAACAACGCTAAATTTTGGCTCAATGGCAAGTACTTGGGCGAAAATCCCTACGGCTACTCACCCGTCTACTTCGATTTGACAGAGAGCCTAAAGGGTGTGGGCGAGGAGAATGTTCTCACCGTCTATGTCGACCACTCGCGCTATGCCGATAGCCGTTGGTACTCAGGTAGCGGAATCTACCGCAACGTCAAACTCATCACAGTCGACAAGCTCCATATTCCTATCTGGGGCACATTTGTTACGACACCAGAGGTGACAAAATCGACCGCTAAGGTCGATGTTGAGGTGACCATCACCAACCAAGACAGCACTGAATCAACCTTTACCCTCGCAACAAAAGTTCTCGATGGCAGAGGATCAAAGGTTGCGGAGGTGACCGAGACAAAGACACTCAAAGGCGAGGAGTCCACACTTTTCAACCAGCTCTTGGATGTTGCGAACCCTAAGCTTTGGGATCCCGAAAATCCAAATATGTATAGTGCCGTTACGACCATCACAGTCGAGGGGCAGAGGGTAGATGAGTATGTTACCCCCTTTGGAATTAGAACCATCGAGTTCGACAAGGACAAGGGTTTCTTCTTGAATGGAGTCTCGACACTCATCAAGGGCGTCTGTCTCCACCACGATGCAGGTTTGGTGGGTGCTGCCGTACCTAAAGGTGTGTTGCGCAGACGTTTGGAGCTACTCAAAGAGTGCGGCGTCAACGCTATTCGTGCCGCACACAACCCATACTCAGCTGAGTTTTATGATCTATGTGACGAGATGGGTTTCTTGGTTCAGGATGAGATTTTCGATGAGATGGACAACCCCAAGGATAAACGTTTCAACCTCAACGAGAGGGAGGTGTTGCCCCATACGCGTGGATATACCGAGCACTTCCAAGAGTGGGGTGAGAGCGATTTGAGACGTACGGTTTTGCGCAACCGCAACCACCCATCAATAATTCAATACAGCATCGGAAACGAGATCGAGTGGACATATCCCGAGTACAAGGATGTCAGCGGATTGTGGGACAAGGGGACTGGAGGCTACTGGAATAAGATCCCACACCTCACCCCCGAGCAGATGAGAGAGCGTTACGACAACCGCCCAGATCAGAAGTACAACCTTGCGGAGACTGCTGAGCGTCTTGCGAAGTGGGTCAAGGAGTTGGACACTACGCGCCCTGTGACGGCAAACTGCATCATCCCCGTGGCGAGTTGCGTAACGGGCTACGCTGCAGCGTTGGATATTGTCGGCATAAGCTACCAGATTGCGCAGTATGGTTGGTGCAAGGAGCACTTCCCCGATATGCTGTTTACTGGAAATGAGAATGCTGGATACCTCAGCGAGTGGCGCACCTGCACCGACAACCCGATGGTCTTTAGTATGTTTATCTGGACTGGCATCGCCTACCTTGGCGAGGCGAGACAGAACTGGCCAAGGAAGTCCGCAGGTGGTGATCTCTTCAACTTGGCAGGATTCAAGGAGGCAGGATTCAACCACTTCAGGGCTATCTGGGACGATGCTCCATATGTTGCGATCCAGACCCACAGCACCAAGAAACGCCCAAAGCGAGGCTACACAAATTGGGATAATTTCACATCTAAACCCCTCTGGAACTACGAGCAGGGTGAGATGGTCGTTGTCGAGGTGGTGACAAACCAACCCTCCGCAACTCTCTACCTCAATGGTGAGTCGTTGGGTGAAAAGTTCTTGGCGGACAACCAAGATGATCTGATCTTGCGTTGGGAAGTTCCATACTCTCAGGGAGTTTTGGAGGCTAAGGCAGGAGAACACAAGGCGGAGCTGAGGAGTGCAGGCAAGGCGACAGCACTTAAAGTTACGGTTGACAACACAAAGCTCCAAGCCGATGGCTACGACGTTGCGCACTTAGATATTCAGCTTGTTGATGCTAAGGGTGTTGCGGTCTGTTTGGAGGATCAGAAGATCTCATTAGATGTCGAGGGTGATTTGCGACTCTTGGGCGTGGATAACGGCTGGAGCGAGAGCACCCAAGATTACCAGAGCGACCACGTGGTGACCCATATGGGACGATGTCTAGCTATCGTTCAATCCTTTAAGGGTCAGCGCGGAACAGCAACTGTGAGAGTTAGTGCCGATGGTCTCCCCTCGCAGGTTGTGAAGATTAATATGAAATAACTAAAACCTAATCAAAAATGAAAAAACTAAAATCAATCATTACTCTCGCTCTGCTTATTGCAACGGCGGCGGTGAGTAACTTTGCCCAAGCGGCAAAAGAGGCGGACTTCGCACTATTCAAGGGTGGCAAAGTCGCGCAGATCTACGTTGCGCAGGATGAGCCTATTCAGGTTCTGAGAGCTGTCGGAGATCTTCAGAATGATATCGAGATGGTCACGGGAGTTAAACCCGAGGTGGTGAACTCTCTGGACAAACTTTCACAGAACAGCATCATCGTCGGAACTGTGAATAACGCTACAATTCAGTCGCTTATCTCGACTAAGAAGATCGATGAGGCTACACAAGCCAAAGGGAAATATGAGTCGTTCTTGCTGAAGTCGGTAAAGGGTCTCACCCCCAAGAGCGCGGAGTCGTTGGTGGTTGTTGGAAGTGACGCCTTGGGTGCGGTCTACGGCATCTACGAGATCTCGGAGCGCATAGGTGTCTCGCCTGCATATTGGTGGTGCGACATCCCTGTGAAGCGTCAAAATGAGGTGGTCTTGAAGAGCGTTTTCGAGCTACCCAAAGAGCCATCGGTGCGCTACCGTGGAGTATTTATCAATGACGAGGAGGCGATGATTCAGTGGAGTCGCCTAACATCCAAGCAGCGAGATAAGGGACACATCAGCCCCGAGATCTACAAGCATGTCTTTGAGTATCTGTTGCGTAACAGAGCCAATGCCATCTGGCCTGGAATGATCGAGACGGGAAGTTTCTTCTTCAAATATCGTGACGAGCAGGGTGTGCCTATCAACCCCAAGAACGCCACGGAGTATGGTATATATATAGGTGCGTCACACTGTGAGCAGATGGGTCGCAACAACTACGATGAGTGGTATGATTGGGCGGCAGCTCACAAAGATATGTATGACGCCAAGGGTGAGCCAGAGTGGGACTATTCGGTTAATCCTAAGGCTATTGAGGCGTATTGGACTGAGAGAGTCAAGGAGGCTAAGGATTTCAGTATGATCTACACCCTCGGTATTCGAGGTGTCCACGACACACCATTTTTCGCGCGCAAACTCAAAGACCAGACTCTAAAGAGCAAGGTTGAGTTGGTGCAACACGTCATCGACCGCCAACGAGAGATCATCAAGGAGGTCTACGGAGCAGAAGATGCAGTGCCTCAGGTCTTTGTCCCCTATGAGGAGACTGGCGAGATCTACAATGGCGAGAGTGTCGATGGCAAGGAGAAGTGCACCCCGATGAAACTTCCCGAGGATGTTATCGTTGTCTACACGGAGGATAACCATGGCTTTGCGCGCCAATTCGCAACGGCTAAGGAGCGTCAGCGCAAGGGTGGACTCGGTATCTACTACCACTTCTGTTATCAGGGTTCGCCAGCGCAGTACAACTGGTTGTCGACAACGCCATTCATCCTACAACGTGAGGAGTACAACAAGATCTATGAGGGTGGTGCTCAGAAGTTTTGGATCGTCAATGTTGGTGATTTGAAGCCTAGTGAGTTTGCACAGCGTTACTTCTTCAAATACACCAACGATGTTGAGAGGTACTCTAAGCTCTCGACACGCGAGTTCGTGGCGGAGAACTGCAACGACCTATTCAATATTGAGTGCGACAAGGCGACTGAGGTTGCCGACATCTTGACCAACTTCTACCAATTCTCATCGGCTATGCGTCCCGAGTTCTTGGTTCCGATGGGAGCGGCGGAGAACTGGGGTATAAACCGCGCAGGTCAAGGTAACTGGGGCTCGATGTTCCCAACATTCCAATACTACTCGCTCTTCGACTTTGGCGATGAGGCGCAGGGTCGCATCGAGTATATCAAGGCGTTGGAGGCGAGAGCCAAGAAGGTATACGACAGCTTGGATAAGAACTTCAAGCCATCGTTTTATCACCTTGTCTACTACCCTGTTAGGTCGGCTAGGTTGATGTACGAAAAGACCATCTACTACCGCAAAAACAGACTCTACGCTGAGCAGGGACGTTTGGGTAGCGTCAACGCATACAAGGCACTTGCGGAGAGGGCTGAGGAGCTAATCCAGGAGGATCTGCACTACTACAATAAGGTTCTCGCAGGGGGCAAGTGGAACGGCATCATGGATCCATACGCTCACTACAACATCGTGGAGCGCGTGTTCGATATCTCGCAGATTAACAACACATTCACCTACGATAGTCGCTACCTAGAGCAACAGCAACAGGGTCTTGGAGCGGTCTGCGAGGGTCAGGTAAAGGGTGACGAGAACGTCACGCTTAGATTCTCGTCACTCGAAGATAACAGCCGTTTCATCGACATCTTCAACCGCGCGGCTAAGCAGACGACGTGGAGCATCTCAAGCGACAAGCCATTTGTGAAGTTCAGCCTCAGCTCGGGGGTTATGAACGCTGAGCAACGCACCTTTGCATCCATTGACTGGGCACAAACCTCAGATGGCGACAACCTCGCAACTATCACAGTTAAAGATACTGAGGGTAAGGAGGTTAAGAGCTTTAAGGTGAAGGCTACGAAGATTGGCATCAAGCCCGAGAAGGGATCTTATGTCGAGGGTTGTGGTTTCGTGGTGATTGAGGCGGAGAACTACACCTCAGCGCGCAAGGGCAAGGATGGTAGCGAGTGGACAAAGACCGACAACTTCGGACATTCGGGAGCTACGATGATCGTTCGTGGAGCAAACAAGGTGACAACAAACCATAAGGTAAATAGTGCAGTTTTGGAGTATAAGGTATACTTCACAACGGCAGGAACTCACTACGGAAACATCTACCGCATACCGACCCTCAACGAGGGTCACGGCAAGAGCTGTGCAATCGGTATTGGTGTCGGAGAGGGTGCGCCTCAGATCGTTGAGGGCATTCGTCGCAAGAGCCAACACGCAACGGTGAAGATGTTGGATGGAACGACCGAGGGTATCTCTTGGCACCGCAACGTCCACGCAATGATCGAGAAGTTGCCATTCAAGATCAAGATCGACAAGGCTGGATATCACACAATCAAGATCTATGGCGCGGATGTAAATATCGGTATCGACCGCATTGTGATCTGCACCGACAAGGAGGCTTACGATGCTCACCACCGCTCACTAACCTCAGCACCTGAGAGTTACCAAAACATCGGTGGCTACTCAGCACCTAAGAGCTATCCTGCTCCATCGTTGAGCCTTAAGGATACAGCGGTGACATCATACCCTGATATTGAGGCTCCAATCTACGCGAAGTTCCAGTTCTGTCGCTACGGAATGCCAGCATACTTTGGATTTACCCCCGTGAGCAAGAACCACATCTTCGACCGCAACGTCAACACCTTTGGTTGGGATGGCGAGAGCGTGAAGAACGTCATCGGAGGGCACAACGAGAGCACCCGTTTCTTCCCTTATTGGTTGAGAGACAGAGCCTTTGGACGCAAGCCAGCGACATTCTACGCGCGCTTTATGAAGGGCGACTACTGGATCACCATCAAGACGGGCGACATCATGAATTACAGCAACAACAAGCCTGGTTCGGATTACGATATGAGCCTCACGATAAATGGTGTGAAGGTGATGGAGCGCGAGATTGTCAAGGAGTCGAACCCCATCATCAAGGTTGTGAAGGTGAGGGTTGGCGACGATGAGCTGATGACCTTCGACTTCGATGGACCACTCTGGGGCGTCGCAGTAGTGGAGATCTACCGACTTTAATAATGATTAATGATTAACGCCGATAATGATTAATCGTTATCGGCGTTATCATTGTTGCATAATAGACCAAAATTGACTACCTTTGTCACTCATTAAGAACAGAGTAAGCCGTTAATCATTAATCATTATCGGCGTTAATCATTAAAAAAGTATGGATAGAGGGTATAGAGGGCAGTTTGGAAGTAAGGTTGGTGCTGTGTTGGTTGCGGCAGGTAGCTCCGTGGGACTGGGTAACATCTGGCGATTCCCATATGTGATGGGGGAAAATGGAGGTGCAGCCTTTCTGCTAATCTATATCGCCTGCATACTTTTCATCGGACTGCCAATTATGTTGGGCGAGTTCTCGATAGGTCGCTTCACAGGCAAAAATTCAGTCGGTGCTTATCGTGCGTTAGATCGCAAGTGGACAGCGTTGGGATATTGCGGAATGTTGGCGTCGTTCTTCATAATGGGATTCTACTTTGTGGTGGCGAGCTGGACGGCCGACTACCTCGTAGCATCGGTGAGTGGCGAGCTGGCATCGAAATCCACCGCTGCGGAGTATCAAGATCTCTTTCACAACTTTGTGCAGTCGCCATGGAAGTTGATCGGCTACACGTGGCTATTCATCGCTGTGACCCACGTGGTTGTACATATGGGCGTAAATCAAGGCATTGAGAGAATCTCAAAGATCCTAATGCCGATACTCTTTATAATCCTTATCGTTCTGGGTGTCAAGTCAATAACGATGGATGGAAGTAGCGAAGGTCTAGAGTTTATGTTTAAGCCCGACTTCTCGAAGATCACCCCCACAGTGGTTATTCAGGCTCTTGGTCAGGCGTTCTTCTCGTTATCTATCGCCTCGGGATGTCTCATCACCTACGCCTCGTATTTCAACGACAAAACCGACCTCCGCGCAACTGCTGTGCAGGTCACCATTCTCGACACGTTGGTTGCACTGCTCTCGGGAATCATCATCTTCCCTGCCTGTTTCAGCGTGGGCGTCACCCCAGGTGTTGGTGGCGAGCTGGTCTTTGTGACCCTACCAGGTATCTTCAACCAGATGGCTGGAGGCGTATTCTGGTCGACAGCGTTCTTCCTACTGCTAGTCATCGCAGCGTTGACATCCACAATCGCACAGCACGAGGTGGTAACGTCATACTTCATCGACGAGTGGAAAATCTCTCGCCCCAAAGCATCGGTCATCACAACAATCCTTGCAGGGCTCTTGTCATCCGTCGCAGCACTCTCGCTCAGCATCTGGTCGGGATACACACTCTTCGATATGACACTCTTCGATATCTTCGATAAATTCACAGCCAATATCTTGCTGCCCCTAGGCGGATTCTTCACAACAATATATGTCGGCTGGAAGATGGACAAAGCTCTGTTCGTTGGTCAGCTCACAAACTACGGAACACTCAAAACAACACTCGTAAGCAGCGTAATATTCCTGCTTAAATATATCTGCCCCGTGATGATGCTAATCATCTTCCTCGACAATATCGGAGCATTTTAAAACAGCCTCTGAGTTAGCTGGGGACTGAGTAGAACTGAGAAAGGGCTGAGTAGGACTGAGTAATACACGATTTTACTCAGTTCTACTCAGCCCTTTCTCAGCCTTTCTCAGTCCTACTTCTCGACCCTACTATTTCTTACCTTTTTTCGCTTTATAGATACGCACGTAGTCGACCTCCATAAATGTTCCATCGAGGTTATCAACATCGAGAGGACCATCCCACTTGATGATTGCGAGGCTCAACCACACTGGAGCTGGGTAGTGGCAGAACTCGTTCTTGGTGCGACGAATCTCCTTGCCATCGAGGTAGAAGATCATCTCATCCTTGTTCCACTCGAAACCGTGAGTATGGAACTCCTCAGCGAAGTTAACGCTATCGGTGACATCCATTGTAGCGATACCAATCCACTTCTCGCCATTGAAGTACTCAACCTTGTACTGCGAGAGGAGACCTTTGGCTGTTCCATTCATTGTCCATCCTGTGTTGAGTTGGATGCAACCGATTGTCTTAGCTGAGTCGAACTCCGCCTCAATCCACTTCTCGCCTGAGTCCTGAGATCTCCAACCACGTGATGTACCATCCGTCAAGGCTGGCACGCCACCCTTAGGATTACTTGTTGTGATCTTTGTCGATGGCAACGACATAAAGTTCACAAGACCCTCTGTTGTAGGCATTTTACCCACGGTCTTGATTGTTGGATAGTCGGCATCAATGACGCTCATTGCGCGGAACTCGTTGATGTTGAACTTAGTAAACATCTTAGAGCTAAAGCGTAGCTTTGTCGCAACAACAGGAGTCTCCAACTGGATGTGGATATCGGGTGTCGAGCCAAAGATATACGACTTTGGATCTAACGGGTGAGTTTTCTTACCCTTATCGTTTATGGTCTCGTCTGTCCAGTTGTGAACGTTGCTGTTGACGTTGTTAGGGTAGTGACCCTCGTTGATATCAATCTCGTAGCGTTTGAATCCCTCGGGCACTGCCCCCTTGGTCATAATCCAGAACGAGTTGTTGGTAGATGTCGCAGCGGCATAGCGGTAGCGACACTCGTAGTAGCCATATAGGAAGTGCTCCTTCGTCCAGATGCTTCCCGATGTCCACTCCTGACCTCCACGTTGCTCCTTCTTGTTCACGAGGCGGAGCGTACCATCTCCGACCACGGCATTCTCTCTCCAACGGCTACAGTGGAGGTTCATAGATGGGTGGTTCGCTGACACCCACTTCTTATCAAGTTCTTTATCCTCGTAGTCGAACTCATCGCTCCAGACGAGTTTCCACTTCGAGGCATCTACATACCCTTCAGTTGGTGTAGATCCTTTGTGTGGCGATGGGATTGGTGATGGGATTGTTGTTGCTTTGCTTTGGCAAAATGCAGGAGTGCTCGCAAGCAACATTGTCGCCAAGATGGCTAGTGTGGTTCTCTTTTTCATTATCATAAATATAGGTATTTGTGTTTGGTTTGTCTAAAAACAAAGATACAAAATCTTTTTGGGCTTTTCAAAAAAATGCCCAATCTATTGTAATAGTCACTTAAAAATGTTACATTTGTGGTATTCTTGTTGAAAAGAACCAATATTTAATACATACAATTAAGAGCTACAACCGCACAATGAACAACCAATATTTCGAACCTCACATCGAGACAATGTCGCGTGAGAAGATCGAGGAGCTTCAACTCATGAGGCTCAAAGATACAATTATACAGGCTAAGAAGTCGCCATTTTACGCTAAGCAACTCGCAGATGTTGACCCCATGAAGTTGACATCTATTGCGCAGGTCAGGGAGTTGCCCTTCACAACCAAGAATGATCTTCGTGAGTCCTACCCTTTTGGTCTCAACGCTGTGCCACAGAGTGAGGTTGTTCGCCTCCACTCGTCGAGCGGAACAACGGGTAACCCAACAGTTATCTGCCACTCCAAGCACGATATTGACGCATGGGCTAATCGCCTTGCGAGGTGTATGTATATGGTGGGACTTCGCAACACGGATGTCTTTCAGAACACCTCGGGATATGGAATGTTCACGGGAGGTCTCGGCATGCAGAATGCTGCGGAGTGGCTCGGAGCGTTGACCGTCCCTGCAGCGACTGGAAATAGCCCTCGTCAGGTGAAGTTTATCACCGACTTCGGCACTACGGCAATTCACGCCATCCCTAGCTACGCAATTCGCTTGGCAGAGGTCTTTAGCGAGTTGGGTGTCGACCCTCACAAAGATACTAAGCTCACAACGCTAATCATTGGTGCTGAGCCACATACCGAGGAGCAACGCCAGCGCATCGAGAATCTGCTAGGTGTCAAGGCATACAACTGTTTCGGAATGTCGGAGATGAGTGGACCTGGTGTCGCATTCGAGTGTCAGGAGCAGAATGGTCTCCACATCTGGGAGGATTCATACATCGTTGAGATTGTAGATCCCGAGACGTTGGAGCCTGTTGCGGATGGCGAGATCGGAGAGTTGGTATTGACAACGCTCGACCGTGAGGCGATGCCGATAATCAGATACCGCACACGTGATCTAACTCGCTTTATACCAGGTGATTGCCCTTGCGGACGCACACACCGCCGCCTCGACCGATTCAAGGGTCGCAGCGATGATATGTTTATCGTCAAGGGAGTTAACATCTTCCCTATGCAGATTGAGAAGATCTTGATGCAGCACCCCGAGGTGGGAACGAACTACCTCATCACCATCGACACTGTGGGTATCAATGACGAGATCATCATCGAGGTGGAGTTGGGTGACGCATTCACGGATGACTACGCAGCGTTGCAGAACCTCAGCAAGTCGATCACCCGAGAGCTACGAGACGAGATCTTGGTGACTCCAAGGCTCAAATTGGTGGGTAGCGGATCACTTCCAGTATCGGAGGGCAAGGCGGTGCGCGTCATCGACAAACGAGCAAAATAGGTCACTTATACATTTATAATCAACAACTTATAATTTGTAATTAATGAAAACTACACTTCATCAGCTATCTATATTTTTGGAGAATAAGATCGGTAGTCTCTACGAGATTATGGATATTCTCTCAAATGCAAATATACGTATCATTGCGGCGACTGTTGCCGACACCACTGAGTTTGGAATCCTTAGACTCATCACCAACGACAACGACAAGGCGCATGAGCTACTCGTTGGGGCAAACAAAAATGTAAGTCGCAGTGAGGTCATCGCCCTTTCGTGCGACTCGTTGGCAGGCTCGTTCTACAATGAGCTTAAGAAGTTCTCAGCCGAGGGGGTTGTGATTGAGTATATGTACTGCTTCTCAATCGACAAGCGTTCGTTCTTGATTATGCGCGTGAATGACATCGCAAAGACGATGGATCTTGTTGAGCGCGAGTCGATCAACACAATCTCAAATGCGGAGCTTGCAACACTTTAACACCGCACGGAGAGATTGATGGGAGAGAATTTGATTGCTCAGTTATTGAAGTTTTGCGTCGTAGGTGGCTCGGGAGTCTTTGTTGATTTCGGAGTGACGTACCTCGTCAAGGAGATTCTGCGACAAAATCGCTATCTTGCTAACTCATTGGGGTTTATGATTGCCGCCACATCCAACTATCTACTCAATAGATGGTGGACTTTTCAGAGCGCAAACCCCGAGGTTACGGTCGAGTACCTGAAGTTCTTGACCATTGCTGCGGTAGGGCTGATCTTCAACAACGCGCTTCTATATGTCGCACACGAAAAGTTTAAGATCAACTTCTACCTATCCAAAATCGGAGCTATCGGCGTGGTGACAATCTGGAACTTCGGAATGAACTATCTGTTTACATTTCAATAGGACGACTCTTGAGTTTGGGGCTTAGTTTGGGCTGGGGACTGACCTAACGCCGGTCGGGCGGTGCGGAGCCGCACGGGCATTTTGGTAGCGACTTTGGGCTTTTCGCTACGCTCAAAGATTTTACGAGAGCTATAAAATCACTCAAATTTATTTGAGTGATTTTATAGCTCTCGTAAAATTTTCAAACACTAACGTGTTTGACCCAAAGTCGAGGCGGCCGAAAGAGAACCACTGTCGCTTCGGGAAGAGGCTCTTACTCCACCTATCACGATGGACATCTCGAACCTATATTATTACAAATACACCAACCCGTGTCATTGCGGGCTGGTTTAACGCACAAATGCCCCCCACCACAAAAAACCTCCGAAAAGCACACTGGCTTTTCGGAGGTTTTTTTCGCTATCATCTTCGAGATAGCCGCTCGATTTTCTAAGCTAGATTACTCTGCTGGAACTGGAGCTGCTGTCTGCGCTGGAGTAACATCAACGATCTCAACATCGAAGTAAAGAGCCTCGTTAGGACCGATATCACGACCTGCACCCTGAGCACCATAAGCCAACTCAGCAGGGATCCAAAGCGAGATACGACCACCCTTACCTACGAACTTCATACCCTCAGTCCATCCTGGGATTACACGGTTCAATGGGAACTCGATAGGCTCATCTGCCTCAGCAACAGCTGGGTTCTGTGCCTTCATAGCCTCCTGCTCCTCTGCAGAGCGGTCTGCAAAACGGTTTGTATCAAATACCTTGTCGTTGCGGATCAACTTACCTGTGTAGAATACCTTCACAACATCCTCGTCCGATGTAGCCTGAACGTTAGCGTCACCAGCCTTCTCAACACGGTACAACAAACCAGACTCTGTCTTAACGACACCCGACTGCTTCTCGATCTTAGCCAAGTTCTCAGCCGACACCTTAGCCATCTCAGCTGGGCGAACGATAGAGAAGTAGTTGTTAAGATAAGCGTTTGCAGCTGTCATATTCATCTGTGGCTTATCCTCATGAACATCAACCATCGCCTGATTGATCCAATATGTCTGAACTGGGATCTCAGCACTCTTGATGTTGCTACCCAAGTCAACTCCGAATGCGTAAGATACGTTGTTACGCTCCTCCTCGCTCTCGAACATCGCTGGATCAGCTGGTAGAGCAGCACGAGCAGCCATCACTGTAGCTGTATCAGCACCTGCCTCAAACTGAGCCTCATCAGCCTCCTGACGCTTAGCCTCAACCTCCTGAGCACGAGCTGCGCGCTTGTTCATGAAGTAGTCCTGTAGGATCTCAACAGCACCCTCCTGAGTCATCTTGCTCTTGTCGAACGCCGCTGCGTTAAGACCCTCTGCGATAGACTCGTAGTTCAATGGAATATCCTGCATATTTGACCCTACGCTAAATGCGATATTTGCACCCAAAGCGTAAGATAGAGAGTCGAACTTAGATGCACTACCCTCAGTGATTGTTGTCTGGTTACTTGAGCAAGATGCTGCCACCATTGCACCGGCTACCACTGCCGCATAAATAATTTTTTTCATTTTGATCTACTATAAATTTCTATTATTTTTATTACTATTTCCGTGTTTTAGAAAATTTCAGATACAAAGCTAATAAATAATTCCGATATACCAATATTAAATGCAATTATTTAACCTAATAATTTTGTCGTCTGAGCTAAAAATTGACCCGTGTAGCTAATCTTAACCTGCGCCACCTCGCTGGGTGTGCCATACGCAAGAAGCTCGCCACCGCCTGCGCCTCCCTCGGGACCTATGTCTATAATGTAATCCGCCACCTTGATGACATCTAAATTATGCTCAATGATGATAGCCGTATTTCCGCGATCCACGAGCTTGTGCAGAACCCCCAAAAGCTGGTTGACATCCTCGAAGTGGAGTCCCGTAGTTGGTTCATCCAGAATATATAACGTGCTTCCAGTGTCTCGTTTTGACAACTCGCTGGATAGCTTAATGCGCTGACACTCACCGCCCGACAGAGTTGTGCAGGGCTGTCCCAAGGTGAGATATCCCAACCCGACATCCTGTATTGCCTTGATCTTCTGGCTGATATGGGGGATATGCTCAAAGAACTCCGCCGCCATATTGACCGTCATATTCAGAACATCGCCAATGCTCTTGCCTTTATACTTAACCTCCAGGGTCTCACGGTTATAACGCTTACCTCCGCAGACTTTACACGTCACGTAAACATCGGGCAGGAAGTTCATCTCGATGGTCTGAACACCAGCTCCACGACACTCCTCACAGCGTCCGCCCTTGACATTGAACGAAAAACGCCCAGCCTTAAAACCCCTCACCTGAGCGTCGGGGGTCATCTCGAAGAGCTTGCGAATATCCCCAAAGAGTCCAGTGTAAGTGGCTGGATTACTGCGCGGTGTATGTCCGATTGGCGACTGATCCACAACCACCAACTTATCGACATTCTCGACACCCTCCACCTCGTCATACTCCAACGACTGGTCATATGAACGGTACAATGCACGGCTCAAAATCGGGCGCAACGTCTCATTTATAAGCGTAGACTTACCCGATCCGCTCACTCCCGTAACGCATATCATCTTGCCCAACGGAAACTCGACATCTATACCCTTGAGGTTGTTACCCCTAGCCCCTCGAATTGTTATGGATTTACCTAACCCCTCTCTAAGTTGCTCGGGGATAGCAATTTCGCGCCTTCCTGTGAGATAGTCCGCCGTAATTGAATTTGACTCCAGAATTGTATTGATATCTCCTGCCGCAACGATATTTCCGCCCCTACGACCCGCCAAAGGTCCAACGTCGACAATGAAATCTGCCGTGCGGATCATATCCTCATCGTGCTCCACAACGATCACAGAGTTACCTGCGTCACGAAGCTCTTTGAGTGAATTTATAAGTCGGAGGTTATCACGCTGGTGCAATCCAATGCTCGGCTCATCGAGGATATAGAGGACATTAACCAACTTAGAGCCCACCTGCGTAGCGAGCCTAATTCGTTGACTCTCACCGCCCGACAGCGTGCGTGACGCACGACTGAGCGACAGATATCCAAGTCCGACATCAATCAAAAATCGAAGTCGCTCCCTGATCTCTTTGATAAGCTCCGCACCGATCTTCTGCTCCTTCGAGTTCATATGGCTCTCGATGGTGATCATCCAGACCGAAAACTCCTCAATGGACATTGCGCAGAGATCCGCAATATTTTTATCTCCAATGCGAAACTGCAAGGCGTCACGCTTCAGGCGACTACCTCCGCACTCGCTACACTTTTTGGTGACCAGAAACTGCTCTCGCCACTTCTCGCCCTTGCGACTCTCGGGATCTACCGTGCTGGCGATATACTCCGCCATACCCTCCCACGACATAAGCTGAATGCCGTGGTTGTAGGTGAAATCCGCCATATTGATGCGCAGAGGCTCAGAGTCGCCATACAGAATAGCGTTAAGTCCCTCCTCGTCAATATCTTCGATTGCATCGTCTAGTGAAAAGTTATGTCGCTGACCGAGGGTGTCGATCATCGCAAAGAGCATATTGTTGCGATATTTTCCAAGTGGCTCAACGCCACCCTCCCTAAGCGAAAGTTTCGGGTTGGGAATGATCTTCTCCCTATCGTATACCGCCTCCTCGCCAAGTCCGTTACACCTTGGGCAAGCACCCTTGGGCGAGTTAAACGAAAATGTATATGGCGCAGGCTCCTCAAAGGCGACGCCCGTAGTTGGGCACATCAAGTGGCGCGAATAAAATCGCGCGCTATCTGCCTGATAATCATAGACTGACATCGTTCCGTCGCCCTGCTTCATCGCCTCTCTGAGCGACTTCATGACACGATCACGATCCTCTGCATCGACCACAATGCGATCCACGACCAACTCAATATAGTGGGTTTTGTAGCGATCAAGACGTAACCCCGATGCAAACTCGACCATCTCGCCATCAATGCGCGCATAGAGGTATCCCTTCTTGCGAAGTGTCTCAAACAGCTCACGGTAGTGACCCTTGCGCCCCCTGACAATTGGCGACATCAACGCCACCTTTTTGCCTGCATACTCCTCGATGATAAGCTCCACAATCTGCTCATCAGTGTAGTGGATCATCTCCTCACCCGTATTTGGGGAGTAGGCGCGCGACGCCCTAGCGAACAACAATCTCAAAAAATCGTTGATCTCCGTCACCGTCCCCACCGTGGAGCGAGGATTTTTATTTGTCGTCTTTTGCTCAATAGCAACGACTGGACTCAGACCCGTAATCTTATCAACATCGGGACGCTCCATCGTGCCGACAAACTGCCTCGCATATGTCGACAGCGTCTCCATATAGCGACGCTGACCCTCGGCATAGAGGGTATCAAACGCCAACGACGACTTGCCCGAACCCGATAATCCAGTGATAACCACCAACTTCTCGCGCGGAATCTCCAAGTCGACATTTTTGAGGTTGTGAACCCTCGCGCCCAATATTTTTATCTTATCCTCTTTCATCTAAAAAATCTAACGACTACTAGGCTCATTTATTTCTTTAAATACTAAACTTTATTTTGTCGATACCTATTCAACACTCGTCGCTTGATAATCTTCTTGATACATCTTCGCACAAAACCCTTAATCACCGTAGGTATGCTACCCACTGTAACCTTGGGGCGATACCCCTTGAATGGCGTCTTGGCGAGGTAAAAAAACCACCTATCCCGATGGACGTGAGCATTGCCCAATTTCCACGGCTTCTTGGGGGTGATATAGTGGATTATCACAGGGCTAAATCCCGTCTCCTTGATCTCCTCAACACCCCAAATCATCCCTCGCTTGGAGCTATTTATAATCCAAAACAGAGGCAACGCATTGTACTTGGGGTGGATAATACGGATGTCAGGAAATATACAATTGATAATATCCTGATCTCCTAACTGCATGAAATCGTGATACTTATCCACATAGCTACACATCAAATCTTTAATCTCAAAACCCCTCAGAGCCTTGAGGTTCATCAACAACACTCCAGCATTGACATAGGGGCGTTTGTACTCAAAACCTATCTCGTGAAGATAACTCTTATTCAGAGAGGCTTGGTCGGCAGATCCTGCAAATTGGAACTCCTCAATATCGGTATTATATAGCTCCACAATCGAGCCATCCACAACAATGTCGGCATCGAGGTAGAGCATCTTATCAATTTCGGGAAACAACACTGGCGCAAAGAGACGCAGGTATGTCGAGAGTCCGTGCCTAAGGATTGGCAACCCATCGAACAGCTCCAACGAGAGATCTGCAAAGCGAATATTTTGACCATAGCTATCGACACACTCCCTCAACAGCCCCTTGTTCTTCGAGGACAAGTGCCCATCAATACTCAAGAGGTAGATATCAATATCGAACGGATTATTCTCGAACAACGACGCCATCGCAACAGCGGTCGGCATAACATAATTGTCGTCCGTTGCGAATGCGATATTCATCCTCTCTCTCTGCTCTCTTTTCATCTTCAGCTGCATTTATCCACACCCTACATCAAACCCATACGCTGCCTAGCGAAAGGCATAACCCACGCTGGTGCTTGACCCTTAGAGAGTTGCGTACGCATAAAATCCATATATGGCTCTACGTGGCGGAAGTAGTTCTTCAAACCCTCACACAACGTGCTCTTACGGTAGCCATCCGACCCAACATCGAAACGGTGCTTGGGGCACTCTCCACGACACACCTGATAGTAGCGACACTTCAAACACTCCGCCGCCAAGCCGTTACGTTTCGCCAATCCGAAATCTATACGCTTGCGCGTGTTGTAGATATCCAGAAGATCGGTCTCAGCAATATTTCCCAACTTATACTCAGGGTATACAAAGTGGTCACACGAATATACATCGCCATTGTGCTCAACAACAAGTGCATCACCGCACGTCTCACCCATAGAGCATACGCCTGGCATAGCTCCGCAGGTATTTGCCAACGTAGCATCGAACATCTGAACATAGTAAGTTCCAACATCGTTGATAACCCACTCATCGAAGATATCAATCAAGAATTGACCATACCCATTAGCCGACACCGACCACTCCGCGATATATGCCCCTTCGTGCTCTGGCGAAACAATCAGCGGACGGTGATATGTTGGCTTGTCGATAACGTGCTCCACCGCTGGAAGGAACTGCATATAGTGGCTACCCAACGACTTGAAGAAGCGATAAATCTCACGACCTCTACCCTCGCACAACTTATTCACAACGCTCAACGTGTTGAACTCCACACCCTTGCTCTTCATCAAGTTGATGCCATCCATCACCCTATCAAACGTCGGCTCTTGGTTCTTCGTAAGGCGGAATGTGTCGTGAATATCCTTGGGGCCATCCATCGAGACACCAATCAAGAACTCATTCTCAGCAAACAGATCGCACCACTCCTCGTTGAGCAATAGACCATTGGTCTGCAACGTGTTGTGGATCTTCTTCTCACCTGCATACTTTTTCTGGAACTCGATAGCTTTTCTATAGAAGTCGGGCTTCAACAACAACGGCTCACCACCGTGCCAGCAGAATGTCACCTCGGGGACATCGTTAGCCTCGATATATTGTCTTACATACTCCTCCAACAACTCATCGCTCATAACCGCCTGCTTACCACCATATTGCAACGCCTTGTCGAGGTAGTAGCAGTAGTGACAGTCGAGATTACAAGTCGAACCTGCTGGTTTAATCATCGTAGAGAATGCCGTAGGAGCTGTTCGCTTGACAGCATCCTGAAATGTATATATTGGTTTCTGTTTCATAGTAGCACAAATTTAAACAAAAAAGTGACGCTTTCCAAATAAAAATAGCGACACTACGAATAGTGCCGCTATTTTACTAGAAATATTATCTATTGATTACTCAATCTCCATAAGCTTTGCATCGGTAGCAACGTTATCACCCTCAGCAACAAAGATACGCTTAACAGTTCCTGCGACATCCGAAGTGATAGAGTTCTCCATCTTCATAGCCTCAAGAACAGCAACCTCAGCACCTGCCGCAACCTTGTCGCCAACCTTAACATTGAAGCTGATAACCTTACCTGGAAGTGGCGCAGTCACCACAAAACCTGTGATAGGCTCCTCAACAACCTTTGGCTTTGCAGCCTCAGCAGCTGCTGCCGCCTTAGCCTCCTCAGCAGCCTTAGCAGCTAGCATCTCTGCGTTCTTAGCCTCGTACTCAGCAGTCTTTAGCTTTGTAAGGTAACCCTTAGCAACAACGGGGAAGAGCTCCAGCAACAAGATCTCCTTCTCAGTCTCCGCCAACTTCACGCCACCCGCCTGCTCCAACTCTGGGTTTGGTTGCATCTGGTTCTTCGAAGTATCGTATGGAGTCTCCTCACGAGTTCCTGCAATCTTCAAACGGAACTCTGGGTCAACCTTATCTGGTGTCGCACCATACTCACCCTTCACAAGGCTTACAAACTGCGAACTCTTATTTGTATACATTGCACGTCCAGCCTTCTCGTCAATAGCACAGTTAACCGCCTGAGCACCAACAATCTGAGATGTAGGAGTCACCAATGGTGGCAAACCTGCCGACATACGTACCGATGGGATCAACTCCATAGCTCGAGGCAAGATATCCTCAGCCTTAAGCTGCTTAAGCTGCGCAACCATATTAGAGTACATACCTCCAGGGATCTCAGCCTTCTGAACCAACTCATCTGGTGCAGGGAACTCGAAGTAAGCGTTGATGATGCTACAAGCCTCCATAACTGCCTCGTCATCACGGTGCTTTGCAGCCGAAATAGCAGCGTCAAACTGAGCCTCAATCTCAGCAGGCAACTTATCCGTAAGTGGGTTGAAAGCCTTTGGACGTGGCTTCTCAGCACCAAATACCGACAACTCCAACTCACGACGAATGTCGCTCAACTGCTCGTTGATCTTAGCCACAGCCTCCATATTGACATCAATCTTGACGCCCAACTTCTGGCAGAATACCCAGATCAACTCCAACGCTGGAGCACCAGTACCACCACCAAACCACCAACAGTTAGTGTCGAGAACATCTACTCCTGCAACGATAGCTGTAAGTGCCGACGCCAAGCCATAACCTGGAGTACAGTGAGTGTGGAAATCAACAGGTATAGACAAGTTCTGCTTGAACAACTCAACCAACGCACGCACACGACGTGGTGGGATAAGTCCCGACATATCCTTGATGGTAATCATATCTGCTCCCAACGCCTCCATCTGCTTCGCCTTACCAACGAAATACTCGTTAGTGAAGATCTGAGGGTGTGGTTTCTTTCCCTTGATTTTATCGAAGAAAGAGACCTTAGGGTATTTAGGATCAACCGTGTAGCATACTGCACAGTCAGCAATACCGCCATACTGTTTCACATACTTCACCGTCGATTTGATGTTGTTAACATCGTTTAGGGCATCGAAGATACGCATGATTCCAAGACCGCTCTCGATAGAGTTGCGGCAGAAACCATCAATAATCTCGTTGGTGTATGGAGCGTATCCAAATAGGTTACGTCCACGAGACAACGCCGTTAGTTTCGACACAGAACCGATCTGAGCGTGGATCTTCTCCAAGCGCGTCCAAGGGTTCTCATTAAGATAACGCATAACAGAGTCAGGGACTGCACCTCCCCATACCTCCATTGCATAGAATCCAGCATCCTTATAGAATGGCAGACATCTATCTACTTGCTCTTGAGTCATGCGTGTTGCGAATGATGACTGCTGTCCATCGCGCAAAGAAAGGTCTCTAATTTTGAGAGTCGCGTTCATTGTTTTGTCTTTATAAAATTTAGTTTTGTTTTTGTGTTTTGTTTGTTTTCCCACCCCCTCAGCACTACGCATTTAGACGCTGTGAGTTTGGAGTGCCAAAGGTATGTAAATATATTCAAATTGATAACGTTATTGGTCTCTTTTTTTATATATTTGTAGCATATTTTTTTCACTTTAAGCCAAAATAGGATATTTAGAACACTAAATAATCATTTTTAGCATTGTTCAGAGTGTAAGATTTTGACTTTTACATAGATATGACCATATGAGTATAGCTGGCAAAATACGCCAAAACTTCCGTCCTCTAGTGATGATCGTAGCAATGTGTTGCGGAATTGTCCTCCATTCATCACTCTCGACACTCGACGCAGCGACAAACCACACTATCGCACCATCACTGATCTTCTTGATGCTCTTTGTCACATTCTGCAAGGTGAGGGTGCGCGACCTGAGATTTTCACCCCTCCACCTTTGGATGCTACTATTTCAGATTATCGGAGCTGTCGCCTCCTATTATATTATGTTGCCTCTGGGTGAGATCCTCGCACAAGGGACAATGATCCTATTCATCACCCCCATCGCTATGGGAGCTGTTGTTATCGGAGGTCTGCTTGGTGCAAATGTCACCACAATGGTGGGATATACATTAATATGTAACTTCGTCATCGCCATCGTTGCGCCATACCTCTTGGCGACATACGGCAATGGACTCTGCACTTTCTACCAAATTCTCGAAAAGGTCGTACCTATATTAATACTCCCATTCTTCGTGGCGCAGACCCTCAAATTGGTGTGGCACAAAGCGGCCGATTGGGTCGGTGCACACGGCATCATCTCATTCTATCTATGGCTAGGCTCGCTACTTATCACCTTGGGACGTACAACCACCTTTGTACTCAACTACGATGGCGACGCCACAATCTACGAACAGGTCGGACTTGCCGTTGCGGCACTCATCGCCTGCGCAACACAATTCTCGATGGGTCGATATATCGGAGGCAAATATGGCGATGCCGTCTGCGGAGGACAATCCTTGGGACAGAAAAATACAGTCCTCTCAGTCTGGTTGGCTCAATCATTCTTAACCCCCATCTCCTCCATCGCCCCCACAGCCTACATCATCTGGCAAAACCTCGCCAACTCTCTGCAACTATATCTCCACGACCGCAAAGCAAGAGAGTAGCAGGGGAGTGCTGAGTAGTCCTCAGCTAAAGTATAGCTGCTGACATCTCGGTATAGTCACCGATTACTCGATCGACATCGGTCTCTGATGCGAGGACTTCGCGCGTAAGTGTTGATGCTACGCCGATGACTTTAGCAACCTCTGCACCGCGTGCTGCTTTGATTCCTGCTTTGGCGTCCTCGAATATTACGCACTCTGAGGCGTCGAGACCCAACTTGGCGATAGCTGTGAGGTATATCTCGGGGTCGGGTTTACATTTTGTCACGAGTTCGCTATATACGAGTTCATCGAAATACTCCTCAATTCCGCACGCGCGGAGGACAAACTCCACGTTGAGACGACATCCCGACGACCCCACGGCAATCTTCAAGCCTCTAGCTTTGAGCCCTTTGAGAAACTCCACCAATCCATCTATTGGCTTCACTGTTGGCTCATAAATTTTACGATAGAGAGCCTCTTTGTCGTATGCAAGTTTCTCTAGCCCCTCGCGCTCGATGATCTCGGGCGGAAAGACCTCGCACATGATCTCGTTGTTACCCATTCCTGCACATCGTTGGATAATCTCACGGCTGTTGGTAATGCCGAATTCGCCACAAAAAATATCAAACGCCTCCTCGTGTATCGCCATATTGTCCACCAAGACACCATCCATATCGAAAATCACTCCCTTTATCATACTCTATATTTTATATTTATTCTGCCACAAAGGTACACTTTTGTTGCGGAATATTTGGTTAATTTTGCATTACAATTTTAATTTTGTACCTTTGAGTTTTAACGCGCATATATACCTATATATTATATACAGAAGATGAAGATCACTATTTTGGGTCCTGCACACCCCTATCGTGGAGGCTTGGCGGCCATTATGCAGAGCATGGCACGCGAATATATGAGTCGTGGCGAGGATGTCAAGATCAAGACCTTCACACTCCAATATCCTCAATTTCTATTCCCTGGAGAGAGTCAAACCCTTGATACTCCGCCCCCTGCGGATCTTGATATTGAAAGGTGCGTCAACACCGTGAATCCACTCAACTGGATCGCTATGGGGCTGAGGCTCAGGCGCGAGCGTCCCGACTTTATCTTGATGAAGTACTGGACACCGTTCATGGCACCCTGCTTTGGAACTATCACGCGCCTAGCGCGCACAAATGGGCATACCAAGGTGATCTGCCAGATCGACAACGTAGAGCCACATGAGCACCACATCATCGACCGCCCCTGCAACAGCTACTACTTTGGCGGTGTCGATGGATTTATCTATATGTCGGAGCAGGTGCATAGCGAGCTCAAGGTATACACCCACGCCCCTGCGCTATTTTCGCCACACCCGATGTTCGATAACTTCGGGGATAGGGTTGCCAAGGAGGCGGCCGCCACAGCATTGGGCATAGATCCCACACAGCAGTACGCGCTATTTTTTGGACTTATTCGTAGCTACAAGGGTCTCGACATCTTGATTGACGCGTGGGCGAAACTTAAAGCAGAGGGAAAAACTGAGGGTCGCAAGCTCATCATCGCAGGCGAATTTTACACCTCGCCCGATAAATATTTAGCTCAGATCAAGGCGCGAAGCGTTGCCGAAGATATAGTTTTGCACGATAGGTTCATCCCCGACGAGGCGGTGAAAAACTACTTCTCCGTGGCTGATTTTTTGATACTTCCCTACCACACTGCATCGCAGAGTGGCGTGACACAGATAGCCTACAACTTCTCACTTCCGATGGTTGTCACCAATGTTGGCGGTCTCCCCGAGATTGTCCCCCACAACCGCGTGGGCGTGGTGTGCGAACCCACCTCAGAGGGTGTCGCCTCAGCAATCGAGACCGTATGGAGCGGTGATAATCTGAGTCGCTTCAACGACAATATGGTCGAGGAGCGCAAAAGATTCTCGTGGGCAGCGATGTGCGACAAGATCGTTGAACTGTATCGCTCACTTTAGGCTACTCCCCACGAGCAACCTCACGGCGATTCATTAGAGCGTGGGTGATGGTCAACTCATCGACATACTCCAACTCATCACCAAAGCCAATACCCCTTGCGATGGTGGAGATCTTGAGGTTCGGGGATACCAGATTCTTCAGACGACTCATGATATAGAACAGCGTCGTCTCGCCCTCCACGGAGGTCGAGATCGCCAAGATCACCTCCTTGATCTCGCCACTCCTGACCCTATCCAACAAAAGATCAATCTTCAGATCCGAAGGTCCAACCCCCTGCATAGGCGAGATCACGCCACCCAAGACGTGGTACAGACCTCGATATTGGCGCGTATTCTCAATCGAGAGCAGATCCGCCACCTGCTCCACAACACAGACTGTCGATCTGTCACGTTGCGGATTACTACACACAGGGCATATCTCCGTATCGGAGAGGTTGTTACACACCTTACAGTATTGGATTTTATTGCGAAAATCATCAATCCCCACCGTCATATCCTTCACCGAAGTGCTCTCCATCTTCAAGATATGCAGAGCCAGACGCAGAGCTGTTCTGCGTCCAATACCAGGGAGCTTCGAAAGCTCACCCACCACATTTTGAAGAAGTTGCGACACTTAGATTATCTGTATTGTATTCTTAGAAAAAGCCTCTAGTGACCGATCACGCCAAGTCTCGACACCTCAACCCATCCCTGCTTACCATCGGCGATCTTGATCTCGCGCCAATCGTCATGCTCCGAGATGATGTGAACTTTCGTACCCTCGTGCAGGATGAATAACTCCGTAGCCTTCCTGTCGGGTGAACTCTTCACAACCATAGATTGCGACATAACCACAGCATCGTCACTATTCACATACTCACTCGATATGCTCACAGCGTAGACCATCGAGACAACAGCGGCAAACAGCGACCCCAAGATGCCATAAAACCCCACCTTGCGCTTAGCTAAATCCCTAGAGAGCAGGTATATCAGCGCGAAGGTAAACATCATCAAGAAACCTAGTAGCGACAAAATACCCCAACCTTGACCGCCCATTATTGAGCGCAACGAGTTGCTCCACTCCGCCAAGATAAATGGCGGAATCTCCTCAATACGATCCTTGGTGTGCGACTTGGCAACCTCGATATTGTACTGAATATCAGCATTCGTGGGATCTAACTTCTCCGCCCTATAGTAATACTTCAAGGCTCTACCCAACTCCCCATTTTTGAAGTAGGCATTTCCAAGGTTGTAGTACAATGGCGCAGAGTGTTTCTCACGGGTCAAGATCTCCTGATAGAGCTTTATCGCCTCCGCGTACCTCTCATTGATATACTCTGTATTTGCACGATCCCAGATCTGCAACATATTCATGGAGTCGACGCTATCCTCCTGAGGCTGAGCCACTGAGGTCGCAACAATTGCGGTGCTATCAACCTGAGCTGAAAGTCCGAAAACCGAAAATATAGCTATAAATATAAAAACTAGACGCTTCATCTTTCCCCCTCCTCTATCGTTTAATTTGTGTTTCAATGCGCGACACCAGCTCCAACGCCTCAGAGTAGACCTCACCCATATGCGATGATGCCATTGGCGAATATTGAGCCTCCTCGCACGAAGAAATTATCTGGGCAAATGCCTGAATATCACCATCTTTGACCCCTCGCTTACCCAACTGCTCACGAATATTATCGCGCGTAAGGTTCGCAACAGGGATGTTGAACTTATCGCTCATATATCCCCACAGACCGTGCAACATCTCCTCGTAGAACGCTCGCTCATTAGACTCTGTCATATACTTATTAGCCTGCTTAAATCGCTGAACAGCAACCTTATTGGCGCGCTTACCCTTCGTCGCAACAACATTTTCGGAGTTGCGAATCTTGCGCTTGGTAACGAAGTACGCAATCGCAAATAGAACCGCCATAACTAGGAGTGCCACGAAGAAGAACATCCACGACAACATCCCGACAATACCAACAACTTGGCGATTAAATAATTGAGGGTGATCCAGCCTTATAAATCGGATATCTTGACCCAACATCTTGACATCCTCTTTCGAGATATTTCGCTGCAATGTACCAGCAACACCGCCACTCACCGTATCACTACCATCTGGCTCAACATTGACATCAAAAGCCTTGGTTGTGAGGGTCATATACTTCTCACTCTTAGGGTCGAA
This sequence comes from Rikenellaceae bacterium, assembly GCA_047173185.1. Taxonomy (GTDB): domain Bacteria; phylum Bacteroidota; class Bacteroidia; order Bacteroidales; family Rikenellaceae; genus Alistipes. Next base: position 183,514 of record JBCQVH010000002.1, read on the forward strand.
GTAGGTAAACTCCACCGCTGGGATGGTGTAATCACCCTGCGAGCGGGCAATAAATGGGTATTCATACCTCTTATATCCGACACTTCCACCCACTGCCGAGGGGGTGATAGACTCCGTGGTCTTGATGCTATACTGCTCAAACGACGCAGGGAACTCAACCTTGGGGGCGTTGACAAACGACAAGTTACCCCTTCCGCTCACCTTCAACGACAACGTTGCCGAAGAGTTAGCCGATATATTTTGGTTGGGTGCTGTCGCCTCTATCGTGTAGCTACCCACCGCACCTGTAAACGATGCTGGCGCACCAACAGGCAGATTCTTAACATCTATCTTGATCTGAGGCGTCTCGATATGTCGCTTGACATTGTAGACCTCGTGACCTCCGCCAAAGAACGGATCAATATTGCGGCTCTGCATTATCACCTGCGCGATAATATCCATCTGTGCCGACTCGATATACAACTCGCCACTCTGCTGAGGATAGAGCATATAATCCCTCAACACCTGAGTCTCGTAGACCTTGCCGTTGTAGGTCTCGCGCTGAACCCTATCCTCCGACTTATTATCAATCTCTTGACTCCAGAAGCCGTTGAATGTCGGCATCTTCTCCTTCTCAGCCCCTGCGATCGGGACACGAGAGTATAACTTTATGGTTGCCCTAAGTGGCTCACCCTTATATAGCGATGTTCGTGAAACTATCGTCCTCAACAAGATGTCACCCTTGGCAATACGCCCCTGATCCGATTGACTCTGCTGCTGTCGACGACTCGACTGTTGCGATTGAGATTGCGACTGAGACTGAGCAGACGAACCTCGCTCCTCGACAACCTCAATAGGCAACGATTGCGACGAGTAGGACTTGCCGTCAACCTCGACCTTAGCCCCACCGATGGTGAAATTTCCAGCCTCATTAGCGACCAGAACAAAGGTATACGAGATATTGACGCTCCTCGTCATATTGCCGTTGATAATCTGAATTGACGACCCTTGCGACACCGCAGGACCTGCCAACACATCAAAACCCTCAAACTCGGGAGGCGCAAAGCTATCACCCTCGGGCTTTGCATTCAAGGCAAACTCGACCCTAAAGCTCTCGCCCACAGCAACAATCATCGGAGCATTAGCCTTGAAGGAGACATCCTCAGCAGCCACAGCTCGACAGACCGCCAAAATGGCGACCATCACAAACATTAATCTATATAGGTGCTTTTTCATCTAAATTTTTAAACGCAATTACATAGCTATTTATTGCAGTGAAGCGAAAGACTTTTTACAATCTTTCGCTCCACGATATAACTCAACAACTCCTAGTGCTTAAAGTTCGCAAAGAAATCATTACCCTTATCATCAACAATAATAAATGCAGGGAAGTTCTCAACGTAGATCTTACGCACTGCCTCCATACCCAACTCAGGGAAGTCAACAACCTCAACCGACTTGATCGAGTTCTTTGCCAACACCGCCGCTGGACCACCAATAGATCCCAAGTAGAAACCTCCGTTGTTCTGACAAGCATCCGTAACCTGCTGAGAACGGTTACCCTTAGCAACCATAACCATCGAACCACCAGCCTTCTGGAATAGATCCACGTAGCTATCCATACGTCCCGCTGTCGTAGGTCCAAAGCTACCAGATGCCATACCTACTGGCGTCTTTGCTGGACCTGCGTAGTATACTGGGTGCTTCTTGAAGTACTCAGGCATTGGCTGACCTGCATCCAACATCTGCTTGATCTGAGCGTGTGCAATATCACGCGCCACGATAAGCGTACCCTTCAAGTTCAAACGTGTCTTGATTGGATACTGCGACAAGATCTCACGAACCTTATCCATACCCTCATCCAAGTCGATATCTACCGCTGGTGACATCGCTGGAGCCTGAGCTGGAAGGAAACGCGCTGGGTTCTTCTCCAACTCCTCCAAGAAGATACCATCCTCGGTGATCTTAGCCTTGATGTTACGATCCGCAGAGCAGCTCACACCAATAGCCACTGGACAAGATGCCGCGTGACGTGGAGCACGAATAACACGAACATCATGAACCAAATATTTACCTCCGAACTGAGCACCTACGCCACACTCCTGACAGATCTTGAGGATCTTCTCCTCCCACTCTGTATCGCGGAAACAACGTCCACCCTCATTACCCTCTGTTGGAAGTGAGTCGAGATATCCTGCCGATGCCTTCTTCACTGTCGACAAACACATCTCAGCAGATGTCCCACCGATACATACCGCCAAGTGGTAGGGAGGACAAGCCGAAGTACCCAAATCCTTGATCTTATTCTGAATAAACTTAACAAGCGACTCCTCGTTCAACAACGCCTTAGTCTCCTGATATAGGAATGTCTTATTTGCCGAGCCACCGCCCTTAGTCATGAACAAGAACTTATAAGCGTCACCCTTATGAGCGTAGATGTCGATCTGCGCTGGAAGGTTCGTGCCCGAGTTCTTCTCCTCGGTCATGGTCATAGGGACAACCTGAGAGTAGCGCAAGTTACGCTCCTTGTATGTTTCATATACTCCGCGCGAGATATACTCAGCATCATCAACGCCTGTATATACATCCTCACCCTTCTTAGCTACACAGATTGCAGTACCAGTATCTTGACACGTTGGCAACTCGCCCTCAGCCGTAACGCACTGGTTCAACAACATTGTATAGGCTACAAACTTATCGTTATCTGTCGCCTCAGCATCTGCCAAGATGTTGCTGAGTTTCTGGAGGTGAGCAGCTCTAAGGAAGAACGACACATCGCTATACGCCTCTTTCGAAAGCAACTCAAGACCCTTAGGATCAACCTTCAAAATTTTACGTCCGTCGCACTCAACGACCTTAACATACTCCTTGGTGAGGAGGCGATACTTTGTTGTATCCTCTCCTAGCGGTAGAGGCTCCTGATAGATAAATTCAGACATAGTGATTTTATTTTTTGTGTGTTTAGTATTTTCTGACCACAAATTTATAAAAAAAATTGGGACTTGCTACCCACAATCCCAATTTTTTTATCCTTTTATTGACCTTTATACGCACTCAAACCATCTTCGAGAAATCGGACATAAGCCTCAACATCGAGGTCATACCCCCTAGCAGGGACAAGTTGTTGCCCATCACACCCCTCGATAATATAATATGGTTGAGCATTGACACCATAGCGTTGCAGCGCGAAATGAGAGTTTATTCGCCCAAGATTTTTGAGCACTCTACCCGACTCCGTCCTCACCCACTCCGACTTTGGAAGTTCATACTTATCATCCATATAGAGAGCCACAACCACATAATCGTCTCTCAATATTCTATTCACCTCGGGCTCGCTCCACACCCTCTGCTCCATAGCTCGACAGTTGACGCAACCGTGCCCCGTCAAGTCGACCAACAACGGTTTCCCAACCTCATCGGCATAGTCGCGCGCCTCGGCATAGTCGTAGAATCCATCCAGACCATTGGGGAACGACTTACCCATGATATCGCTATATTTTTTCGCCTTTGAGGGTACAACCTCGCCACCAGCTCCCATCACAAAATCCTGAGTCTCAAGGGGTGGCAGATATCCCGACAACGCCCTGAGTGGTGCGCCCCACATCCCTGGGATCATATAGACCACAAAACTAAAGGTCACGATAGCCAAAGCCAACCGCCCGACACCTATATATTTTACCTCGGCATCGTGCTTAAACCTCAACTTACCAAGCAGATAGAACCCCAAAAGCGCAAAGACCACAATCCACACCGCCAAGTAGACCTCACGATCCAAGATACCCCAATGGTAGGTCTGGTCGGCAACGCTCAAAAACTTCAGACCCAAGGCGATCTCGACAAATCCCAAGACAACCTTCACCGACCCCAACCAACCGCCACTCTTGGGTAGATTTTTGACCATATTTGGAAAGAGGGCGAACAAGACAAATGGAAGTGCAAAGGCGGCAGAAAATGCCAAAATTGTTATTATCGGCATCCAGAACTCACCCTGCGTCGACCCAATCAAGACCGACCCAATGATAGGTCCAGTGCATGAAAACGAGACCAGCACCAAGGTCAACGCCAAGAAAAATATCCCAACGACACTTCCACGATCAGCCTTGGAGTCGCTACGGTTGACCCAACTGCTGGGCATATTGATCTCGAACGCGCCGAAAAACGATGCTGCAAAGATCATAAAGACCACAAAGAATAGCACATTTGGCAACCAATGTGTCGCCAACCAATTGAAGATATCTGCCGTCACTGCATCCCCTCCCAACACGCGCGTAATCAAGACAATAGCGGCAATAGGCAGGGTATACAAAGCGACCACAAAGAGACCATAAAGCATCGCCGAGAGTCGCCCCTTGGCAGGGCTATCGCTACCCTTCAGGAAGTAGGATATCGTCATGGGGATCATCGGAAAGACGCAGGGTGTCAAGAGTGCCGCAAAGCCCCACAACATAGCCTCTATAATTGTCCACCACAAGTTATTTGAGGAGGTGTTCGATGGCTGTGATTGCACCAGCCACTCCTCGCCATGAGCGGTGGTGATCTCTCGACTAGCTCCACCAACTGAGACCTCAAACTGGTTACTATCAGGGGGTATGCAGGTCGAGTCGTTGCACAACATCCACTCCACAGCGACATTGACAATGGTCTCTGGATTCTTGATTGTGAGCATCTGTTCAAATGTCACGCCACCCTCATAATATCCAATCTCCATAGCGAAGATAGGGTCATATTTTAGAATTGGAGACTCCACCGAACGCACCTCGCCCACAAGCTCAACACCCTCGCCCAATCCAAATGTGAACGAGGTTGCATTAGCTCCCCCCTCGCGCTCAACAAGGTCGTAGAGGTGCCACCCCTCATCGAGCTTAGCACTCAACGAAAGCATATATTTATCACCATCTTGGCGCGTTAGTTGCGGTGCTCCCCACTCGATTTGGGCAGTAGCCGACAGTGCGACAAAAAGCCCCAAACAGAGCATCAAAAATCTCTTCATATTGCAATACCTAAGTGAACTACAAAACGTAGTAATTACAAAAATAGTGCATCAAAAATTAAAAAACAACATTTAGAGATTTTAAATTTCCAAAGTTACGTTGTATACCGCACATATTTTACTACCTTTGTGGTCACTTTGTACCTATTTAATAATAGATAGGTCTTAAAAATCACACATCCATGAGGGCTAAAATTCTCATTACACTCGTCACCGCACTCCTACTTACTGTAACCAACTCAGCAATAGGTAACGATGCCATATCAACACCGCACGAACGTCCCTGCGCAATACTCATCAATGGCGGCTTTGGAAAGATCGCATCATCCCAAGATTTCATCACACGCAACGGAGCATCACAACACTACCAAACTTTTGGTGCTAAATATGTCCTCTACGCCAAGGGAAATCGCTGGCAGGATTACGCCTATCGAATGCCCTACTACGGCTTGGGAGTCTCATACACCGATCTTGGGCACGACAACACAATCGGCTCGCCACTCTCGTTCTACCTCGTTCAGGGAGCTAGAGCGATCAACTTCACCCACGCCCTCTCGCTCAACTACGAGTTTAACCTTGGTGCAGCTTGTGGCTGGTCGAAGTACGACTATGTGACAAACCCCGAAAACAACCTTATCAGCACCGACATCACCGTGCACGTTGGTCTCAACCTCTTTCTGCGCTGGTATATCTCGCGCGAATTTAACCTCCACGCAGGATTTGCATTTACCCACTACTCCAACGGCAAGTGGCAACTTCCCAACAAGGGGCTCAACAACTTTGGTGGCTACCTAGAGACTAGCTACAACTTCAACCGCCCCAGCCCACGCGAAATCAAAGGGCGCAGGATTAATGTCCCCAACTTCAAGCCATACTTTCGCCATGATCTACATATCCTCGCCACAGCGACCAACATTGAGTGTTCGGGCGAAGGCGACAGATACAACAAAGTACCATTCACAGTTTTAGGGCTCAACTACCACCTACTTCGCGCGCAGGGACGAATGTTCCACTACGGCGTTGGATTGGAGGCAGTCTACGATGAGAGCGGTGGCGCAACGATAAAAAACTGCACTAACCCCACCTCAGGAAAAAACTACGTATCAACAAGTTACGGAGCACTTCACGAGCAACTATCGTTGAATGCCGCTGCGCGCTTGGAGTTTGTTCAGTCGCTCTACACCATCTTCATGGATTTCGCAATCAACGTCACCGACCCCGACGCTGAGGATATGGGATTTGCCCAGACCCTAGGTATCAAGATCTACCCCTACAAGTCGTTTTTCGGAACATTCGGCATCAAAGCTACCGACTTCCAGATTGCAAAATATCTATATCTTGGTGTTGGGTACACTTTCAACGCTAAAAAATAAAAAAAAATCGTATATTTGCACCTTATAAAAGAATTACAAACTTACAAGTAATGGAGTATAATTTCAAAGAGTTAGAGCCCAAATGGCAACAGCGATGGAGAGATCGCAAGACATATAAAGTGGAGGCAGACCCCTCAAAACCTAAGTTCTACGTTCTGGATATGTTCCCCTATCCATCGGGAGCAGGTCTACACGTAGGTCACCCACTAGGCTACATCGCCTCAGATATCTACTCGCGCTACAAGCGTCTCTGCGGATTCAACGTCTTGCACCCTATGGGTTACGACGCCTTTGGACTCCCTGCTGAGCAGTATGCTATCCAGACTGGACAGCACCCTCGCGTAACTACGGAGAAGAATGTTGCACGCTACCGTGAGCAGCTCGACAAGATCGGCTTTAGCTTCGATTGGGATCGTGAGGTTAGAACTTGCGAGCCCGACTACTACCACTGGACACAGTGGGCAATCCTCAAGATGTTCGCGCACTACTACAACCGCGCGACACAAAAAGCTGAGTCTATTGAGTCGTTGGTTGAGAAGTTCGCAGCCAACGGAACTGAGGGGGTTGATGCAGCCTGCACCTCGGAGATGACATTCACTGCTGAGGAGTGGAACGCTAAAAACGAGAAGGAGAGGGAGACAATACTTCAAAATTATAGACTCGCATTCCGCGCCGACACGATGGTTAACTGGTGCGCGAAGTTGGGAACTGTCCTCGCCAATGACGAGGTTAAGGATGGTCTTTCGGTTCGCGGAGGCTATCCCGTTGAGCAGAAGCGCATGAAGCAGTGGTTGCTCCGCGTAACGGCATATGCTGAGCGTATGTTGGAGGGTCTCAACACACTGGAGTGGAGCGAGTCGCTCAAAGAGATTCAGCGCAACTGGATTGGAAAATCTACGGGAGCACAGGTATTTTTCGACATCAAGGGCTTTGAGCAGAAGTTGGAGATCTTCACCACACGCCCCGACACCATCTATGGAACTACGTTTATGGTCATCGCCCCTGAGCATGAGTGGGTGGATATGTTGACTACGGACGAGAACCGCACCGCTGTGGAGGAGTATATCACAATGGCGAAGCGTCGTTCGGAGCGTGAGCGTATCTCGGAGACTAAGCGTGTGAGCGGTGTTGCAACAGGTTCTTTCGCCATCAACCCATTCACAGGCAAGGAGATACCTATTTATATATCTGATTACGTCTTGGCGGGCTACGGAACGGGAGCTATCATGGCTGTCCCTGCACACGACTCGCGTGACTGGGCATTCGCTCGTATGTTCGGCTTGGAGATCACCCCCGTTGTGGAGGGTGGCAATGTCGAGGAGGCATCGTATGACGCTAAGTCAGGCGTGATGATTAATTCGGGAGAGTTGACAGGTCTGGATGTCAAGGAGGCTATTGTCAAGATGTTTGACGAGGTAGAGAGACGCGGACTCGGAAAGCGACTTATCAACTACCGACTTCGTGATGCGATCTTCTCGCGTCAGAGATATTGGGGTGAGCCATTCCCAATCTACTACAAGGATGATGTTGCCTACCCACTAGCGGAGGATAAGCTGCCTTTGGAGCTACCTGCGATTGAGAACTTCGGACCTACGGAGCAGGGCGAGCCACCTTTGGCACGCGTTGATAGCTGGTCGACAGAGGAGGGCTACCCATTTGAGTTGTCGACAATGCCGGGCTTTGCTGGTTCATCGGCGTACTTCCTACGCTATATGGATCCTCACAACACGGAGGGTTTGGTGAGCAAGGAGAAGAATGAGTATTGGCGAAATGTAGATCTCTATGTCGGTGGTATTGAGCACGCTACGGGACACTTGATGTACTCACGTTTCTGGAATATGTTCCTCTACGACTTGGGCTATGTTTGCGAGAGCGAGCCATTCAAGAAGTTGGTGAATCAAGGTATGATCCAAGGTCGTTCGAACTTTGTATATCGCGTAGTTGGAACAAATAAGTTCGTATCATTCGGACTCAAAGGCGATTACGAGACACAAGAGATCCACGTAGATGTAAATATTGTCCGCAACGACATCCTCGACACCGAGGCGTTCCGCGCTTGGCAGCCAGAGTTCAAGGATGCAGAGTTCATCTTGGAGGATGGCAAATACGTGTGTGGTTGGGCTGTTGAGAAGATGTCGAAGTCGATGTACAACGTTGTCAATCCAGATATGATTGTCGAGAACTACGGAGCAGATACGTTGCGTATGTATGAGATGTTCTTGGGTCCTTTGGAGCAGTCTAAGCCTTGGGATACCAACGGTATTGATGGTGTTCACAAGTTCTTGCGCAAGTTCTGGAGACTCTACCACAACCGTGAAGGCGTCGTGGCTCTCACGGAGGAAAAAGCGACAGATAAGGAGCTTAAGAGCCTCCACAAGACGATAAAGAAGATCCGCGAGGATATCGAGAACTTCTCGTTCAACACCTCGATTTCGGCATTTATGATCTGCCTCAATGAGTTGGGAGAGTGCAACAAGCGCGAGATCGCTGTTCCGCTCACCATCTTGATAGCTCCTTTTGCGCCACATATGGCTGAGGAGTTGTGGGAGACAGCAGGTGGCGATGGTTCTGTATTTGATGCAGAGTACCCCGTATGCGATGAGAAATACCTCACAGAGAGCACATTCGAATACCCTGTGATGATGAATGGCAAGCTACGATTCAAGCAGACCTACGACCATGCGATGGATGCCAAGAGTATTCAAGATGATATCTTGACACACGAGGCGGCACAGAAGTGGTTGGAGGGCAAGAGTCCTAAGAAGGTGATTGTTGTGGTTGGAAAGATCATCAACATCGTCTACTAAACAAAACTCTCGGAGCGATGAAAAAGCTACTTGCTACACTTACATTATTAATAGGTGTAATCACGACACTCACAGCGCGCGACTTTGGCGGCGACCTACAGATCAAACTGTGGGACAACACCACTGCACCCCACTCCAACGGAGCTACGGGCGAGGAGATTGAGGTGAAGCCATTCAAGATGCGCAACGTCAGCGAGGCGAGGCTCTACATCTTCAAGGCGGAGCGTTCAAAGTCAACAGGTCAAGCTGTTGTGATCTGCCCAGGCGGTGGATATTGGATGTTGTCGATGGATCAGGAGGGTGTCGAGATGGCTCAATGGTTGGCGCAGAACGGCATCACCGCAGCGGTTTTGAAATATCGTGACGCCTTGGGAGTCAAGGAGGTACCATTCGAGGATGCTGTGGAGGCGTTGAGAGTTATGCGCAAGCGCGCAGGTGAGCTGAATATTGAGGCTAACAAGGTTGGCATTGTCGGCTCATCGGCAGGAGGTCACTTGGCGGCATCGGTCTCGACCTTGGCGGAGGATTCTCAAAAACCCAACTTCTCGGTCTTGCTCTACCCCGTCATCACAAACGAAAAGGGGAAGGGACACCAAGGGTCGTTCAACAACTTGTTGGGTAAGGATCGCACGGAGGAGGAGTCGGCATACTTTTCGCTTGAAAAACGCGTTACAGCAACGACGCCACCAGCGATTTTGTTCCACAGCGATGACGACAAGGTAGTCCCCTCGGTGAGTAGCACGCGCTACTACACGGCACTAAAAAATTTCGACATTCCAGCATCACTGCACATCTATCCTAAAGGTGGACACGGCTGGGGAGTATCGGAAAGATTTGAATATCGTGTAGAGTGGATGGAATCGCTGCTAGAGTGGTTCAAATGGCTGAATAAGACCGAAAAAAATAACAAAAAGTAGAATCTCGAAAAGAGATACAAAAAAGTCTAAATAAAATATTTACACATTAGACTTGTTTATAAAATTTTTATTGCGTAACTTTACACGCAATGTAGTATATAACTAACATTAAGAAACAATTTACAAATGGCAGATAACTCGATATTGATACGTCTTGACGGTCTTAAGCACAAATATGAAGAGATCGGAGAGAAGCTCACAGACCCCGAAGTGATTTCGGATGTAAAACAATATATCCAACTCACTAAGGAGTACAAAGAGCTACAACCCATCATCGAGACATCGGATAAGTTTCGCACAGCACTGGCGAACCTCGCAGAGGCAAAGGATGTAATGGCAAATGAGAAGGATGAGGATTTTCGCGAGATTGCACGTGAGGAGATTGCAAACCTAGAACCTGCCATAGAGAGAATGGAGGAGGAGATCAAGCTACTTCTAATCCCCAAAGATCCTCAGGATAACAAGAATGCTATCGTTGAGATCCGCGGAGGTACAGGAGGTGACGAGGCGGCAATATTCGCTGGAGATCTTCTGCGTATGTACTCCAAGTATGTTGAGACTAAGGGGTGGAAGTTCGAGATCACATCCTCATCTGAAGGTACTGCAGGTGGTTTCAAAGAGGTTGTGATGAAGGTATCGGGTGAGAATGTCTACGGAACATTGAAGTATGAGTCGGGCGTGCACCGTGTTCAGCGAGTTCCACAGACTGAGACCCAAGGACGCGTTCACACCTCAGCAGCATCGGTTGCGGTTCTTCCCGAGGCGGAGGAGTTCGATATCGAGATCTCAATGAACGACATCCGCAAGGATACTTTCTGTGCATCAGGACCTGGTGGACAGTCGGTAAATACTACATACTCAGCGATACGTCTGACCCATATTCCTACAGGAATCGTGGTTCAGTGTCAGGATCAGAAGTCGCAGTTGAAGAACTTCGACAAGGCTTTTGAGGAGCTGAGAACACGTGTTTTCAACTTGGAGTACTCTAAGTACCTCGACGAGATAGCATCGAAGCGTAAGACTCTAGTTTCGACTGGAGACCGCTCGGCAAAGATCCGCACATACAACTATCCGCAAGGACGTATCACGGATCATCGAATTAACTTTACGATTTATAACCTTTCGGCATTTATGGATGGAGATATCCAAGGTGTTATCGACCAGCTCATTGTTGCCGAAAATGCAGAACGCTTAAAAGAGAGCGAACAACTTTAACACCTGTGCCAACAGAGATTGAGAATTGAGAGGAAGTGGGATGTGCGGAAATGTGACGAGTGAAAATGTGGTAAGTGACGTGAGTGAGGGAAATGTAAGAGGATGAAAGCAGGGGTGTTAAGGCATAGATAACATAGAAAACTATGAGAGAGCTACGACTAACAATTGTCGCCTCGCTTGCATTGATGTTGACAAGTGTCAACGTCTTGGCAACGACTATAACAGAGGCAGAGACAGCACCAAAAAGTGAAAAAAGAGCAACTGAAAACGACGAAGAGAGTTCCGATTCAGCTGCAAACAAGCCTCTATATGTCATCAATGGCAATATTGATGAAGATGTCAATATTGATGATATTCCCTCAGGAATCATCACCAACATTGAGGTTATCAAGGGCGAGGATGCTGTCGAGAAGTATGGGCAAAAAGGCTCAAATGGCGTTATTCTCATCTCTCTGCGCTACGACACATCGCCACTATTTTCCAAAAAAATCTCCTTTCACGACTACATCATCGAGAGCATTAAGTGGGAGGATACAGATCCCGTTGCTCGCGTGATATTCCGCTACAAGATTAAAACCAATGGCACTGTTGAGCTGATTGAGATCATGGAATCGACAGACTCCAGAATGCGAAAGAGAATTGTCAAGGCTGTTAGCTCTGCACCGAAGTGGGAGCGTCCAGCGAAACTCAATGGTAAGCCTGTCGAGACTATATCCGCAGAGCGCATTCAGCTCCCTCTAGGCAAGAGATTCCCTGGCGAAATTATTATACGATAGATACAAATGGCGGGAGCCCAACAAGTTACACTCTCACAACTTCAACAACAGATATCCAAGGTTATCACATCTCAATTTGCACTTCCCACGTGGGTTAGTGCCGAGATTTCGGATATAAAGGTCAACTACTCGGGGCACTGTTACTTGGAGTTGGTCGAGAAGGGTGAGTCGGATGGTGTCGCCAAGGCGCAGGCACGTGCAGTAATCTGGAAAAGTGCATACGGTCGTGTCGCTGGATCATTCGAGATGCAGACTGGAACGACACTCGAAAGGGGCGTCAAGATCCTCGCCAAGGTGGTTGTCAACTACCACGAACTCTACGGCATGTCGTTGCAAATCATCGAGATCGACCCCTCGTACACACTGGGCGACATGGAGCGACAACGACAGATCACCATCTCGCGCCTACAGAAAGATGGGGTGTGGGATATGAATCGTGAGCACAAACTTCCGATGTTGGTGCAGCGTATCGCAGTCATCTCTAGCAGTAGCGCGGCAGGGTATCAAGATTTCTGCAAGGAGCTTGCGCAGGGAGGTTTCCACTTCACAACAACACTCTTTGACTCCGTGATGCAGGGGACAGCGGCGGAGGACTCCATTGTCGACTCGCTCTACGCCATTGCCGAGCGCGAAGATGAGTTCGACATTGCGATAATCATTCGCGGAGGCGGATCGACCTCCGATCTCAACTGTTTCAACTCATACGCATTGGCGAGCACGGTGGCTCAATTTCCGTTGCCGATATTTGCAGGCATTGGGCACGACAAGGATACAAGCGTCGTCGATATGGTTGCACACCGAACGCTTAAGACCCCGACCGCTGTCGCTGGTTGGCTCAATGACCGAATGTCGCGCATTGAGGGGTGGTTGATGTCGGCAGCGCAGACCCTCCACGACACAGCGATTGAGTCATCGAGGCGTCACGAACTGCTTTTGGAGCGATACATGAGCGACATATCTTCGGAGGCGACACAGTTTTTGGGAGGTCATCGCACAAAAATAGATGAGGCGACACAGCGACTCCAAGAGGGGTCGGAGCGATATATCAAGGATCAATATACGCGACTAGATCACACACTCGAAGTTATCGAGAACTACTCACCGCAGCGACTTCTGAACCTTGGGTTTTCGATTCTTCGCGCGGCAGGTGATGGTCTGTCGGCAATCGACTCAGTGGGCAAGATCGAGTGTGGCGATGAGGTTGTTGTGGATCTTCACGATGGCGAGATCACCGCAACAGTAACAGCAAAAAGAGAGAGAAAAGATGGAAAATAGAGAGATAAAATATGATGAGGCGATAGCGCAGATTGACGCTATCCTCAAACGCCTACGTTCGGGCGAGATGTCGGTGGATGATCTATCGGCTGAGGTGAAACGCGCAACGGAGCTAATCACCTTATGTCGTGAACGCCTCCACACCGCTGAGGCTGAGGTGAAAAAGATCATCGAGGAGTAGAATTTTCTAGCGACTATTTTGGGTATGAAAAGTTTGATTAAGTGGACACTGAACCATATTCCGCGCCCCATCATGCAGAGGGTCGCAGGCGTTGCTGTGCCTATGCTTGGCTTGTTCTACCTAGGTCGCGGAAAGGAGTGCCCAATCTGTGGCACAAAACGCAGGCGGTTTCTTCCATACGGATATGTCACGCAACGCCCCAATGCTCTATGTCCCAACTGCTTATCACTAGAGCGTCACCGCCTTATGTGGCTCTATCTCCAGCGCGAAAGCAACCTATTTGAGCAGTGCCCTACCCTACTCCACATCGCCCCCGAGGTCTCGATGATGCAGCCTCTACGCAAAATATACAGAGCACAAAAGGCATCATCGAACTACAAAACGGCCGACTTGGAGAGTCCACTTGCGGATATTCACTTCGATGTTCAGGCGATACCTCTGAGCGACAACAGCTTCGAGGTTATCATCTGCAACCACATCCTCGAACACGTTGAGGATGATATCTTGGCGATGTCGGAGCTGTATCGTGTCATGGCGCACGGCGGTTGGGGAATATTGCTCTCTCCCGTGGAGTACGACCGCGCAACGACATTCGAGGATGACACAATCACAGATCCTGACGAGCGCACACGCATATTTGGGCAGTACGACCACCGCAGAATCTACGGTCGCGACTATGCTGATCGCCTTCGTTCGGTAGGATTCGAGGTGGAGGAGGTCGACTACCTCAACCGCCTAACAGAAAAGGAGCGAGAGCTTTACGCCCTCACTCCCGAAATTATCTATCTGGTTCGCAAGGTGTAAACACCTCGCTAAACACATCCTATCTAAGCCTTCTTAGAACTCTTCGCTGCCAAAGCCTTTGTTACCTCAATATCGAAGTCCGCAAGGACATTCATGTAGTTGATAAATGCCTCATATGCAGAGTCATAAGGGTTGAAGTATGAGTGAACATCACCATCCGACAACCACTTAGTCGCCATATAGTAGAAGTGATCTGAGTTCTGCATAAATCTCCAAACGAAGTCGAAATCCGCATTCTTGAGCTTCGCAACCTTCTCTCTCAACGAGTAGATCTTCGCAAATGCCTCATTCTGAAGGTCATTACCCAACCACGCTGTAACGTCTCGCTCCTCATCAGCCCATGACATAACGTGTGGACAGTGCAACACCGAAACTGGTTGGTGCTTCTTCGATGCCTCGCTAACTGTAGCGAACTCCAACTCTCCGCTCTCCAACACCTTGGCTGGCAAATTCTTCATGAAGTCGAAGATTCCCGTTGTAGCATTCTGGTGCTCACCGAAAGTCTCATAGTCCATGAACAAGTTGATAACCTCACCCTGAGCCAACTCCGAGTTCATCAACCAATCAACATACTTCTCAGCAGTTAGTGGGTACATATCCCAACCCTGATTTGAGAAACGGAAAGCGATATCATCCGACAAGTTGTAGTTGCGCAACAACAGTCTCAACTTCTGATTCAACGCATTGGCATAGACGAAGTTAGTAGACTTCCATCCCATGACGTGGCGCGCACCCTCAGCCAAAATTGTCTTGAAGCCCATCTTAGCAACCATCTCACCGATGCCATCGCTGTAGATAAGCTCTGTATTGCGGAACGCTGTTGGCTTAGTACCAAACAACTCCTTGATCTTCGCTGCGTGCAACTTGACATCCTTGGTGAACTCCTCCTCACACGTGAGCGATGCCAACGAGTGAGAGTATGTCTCAGCCAAGAACTCGACAGATCCCGTTGCTGCCAAAGCCTTGAACGACTCCAACACCTCGGGAGCATAAGCCTCGAACTGCTCCAATGCACTACCTGTAATGGAGAACGAACACTTGAAAGCACCTTTTGTCGACTTGATAAGGCTCAACAAAAGAGCATTCATCGGAAGGTAACACTCCCTAGCGATCTTCTGCATGATTGAGCGATTGTGTAGATCATCAAGGTAGCTATGATCTACACCCATGTTAAAAAACCTATAGCTTTTCAAACGCCATGGTTGGTGAACCTGAAAGTAAAAACAGATAGTTTTCATATATTGTGGTAAGTTTTAAAGTTCTAAAGTACTATTTTGTCTCATTGATGACATCCTCGTAGACCGCCTTGACCTTTGCCGCAGCATCTGTCCACTTCAAACCTGTCACCTCCTTGAGACCCTTCTGAGCAAACATCTTGTTTAACGCTGGGTAGGTGATCAAACCATAGATAGCATCCGCCATAGCGTCAACATTCCAGTAGTCAACCTTCACCGCGTAGTCCAACACCTCGGCAACACCACTCTGCTTAGAGATGATGACTGGAACGTTAGATCTCATAGCCTCCAAAGGCGAGATACCAAATGGCTCCGATACCGATGGCATGATGTAGACATCCGAAAGTTGGAACATCTTGTGAACATCCTCGCCCTTCAAGAAACCTGTGAAGTGGAATCTATCCGCGATACCCAAGCTCGCAACACGACGGATAACATGGTTCATCATATCTCCCGATCCCGCCATCACAAAGCGCACATTAGGGACTCTCTTCAACACCTTAGCTGCCGCCTCGACAAAATAATCGGGACCCTTCTGGAATGTAATACGACCCAAGAATGTCACAATCTTATCCTCGACACCGCGCTCTGGAAGTGGAGCATCCTCCTTCTCGGCAAAACGTACCGCATTGTGAACCGTCACAACCTTCTCCGCTGGGATACCATATCTATTTATTGCAATGTTGCGCGTAAGGTTCGAAACCGCCATAACGCGATCCGCCGCCAACATTCCATTCTTCTCTATCGCATAGACCTGCGTGTTGACATTCTCGCCACTGCGATCATGCTCCGACGCGTGCAAATGCACTACTAACGGCTTGCCCGAAACCTGCTTAGCCGCAATTCCTGCGTAATATGTCAACCAGTCATGAGCGTGGATTACATCAAACTGACCCTCCAAATCCTTGGCAACCTTAGCCGCTACAACCGCGTAACGAGCAACCTCCTCCATGAGGTTGGCACCGTACTTACCCGAAAATGTGTAACGCTGCTTCCAAACATCTGTCGTGCTCCACGTCTTTTGACCCGAACGAACATACTCCTCATGGTAACTCTCATACTCCTCTGGCGAGACATATGGAACCATATTTGAGTCGATATGAATAAACGATAGCTTATCCATAATATCCTCTGCTCCAGCGATTGTTGAGCCATAGTTTGCCTCGACCTCGCTAGCATTCAAAACATGTGTAAATCGCTGATCCTCGTCACCGTAGGCTCTAGGCACTACAAATGTGACCTCAACACCATTGCGAGCCAAACCTCGCGTCATGCCGTAGCATGCTGTACCTAAACCTCCTGCGATATGGGGTGGGAATTCCCAACCAAACATCAAAACTCTCATATAAACTTTTTGCTCTTTTAGTCTAACTTGTTTCTCTAACGGTATATCTCCTTCACCCCTCGCAACCTCAGTAGTAAATCTAGTCTTACAACGACTCAACGCCACGCATCAAGTTGCCATACGGCTATATTTGCTAAATTTTATATACAAAAGGTGCTAACACATCCTACTGTCACGTTGACAGCTTATAACTTTTTATTACATCCAAACTCCTACCTCATCCCTCGCATAGTAATATTTCCGAGACGCCATCAGTAAACCTTACCGACAACCTCCCTCACGACATCTACTCAGCCTTAGGCTTTGTAGCTCGTTGCGCGCGCTTTGGCTTTGCTGCCGCTGCCGTAGTGGTAGCCGCCTTCTTTGCCGTAGCTGTTGATTTTGTTGCAGTTGTCTTTTTAGCTGCCACAGGTTTCTTTGCCGTCGCTGCCGTCTTCTTAACAACCGCTGGCTTGGTAGCCTTTGGCGCAGTCTTAGGTGACAACGTCTCCCACTTATCAACCATATACATGATCTCAAGGAGAGCTCCAACACTCGATGCTGTTGAGATCTCACCCTTCTGAGTATATGGAGGGTTTGCCTCGAAACACTCCGAGATAGAGCCAATACCATACGACTGAATCTCATCCTCAAACTGAGCTAAGATCTTCTTCGCCTCGGGTATAAACTTCGCACCCATGATCTTGAAACAACTTCTTACATAGAGAGCCAACGGCCATACCCATACCGAACCTGTCTTTTGTGCACTATCCCACGATGGCTGTGACACAGCACCTACCGATGGATTGATTGGCGACATAGACCTCAAACCACGAGGTGTCAACAAATGTTGCTGAACCGTGCGAATCACCGAAACCTTCTGCTCATCATTAAGCATTGAGTTCTCCAAACCACACGCAACAATCATATTCGAATGTATCGACGTATCCTTCATATCGTAGTTTACAAAGTCCGCCAAGTAACCCTCGTACTCCAACCAGAATAGCGAGTTAAACGACTCCTTAATCTTTGCAGGATAATCCTTCCAGATCGCAACAGTCTCCTTATCGCCAGCCTTCTTAGCCAACTCCAACATAAAGCATATCGCATTGTACCACAACGCATTGACCTCCACCTGATAGCCATTTCTCGACTTCTGGATCACGGGATCAACAGTGTAATCCATCCACGTGATAGGCTCCTCATTAGACCACGACCACACAAGACCATTGTCATGAACGCGAACCCTATCATTCACACTTGCCAAATATGTATTAAGTATAGACTTAATCATAGGTCCAAACTTACTCCATACCTCGCCCTCGCCAATAACCTTAGACAAGAACTGCAAACTACGGATTCCCCACAACGAGGCATCCACAGCATTCTCACCCAAGTATGAGCTATTGACACGACCATTGACATAATCCTGGTGAAGGTGCATCATGATATCCATGCAATCCTCCTTGTGACCCTGCGACAAAGTCAACCCCGGTAGCGCAATCATAGCCTCACGACCAACTACACCACTCCATGGGTAACCAGCAACAACCTCGAACTTACCACTCTGACGACGCACAACAAACTGACGTGCCGAGTGCTCCAAGCATGACTTGAAGTCAACCTTGTGAGTACGACGTGCAACCGAGATATCGAACGCTGTCTTGATGGTCTCGCCCGAGAACATCTCATCCAACGATGCCGAGAATACCACACTCTCACCATACTGCAAGTTAGCCTCGAAGTATCCAGGTGTGAGAAGATCCTCATGTGCCTCATATCCACGCTCAGCCTCCTGAGTATACTCAAAGTCGTAGTACCAATCTGGTGCTGGAACAAACTCTACATCATCGCGCGAAGTCTGCATATAGAGCCATGGGAAATTGTTATAAAGACGACACTTCACACCATTGGCAACCTCATACGAGTGACCATCGGCATTGATATTTGCCTTCGAGAGTGAATGACGATCTCTAAACGCCAAGAATGGGCGCAAATTCAAAGTCACGGGTCTATTACGACCACCCTCCAAAAGCGTGTATTTCACCATAAGTTGTGTGCGACGGTGAATCCACAACAACTCCTTCTTCAAAACAACATCTCCAACACGATAGGTGATTGTTGGACATGGTGTATACTCGAAATCGGTGATATACTTGTGACCCCTAGGCTCATAGATTCCATCCTTGAAACGGTGCAACGCCAAGTTAAAGCGTTGTCCATCGCGGATAATAGTCTCATCGAGCGACGAAAGCAAAACAAAATCACGCTCACTATCATCAATAGGAGCGACAATCAAGCCGTGGTACTTACGCGTGTTACAACAAACAATTGTTGTACTCATATAACCACCGCGTCTATCGGTCGCGAGCATCTCGCGTTGGAGCGAATACTCCAAGTTACCTAGTTCGTTTTTATCAAATGTCAGGGCTGCCATCTCTATAATTTAAATTTTCATTTCCTAAAATTACAAATATTTATCGAAACAAACAAATGTTTCGATAAATATTTGCAATTTTTTCTACATATTTAATATTATGCCCACTTTACAAGCGGCATATCCATTCTATGAACCAACTTATCGCTCTTAGGATAGATACGTAGAGCAACGTCGTAAGTACCCGTATTGCTTGGTGTGTGATCCAACGCAAACGTGATCAAAGATCCCTCAGCCGAAACAACATTCAACTGCATTGTATCCTCAATTGTTGCTCTCTGACCCTCGAAGATCTGGTTAGCAACAACCATCTCAACACCCAAGTCATCAGCCGTAAGCTCCGCTACATCAAGAGTAACCTCGTAGTGGTAAGTCTGACCTACATACATAGCCTCATTATCAATGCGTGCACGCTGAACATCAACAACACGAAGGTCGCCCCAGTTCTTGTTAACCTTAGCCTTCCAATCTGCAATCTCTGCCGCCATAGCGAAGCCATCCTTGCGAACCTCCTCGTTACGTGCTGCCAACTGGTTGTAGAAACGCTCCTCATAGTCGATCAACATACGGTTTGTTGTGAAGTTAGATGCTACATCTGCGATACAGTTCTTAACATACTTCAACCACTCTGTTGGCATACCATTCTTGAAACGGCTATAATATAGAGGTGCGATAGAGTCCTCGATAGTTGTGTAGATCTTCTCTGCATCCAACTCATCCTGGAAACGCTGATCCGAGAATGTACGCTCCATAGGCAACATCCATCCTGCATCCTCGCGGTAACCCTCAACCCACCAGCCATCAAGAACTGAGAACTGAAGAACACCATTCATAACACACTTCTCACCCGATGTACCAGATGCCTCCAATGGACGTGTAGGTGTATTCAACCATACATCAACTCCCTGAACCATGTGGCGTGCCAAATCCATATCGTAGTTCTGCATAAACAAGATCTTACCCAAGAACTGTGGCATCATAGATACCTCAACGATACGCTTGATCAAATCCTGACCTGGCTTATCATTTGGGTGAGCCTTACCTGCAAAGACAAACTGTACAGGACGCTCTGGGTTGTTGACGATAGCTGCCAAACGATCCAAGTTAGTGAACAACAAGTGAGCACGCTTGTAAGTTGCGAAACGACGCGCGAAACCAATTGTCAACACCTCTGGCTTGAGGCTCTCAACGATACGTACAATCTGACTTGGTGAGTCGAAACGAACCTGCGTTGGATCATCGTAACGAGACTTGATGTGGTTAATCAAACGCTCCTTGAGCTTAACACGAGCCTTCCACAAATCTGCATCTGGAATATCGTGTACCGACTGCCACTGTGGGATGTCGTATGTGTGACCTGTAAAGGCATCGTTGAAGTACTTAGCATACAACTTACGCATGTTAGCAGCAACCCATGTTGGGAAGTGAACACCGTTAGTTACGTAGCTGATGTGCAACTCATTCTTAAAGTATCCGGGCCACATGTAACCCAACAAATCCTTAGATACCTCTCCGTGCAACCAAGATACACCGTTAACCTCCTGAGACAAGTTACAAGCCAAAACCGACATTGAGAACTTCTCGTTAGGATCACCAATATGGTACTTACCCAAGCCAATGTACTGCTCCCATGAGATGTTGAGCTTGCTTGGGAACTGCGACATATATTGACGGATCATAGACTCTGGGAACGCATCGTGTCCCGCAGGTACTGGAGTGTGAGTTGTGAAGAGTGATGTCGAACGAACAACCTCGATAGCCTGAGCAAATGTCAAACCATCCTTAGCGATAAGTTGACGCATACGCTCCAAACCGATGAATGCTGCGTGACCCTCATTGCAGTGGTATACCTGCTTCTCGATACCCATAGCCTCCAAAGCGCGGATACCTCCCAAGCCAAGAACCATCTCCTGCTTTAGGCGGTTCTCCCAGTCGCCACCATAAAGGTGATGAGTGATCTGACGATCCTCTGGCAAGTTAACCTCATAATCTGTATCAAGCAAGTAGAGTGGAGTACGTCCTACTGGGCACTTCCATACACGAGCCTGAACATTACGTCCTGGCATTGCAACAGTAACTGTAATCCAGTTACCCTCAGCATCACGAACTGGTGCGATTGGCAACTTCTGGAAGTTCTGAGCCTCATAAGATGCCTCCTGTGCTCCCTGAGCCGACAACTTCTGAGTGAAATATCCATAGCGATACAAAAGACCTACAGCTGCCATTGGCACGTTGCGATCCGACGCCTCCTTGATGTAGTCTCCAGCCAAGATACCCAGACCTCCCGAGTAGATCTTAAGCGACGAGTGCAAACCATACTCCATAGAGAAGTAAGCCACCTTAGGAGATGTTGCATCTGGCTCCTCAGCCATATACTCTTGGAAATCCGAATAAACAGCATCAAGAGCCATAAGGAACTTCTTATCCTTCTCCAACTCCGTAACACGCTGCAATGACAAGCCATCCAACAATGCGATAGGATTTCCTGAAACCTTAGCCCATAGCTCAGGATCAATTGACTCAAATAAATTACGTGCATCCGCGTTCCAGCACCACCATAGGTTGTGCGATAGCTCCTCCAAAGCGTGCAGACGCTCAGGGAGACTCTTCTCGATCATAAGTCGAGTCCAATTGGGTTGTTCTACTGACATAGTTTGTTCTGGCAGGTACTCGCCAAGATCATCAACCTCACAGTCGACAAAATCGGCCTCACCCGCACGTTTAATAGATTTATAAATAGCAGACGAATATGCCTGCAAGTAATGTTTAAATAGATTTGACCACAAGGCTGTCGATGCCACCTCCGCAGCCGACTTGCGCACCTTAGTGATCTCCGTAGATTTGAGCTTGGTGAATCCCAAGATCTTCTCAGCGATTGCGCTCACAACCTCGCCATCGTTGTAGTCGTTGCGGTTGATTACACGAACTCCCATCGGAGACTCCATGTAGTCGTTGATCCACAAACCGAAACCTGCCAAGGTTGTAGTGATTGTTGGGATTGAGAATGCTGCAGACTCCAAAGGTGTATATCCCCATGGCTCGTAGTACGACGCATAGACCGTAAGATCCATACCCACCAACAACTCGTAGTAGTCACAGTTAAAGACTCCATCGTTACCCTTCAAGTATGATGGAACAAAGACAACCTTCACCTTCGACTCCTCGCTCTCAAGGTTCGAACCCTTCAATGAGTTAAGGACATTATCCCACTCCGAATTCTCAAGGTAGTGGGTCAAGTGGCGATTTTGCGCAGGGTCGATACCCATCGCTGGGTTGGCAAGGTGAGCCTGAAGATCCTTTCGCGCACCCTTCTCGCCCGCAGGAACAGTGATATAAACCAACACCTCTCGATCCAACGCAGGGTTTGCCGCCAACGCCTTCAAAGACTCCAAGAATAGATCTATACCCTTATTCTTATACTCGTAGCGACCGCTCGTAGCGACAATCACTGGCTCTTTTTTATATTGGTATCCTGTCAACGCCTCAGCCACAGAGATCAACTTCGCGCGCGCTGCTGCCCTCTTCGAGCTAAATTGACGACCCTTCCAGACGATATCATCCTCGAAACCATTTGGAGTCACAACATCCACCTCGCGACTCAACAGAGCCTTACACTCCGTAGCCGTTAGGTCACTAACCGTTGCAAAGACATCGTAGTTGTGAGCCGCCGCCTTCTCGATTGAGTGGCGCGACACGACATTGAACCTTCTCGCCAAGTCATCGGCGTTGTAGTTCTCCAACTCATTATATAAAGGTAGACCATTTCCTGCGATACAGCGACCCATCACCGTAGCGTGGGTTGTAAAGACTGTCGCCACACGAGGTGCGTATTGCTTAAGGTAGAGACCTCCCGAAGCGGTCATCCACTCATGGAAGTGAGCGACGACTTTATCCTCTGCCTTGCAGAACTCCTTGGTGAACGACGAAACGACTATACCTGCCGCATAACCAAAAAGAGCCGACTCAACGTAGTCCCAACGACCAGTCATAGAGTCGACCTTAGCGATTTCCCAAAGTTTTGATAATACCTCGTCTTTACGAGAGAAGAGACAAGTGAAGTCCACAAGGATAGCCAATGGCTTACCCTCAATGCGCCATCTACCCACACGAACTCTCAATCCGCGGCTGTAGAGTTTCAATCTCCACAACTTCAATAGCTCGGTATCCTCCTCAAATTCGGGGTTACCCTCGTATTGCGCAAAATCGGGACCGATGACAATATATTTAGCGTCAGTTTGACGCTCCACAGACAGTGCCTTAGTTGCTATTACGGTATGAATACCGCCCACTTTGTTACATACCTCCCAACTTACCTCAAATAGATAATCTGGCGAGATCACCACTTCACTCATAATTCTTTTTAATAACTACGTTAATTAATGAACATGAATCTGCATCCAACAAATAAAATACAAAGATGTTACTTTAGATTCATAATCCTATATATCCATCTATTGCACCACTTTAACTAGCCTCCATAAGTCACCCAAAGCATCCATAAAGCATCCAATCCTCTTCGGCACAAAGGTAGTACTTAATTTTTAAAATGACACAATTTTTTTAAAAAAATTTACTAAATTTTTGTTTTTCTTTAAAATCCGACCTTTTACAGCGCAAAAAGCGACTCTATAACCAAGTCCGACCGCAACATCCTCTCGCACGGTATTCTCAACCGCCCATCCTCCGCAACCAAATCGCCCGACTCAATCCATCGCTCCGAACTTTTCAGTAGCTCTTTCTTGCGCTCCACACCAAATTTTTCGGCAAAAGCAGTTAGGTCGATCCCCTCGGCACATCTCAGCGATGTCATCACAACCTCGTTGCGCCTATCCTCCAGAGTCAGCACCTCGCTCTCATACCTATCTACTCCCCCACTCAAATATCGCTCCACAGACTCCACCGCCCAACGTCTTAACGACTTACCATCAAACGAGTGTGCACCAGCACCGATACCCAAGTACTCGCCTCCCTGCCAGTAGGATGAGTTATGGCGCGAACGAAACCCAACCTTAGCGTAGTTCGACACCTCGTAATGTTCATATCCTGCGCGAGTTAGCTCCTCATGCAACAACTCATACTCCGCCTCGCTTGTCGACTCATCCACAGCCGCGAACTCACCTCGCTCAACCATTCGCCCAAATATTGTCTTGAGCTCGATGGTCAGGTGATAGGCTGCAATATGCTCCACATCAAGAACTATCGCCTCTCGAACCGAGCGTCTCAACACCTCTGCATCAAATCCACGCACACCAAAGATCAAGTCGATAGCGATGTTGTCAAACCCAACACTTCGCGCATTTGCAACCACCTCACGAACCTCCTGCGCGGTGTGTCGCCTATTCATAAATTTCAACTCCTCGTCGTCGAAAGATTGAACTCCAATGCTCAACCGATTGACCCCAACCTCGCGAATCGCACGAAGATAATCCAGAGTAAGGTCATCGGGGTTTGCCTCAAGGGTTATCTCCTCCACAGCACCTATACTATATAAGGTAGCCACCTCTTTCAAAAAATCACCCACCTGTTGTGGGCTCAAAAGCGAAGGCGTACCACCCCCGAAATATATCGTCCTCAACTCCTTTGAACTGAGAAAATTACACTCCTCACGAAGTTCACCCACCATCGCCTCAACCACTAGATCCATCTTCGCGGTATTGGCACTCCTAAAAAAATCGCAATAGCCGCAGATTCTGCGACAAAAGGGAATATGAAAATACAAAGCTGCCATCTCAGCAAATTTAACATTTTTTTATATAAAAAGCAATGCCGATAACATTTTTTTATCAAATTTTGCAAAATTATAATATTTTACATGCTATAATTCAAAGGGGTTATATAGCCACAAATCGGCAGATCTCGAAATACCCACCCTAAATTTACAAATTAACCACCCTAAATTCGGATATTTTTTTATATCTTTGTATCGACAAACAACCTAAACCATGAAACCAACAAACACAAAGGTAATTGCCCTCTGTGGGGCACTTTCGCTCTGTAGCGCAGCTCATGCCGCTACGGACGAGAGACCAAATATCATCTTTATCCTTACGGACGACCAGCGATACGACCTACTCGGCTGTACGGGACATCCACTCATCAAGACCCCAAACATTGACAACCTCGCCAAGGAGGGTGTGCTTTTTCACAACGCACACGTCAGCTCACCGATATCAAATCCAAGCCGTACATGTATCCTCACGGGAGAGTTTGAGCGTAGCCATGGAGTGAATTTCAACTCGGGAACAGCTCTCAGCGAGGAGGCTTGGAACGACACATACCCCATGGTATTGCGTCGCAGTGGCTACTACACTGGCTATATCGGTAAAAACCACACCCCCGTAGGTAAGCAGGGGTACGAGACTGGTATCATGGATAAGTCGTTTGACTATTGGTACGGAGGTCATGAGCATTTAGGGTTTTACCCAAAAGAGAAACACAAGATATTCAAAGGCTCAAATGCCGACACGCAGGTTGAGATCATCGCCGAGGGAGTTATGGATTTCCTCAACCCCAATGAGCGAAACCTCGCAGGGGCGGAGCACTTCTTGAAGAGCAGACCCACAGATAAACCATTCTATGTGAGCATCTGTTTCAACCTTCCGCACGCCAACGGCACATCATCTATGAAACTCAAACCCACAGATCCTGAGCTATATATAACAGGTTATCGTGACGTCATAGATCAGATTGCTCTACCCGAAAACTATATTGCCAAGGCAGATATCACGCAGCAGAAACTTCCGCACTCGATCTTCCGCCCCGAGAATCGACAGCCTAGCTATAACTATGTTGACACTCCCGAGGCACTCCGCGAGAGAAAGGTTCGCGAGATGGAGGCTGTGACAGGCATTGACATCTTGGTTGGTCAACTTCGCGATAAGCTCAAGGAGCAGGGGGTTGACAAGAACACCATCATCGTCTTTACGTCGGATCACGGAATCTTCAATGGCGAGTTTGGCTTGGGCGGCAAGGCTCTCTGTTACGAGATGTGCACGCGCATACCATTAATTATATATGACCCTCGCGCACCGAAGTCACAAAAGGGCATTCAAAATGATGAGTTGGTGTTGTCGATTGACTACGCGCAGACATTTTTGGATTGGGCAGGTGCAAAAGCACCAAAAACATACCAAGGTAAATCGTTAGCTCCAATGCTTCGTGGCGAGGCGGAGTCGGTGCGTGACTACCTCTTTACGGAGAATTTGTGGAGTACACACTTCGGAAATCCACAGTGCGAGTCGGTTCAAAACAAGGAGTGGAAATATATCCGCTACTACAAGAATGAGAATCTGCCAGCCACAGAGACTCAGATGGTTATGAAGGAGATGAACTTCACGGGCAAGGCTCTATACCTATTAAATATGTCGGATGTCATCACGTATCGCCGTTTCGCGAACCGACGTCTTGACAGCGGAGTTGAACCGATATATGAGGAGTTGTACAACCTAAAAACCGACCCCAACGAGGCAAATAATCTCATTGGCGCAGGTCAATACGCTGAGATTTTGAATACCCTACGTCGCGAGTGCGATGCACAGTTGAAGTATGCTCGCGGAGCTGGCGCGCCAAGGGTCGAGATCATCGTTGATGACTTCACCCCCGAGATGATGAAAAAGATACCAACCAAAAAGAAATAAACCCTAAAAACTCAACCAAATGATAAAATTACACAATGGAGCAGTGGTCGGAGCGTTGTCGCTCTGCGCTGTGGGTGGTGCAACATACGCCTCGCAAGCTGCCCCAAAAGAGGCTAAGGCGACAAAGGATGAGCGTCCAAATATTATCTATATATTGACTGACGACCAGCCATATACGCTACTTGGTTGCACAGGTCACCCACTTGTTCAGACCCCAAATCTCGACAAGTTAGCGAGCGAGGGTGTACTCTTTACCAATGCGCACGTAAGCTCTGCAATCTCGACTCCAAGTCGTACATGTATGCTCACAGGTCGCTTTGAGCGCAACCACGGCATCAACTTCAACTCGGGAACTTCGCTCAGCGCGGAGGCTTGGGAGGAGGTCTACCCTATGGTGTTGCGTCGTGGAGGTTACTACACTGGCTACATCGGCAAGAACCACACCCCCGTAGGCGACAAGGGCTACAAGACGGGACTCATGGATAAGTCGTTTGACTACTGGTATGCAGGTCACGAGCACTTGGGATTCTACCCCAAGGAGCGACACAAGATCTTCAAAAACGCAACGGCAGATACTCAGGTTGAGCTTTTGCAAGAGGGTGTCATGGACTTCCTCAGCCCCAACGAGCGCAACTTAAAGGGTGCGGTTCACTTCATCAGCAATCTACCCAAGGACAAACCATTCTTCATGAACCTCTGTTTCAACCTACCCCACGGCAACGGAACACAGAGCATGAAGATGAAACCAACTGATCCTGAGCTATATCGCACAGGTTATCGCGATCAGGAGATTCCGCTACCGAAGAACTACATTGCGAGAAAAGATATCGTAACGCCTAAACTTCCTGCGGATGTTTTGCATGCTGAGGATCGCCAATTCATCTACGACTATGTCGACACACCAAACAAACTCAAGGAGCTGAACACTCGCGAGATGGAGGCTGTGACGGGTATTGACCAGCTTGTGGGCAACCTCATGGCGGAGCTCAAGCGTCAGAAGTTGGACAAGAATACAGTCATCATCTTCTGCTCGGATCACGGTATCTTCAATGGAGAGTATGGCTTGGGTGGCAAGTCGCTTTGCTATGAGATCTGTACTCATGTACCTATGATTATATATGATCCTCGCGCGCCTAAAAAGCTCCGCGGGACACCTAATGATGAGTTGGTTCTCTCGATCGACATCTCAAAGACCATCCTTAGCTACGCAGGCGTGGAGGTTCCCAAGTCATATCAGGGTGAGAACTTGATCCCTATGTTGGCAGGCGAGAAGGAGAGTGTTCGCGACTGGCTCTTTACCGAGAATTTGTGGAGTACACACTTCGGAAATCCACGTTGCGAGGCGGTGCAGAACAAGGAGTGGAAATATATCCGCTACTACAAAAACGAGAACCCATCGGCTAACGAGAAGATGCGCAACATCAAGGCTATGGGGCTTCCAAACAACACCATCTACAAGAACAATATGTGGGATGTTCTCAGCTACAGATGCTTCGTCGAGGCGCGTCTAGTACATGGCGAAGAGCCTGTATACGAGGAGCTTTACAACCTCAAGGATGATCCATTCGAGGCTATCAACCTCATTGGCAACAACCAATATGCACCTCTCGTGGAGCAGTTGCGCAAGGAGTGTGACGTGCAGTTGAAGTATGCACGAGGCGAGGGTCGTCCACGCGTGGATATCGTCACTCCCGACTATGCCGTACAACCTAAATAACATATCTTCCCCACCGTCATTGCGGACTTGATCCGCAATCTCATCAAAAAACAAAGAACAATTTTAAATAATATTTTACCAATGAACAAAAAACAGATCCTTTCAGCTGTAGCGGCAGTGGCTGCACTATGTGCGTCATGCGCTTCAGGTTCGGGCTACGCTCCCGACATCAGCACAACCGACTCTCCTAAGGGTACTAGCGTATTCAAGGCGGACTCGCTCAACATCGCTCAGAACTACACTATTCCAGATTGGTTCACCGACTCAAAGTTGGGAATCTTCATCCACTGGGGTGTCTACTCAGTACCAGCTTACGGTAGTGAGTGGTATTCACGTTGGATGTATACCGAGAATAGCAAGATCCACAAGTATCACGAAAAGACCTTTGGTCCAGTGACTGAGTTTGGTTACAAAGATTTCGTCCCTATGTTCAAGGCTGAGAACTTCAACGCTGAGACATGGGCTAAGATCTTCAAATCTTCGGGAGCTAAGTATGTCGTTCCTGTAGCGGAGCACCACGATGGTTTCGCAATGTACAACAGTACTTTCAACGAGTGGAACTCAGTAGACATGGGTCCTAAGCGTGACGTTATCGGCGAGTTGGCTAAGGCTATCAAGGCTGAGGGTTTGATCTTCGGATTGTCATCACACCGCGCTGAGAACCCTTGGTTCTTCAACGAAGGCTTGAAGTTCCCATCGGACGCTCAGGATATGAGCATCAAGATGTACGGACAGCGTTTGGAGCGTCCAGGAGGTAAGGGTATGACACCTGAGTATGGAGAGCATGAGGGTTCAAACGAGGAGTCGCGCACAGAGTGGTTGACACACATGTATGAGCTTATCGACCAGTATGAGCCACAGCTAATCTGGTTTGACTGGACAGTAGGTAAGTACCCATTCCAGCCTACGTTCTACAAATTTATGTCATACTACTACAACAACGCTATCGACTGGGGTAAAGAGGTTGTAGTCAACACAAAGTGCGGTTTTGGTGACAGCAGTCAGGTGTTCGATATCGAGCGCGGTAAGAGTGATCGTATTCGTCACTTCGCTTGGCAGACAGATACCTCTATCGGTAACAAGTCTTGGAGCTACACTCCAGACGAGGTTAACAAGACACCAAACCACGTTATCGACGACTTCGTAGATATCGTAAGTAAGAATGGTAACTTGTTGCTTAACGTAGGTCCTAAGGTTGACGGAACTATCACTGCTGAGCAGCAGAACGTTCTTGAGGAGTTGGGTAAGTGGCTTGGCGTCAATGGCGAGGCTATCTACAACACACGCCACTGGGTACGTTGGGGCGAGGGTGAGGCTAAGAGCACCGCAGGTTATATGACTGACCGCGTGGCTACTAAGTACGCAGCTTCGGATATCCGCTACACAATGAATGGCGACAACATGTACGCTATCTCACTTGCATGGCCAGCTGAGGGCGAGAGCAACTCTATCACTCTTCGCTCGTTGGCAGCTAAGAATGGTCAAGATCTAAAGATCACATCTGTGTCATTGCTTGGCTCAGAGGAGAAGATCGAGTGGTCACAATCTGCGGCAGGCCTCAAGATCACCTTCCCTAAGACAATGGCTACTGACTATGCACACGCATTCAAGATTGGCTACACAGGTGTTGTATATGGAGATATTCAAGCTGACGTTGTTGACAACCAAATCGTTGTAGAGCAGTACATCCGCAATAACACTGACAAGGAGGTATCAGCAACAGTTGCTTGCACAAACAACAAGGCTGACAAGCACGAGGAGGTTGTTAAGATCGCACCTCACTCTAACGGATATGTTAAGTTTGTATTCACGCCAGAGGGTGAGACTAACCACCTAGACCTTTCAGTCAACGGCAAGGTTATCTCTTCTAAGGAGCTTTCGACAGAGGCTCAGATGATGATTCACGGTAAGAAGACTAACGTGATCCACAACACTGACGAGCTATACGGCAAACCACAGAAGAAGGCTGCTAAGAAGAAGAACTAATAAGCACCTTAGCTCTACATAACGTAGGACTCAATTGAGAAGATCACCCAATATTTTTTATTGGGTGATCTTCTTTTTATAATACCGTTACAATACTGGTGGGTTAAAACAATATTGTCATATGAGACAGTAAACCAGCCTCGTCATTGCGGGCTTGACACGCAATCTCTAAGATGCTCCTACTTAGAGAATTTTATCATAATATTGTTGCTGAGAGATTGCGGGTCAAGCCCGCAATGACACGCGAAGTAAGAGCATCTTGTAAAAGTATATCTTCAAATTAAAAAAACGCACCTTTTTATTGACAACTACATAAAACTAAGACGTTTACGACCAGTTGCAAATTCGCGAGCTTCGGTCTCGATGATGCCTGTGATAACATCCGCGGCATCGTGCCATCGGTTTGCGCGATATCGGCGTTTGTATGTCGTTAGGTGTAGAGAGAGTTCGCACCAACGCGTTTTCCACCCCTCGGGCATGCGCATGCGGTGCACCACAGTTGCGGAGTTGGAGATAATACGTGCCTCCTTATTTGAGCTTTGGTGAAACCAATCAATCTTAACTTCGGGGGCGAGACGTTGCACAGCTCGCGCAAATCCACGACCACCATTGTTACTCTCTATACGTGCATTGCCCACCGCCTCATCGCGTAGCATCTGCGCAACGAGGGGCTCACTAACCTCCATTGGCTCACGAGTGTAGACAACATCGGTGACATATATCAGCCCCTCGCGATCCACAACATAATCTATTGAACAGAGGTAGTCATCGCCCGTGTCGGCTGTATCGGTATAGTTGGCGCGTTTCATTATCTTATCACTGGGAGGCAATGCGCTGTAAGTCTGAAAATTATCACCATAGAGCAACCCCTCGCTAGATGATGGATTTCCTTGGTACATACACTCAAATTTCAATGGGTCGAGGGCGCGTTTCTGCCTCAGCAGATCAACACTTTGACGCTCCGACCACAACGCCTCACCAAGGGCGCGAGGATCTAGCTCCGATGGTGGTGATGTTTTTATCGCCTCAAAATTGAGGTACAACCATGTATCAGGTTGAAGGTTCTCCAGCTGCTCAAAGGATGTAAACATCTCGAAAGGCTCTCGCTCGCACAGCACACCGATGAGATCTTCCTCGTGCCAACGGGTAAAGACAATGAGTTCGCACGATGTGTTGTGCATTCGGGTCTTGACCACGGAGGTGTACCACTCAATGCAGTTGGCGCGCACGGTCTCGGAGTTTGCCTCCATGGCATCTTTATATAGATCATCGAGGATGAAGCAGTCGACACGATTTCCCGTCAGTGCACCCTCGCGCCCCACCGACAACAGCGACCCCTCATGGTCTATGATCTCCACCTCATCGGAGGTACGAATATAGTTTTGAGGCTTGCTGCCATGCTTGATTGTTGTGGAGGGAAAAAGTGTGGTATACTCTTTGCTGTCGATAATTCGTTGAACTCGACGATTGAACTTCGACGCTAGGGATGATGAGTAGGAGGCGATAGCGATGCGGAGATCGGGGTTGAGACCCAACATGTATGCAGGCAGGAGAGTTGTTGCCCCCATGCTCTTGCCATGCTGTGGAGGCATGGTGACAATGAGTTTGCGAAGTTTACCACGAGCGAACGCTTCGAGCAATTGGTAGTAGACGTTGTGAAACGGAGAGAATTCGACATAGGGAGCTACAGCATTTGTCATCTCTTTGAGCGATGGCGGAGCTGGTGGAGATAGCTCTATTGACATATTCGAATATATCTTTTAAAGGTTTCGAGGTCGAAATCGTTGATCTGTTCGCCATCAAGAGTCGTGGTGTGAAACTCCCACCAGATAGGTGTTATATCACAAATTTGGTCATATTCACCCTCGGGGAGGTCGACATGCGAGAATGAAACAAGTGTGGAGATAATGAGTTTGCAATCGGCATCTTCGGTCTCAAGGTATATGTGTCCCGAGTAGAAGTGCTCCTCGCCTATCGCCTCACAAAGCTCCGTTGCGAGGTCGATGTAGTGGTCTGTCTGTACTAAATACATTAGAAATAAAACTTTTTTGAACATAAATAATTGTTTTGCAAAATAAATATATTAACTTTGCGATACAAAGATAACAATAAATTTGAACAAAAGTTCATTTAAGTACAAATATTTTACACCTTAAAACAAATACGACTATGATTAACGACCGATTTAGAGAAGTTCGCAAGGAGCTTGGCTTAACGCAAGAACAACTAGCACAGCGACTTGGGGTGGGGAAAGCGGCACTTTCGATGATCGAGACGGGCAAGGCTGGACTATCATCAAGAAACCTAAATATTTTAGTTCAGGAATTTAATGTCAACGCAGAGTGGATGGAGACTGGCAGGGGTAGCATGTTCAGCACAACCCCCGATCTTAGGAAATTTACCCTAAAGACCGACTCGTCACTGCCCCTTCAGAGCGTACCGCTCTACTCGATTGAAGGGACTGCTGGTTTGGTGCCTCTATTCACAGCACCCGAGCAGGCGACACCTATTAATTATATACATATTCCCAACCTGCCGAAATGTGATGGCGCGATATATATCGTTGGCGACTCAATGTACCCACTCCTCAAAAGTGGTGATATCGTTCTCTACAAGCAACTTAGCGACATAGCCGACATCTTCTGGGGCGATATGTACCTCCTCTCGATAGATATTGATGGTGAGGAGTATGTGACGGTGAAGTATATTCAGAAGTGCGATGATTCGAAGTGCATCAAGTTGGTGAGCCAGAACAGCCACCATGCCGACAAGGAGATCGAGGTCTCACGCATTCGCGCTATCGCCCTCATCAAGGCGAGCATCAGAATGAACTCAATACGATAGTTAGTATCGGCAGAGCCAGACCCTAAATAGAGAGGATTGCAAGTGCGCGATCCTCTTTTTCGTGCATCATCTTCTCATCCTCAGGAGTCTTGTCGCCCTGTCCGCATAGATGCAGAACTCCGTGAACAACAACACGGTGCATCTCTCTGAGGGGTGACGATGCTGTGTCATACTGCTTGGCGTTATCCGCAACGGTGTCGACATCTATATACAACTCCCCGGCAACATATCCCTGCTCCAGATCGCTCTGGTCAAAGGTCAAGATATCGGTGAAGTAGTCATGTTGCATAAACTCGACATTCATCGCGCGGTGACGGCTACTCGAACAGAATATGATGTTGATATCAGCAACCTCGTAACCCTCACCCTGCGCAACCTCTTGGAGCCACGCGCTGATGATACGTCTATTCTTAAACTTATATGTTGTGTCGTCGTTGTAGTACCTTATCGCCATAAATTTTTCCTCCTCTATTTTTTGAAACAATCGGCAGCTTTGAGCTTTTGGTTGGGGTTCGGCGGGTAGATTCCAAAGACGATCTTGAACTCCGTCTGCATGGTGATGATATCGACCGACTGACCAATGATACCAATCTGTTGACCTTTCTTCACAATACCATCCTTGGCAACATCCGCTCTGGAGAGACCGCCATAAGATGTAATATACTCACCATGAGCGATATAAATATCGTATTTACCTGTAATTCGGTTGCTCTTGACATCCACAACCTTACCCTCGTAGATCGAGACAACCTTAGCATCCTTTGCTCCCGACACCTCCGCCATATTATCAATATATCGCTTTACGCGACCGCCCACAACGGGCAAATTGAGGTTCGAGGTCTTAGCCGTGAAGCTCGCTCCGCTGGTATTTCCCTTGGTTAATTTTCGCAACTCCGAGATCGCAGAGTCCAACTTTCGCTGCTGCAACTCGCGCTCCTGCAAGATCTTTTTCTCCTGTGAGCTCATTGTTTTTATGCTCTTGCGCGCAATATCTGCATCGTGCTCCAACTTCGCTTTTTGTTGCTCCAACTCAGCTACCGCCCTCTCCAGAGCCTCCTTGCGTTTGGCAAGCTCCAACCTCTGCTCACTCACCTCAATCGAAAGCCCCTTGATTCGCGTCATACGCTCCTCCCTAAGGGTTGATATTGTTCGAAGGGCAACCACCTTCTTGGCGACATCGACAAAATCCTCCGCCGTAAAAATATAACTTAATATATTGTTACCCTTATAGTTACGATACGCCTCGCGCACCATCTCGCCATACTTTGCCTGCTCCACCTCCAGATCCGACATCAACAGCCCTTGACGCTTATCGCTCTCCGAGATATCATTTTTGAGCATATCAATCTCGCCCTGCTGAGCTGTGAGCAGACGGTTTCGCGTCTCCACCTGTTGCGCCAATGCCCTAACTCTACGCTCCGTAGCCGCCTTGCCCTTACGCAGTGACGACACCTCGCGCTCACCTGCCGCAACCTGCTTCTCCAACGTTGCAATCAGTTGACGCTGCTTGGATATCTTGTCGCTCTGAGATGCTGACGATGCACCCCAAACCGCAAAGGTTAGGGCAACCATTATCGTACAAAAGAGCAACTTCAGATTTTTCATTATTGGGCAGCCTCTTTAAGTCGTTTTATTCGCGCGTCAATCTCCTCAGCTGGATATCCCAACTCTTTCGCCTTTTGCCAATATACCTCCGCAAGAAAATCTTCGCCCAATTTTTCGAGAATATCACCATAGTGCAACGGCAGCTCCGCGCTCTTGGTCGTGTCAAACGATATGGCTTGACGCATAAACTTCTTTGCCTCCTCGTAGTCACCCATCTTGTAGAGAATCCACGCGTAGGTGTCGAGATATGTCGAACTCTTCTCAACAAGTTCGTTGGAGCGTTTCGACATCAACATCGCCCTATTGAGATCACCATTCTCCTCCTCGCTGAGGAAGTAAGCGTAGTTGTTGAGCACCCCAGCATTGTCGGGAACAAGTTTCAAGGCGTTATCATACGCTTTATAACATCTATTTTGGCGATTTTTCCGAACCTTCGGATCATCGCTTTGAAGCTTCGCGCTATACTCCGCGTTGCCTATCATCTCCCAGATCTGCGACTTCAGAGAGTCGCTTTTCTCATACTCCAACGCCTTGTTGTAGCTACCTATGGCGGCATCAATATCCTCGCGCATCTGCTCAATACGCGCCTTGGTAATGTATATTTCGGAGTTCTCTTTGAAGAGTTTCAACGCCTTAGAGAGGTAGAGATCCGTCGAGTCACGACGCTCCTTATACTCCTCGACATCTATCACCCAGATAAACTTCTCAATGTCGGCAGGTCGCTCCTGCGTCCTCGCCTTATATAGCTCTATGGCATCATCGAGCTTACCACTCGCAATCAAGAACTCGGTCTGCATCTTAAAGACCTGCTCATCCTTGGGATACTGCTCCGCAAGGGTGTGAACCAGTCCCTCAACCTGAAGCGTGAAGTTGGTGATGATATTTCGCGTAGCAATAATCTCCGTGAAGATCTTGATCTTCTCATCAATGCTGAACCCCTCGACCTGAAATATACGATCCATTGTGACCAGATATGCCGCCGTGTTGCCACCTTTTTTGTAGAAATCCGCCAACGGAATGAGAGCCTCCACCGCCTTAGAATTGATCCTCAGCGCACCATTATACTCCGCCACTGCCAATGAATCTTGACCCGTCGCTGAGTATGTCTTTGCCAACATCACGCGGTGAGATATCGAGTAAGGCTCCTCCTCAA
Organism: Rikenellaceae bacterium; assembly: GCA_047173185.1. Taxonomy (GTDB): domain Bacteria; phylum Bacteroidota; class Bacteroidia; order Bacteroidales; family Rikenellaceae; genus Alistipes. The sequence goes on from JBCQVH010000002.1 coordinate 219,769, forward strand.
CAAGTTTTCGCGCCTCCTCAATCGCCTTATCGGTCTGCTTAGTGGCGAGAAGAATATCATTCTTGTGCGACACAAAGGCTGAGATATTTCCAAATCGGCTCAACGCACTCTCCAAAACCTCAAGAGCCTCATTGGGCTGGTTGTTATACTGCAACACCAACGCCCTAACTCGATAAGGGTTAGGATCATTGGGCGTTATCTTGATTAGCTTTGCGTAGATCGCACTCGACTCAGCAAGGTTCATCGTTCCAATCAACTTCTGAGCATACTGCTCGACATACCACTTGTTGAGCGAGTCATCAAGGTATGCCATCTTCGCATACTCCGCCGCTGCCTTACTATCTTCGGGCGTTGACGACAACAAGCTAGCCAGATAGAACTTGGCAGGGGTGTAGGTCGGATCAACCTTCAACGCCTCCTCGAAGAGTTTTCGCGCCCCCGCAGGGTCATTATGGATATCTCGACGCTTAATACCATCCGTAGTGAGGATCACCGCGCGCGCGACACGCAACGTATCCCCCGACGGAGCAACCTTGTCTCCCTCAAACCACGGACTCTGCACCTCAGTCTGAGGCTGAGGCTCACCCTTGCCTCGACCATAGAGCATAGTCGTAGCAAGCAGTAGAGTTATGATGGTAAAAAATCGTCTCATTCCAAAATTATATAATATATTATATGTCTACTCAACATATAACGTCCCCAAATGGGGAATTATTAGAGAGCCTTGTCGAATTGGTTCAAGAAACGCACATCATTCTCGAAGTAGAGACGCAAATCCTTGACGCCATACAACAACATCGTGATACGCTCAACACCCATACCAAATGCGAAACCGCTATACTTCTTTGGATCTATACCGTTAGCCTCCAAGACGTTAGGGTCAACCATTCCGCAACCCATGATCTCCAACCATCCAGTACCCTTGCAGACGTTACATCCCTTACCGCCACACAAGTTACACGACACATCCACCTCAGCCGATGGCTCAGTGAATGGGAAGTATGATGGACGCATACGAATTGTCGCACTCTCACCGAAGATCTCCTTCGCAAAGTATAAGATCGACTGTTTCATATCAGCAAACGATACATTCTCGTCAATATAGAGACCCTCAATCTGGTGGAAAATACAGTGTGCACGGTACGAGATAGCCTCGTTACGGAATACACGCCCTGGACAGATCACACGAATAGGAGGCTTCTCACGCTCCATGGTTCTCACCTGAATCGACGAAGTATGTGTACGCAACAAAATCTCGGGGTTGCTAGAGATGAAGAATGTATCCTGCATATCGCGCGCAGGGTGCTCGGGTGGAAAGTTCAATGCCGAGAACACATGCCAGTCATCCTCAATCTCAGGACCATCAGCCACGGTATATCCCAATCGCGAAAATACCTCTATGATACGATTCTTGACCAACGATATTGGGTGGCGCGATGCCAAAGGCTCTGCCGAACCTGGACGCGAAAGGTCATCAATAGATGGTGCAGATATTGTCTCGCTCTTGGCTGCAATCTCCTCCTTAAGCTGGTTGATACGCTCCATGGCTGTTGTCTTGAGGTGGTTCAGACGCTGACCCATCTCTCGCTTAAGCTCGGGGGCAACAGTTTTAAACTCCTCCATAAGTGCGTTGATCTCACCCTTCTTGCTAAGGATCTTAATTCGAATCTCCTCAACCTCCGCTGCTGTTGTCGGTTTTAACTCATTTAGGCGGTTTAATAACGCCTCTATCTTATTATTCATATTAAATGTATGTGTATTATCTAAAATTCCACTATTTTTTTCTATATTTGGCAAAGTTACAAAAAAGTTGCAAAATGTTAAGGACTTTACTCTCTTTTATTACACTTATCTCACTCACTCTCTCAGTTCAGGCTCAGAGCGTGGGGGTAACTATGAGCGGTGGCGGAGCTAAAGGTCTCTATCATATCGGTGTGCTTCAGGCTCTTGAGGAGATCGGAGTCCCCATCGAGTCGGTCTCGGGAACATCCATGGGCGCAATTGTCGCAGGACTCTATGCCGCAGGCTACTCACCCAAGGAGATGTACTACATTGCAACATCTGGAGAACTTCAGAAATGGGTCTCGGGCGAGATCGACAACAACTACGGAGCATACTTCCGCGAGTCGAACCGCTTTCGAAAGACACCCTCGATTCTATCCATGCGCCTCGACCCCAAAGACCCTCGCAAGATTGTATATATGCCTGAGAGCTTGATATCTACGGCTCAGGTCGACATGGCTCTAAGCAACTATTTCGCCCCTGCATCTGCCGTTGCCAAGGGCGACTTCAGCAAGCTGATGGTGCCCTTTCTATGCGTCGCAAGTGATGTAATGGAGCGCAAGGGGGTGGTGCTCAAAAGCGGAGATCTAGGCGAGGCAATCCGCTCATCTATGGCCATCCCTGTCGCCTATAGTCCTGTGCGCCAGAGCGGCATGATTCTCTACGATGGCGGTATGTATGACAACTTCCCGTGGCAGCCGCTACGCGAATTTTACAAGCCCGACATCATCATTGGATCAATGTGCGGAAGTGGAAATATCGACCCCAAGATCGAGACATCCATTGTCGATCAGCTCTTCTCGCTCACCATGCACAACTCCGCGTATGAACTCCCCGAGGGCGACATTCTCATCAGCCGAAATGTCGATGTCGGCATGTTCGACTTCGACAACCCTGCGGAGGTTATCAACCTTGGATATGAGGATACCATGTTGCATGCCGACTCCATAACAAGCCGACTTACAACACGTTGGGATGCCGACACATACAAAAAACGCCGCGAGGCGTTTAAAGCCAAGTGTGCCCCTCTAGTCTTTGAAAGCTATCAGGTCAACGGTCTCGACGAGGATCAGAAACGCTACGTCTACGACTTCATGACCATACGTCGTCGCAACCACAACGTCCTCCAACGCGAGATGGGGTTCGAGGAGTTGCGTAGCAATATCTTCAGCGTTCTGACATCAGGAGATTTCGAGAGCGAGTTCCCTCAGATCACATTCAACCCCGAGACGGGAAAGTACGACTACGCCATAAATCTATCGACCAAGCCATCGTTGAAACTATCGCTTGGCGGAAACCTCTCGTCAACGCCTTTCAATCAGATATATTTGGGGGTTAACTACCGTAAGATCACCACAGTATCCAAGTCACTATTCACGGAGCTGTACCTTGGACCTGTCTACAACTGCGGTTTCTTGGGCGGACGCATCGACATGTTTATGAAAGTCCCCCTCTTCATCGAGGGTTACTACAGCTTTGTATCCAAAAACCTGAGCCATGGCGACTTCGGAGAGCTCTCCAAGGTCAACAACACCCTGCAAGTTAAGAGCCTCGACCACCTTGTGTCGTTGGGTGTTGGAGCACCACTAACCCATCGCATGATGTTTTCGCTGAGGTCAAACCTAGGTATCACAAATCAGCAGTACGACACCCAAGAGATAACCCTACCAAGCAACATCACACTGCCGATAGACAGGACAACATTCAAGTATTGGGCATCCAAGGCTGAAATGGAGCATAGCACCCTCAACAAGCCTCTATTCCCAACCGATGGATCGAGACTAACTCTCTCGGGACTCCTCACCTTGGGAAGTGAGAGGAGCTACGCTGAGGAGAGTTACGAGGGTGTAACGCCAACATCTCTTGACAAGGATCGCCACCACAACTGGATCGGTCTCAAGGCGGTCTACGAGAAGTATTTCAACATCTCAAGCTGGCTGTCGTGGGGCATGCGACTCGATGGCGTCTACACCAATGTCGAGGATTTCCAAACCCAAACAGCGACATCCATGATTTTGCCTTCGTATGAACCTGTGCTCCACTCCAAGATGGTCTTTATGCCTGAATTTTCGGCACGCAGATATGTCGCAACAGGTGTTGCGCCAACAATAAAGATGCTCAACAACCTCTACATTCAGGCAGGTTGCTACGCCTTGGCTCGCGACATATATCGCGATGAAGATATTGATGTGCGAACAACAATAGAGGATAAGTATAGCCTTCACTTCGTCTCCGACATCGCCTTTATCTACCAGTCGAAACTTGGATTCCTCAGCCTAGAGTATACAAAATACAACCTCCACAACTGGGATAACATGTATCTGACACTCAACTTCGGATACTCAATCTTCGCCCCAAAAGGGACATTCTACTAAGCCGTTATATAAGCGACACCGAGGACTGCCCTAACGCTGGGCAGACGGTGCGGAGCCACAATGCAACTACTGTCGATTTGGCAAAAGACTCTTATTCCGCGTGTCATTGCGGGCTTGACCCGCAATCTCTAAGATGCTCTTAATTGCCTATTATATCACAATACTACCACTGAGAGATTGCGGGTCAAGCCCGCAATGACACGCGGTGACAATGATACAGTAGAACTATGAGGCTGAGGGATAGTGGGATAGTGGGACAGTGTGACACAGAGACACAGAGACAATACTGTGAGCGGTGGAGGTTCGGCATGTGGCACGCTACGCTAGTAGCGTGAAGTTTAAAGAGATAATTCTTGGATTGAGAGCCGACCTTAGGAGGCTTTCAAAATCCAAGAATTATCTCTTTAAACTTAGCAGTTTTCCCTAGAAAACTGCGTACCACATGACCGCTAGAGAATAGCTCCGCGGGGAGCACCCCGCCGCCGTCCGCGCAGGACAAACCCCTGCCGTCCTCAGCAAACTCTACTCACCTGAGGTATACTTATCTTTATACTCATTCGGCAGCACTCCGAACTCTTTTTTGAAGCATTCGCGGAAGTATCTCAGGTCGCTAAATCCGACATCGTAGGTCACGTCGGCGATAGTGTATCTTCCGCTCTTGAGGAGTTGCGCTGCGCGTTTGAGGCGTATGCTACGTATCAGGGCGTTAGCTGTGAGGTTGAGTATTGACTTCAACTTCTTATTCAACACTAAAGGCGTCACACCCATATAGTTACATAGATCATTAACCATCAAATCGGGGTTATGAATATTGCGCTCAATGAACTCAGATATGCGCTTGATAAAGAGCTTATCGGTATTGGTTGTAACATCGTCATCCTCGGCATGATGCTGAGCGTTCTCGCCACCTTGGGCACTGAACGTCGCGTTGAAACGCTTCGCCAACAGCTGTCGATTGTGGAGTATGGAGTTGACGCTCTGGACAAGGATCTCATTACTGAACGGCTTGGGGCAGTATCCATCAGCTTGACTTCGGTATCCCTCGGCGATATCCTCCTCTGTAGACTTTGCCGAGAGTAGGAGCAGCGGAATATGCGATGTGCGGCTATCACCTTTGACGCGCTCGCACAGTTCGAGACCGCTCAGTCGTGGCATCATGATATCCGAAATTATGATGTCGGGCATGACTGCCAATATCTTCATCCATCCATCCTCGCCATCCACAGCGGTAACGACTGTGTAGCTCTCAGCAAACAACTCGCTGATGAGGTTACGAAGGTCGGCATTGTCATCTATGATAATCAACGATGGCTGAGCGTCAACCATAGCCTCACCCTCCGCGACATCCTGCGACACCTCGACAGAGACCTCTTGCGCAACCTCTTGCGACTCGCCACCAACAATCGCCTCGGGCACAGATTGCACCTTGGGCAGTTTCACAAAGAATGTCGTTCCTGCACCCTGTGCGGATTCGAACCAGATCTCACCGCTGTGGATCTCCACGAGGCTCTTGGTGAGGTAGAGACCTATTCCCGTACTGCCACTAGAGCCCTGCGAATAGAACCTCTCAAAGATATGAGGTTGCTTTTCGGGGGCGATACCCACGCCCGAATCCTTGATTGCAACGACAACGTTCGCACTCTCCTCCGTCAATGAGAGGGTTATTCGACCTCCAGCCTCTGTGTTTTTGATCGCATTGGAGAGGAGGTTATTTATTATCTGCTCTATTAAATATGGGTCATACTCCACCATAACGGGTATGCGTGCCGAGATATATTCGAGGGTTATCCCCTTCTGCTCCGCCCATGGTTCAAACTGCTTAAAAAGTCGCTGCCCTGCCGCCTCGACATCCCCAACGGAGATCTCAACCGTAAGCTTTCCACTCTCCTCCTTGGAGTAGCTGAGGAACTCATTTATAAGGCGCATGAGCGACTCTCCGTTATGGTGCATAGTCTGCAAATATCCCGACCACCTAGGATTCTCAGCAATCTCGCGCTCACGCATAAGTCGTTGCAAAGGCGAGAGAATAAGGGTCAGCGGAGTACGAAACTCATGCGATACATTTGTGAAAAATTGCGTTCTCGCAGCCAACATCTCCTCCATCTTCTGCTTCTCGAAGTTGGCGATGGCCACCGCGCGACGACGCTTCATCTCGCCATGATATTGACGAAATGCGTAGTAGAGAACAGCAACGATGACAAGCAGATAGATGAGGTATGAATACCATGTCGCCCAGACTGGAGGGTCGATAGTTATCTCTTGCGTGTAGACCTTCTCGCTCCACACCCCATCGCAGTTTGCCGCCTTCAAGTAGAATGTATATCGCCCTGGTTCGAGATTTTTGTAGGTCACGGTATTTTTGCGACCCACCGTCTCAATCCACCCCTCATCGACACCCTCCAAACGGTACTGGCATCTATTGCGCGTGGGGTTGGAGTAGTGAATACCGACATACTCAATGGTGAATGTGTTCTGGTTGTGAGCCAAACGCAACTCCTCACCTCTGCTAGGTATCAGATGGGCAAGATCATCATCCTCATATATGCTCCTATCAAAAAGTCGGATATCTGTAACCTTCGGGATGATAGATGTTATATCGGTCTTAAGTCCATTTGGGTCGATATAGTTAACACCCTTAACGCCTCCAAAGACCAACTCACCGCTCCTCAATCGCATACTCGACAGCTCACTAAACTCATACTCCAACAAGCCATCATAGATATTGTACGACGATATTTGACCATTGCGTGGATTTATTCGCCCCAGCCCCCTATTTGTCGAGACCCACACCGCACCTGTCTCAGGCTCCTCGACCATCGACTTTGCGGAGTTGTTGGGCAGACCATTACGCGTGGTATAGTGCTCAATCTGCTCGAATTTATCTGTCGCGGCATTGTATGTCAACTTACCGACACCATGCCCCAACGTACCATACCATATATCGCCACGTGTGGTCTCCAAAATCGAGATTACGTGATTTTTAGCCTGCGCCCCCAACGCTAGCCTCTCAACACGAGGTTGCGCGGCAAGCTGTTGATCGGGAGAGATAGTCGCCAAGCCATTAGAGGTGCACAACCACATATAGCCACGCTTGTCACGCATGATGTTACGCACAATGCGCGATGGCAATCCGCTCTTTTCATTTAGGTAGGCAACCCTCTTATCCGCTAGGTTATAACGCAACAGTCCATTACCATACGTAGCCAACCAAAGATACTCATCTTGAACGTGAATCTTGCGAATGACATAATTACGCGTCCAATCAAAGTGCTCTACACGCTTAGTTTTCTCGCTGTAAGAGTGCAACTTAACCCCAGTGGTGATGTAATACTGATCATCGTAATTGCAATATGCGACATCATAGACATTCCCATTCTTCAAGATATTGAGAGATGGTCGGGGAGCATCAAGACTATCGAGCATAAACGTTCCACTACCCTCGGTGCTGATCCATATCTTGCCATTTGAACACTGCGTAGCGGACAAAATAAGGTTATTGCCAATAGGTGCAGTGTGTTTAAATGGCTTATTATTTCTCTCGTAGCGACGTATTCCTGCACTGGCTAGGGCAACCCAAACGCCACCACTGCGATCGGTACAGATGGCTGTTATATTCTGCAACTCGTAGGAATCAACCTTTACGGGTTGCGAAAATTTATCACTGTAACGATTGTAATGCGTCACAAAGAGACCTCGCTGGTTGGCATACCACATATCGTCACCCACCCAGCAGTTGAACCTATTCCATGGCGATACTACGTAGTGGGTCAACTTTTCAGTTAAGCAGTCGTAGATCGAGAAGTCCGCGTACTTATTAATGAGCAGTTTATCGCCATACGACGAAACCGTTCGCGACCTCTCACCCGTAAGCTCCTCATCAACAACAAATTGATCCTCCTCCTTGTCAAACTTATAGATAACACCAGCCTTACTTATGTAGAGCACTCCGCGAACCATTGCGCTCGTAGATGGCGTCTTGGAAGATGCACCATCCAAGACATATTTGCGCACCTCGTTTATCTGAGAGTTGGCATTGCTGAGAGCCAAGCAATATGCAACCTGCGTATTCTTGGGGACAATCCACACCGTCTCACCATCCGACAGAATCGACTTCGCAATGGGGTTGACCTTGGGCACATTCACCTCACCAGAGGTCATTTGACTATAGTGAAAAAAGCGATGTTGCGACTTGACATAGCAGTATATACCCTTGTCGGCCGTTCCGATCCAGATATTTCTGTACTTATCTTCGTGAAGCGTCAGGATAAGATTTGACTCCAGCCCCAGATCTCCCGTGTTGTAGATCTTGAAGTTCAACCCATCATATCTGTTGAGTCCATCGTTTGTCGCGATCCACATAAATCCATCCGAATCCTGAAGCATCGCGTTGACATGATTCTGGCTCAACCCCTTCAACGAGCTTATGTGCTCAACTACATATGCGTCATTATACGATGGTACAGCTGCCGAAGCACTCCACACCACCGCAAAGAGAGATATAATAGATAAAAAAAGTTGGCGAATCATACGACACGAATTTAACCTCTTGAGAGACGAGGGTAGTTAAACACAATAGCGACAACACCCATCACTCCCACCAAGACCGTGTAGTAGATATTGGGGATAATCTCCAAAGGTGTCGCGCCACTCAGCGATGCCGCCATCAACAACTGCGCACCGTATGGCAACAAACCCTGAACAAAGCATGAGAAGGTATCCAAAATACTCGCCGCACGCCTAGGATCTACGCCATAACGCTGTGCAATATCGCGCGCAATACCGCCTGTGGTGATGATCGCCACCGTGTTGTTCGCTGTACACAAGTTCGCAATCGAGACCAGTGCTGCCACCGAGAACTCCGCCATCTTCGAGCCCTTAACCCTCTGAGTCAAAGCACGAATAATAAACTCCAAACCTCCATTGTGACGGATCATCTCCAACACGCCACCTGCCAACATCGTGATGATGATTAGCTCACCCATAGATGTGATTCCACCACCCATAGATTGGGTGAAATCCCACACGCCAAAGCCGCCCGTAGCAACTCCAATAACGCCTGAAAGCAGTGTTCCCACACAGAGCACAACCAACACATTCACCCCCACAAGACTCAAGACAATAACGCTGAGGTAGGGTATCACCTTCACCCAATCGACACTCTCGCTGAGAGTTGGGTACTCGACATGCGACCCTTGAACGAGATATATCGCCATGGCGATAATTGCCGCAGGGAGCACAATGAAGAAGTTGACCTTGAATTTATCGCGCATGGAGCACCCTTGGCTCTGTGTCGCAGCGATGGTTGTATCCGAAATGAACGACAAGTTATCACCAAAAAATGCACCTCCAACAATCACCGCAGTGATATAGGCGACATCCACCCCGATCTTGGGGGCAATAGCCGTAGCGATAGGCACCAACGCGACAATCGTACCAACCGATGTTCCCATCGCAAAGGAGATGAAACATGCCGCAAAGAAGATACCCACCAACAACATATGGCTTGGCAGGATGTGCATCGTGAGGTTTACCGTAGCCTCGACACCTCCCATCGCCTTAGCCGAGGATGCAAACGCTCCTGCAAGGACGAAGATCCACAACATCAGCATGATATTTTTGTCCGACGCTCCGCGCGAAAATCGCTCAATCCTCTCTGCGATGGATGTTCCGCGCTCCATGACAATCGCGGTGATTGACGCCGCAACAAACGCCACCGTGATAGGCATCTTGTAGAAGTCACCAACAATGATCGAGACCGTGAGGTAGAGTCCAAAAAATACAAAAAGAGGGAGCAAAGCCAACGCTGAGGGCTTAGGAGTCTGCATATCTAAATTATTGTTATTCATCTATTTAATCGAGGTAAATTGTTATATCGCCACTTATGAGCATCAAAGAAATTTCGCAAAGTTTGATATCGAATGTCGCCTGCAAAATTCGCTCCTCAGCGTCGAGGAGACTCTTCTGAGCCTCACGCATCTCAATACCCGAGAGGTCACCCAACATATATCTATCCATCGCGATCTCGTAGTTATCCCTAGCCGAGTCAAGGCTACTCTTCTCCAACGACAGCAGACTCATATTATTAAGGTACGACTGCCACAGATCCGAGAGCTGCGACCTTAGCCCCAACTCAACATTCTCCTGCTCCAACTCCGCATTTTTTATCTCCATGGAGGCATTTGCGCGCTGACGCCTACGCGTTCCATCAAAGATATTTATCCCCACCGTGATACCAGCATTGAAACCCAATGTCGAGGCATACTTATTCGTTCCTGGGTTGTAGCGGTACTGGTCGAAACCATACCCTGCGCTCATCACCACATATGGATATTTGCGCGCCAAGACCGTCTTATAGTCCAACTTCGCGAGTGAAGTCTCCTGCGCAGCGTCCAAAATCTCGGAGTTACTCTCCAGTGTCGAACGCAACAACCTATCGTAGTTGAGCTTAGTGTTGAGCTCCACAACCGTATCGGGGATCATGAGTGGCGCATCGACATCCTTGCTCGCCATGAGCTTGTTGAGGGTGATCTTCGAGGTGAACACCGCCTCCTGCTGCTTGATAAGGTTCGCACTATCGACATTGAAATCGACCTTCGCCTGCTGATAATCCAACCTCGAAAAACTTCCCACATGGTAGCGCGACTCCACAATACGCAGACGCTCACGCGACAGATCCACCGCATACTTCAAGTTGCGAAGCATGTTAGCTTGGTGGATGGAGTTGTAGTACTCCGCTGTCACCGAGGCGATATAATCCTCGATGGCGATACGCGTAGCCAAGACACTCTGCGTCTCCAACTCCTGCAATCGCTCATATGCCGCCTGAATCTTGAAACCATCAAACAGCGTCCACGCCACGCTCAAACCAATATCAATATCTTGGTCGCGCGACGAACCGTTATAGACCGTAGTGTTTGTCGCCCTCACCTTCGCCCAATCATTCTCAAAATCGAGGTCGAAGTCTGCCGAGAAATTAACCGTCGGCAACGCCCCTGCATTAGCCTTCGTAACATCGGCATGGCTCGCCGCCTCACGGTTGCGAACAATCTGCAACGAGTAGTTGTTACTTATGCCGACCTCCAGACACTCCCTAAGTCGAAGTGGGCTGTGGTGGTTGGCTGTATAGTCGAGAGAATCAACCTCACTACTCTGTTGAAGGTTCTCGACATTTTGGTGCTCATAATCTGTTTTATTACCCCTGCGCGCCTGTGTCGCACCCACAACACAACACACTATAACCAAGGATAATAACAATCTTTTATTTAGAATATTCATCTGTGCTCTCCTCTTTATCTAGGGTTGAGATATTTGTTGACAAGTAACTATATATGGCTGGGACGACATACATGGTCATGATCGTCGAGACAATCATTCCTCCAACCACCGCACTACCCATGGCAATACGTTGATTACATCCCTCTCCCGTGGCAAAAGCCAACGGAATAAGTCCCAAAACTGTCGATGCACTGGTCATCAAGATTGGACGCAGACGCTGCAACGATGCACTCTTGATCGCTGTAAACTTATCCTCGCCCTCCTCCTGCTTCTGGTTGGCAAACTCCACAATCAAGATACCATTCTTCGCCACCAGACCGATCAACATGATGATACCAATCTGGCTAAAAAGGTTCATCGTAACCCCCATGATAGCCATATATATTAATGCTCCAGCGATAGCCAACGGAACCGTAATCATGATGACCAACGGATCTTTGAAACTCTCGAACTGCGCCGCCAAGATCAGATAGATCAACACCAACGCAAACAAGAATGCAAACATCAAACTCGATGAACTCTCCTGATACTCCTTCGATTGACCCTTCAAAGCTGTTCTGAACGAGTCGTCCAACACCTCCTTGGCGATCTTATCCATCTCCGCGATACCATCACCGATAGTCTTACCCTCGGTCAAACCTGCCGAGATAGTCGCCGCAATAAAGCGGTTGTAACGGTAGAGCATCGGAGGCGCAATACTCTCCTCCAAGCTGATAAGGTTGTCCAGAGGTATCATCTCGCCACGATCATTGCGCACATACATAGATTTCAAATCCGATGGTTTGTTACGCTGCTGTCGGTTGATCTCGCCATATATCGAGTACTGCTTACCATTCATATAGAAGTAGCCAAGACGCTGACCACTAAGACCATACTGCAAAGTCTGAGCAATATTCTGAGTACTCACACCCAAGATATTCGCTTTGCTGCGGTTGATATGTATCTGAGCCTCGGGCTTACTGAACTTCAGGTCGACATCCGACATTCGGAATGTTGGGTTCTCCGACACCCTCTTCATAAACTCGGGCAGCACCTCCTCCAAACGATCCTTCGAGATCGCCTGAAGTACATATAATATAGGCATACCTCCACCACCACTACCCACGGATGGTTGCTGACTAACAAACGCCCTCGCCTTAGTCTTTTTTCGCACTGCATTGGTCAACCTCTCGGCCGCCTCCATCTGGGTATAGTCACGATCCCCGATATCTTTGAGCGCGATACGGAGGTAACCTCCACCACCCCATACACGTGCCAAGACCGACTTGCGATCTGGAATAATAGAATCGACAAGTTGACGGATATCCTCATTGTAGTCGCGGATATACTCATAGGTGATACCCTCCGCCGCCTTGGTGTTGACCGAGATCATAGATCTATCCTCCATAGGCGACACCTCAGCAGGGATGTAGTTCCACAAGAACCCAATGAGTCCGAAGATCACCGCAACGATAACTAGAGCGACCCAGCGAACCCTCAAAAACGCCCCTAATGATCTCTCATATAGATTGTTGAGCCCCTCAAAGAATGGCTCAGTCATCGTGTAGAACCTGTTCTTAGACTCCTGCTTACGAAGGATCTTCGTCGCAAGCATAGGGGTGATGGTCAAGGCTGTGAACGAGGATATTATCACCGAACCAGCAATCACCAAACTAAACTCCCTAAAGATACGTCCCGTCATACCATCCATAAAGACGATGGGGAAGAATACCGCAACCAACGTCACCGTGGTGGAGATCACCGCAAAGAAGATCTCCTGCGCACCCTCAATACCTGCATCAAAAGGTTTCATACCCCTCTCGATACGTATATATATATTCTCCGTCATCACGATGGCGTCATCCACCACCAGTCCCACCGCCAACACGATAGCCAACATCGTCAAGACATTGATAGAGAAACCTGCCAGATACATCACAAAGAATGATCCGATCAGCGACACAGGGATAACAATACATGGAACCAACGTCACGCGCCAATCCCTCAGGAACAAGAAGATGATGATGATAACCAACAAGAAGGCTATATATATTGTCTCCTCCACCTCGTTGATTGAGGCGCGAATAAAGTCCGTATTATCGAAGTTGTAGCTATACTTAACATCGTCGGGAAGATCCTTCTCCATCTGCTTCATGCGCTTCTTCACCGCATTGGAGATCTCGATATGGTTAGCTCCTGGTTGCGGAACAACCGCGATAGAGACCATCGGCACACCATTAGTCTTGAAGTAACTTCTAATATCCGATGCACCAAGCTCCGCGCGTCCAATGTCGCTGAGGCGGATGATACGTCCACCCTCCTCACGAACAATGAGGTCGTTGAACTCACTCACCGTAGACATCTGCCCCAATGTTCTGATACCCAAGTCGATGGTGTTACCCTCGATACTTCCCGATGGCAACTCCACATTCTCACGATCCACCGCATTCTTAACGTCAATAGGTGTGATTCCATATCCTGCCATCTTCACAGGGTCGAGCCACAGACGCATAGAGTACTGCTTCTCACCCCAGATATCGACACTACTCACATCGGAGATGGTCTGCAACTGCTGCTTCACCGTCAAGTCGGCTATCTCACTCAGCTCCAAGAGTGTACGCTTGGGGCTCTGCAACGCAATAGCCAAGATTGCCGAGGCATCCGAATCCGCCTTGGTCACCGTTGGGGGGTCGCAGTCGCGCGGTAGACGTCTCTGCGCCTTGGACACCTTGTCGCGCACATCATTCGCCGCCGTCTCCATATCCACCGACAACTCAAACTCGATACGGATGTAACAGCTACCCTGCCTACTGGTACTCATCAAAGTACGAATACCTGGGATACCATTCACCTCCTGCTCCAGTGGCTCAGTGATCTGGCTCTCAATAACATCGGGGTTTGCACCCGAGTATGCACATGTGACTGTGATGATGGGATACTCCACCGAGGGATACTCTCGCACTCCAAGGCTACTATAGCCAATGAATCCAAAGAGTATAATTATGATTGTAAGCACCGTTGCCAACACGGGGCGACGTATGCTAAGTTCCGATATATTCATCTCTAAGATCTCCTTGCGTTAAAGATTACTCAATGATCTCATCAATAACGACATCAAGACCCGTACGCAACTGCAACGTACCAGATATGATTAGTGTATCGCCAACATTTAGACCCTTGATCGCCTGCACCCTATCCTCAGTGCGGATACCTGTGATAATCTCCACAGGCTCAGCCTTGCCCGAGCGATATAGGAACACTTTGTCGCGACCCATCTCTGAGACCAACGCCTCGGCTGGAATAGCAATAGCATCCTCAATCTCCTCCTTGTTGATCGACACCGCCGCGTAACGACCTGGCATCAGGTGACCGTTACGGTTGGGATATATCGCACGCACAGAGTATTGGTGCAACTCGGGGTCGATGGTCGACTCCATAGCGTATACTTTGGCATAGAACTGCTGAAGCTCACCCTCCACCTTAAACGAGAGATTTGTCCCCTGCTTGATACTGCTCGCGTAACGCTCTGGCACTGTGAACTCTAGCTTCAGAGGTTGCTTGCGCGTCAACTTCGCAACCACCGTTGTTGGCGTGGCATACGAACCGACACTTATCTGCCTAAGACCGATAGTTCCTGTAAATGGGGCGCGCAGATCGGTCAACTCAATCTGAGCATCAATAATGGCGATATCCGCTTGAAGTATCGCGAGGGCTGTCTGCACCTGCTCCAACGCCTCCTGACTCACGGCATCCTTCTTAAGGAGAGCCGCTTGGCGATATACACGATCCTGAGCAAGTTTAAGCTGTGCCGTTAGGCGACTCCTCTCCGCAACAAGTTGAGCACTATTTATTCGCGCCAAAAGTTCACCCTTCTGCACGGTGCTACCCTCCTCGAAGTTGATCTCCACAATCTGACCCGAACTCTCAAACGAGAGATCCACCATCTCGTCGGGGACCAAGACTCCCGTGGTATTAAAGCTATCGGTAAGGACAACAGGCTTTATAATCAGGGCATTGATATTGAGGGCTTTCTTCTGAGCTGCAGACTCCACAATAGACTCTTTTTTCTGCTCTTCTATCTCCATAGATGAGATCTGTTGTTGGTTTTTGTAGAGATAGATGCCCACTCCGGCACCTATGACAATGAGGGATATGACACCCCACTTTAAATTTTTATTCATACTGGGTTGGTATACTAATACTGTTGGTTTCCTATCTACGCGCGCATAAAATATATGTGTACACGCATGACAAAGATACAAATTTCTCGTGACTTTTTCCCACCGACACCCATTTTTTTTATTTTTTTTCAAAACGCCAGCATGTCGATCTTTTCCCCACCCTCCACAGTGGCAGAACAAAATGTACAGGGCGAACGCACGAAAAAATATTTAGTCTGCATCATATCACAGCGATTATTACTCCGCGTGTCATTGCGGGCTTGAACCGCAATCTCTAAGAAATAATACCAACTCGCTTAGAAATTGCGGGTCAAGCCCGCAATGACACGCGAAAAAAAGGCTGGTTTAACATCTCTCAATGCTTAACTTTTTCAAATATTGATTGTCATTATATATATGTGTCACACCCCTGCCATTACAACAAATTATACACTCTGTATATCGACAATACGCAACATCAAATACCACCTACACATGCGACAGTCTTAAATAAATATATTTAATAACTAAGAAAAATTAGCATTGTGGTAATTTTACACAAAAAGCCACAAAAATGTAACATATCGAAACTAATACCGCCATTTATGTAGAAATTCGTCATTTTTGCGCACTAAAATCAAATAATTCGTTAAAAATATTATACACAACTACTCAACTGTCTATAACTTTGCAACCAGAAACAAAAGGCATTAACATCTTTCATTAAACAAAATTTTTTAAATTATGAGCAAAGGAGCAGAAAAAGCCACAACTTTGAAGCGTACGTTAGGTAGCTTTCATCTTTGGGGTATCGCAGTGGGATTGGTAATTTCAGGCGAGTATTTTGGTTGGAGTTACGGTTGGGCTTCAGCAGGAACATTGGGATTCTTGTTGACTACAGCGTTCGTAGCCCTTATGTATTTAACATTTATCTTCAGCTTCACAGAGCTATCGACATCAATTCCTCGCGCAGGAGGTCCATTCGAGTATGCGCGTAGAGCCTTTGGTCCTGTGGGTGGATTCTTCGGAGGTTTCACAACTCTCGTAGAGTTCGTATTTGCACCACCAGCTATCGCAATGGCGATTGGAGCATATATGAATGTTCAGTTCCCTGGAATGGATGCTCAATGGATTGCCGTAATTGCATATATGATATTCATGGGTCTCAACCTCGCAGGTGTAAGCCTTGCAGCGACATTTGAGCTTATCGTTACCCTCTTTGCAATCTTTGAGTTGGTTGTATTCATGGGCGTTGTTGCTCCAGGTTTCGAGATGTCAAACTTCGTAGCTAACGGTTGGGCTGGTAGCGACACATTCACATCTGATACATGGTCTGGAATCATCGCGGCTATTCCATTTGCGATCTGGTTCTTCCTCGCTATCGAGGGTGCTGCGATGTCTGCTGAGGAGGCTAAAGATCCACAAAAGACAATCCCTAAAGCATTTATCTTCGGTATCTTGACACTTGTAATCCTTGCGTTGGGTGTGATGATGTTCGCTGGTGGTGTAGGTGACTGGAGAGATCTTGCAAACATCAACGACCCACTTCCACAGGCTATGAAGACAATCGTAGGTGGCGACAGCAGCTGGTTGCATATGTTGGTATTCCTTGGTCTATTCGGATTGGTTGCTTCGTTCCACGGTGTCATCATGGGTTACTCACGCCAGATCTACGCTGTAGCTCGCGCTGGATATATGCCTCGCTCATTGGCTAAGATCAACCCTAAGTTCCGCACACCACACTGGGCTATCATCGCTGGAGGTGTTATAGGTATCATCACCATCTTCTCGGACAACTGGATCACACTTGGCGATCAGCCACTTACAGCAAACGTTGTAATCCTGGCAGCCTTCGGAGCTATCGGTCTCTACATCGTCTCAATGCTATCGTTGCTTAAGCTTCGCAAAACTGAGCCAAACCTTGAGCGTCCATTCAAGGCTCCATTCTACCCAGTATTCCCTATCATTGCACTCTCTTGCGCACTAATCTGCTTGGTTGCAATGGCTTACTACAACTTCCAGATCTTCATCGCATTCCTTATCCTTATGGGACTCGCTTATGTTTACTTCGCAGTAAACAAGAAGCGTATCAAGGCTAGCGAGGCTGCTGAGGCACTAGAGGCTGCAGTTGAGTAACGCATTAACAGAATCAGGAGGATTATCTTATGTATAGAATTACACTAGGTCACAAAAGCTATACTTTTGAATCCTTGAAAATACTTATGGCAAAATCATCACCGGCTCGTTCAGGTGATGATCTTGCAGGTATTTCGGCAGGGAGCATGGAGGAGCGCGTAGCTGCCAAGATGTGCCTTGCGGAGGTTCCACTAAGTCGTTTTCTCGAAGAGCAACTTATACCTTACGAGATGGACGAGATCACTCGCCTAATCGTCGACACTCACGACAAGGTGGCTTTTAGTTTGATTTCGCACCTCACCGTTGGTGACTTCCGAAACTGGATTCTCAACGAGCGCACCACCTCGGAGCAACTTGCATATGTCGCCAAGGCGATCACACCCGAGATGGCGGCTGCGGTGAGCAAGATAATGAGAAATCAGGATCTCATCCTTGCGGCAAAGAAGTGTCGTGTGGTGACAAAATTCCGCGACACCATAGGTCTTGAAGGGCACATGAGCGTCAGGCTACAGCCCAACCACCCAACGGATGACATGAAGGGTATTGCGGCGAGTATCATAGATGGCTTGATGTATGGTTCGGGTGATGCCGTCATCGGAATAAACCCTGCGAGTGACAGCATCTCGGTACTTACCGATCTCAACCATATGCTCGATGAGATTATCCACAGATACGAAATCCCAACGCAGTCGTGCATCTTAACACACGTCACAACCTCGTTGGAACTTATAAACAGAGGTGTACCTGTTGATCTTGTCTTCCAATCCATCGCAGGAACTGAGGGTGCAATGGCAGGCTTTGGGGTAAACCTAGCGATGTTGGAAGAGGCTCACGAGGCGGCACTAAGTCTCAACCGAGGCACTGTGGGCAACAACGTGATGTACTTCGAGACGGGACAAGGTAGCGCGCTATCGTCGGACTCGCACCACAATGTCGACCAACAGACCTGTGAGGCTAGAGCCTACGCCGTGGCGCGTCACTTCTCGCCACTCTTGGTCAACACGGTGGTTGGATTCATAGGTCCTGAGTACCTTTATGATGGCAAGCAGATCACACGCGCAGGTCTTGAAGATCACTTCTGCGGTAAGATCATGGGTGTTCCGATGGGTTGCGACGTCTGCTACACGAACCACTCCGAGGCGGATCAGGACGACATGGATGGGTTATTGACACTCCTTGCGGCTGGAGGCTTGAACTTCATGATGGGCGTACCTGGAGCGGATGATATAATGCTCAACTACCAGAGCACCTCATATCACGATGCACTCTACATTCGCGAACTCTTGGGTCTAAAGCACGCTCCCGAATTTGCGGAGTGGTTGGAGACGATACAGATCACCAACACCAAGGGTCAACTGCGCCACCTCACGCCACAGAACAGACTGCTCAAATATACAGCCAACATGTAACCATATAATATTATACAGAGTATGGATATTACAAGAAAAATATCGACAGAGCCTCAAAACATTATTGAGAGCGACTGTTGGGCAGAGCTAAAGAGCTACACCGATGCTCGCATCGCCTTGGGAAGAACTGGCTCAAGTCTCCCGACAAATGAGTATCTCAAATTCAGCCTCTCGCACGCCATGGCTCGTGACGCTGTACATACACCCTTTGAGCGCGATCTAATGCGTGACGACCTCAACATGATGGGTCTCGAGACCCTCTATGTCGATAGTGCTGCACCCAACAGATCTATCTACCTCACGCGCCCCGACCTTGGTCGCAAACTCTCAGCGGAGTCGCACGAGATGCTCAAAAGTCTCAACAGCGAGGGTTACGACATTACACTTGTCATTGGCGATGGACTCTCCTCTACGGCTGTGCACCAACAGGCTGTGCCTCTCATTAAAAATCTGCTTCCATACTTGGAGCAGTTGAATATGACAGTTGCGCCAATCGTTCTAGCCAACCAGTCACGCGTGGCTTTGGGTGACGAGGTGGGCGAGTTGCTAAAGACAAAACTTGTGGCGATACTTATCGGAGAGCGTCCCGGTCTCTCGTCACCAAATAGCTTGGGCGTCTACATGACGTGGAGTCCCAACAGATCGAGGTTGGAGTCCGAGCGCAACTGCATCTCCAACATTCGCCTAGAGGGTCTAACCCACGACAAGGCGGCATTTAAGTTGGCTTGGTTGATTGAGAATGCCTTTGCTACGCACAGCTCAGGCGTCGCACTCAAAGATATGAGCGATGACAGCTCAACGCACAAAATCGTCACACCAAATTATGATGATAAATATATAGGAGAGCTTTAATTTTTCTTTCGAGTTATAAGCAAATAGGGTCGTTTTATACGAAACTATCACCCTAAAGAAAAAAGATTAATTCAGCACATTTTTTATTTGTTTTTTGCCATCCTCACCCCTATATTTGTAGCGGTGATTGAGTTCTACATGCCGAAAGTTTCGCAAGGTGTATGGAGTTCTGAGACAAAAACAACATGTATTTAGTTACAAAACAGCGATCTCGCGTGAGATCAAAAACGAAATTATTATGTATACAGAATTGTTTTTAAAGAGAATGAAAGAGGAGCTTGAGAGAGTTGCTTTCAACTGGAGTCTATCACCACTTAAGGAGGTTAAACTTCTAACCGTTTCAGAGAACGCTACATTCAAGGCGGAGTACGAAGATGGAGTTTCGATCATCCTCCGCGTCAACAGAGCATTTTACCACACCCTCAAAGAGCTATGTTCAGAGTTCGACTGGGTGAACGCCATAACAACATCCGACTGCAACATCAAGAGCCCCAAGGTAATCACCACACATGATGGCGAATATCTAGTACCTATAAAGATAGAGGCAGAGGGCGAGACTTTCGAGCTACATGTTGTCGCATTCGAGTTCTGCAAAGGCTCTGAGCCAAAGGTTGGCAAGGATCTCATCGCTTGGTTTGAGAAGTTGGGCAAGATCACTGCGGAGATGCACAAACACACACTTGCGTGGAAGCGTCCCGAGGGATTTGTTCGAAAAGTTTGGAACTTCGACACCATGGTTGGCGTGGATGGCTACTGGGGTAACTGGCGCACAGCACCTGCACTCGCAGGCAGTGACGAGGCAGTGATTACAGATGCTTTGGACATCGTAAAATATCGCTTGGAGAGCTACAACAACGATGAGCGTTACGGCTTGGTTCATGCAGATCTTCGCCTCTCGAACCTACTCATCAGCGGTGACGACATGATCGTTATCGACTATGATGACTGCGGATTCTGCTGGTACATGTATGACTTCGCAGCTGCGATAAGTTTCTACGAGTTGGACGAGAATGTACCCGAATTGCAGGAGGCTTGGTTGAAGGGTTACACCTCAATCAGAGAGGTTGCTCAGGCGGATGTTGACGAGATGCAGACATTCATCCTCCTTCGCCGCGTGTTGCTACTCGCTTGGTTGACAACACATTCTGACACCCCAACCGCTGAGGAGTTCACAGAGGGCTTTGCTGAGGGAACACGTTTCATGGCAGAGCAATATATACAAACGCACAATCAAAAAATATATGACTACGCAGTTTAAAGAGGAGGAAAAGAGCTTCTCTATATTGGATCAAAACGCCTTTGATCCCAATGCAATTACATCAAACCCACGCCTAAAGGTGGAGGTTGAGCGACGCCAAAATCTTGTAGGTCCAATGTCGGTACTCTTCTACAAAGAGCCCCTCGATATCGCAACAGCTAAGGGAGTCTGGATCTACGACACCGACGGCAAAGCGTACTTGGATGTCTACAACAATGTTCAATCTGTTGGACACTGCAACGAGTATGTCTCAAAAGCCATAGCAACTCAGTTTGAGCAGGTTAACTGCCACAACCGATACCTCTCGAAGTCGCTACACGACTACACAGAGCGACTCCTCGCAACCATGCCAAGCAACATCAACCGCATGATGATGACCTGCACAGGTAGCGAGAGCAACGACCTTGCAATCCGTTGCGCAAGAAAGGTTACAGGCAAGCAGGGTGTCATCGTCACCAAGATGGCATACCACGGAAATACCGACCTTGTTTCGCAGGTTTCACCCTCAGCGATGAGATATCAGCAGGATGTACCTTGGTTGGAGACCATCGACATTGTCGCTATCGTCAACTCCGAAGATCCAAGCCAAGCCTTCGTAGATGGTTTGACAGAGGCTATCGCCAAGCTCGATGCTAAGGGTTACGGTTGCGCTGCATTCTTGGCAGACACCATCTTCTCTAGCGATGGCGTTTATAGCGACCCACACGGATTTATGAAGGCTGGAATCGACTATCTACACTCTCAGGGTGGCGTCTATATCGCCGATGAGGTGCAACCAGGATTTTGCAGAACTGGAACGATGTGGGGCTTTGAGCGACACGGCTTGATTCCCGACATCGTAACCATGGGAAAACCTATGGGTAACGGCTACCCAGCCTCTGCGGTGGCTACGAGTGCCGAGAATTTCGAGATCGTAGGTCGCGAGCAGGGATATTTCAACACCTTTGGAGGTTCGCACGGAGCTGTTGCAGCAGCAACCGCAGTTCTTGACTATATCGAGAATGAGAACCTCTTGGAGAATGTCAACACCGTGAGCGAGTACTTGAAGGAGAAACTCATTGCGGAGGTTCTCACCTACCCCGTTGTGGCGGAGGTTCGTTCATGCGGATTCTTCTACGGAATTGACATTGTCAACAGCAACAACGAGTCAGACCCTCAGATGGTTACAAAATTGGTCAACACCCTCAAAGACAATGGTATTCTCGTTGGAACAACAGGATATAACGGCTCTAGTTTGAAACTTCGCCCACAGCTCATCTTCTCGAAAGAGAATGCGGACTTCTTGGTTGAGAAGCTACGTTTGAGCATCGAGGCAGTTATGTAAGGTTAGGTCGGGGGAGTGGTTACCCTCGCAAGCAGCTCTCTCTCTGGAAATCAGAGGGAGAGATCTTGTTTTATACCCTCAGTTGTTGTATTTTTTCGAAAATTTTCCAACATACAAATATTTTTATATCTTTGTATTTTAAAACCACAAACCTAAAAAACAACTATAATGACTAAACTGAAACCTTTTATCGGGTTGACCATTGCGTCGACTCTATCACTCTTCACAGTCTCGTGCTCTGGAGTTACGTCATTGCGAACTCAGGTTAAGGAGATGCCATTCTCGAACTCTCAGATCGAGGCTCAGGTGGACTCAATCTACAACGTTATGACTATGGAGGAGCGTGTGGCTCAGCTCCATGGTGTGAGATCCAAACTCCTCACCGTCAACGGAAAACTCTCACTCGACTCATGCCGAAAATATATTCCTCATGGAGTAGGACATGTGGCTCAGTTCGCCACAACACAGAGCTACAAAGCAGAGGATCTACGCAATTTTGTCAAGGAACTACAAAACTACTTGACCACGGAGACACGCACCAAGCTACCTGCGATATTCCACGAGGAGGCGATCACAGGCTTCGCAACGCTTGGAGCTACGACATACCCACAGCAGATTGGCGTGGCGTGTACATGGAATCCTGAGTTGGTAGAGCTTAAGAGTGAGTACACACGTCAATCAATGCGCAGCGGCGGTGCTACGATGGCACTCTCGCCCATGGTCGATATTGTTCGCACACAGCGTTTCAATCGCGTGGAGGAGAGCTATGGAGAGGATAGCTACCTCACCTCGGCGATGGGTCACGCCTTTATCTCGGGACTCCAAGGCGAGGATCTACGCACAGGTATCGCCACCTGCACCAAACACTACCTCGGCTATGGAGGCGGTAGCACGCTCAGCGAAAAGGAGCTTATCGAGGAGGTTATCACCCCTCACGAGGTGGGAATCAAACTCTCGGGCAACAAGGCTGTCATGCCAGGCTACCACTCATTCAAGGATGAGACGGCAATCACCAACGAGTACTTCTTGCAGAATCTACTCCGCACATACCTCGGTTTCGATGGCTTGATTGTCAGCGACTACTTCGCCACAGCAGCCAAGGGGCGCGCCAAAGGCAACCCCAACCACTTCTACGAGAGAGCAACCAAGGCGATGAATGCAGGGGCAGATTTGGAGCTGTGCGACTTGGAGTGTTTTCAGCTGTTGCCAGAGCTAATCGAGCAGGGTAAGGTGAGCGAGGAGAGGTTCAAGCAGGCGGTTAAGACCAACCTTACGATGAAGGCGAGATTGGGACTACTCGATCCAAATCCTCAATATATTTCGGATGACAAGTTGGATCTTGACGACCCGAAGTTCCGCAAACTAGCATATGAATTGGCGGCACAGAGCGTTGTGTTGTTGAAGAACAACGGCATCTTGCCTCTTAAGTCATCATCACCAAAAGTTGCACTTTTGGGTCCAAATGCCAACTCTGTGTGGGCACTATTGGGCGACTACACATATCAGGCGCACCACTCATTCTTCCAAGCGGCAGAGGTGGATGTCAACGCCCCAAAACTCTACACCATCAAGGAGGGTCTTGAGGAGGCTATGGGCGACAACTTCAAGATCACCTATGAGCGCGGTTGCAGTTGGGATGGCGCGGCAAAGAGCAGCATGCAGAAGGGCAACACCAATGGCGATGCTCGCTTGGGACAGAGCAAGCTCGACTTCCTCAACGCTATGTTGGTTCGCACCTCAGACCCCTATGATTGGAACAAGGCGATGCGCATAGCCAAGAGCAACGATGTCATCATCGTAGCTGTGGGTGAGAATGTTGCGTTGTGTGGCGAGGGTCGCAACCGCAAGGGCATCCGCCTACCAGGTGAGCAGGAGGCGTTTGTTGAGGAGCTAATCGACACACAGAAACCCGTTATCGTGGTGGTCTGCGGAGGTCGCGCGCAGGTGCTCAGCGAGAAGATCCTCAGCGGTGCAGCAGCAATCATGCACACATGGTATTCGGGCGAGGAGGGCGGTCGCGCCATTGCCGACATCTTGGTGGGCAAGGTCAACCCCTCGGCAAAGTTGTGCGTGAGCTATCCAGCGGTGGAGAAGTCGCCAATGTTGTGCTACAACTATGGCGAGGAGAAGATGGCGCAATATGTAGCCTACCCATTTGGATATGGACTCTCATACACAAAATATGACTACTCAGATATCAAGTCGACACCATCCGCAGAGATCGGACGTGGCGAAGTAACTGTGGAGGCGACCATCACCAACAGCGGCGAGATGGCTGGTACTGAGGTTGTTCAGCTATACATCAAGCCAATATCTAAAGATATCGACATCAAGCCGATTCAGCTAAAGGGTTTCCAACGCTTGGAGCTAAAGGCTGGCGAGTCGAGGGTTGTGAAGTTCACATTCCTACCCGAGTTGATCTCACTCTGGGAGGGTGGCAAATGGCACGTCAAGGCTGGCGAGTATGAGGTTGCCATCGCAGCATCATCGAGCGACATCAAGCTCACCGCGCCACTAACCCTAACGGGCGAGAACCGCGTAACACCAAACCGCGAGATCTACTTCTCAACAAGTTCAGTAAAGTAAACCTATAATAAAATAACCAACCATGAACTTTATTAAAAACATAACCATGGCGTCAGCTGTGGTGGGTAGTGCATTCACTGCCAACGCTGCGCCACAGAGGGCAGAGCAGCCAAATGTAGTATTCATCCTTCTCGATGATGTGAGCTACTTCAACCTCCCTGCATACGGCATGGAGAGCATCAGCCTCGCAGGCAATGCCAGAAGCGTTGATCGCGAAAAGGTCGAGACACCCAACATCGACCGCCTAGCGGAGCAGGGTGTTTTGTGTACTCAGGCATATGCGCACGCACTCAGTGAGGCGACTCGTGTAGCCCTCATGACGGGTATGAACAATGGACGTAACTACCTAGCGACAAAAGCGTTGCACGAGTCACAGATCACCTTTGGCGATGTTTTTCAATACAACGGCTACGCCACGGGAATGTATGGCAAGTGGAAGCAGAGTCGCGGAACAAAGGAGAATCCGCCAGCAACGCATATCTCGACATTTGGATGGGACGACTACGCATGTTTCGACATGGTGACAGCCGACCAACGCTATATCAATCCAGATCTTGTCGTGAATGACAAAGTGACAGACTACCGCAAGACAACGGAGATAGACCCCAAGACTGGACGTCGATACTATGGTCCCGACATCTTCAACTACCGCGCGTTGGAGTTCATTGAGAAGAACAAGGAGAAACCCTTCTTCCTCTACTACCCTATGGCTCTCATCCACAGCGAGATCAAACCAACACCCGACTCTAAGGATGGAACATTCTCGACAACCGAGGAGACGAAGAAAAACAACGACAACCGCTACCTACCCGACATGATCCGCTACATGGATAAGATGATCGGTCGCGTGGTGGATAAGATCGAGACGTTGGGACTTCGCGAGAACACACTTATCGTTGTGATGGGCGACAATGGAAGTCAGGCGCACTACTTCAACATGACGGATGGCACAATCCACCAAGGTGGCAAGGGTCAGACAACATATGCAGGTGAGCAGGTGCCTTTGATCTTCTCGATGCCTGGCAAGATCCCTGCAAAGACGAAGTATGAGGGTTATGTCGATGTCACCGACCTCTACCCCACAATCATCAAGGCGAGTGGCAACGAGATTCCAAACGCTGAGAAGATTGACGGTATCAGCATCTGGGATCAGATCACAGGCAAGTCAACCGAACCAACACGCGACTGCATATATAAGTGGTATAACCGCAACTCACCCATGGAGGAGGAGTTCTACAAAATCAGATATGCCTACACCAAGGATTTCAAATATTACGCTCCACACGACATCTACAAGCAGGGACGTTTCTTTGATCTTCGCCTAGATCCAAACGAGAAGTTCGGCAAGGAGAACCCTCGCACCTTGGGATTCAACAAGTGGTGGATGTCGGGAATTCCGCTCGCGCAACTCACAGCAGAGCAGCAGAGAGCATACAAAAAGCTAAAGGCTGTGGTGGACAAAAACGCCTACGTCAAGGTAGAGAGCATCAAGATTGGCACAGCTCCAGCGACAATCAAAGTTGGCAAGTCGGTAGTTGTAGAGCACACGGTATCGCCATCGAATGCAACAATCAATGGTGTTATCTGGGAGTCATCCGACCCAACGATCGCAACGGTCGACAAGTTCGGAACGATCAAAGGTCTCAAAAAAGGCAAGGCGACAATCACCCTCTACTCGTGGGATGATGCACACCCTCTAGCCAATGGCGTCAAGACTGGCGGCTACAAACGTGACGGAATGAAAGACACGATAGCTGTAACAGTCAAGTAATTAACCACAACCTACTAAACCGATGAGACGAATAATTTTTCTGCTACTGCTGGCTCTAAACGTTGGAGTCGCACACTCGGCAATCCAACGCCAACCATTGAGTCGAACCGCTATCGAGGCGGAGCGTTTTGAGGTGGTTGATATCACACTTCAGGCGCGAGGTAAGATTACCAACCCCTTTATTGTCGAGGCGACAGCGATATTCACCAGCCCCTCGGGAGCAACACAAAACGTACCTATATTTTATAATGGCGGCAGTGAGTGGGTTATTCGTTTCAGCGCGTCGGAGTCGGGGGCGTGGAGCTTCAAGACCCAGAGCGACATCAAGGCTCTAAGCGGTCGTAGCGGAAAGGTCAACATCTCAAAGGAGAGCTACAACAACCGCCGTGGAGCTATCATTCGCAAAGCCGACAAACCTCGCCACCTCTATTGGCAGGATGGTTCGCCATACTTTATGGTGGGCTTTGAGTGTGACTTCTTATTTACGCTCGACTACCACAACAAGGTGGCAACTCCCAAGTTGGATGGATTTCTCGATGGGGTGAGTCGCTACGGTTTTAACCATATGGTGATGAATGTATATGCCAACGATGTTGTCTGGGTCAAAGATCCCAAGCTCAAGGAGCGACCTCAATATGAGGTTGGTGGTGATGAGACGATCTTCCCATTCTTGGGTAGCAACACCAAGCCCGACTACTCATCGTTGAATGTCGACTTCTTCAAACACTTCGACCGCACGATGGAGGCACTCAACGACCGCGATATCATCTCGCACCTTATGATATATGTGTGGAACAAAAATGTCGCATGGCCAAAGTATGGCGAGGCGGATGACAACATCTATTTCGACTATGTCATCAAGCGTTATCAGGCATTTTCGAACCTTGTTTGGGATATCTCCAAGGAGGCGATCTTGTATGGCAACGTTGGCGATGACTACATCAAGGAGCGCATCGAGAGGGTTAAACGCCTCGACTCATACAAACGCTTGGTGACGGTTCACGACTTCGGTTTTTGTGTTCGCAATAAGTCGAGCGTAGACTTCATGTCGCACCAAAATTGGCGAGGCAGCATCTATGATGATATGTTGAAGGGGTACAACAAGAACTCCGACAAGCCGACATTCAACATCGAGCATGGCGGATATGAGGAGTGTGACTTTGAGGTGTTCTGTGGCAACTACACCAATGCTGAGTACTGCTTGCGTCGCAACTGGTTGTGCGTTTTTGCAGGTAGCTACTCGACATACTACTGGCAGGGCTGTTCGTGGAATGTCCTGATCTACGACTGGGACAAGCAGCCTGCAACGAGCTACCTACCCAAGATGATCTACTTCAAACATATGGTCGACTTCTTCACCAAGTATCAGTATGATGAGTTCCGCCCTATCCCCGAGCTCAACAACAGTGGCTACGTGATGACCAACGACAAAGATACATACCTATTCTACATGCCTAAGGAGAGCTACAAAACCTCGATGGGCAAGGTGATGAAGGGTGCGAAGAAGATCAGCTTCCAGTGGTTCAACACCACCACGGGCGAGTACTCCAAGGAGAGCACCACCACACAGATGGATATCTTCGCCAACGTCCCACACCCATGGCACATGAAGAGCGACGCTGTGTTGATAACCAAAATTGTAGAGAAAAAATAAATCAACCAAATAAACCTATGAACAGAATGAATTTTAAAAGTGCGGTATTGGCAGCGTTTGCTGTGTGTGCCGCGATGACGACAACGGCATCTGAGATATTGCCGTACCAGAACACGACACTCTCGGCTGAGGAGCGCGCGGCGGATCTTGTCTCGCGCATGACCCTCAAAGAGAAGTGCTCACAGATGGCGACCGATGCCGTGGCAATCCCAAGGTTAAATGTCCCAGCTTATAGATGGTGGAATGAGGCGTTGCATGGCGTGGCGCGTTCGGGAAAATCAACAATCTTCCCCCAAAGTATCGGTATGGCAGCGACATTCGACACCGACCTAATCTACCGCATGACCGATGCAATTTCGGATGAGGCGCGCATGTTATACCTCATGGCTAAGCAGCGCGGAAATGATGGCAAGTATACAGGTCTCACCTTCTTCTCGCCCAACGTCAACATCTATCGTGATCCACGTTGGGGTCGTGGTCAGGAGACCTTCGGAGAGGATCCCTTCCTAACCGGCTCTTTGGGTGTCGCCTTTGTCAAGGGACTTCAGGGCGACGATGGTCGCTACCTCAAGACAGGAGCTTGCGCAAAACACTTCGCTGTACACAGTGGTCCCGAGGCTAAGCGTCACGGATATGATGCCAAGGTGGAGTGGAAAGATATGTATGAGACCTACCTCCCTGCATTCAAGGATTTGGTTCAGAAAGCCGATGTCGAGAGCGTGATGGGTGCTTACAACCGAACAAATGGTGAGGTGTGTAGCGGTAGCCCAACAATGTTGCGCGGAATCTTGAGAGAGGAGTGGGGCTTCACAGGTTGGATTGTATCGGACTGCGGTGCGTTGGGTAACTTCGTCAACGACCACAAAGTCTGCAAGACAACCCAAGAGGCGGCAGCCTTGGCAGCAAACAACACCCTCAACCTCAACTGCGGTTGGGTCTACAAGTCGGCACTCGCTAAGGCTGTGGAGATGGATCTTGTCAAGGAGGCTACTGTGGACTCGTTGGTTGAGCGTCTTATGGTGTCGCGTTTCAAGCTGGGTCTCTTCGATGATGATAAGGCAAACCCCTACAACCATGTACCATTCAACTTGGTGGACTCTCGCAAGCACCAAGATTTGGCATATGAGACAGCTGTGAAGTCGATGGTGCTGTTGGAGAACAAGAACAACACACTCCCCATCTCACCCAAAGCTAACTACATCTATGTCACTGGAACATTCGCAAATAGCTCAGACGCCTTGATCGGCAACTACTACGGAGCGAGCGACAAGATGACAACATTCTACGAGGGTATCACAGGTTCGATGCCTCAGGGTATGTCGATTCAGTATCGCCCTGGTGTCGCACCAACACAGTATGGCTACAACGACTGGACAGTCAGGGAGGCTCCAGAGGGTGATGTTGTCATCGCCTGCGTTGGTCTGACAAATATGTTGGAGGGTGAGATCACCGATGCCATCCTCTCGCAGGAGAAGGGCGACATGGTGGATCTTCAACTTCCAGAGGCACAGCTCAGATATTTGAAGAATCTCCGCATCAACATTGACGCCAAGAACAAGAAAAAGGGTACAGATACGCGCCTTGTTGTTGTCATTGCTTCGGGAACTCCTCTCATCATGACAGAGATCAAGGAGTGGGCAGATGCTTTGATCTACGCTTGGTATCCAGGTCAAGCTGGAGGTGAGGCGTTGGGTGATCTTATCTTCGGAAAGGTCTCGTTCTCGGCACGCACACCGATGACCTTTGTCAAGAGTTTGGATCAGCTTCCCGACTACAACACCTACGATATGGCTGGACGTACCTATAAATATATGAAGGATATGCCTCTCTACCCATTCGGCTACGGACTCTCATACACTACATTCAACTACTCGGATCTCGTTTTGCCTAAGACAATCAAGGGTGGTGACTCTGCGGAGGTGACCGTGACTGTTACCAACACAGGCAAGATGACAGCTGAGGAGGTTGTTCAACTATATGTTAGCGGTGGCGAGAGCTGGGGTGCTGATGATCCATTGCGTCGCTTGGCGGCCTTCACAAAGGTTACACTTCGACCCAATGAGTCAAAGTCTGTGACGTTGACTATTGATGCCAACTCGATGTCAGTTCTTACGGATCAGAAGCAACGCGTTGTCAACGCTGGAGCTTACAAGGTATCTGTCGGTGGTGGACAGCCACTCCCAACAACTCCATCATTTGTCGAGGGGACATACACCATCAAGGGAAAGAAAATCATAGAGCTGTAAATTATGAATTATAAACTATTATTTGCAGGGTCGGTGGCAGGGTCACTAGCTCCTCAGGCTATGGCAGCAAACGAGCGTCCAAATGTCATCATTGTCTTAACAGACGATCAGGGTATTGGAGGTTTGAGTTGCCACGGCAACCCTTGGCTCAAGACCCCCGAACTTGATAAACTCTATGCTCAGAGCGTGCGCATGACCAACTTCCATGTCACGCCACTCAGCACACCTACGCGCTCGTCAATCATCACGGGTCGCTACCCCATTCGCAATGGCGCGTGGGCGACATTCAAGGGTCGCGATATTGTCTCAAAGACCAGCCCTACCATTGCTGATATCTTTCAGTCGGGAGGCTACAACACCGCGCTATTTGGCAAGTGGCACTTGGGCGACAACTACCCTATGCGCCCCACAGATTGCGGATTCGACCACTCAGTTAGCCATATGTCGGGAGGTGTTGGTGAGCTGTCGGACTTCTGGGGCAACACATACTTTGACGACACATATTTTGTCAATAACGAACCCACGAAGTTCAAAGGCTACTGCACGGATGTCTGGTTTGAGCAGGCGGAGAGGTATATCGAGAGCGTGCGCAAAGATGACAAGCCATTCTTCGTCTACCTAGCGACAAATGCCCCTCACAGCCCCCACTACGTGGCTGAGAAGTACTCTGCGCCATACAAACATCTCGACAACGAAAAGACCAAACCCAAGAAAGATGTCCCTGGAGTATCGGGTTTCTATGGTCAGATTGCCAACCTCGATGAGAACTTCGGAAAGTTGGAACGCTACCTCGAAAAGGCGAACCTCGTTGAGAATACTATTGTTATCTTCCTCACCGACAATGGCGCAGGATTCAACAACAACATCTGGGTCAATGGATATAGTGGAGCTAAGCAGTCGCCTCTCGATGGTGGACACCGCGTTCCGTTCTTCATCCGCTGGCCAAAAGGTGGTCTTAAGGGTGGTGTAGATCGCGAGGGGTTGGCGGCATCTGTGGATGTGATCCCAACGCTTGCAAATATGTGTAGCATCAAGATCCCGACATCTGCGAAACTCGATGGTATCGACATCACAAAGGGAATCAAGGGCGAGGCGAAATTGCCGACAGATCGCACAGTATTTATACACCACCGTCAGGACTCAAAGCAGCCTTTCGATGTCAAAAACTCATGCCTCATGCGTGACGAGTGGAGACTTATCAATGGAGACAGACTCTACAACATCCGCACCGACAAGGAGCAGAAACACAACATCGCAGCTCAGCATCCCGAGATGGTGAAGTCGCTACTTGATGCCAACGCTGAGTATATTGCCCAGACCAAGAAGATGGAGGAGTATCGCGAATTTATCCCTATCTACGCAGGTTGCAAGGGTCACAAAGTCTCGACCTTGACCATTCAGCACGCGATGGGAACATCCCCAGGATTGTGGGAGTCGGAGCAGATAGCTGCAGGAATCAAGAGCCTCAACAACGAATATGCTGTGAAATTCACAGAGGCTGGACGCTACAAAATTTCGTATGCAAGGTGGCCACGCGAGTGCCAAGGCACAATCCATGGCATTCCTACCGAGAACCCCAAAAACTGGTTTAAGTACACCTCGATCAAACCCGAGAGCGCAGAGCTGTTCCTAAATGGCACAAGCTACACGCAGAAGATAACCCCCAAAATGAAAGAGGTATCATTCGAGGTCAACTGCCCCAAAGGCACCCAAATGCTTAAAGCTAACTTCATCGAGGGAGGCAAAGCATTCGGAGCTTACTACATCTATATCGAGAGATTATAGGACTGCTGGGGACTGCTGGGGACTGCCCTAACGCCAGGCAGTACCCAGCAGTACCCAGCTACTCCAACTCGTTTATCTTTGTAGCGACAATTGTGGCTGCTTGGGCGACCAACTCCGCGCAGGGGCGTTTTTTGTAGTACTCGGGGGTGCGCTCTGACGGCGTTGGCTCGTCTTTGGGTTGGGTGAGACCGAGCAGTTCGCGACATACGATATACCTATTCTCACGACGAAACTCCTCGGCTAGCTCTTGCACAAGTGAGTAGTTTGCGCTTTTGGCTGCGCGGTCTGTTGGGGATGGGCATGGGGCTAGTTTGCTTGCTACGAAAGCCATTCCGCTCACTGCGCCACACACTTCGCGCAGACGCCCCATTCCGCCACCAAACGATGCCGACAATGTGGCTAAAATTTCGGGGTCGATCTCCATGATGTCGCTAAATGTCAAGACGACAGATTGCGAGCAGTTGTACCCTTGTGTAAAATATGCACGTGCCTGTGCTGCACGCTCCTCAACATTAACTCTCATTATATCTATTTCTAATACATGTAAAAAATTATCGCTATGAAGTGTGCCACCACGGCTAAATTTATGAGCAGGTGCCACACAAGGTGGTGGTATCGAAACCCTTTTCGAGCATAGAACCACGCCCCAAGGGTATAGAAAACCCCTCCCAATGCAATGAGCGACAAGAGCGGTGTCGAGGCGTTGCGAATAAAGAGAGGTAGAAATATCACTATTGTCCACCCCATCACCAGATATATGGTCAGGCTCACAGCAGGTATCGACTTTCGGGATAGCGATTTGTAGAAGATTCCGAATATCACCATGAGCCACTGGAGTATGACAATCAACGTCCCTTGCCACCCCTGAATTACCAACAGTGCGACAGGGGTGTACGACCCTGCGATGGCGACATATATAAATATGTGGTCGAGGATATGGAACACCTCCTTATGTCGCGATTGTGGCGACATGGAGTGGTAGAGGGTCGAGATGAGCATCATCAAAAAAATCGAGATTACATATACCGACACCGCCGCTGTCGCCACTGCACCCCCTTGCAGAAATGACCACACCGCAGCAAAAGGCAACAACGTCAAGATAATAAATGACATAACGCCATGCGATATTGAGTTGGCGACCTCCTCACCAATTGTTGGAATGTATAGCTTCATATTTTAAAATTCTCGATAAAAAGATTAAATATTTCCCAAATGTAGTAAAAAAATGAGAAATGTAG
This sequence comes from Rikenellaceae bacterium, assembly GCA_047173185.1. Classification (GTDB taxonomy): domain Bacteria; phylum Bacteroidota; class Bacteroidia; order Bacteroidales; family Rikenellaceae; genus Alistipes. The sequence goes on from JBCQVH010000002.1 coordinate 253,599, forward strand.
TATTATCTAAAAAAAAATGAGTACTTTTGACCCATTATGACACTCAAACGTTACGATAATCTACGTTGCATAGTGGCTGAGAACTTCTCTAAGGAAAGCCAAGCACTCGTTGATAAAGCGTTGGAATTTGCCGCCGAGCGACTGTCGGGTCTCTCTCGTTATGATGGCAATCCAATGCTTTGCCACGCTGTGGGCGTGGCTGAGATAGCGATATCTGAGGTCGGTTTAGGGCGCAACTCTACGCTCGCAACAATTATCCATGATACCATACGTCTCGCAAACAAGGAGGAGGATCAAGAGAACCTTCTGGCTTTGAGCGACGAAATACGCAAAACCTTTGGAGAAGAGGTCTTGGGCATCGCCATGGGGTTGAGCAACATCTCGGAGATTAAGCTCAAAACCGAAAACGATCAGGCGGCAAACTTCCGTGAGCTTATCATCAGCTACTCGGCAGATCCGCGTGTCATACTCATTAAATTGGCGGATAGGTTGGAGGTTATGCGCTGTCTGCACACCTTCCCCGAGGCGAAGAGGCAGAAGAAGAGTTGGGAGAGTCTCAACCTCTATGCGCAGATTGCCCATAAGTTGGGTCTCTACCGTATCAAGTCGGAGTTGGAGGATTTGGCTCTCCAATACCTCGACCCTGAGTCATTCAATGAGATTGTCACAAAGTTGCGCGATGGCGAGGCTGAGAGGTTGGAGTTTATTCGCAAGTTCGTTGAGCCGCTCACCGCGCGTCTCGACACCACAGATATAAAGTACCATATCAAGAGTCGCACCAAGTCGATATTCTCGATCTGGAACAAGATAAAGAACCACAAGATCCCATTTGAGGACATCTATGATATCTTCGCAATTAGAATCATCATAGACTCTCCGCCCGAGGATGAGAAGCGACTTTGCTGGAGTGCCTACTCGATAGTGAGTGATGTCTATATTCCCAACACGGAGAGGCTCAAGGATTGGATCACCATCCCCAAGTCGAACGGTTATGAGTCGTTGCACACCACGGTGGCGGCAGGAGATGGACGCTGGGTCGAGATACAGATTAGAACGGAGCGCATGGATAGCATCGCGGAGATGGGTATTGCGGCGCACTGGAGATATAAGGGGCTTAAGCAGGATGATGCAGGTTCGGAGGTGTGGCTGAGTCGACTCAGAGAGTTGATGGAGGATACCACGGAGTCGATAGCGGATCGCTTTGACGCCAAACCGACATCGAGTGAGATATTTGTCTTTACCCCCAACGGAGATATTCGCAAGTTGCGCAAGGGGGCGACGCTTCTCGACTTTGCCTTTGACATCCACTCCAACATCGGAGCGACATGTGTGGGCGGTAGGGTCAACAGCCGCGCAGTCTCGATACGCGAGCCACTTAAGAGTGGCGATGTTGTGGAGATTCAGACGCAGAAGAACCAGACGCCCAAGGCTGATTGGCTCAACATTGCGGTAACGACCAAGGCGCGCAACCGAATAAAGAGCTACCTCAGAGAGGAGGAGGCTAAGAGTGCGAAGATTGGGCGCGAGGAGCTAGAGCGAAAGATAAAGAACTGGAAGTTGACAATCTCAATAGATGACGCTGTGGTCTTTTTGTGTAAGTACTTCAAGCTAAAGACTGGAACGGAGTTTTACGAGATGGTGGCGACACAGCGAGTTGACGTGATGTCGATCAAGGAGCTACTGATTAAGTTTATATCGGGAGAGTTTGACGAGGAGCGACGCGCAGCGGCAGCCGAGGCGGAGCGAACGAAGATCAAGAATAAGACGGAGAGGGTTCACGCCACCTCACCACCCCAGAGCGAGGATGCACTCATCATTGATGGTGGACTCACCAACATGGAGTATAAGTTGGCAAAGTGTTGCAACCCGATCAATGGCGACGATGTTTTTGGTTTTATCACCATTGCGCAGGGCATCACCATCCACCGCATGGATTGCCCCAACGCCGCAAGACTTCGCAAGCAGTACCCATATAGGGTGATGGATGCAAAGTGGCGCAAGACGGTTGGCGGAGCTTTTTTGGTCAACATCGCCATCGTTGCGAAGGATACCTCAGGTATCACCAACCAGATCACGGAGGTGCTGAGTCGGGAGTTGAAGTTGAACATTCGCGCTATAAATTTCATTCCGCGCGGAGATGGCACAGCCTCGGGTAGCGTCACAGTAGAGGTTCCAGGGACAGGAGCGGTAGATACGGTCATCCACTCGATTTTGAGAATCAAGGGGATCATCAAGGTCTACAGAACAAATAAATAAACCAAAATAGTTTCTTGAAACTATACACACATAATATTTTCTAAGAGAGTGGATATTGATATTAACAAACACATCACCGTTAGGTATGCTGGGGCAGATGATGCGAAACAGGCAGAGCTGATCTGCAAACTAATCTACGAGTCGGCACTTCAGCGCGGAACAGGCATCGCGAAGCGTTCGCCAGAGTATATCGCGGAGAAGATGGAGGCAGGCAAGGCGGTCGTAGCCTACTGCACAGATCGACTTATTGGATTTAGTTATATTGAGACGTGGGGACATGGCGACTATGTAGCGACCTCGGGACTTATCGTAGATCCTGAGTTTAGACACTTGGGGTTGGCGGCTAAGATCAAGGCTAAGACTTTCGAGTTGGCGCGCAAGCGTTTCCCAACGGCTAAGATCTTCAGCATCACGACATCGCTGCCCGTGATGAAGCTCAACTCCAACTTGGGTTATATTCCTGTCACTTTCTCGGAGTTGACCGACGACGAGGAGTACTGGAAGGGTTGTGAGGGTTGCAAGAACTACGATGTTTTGCAGCGCAACAACCGCCGCATGTGTTTGTGTACAGGTATGTTGTACGACCCAGCCAAGGAGGGAAAACACAAAGATGACGAGAAAACAAGAGTAGCACCATACATGATGTTGCTAAAAAATAAAATTCAAAAAATATTTAAACTAAAATAGTAGATAAAATGGGAAAGAAAAAGGTTCTTTTGGCTTTTAGCGGAGGTTTGGATACATCCTTCTGCGTGAAATATTTGAGCGAAGATTGTGGCTACGAGGTTCACACTGCGGTAGCTAACACTGGCGGTTTCGGTGCTGAGGAGTTGGCGCGTATTGAGGAGCGTGCATTGGCTTTGGGTGCTACATCTCACGCAACATTGGATGTCACGCAGGAGTACTACAACCGTAGTATCCGTTACATGGTCTTTGGTAATGTTCTTCGTAACGGAACTTACCCTATCTCTGTCTCTTCGGAGCGTATTTTCCAGGCTATTGCTATTATCGAGTATGCTAAGCAGATCGAGGCTGAGGCGGTAGCTCACGGCTCAACAGGTGCAGGAAACGATCAGGTTCGTTTCGACTTGACATTCGAGATCCTCGCTCCAAACATCGAGATCATCACCCCTACACGTGATATGGTCTTGACTCGTGAGTATGAGATCAACTACCTTAAGGAGCATGGATATGTTGCCGACTTCACCAAGATGGAGTACTCAATCAACAAGGGTCTTTGGGGAACATCAATCGGCGGTAAGGAGACTTTGCACTCGGAGCAGACATTGCCTGAGAGCGCATACCCAAGTCAGGTGACTGCCGAGGGTGAGGAGTCACTCAAGATCACATTCAAGAAGGGTGAGATCGCTGCTGTCAATGGCAAGGAGTACTCAAACAAGGTTGATGCTATCGTGGAGTTGGAGGCTATCTGCTCTAAATATGGTATTGGTCGCGACATGCACATCGGAGATACTATCATCGGTATCAAGGGTCGAGTAGGTTTCGAAGCTGCGGCACCTATCGTCATCATCGCAGCGCACAAGATGTTGGAGAAGCACACACTCACAAAGTGGCAGTTGTACTGGAAGGAGCAACTTTCGACTTGGTACGGAATGTTCTTGCACGAGGCTCAGTACTTGGAGCCAGTGATGCGCGATATCGAGAAGTTCTTGGAGCACTCGCAGGAGAATGTTGACGGAACTGTCGAGATCATGCTGCGTCCACTAAGCTACACACTTGTTGGTGTTGACTCAACATTTGACTTGATGAAGACCGACTTCGGTGAGTATGGTGAGATCAACAAGGCTTGGAGCGCGGATGACGTTAAGGGCTTCACTAAGATCTTGGGTAACCAGATGAAGATTTTCTATAACGTTCAAAAACGCAACGAGTAGTGATAAAGGTAGGAGTTATTGGCGGTGCAGGATATACCGCAGGTGAGTTGTTGAGAATCCTTATCAACCATCCCGAGGTGGAGATCGTCTATGTTCACTCAACGAGCAACGCAGGTAACGAGGTTAGCTCAGTGCATGGCGGACTCATTGGCGACACGGATTTGAAGTTCAGCGAAACGTATGATTTCGAGAGTATTGACGCTCTGTTCTTGTGTTCGGCACATGGTCAGAGTCGCCAGTTCCTCAGCGAGAATGTAGTTTCTGAGAGGGTTAAGATTATCGACTTGGCGCAGGATTTCCGCGACGAGAGCGATGGCTTTGTCTATGGACTTCCCGAGATCAACCGCGAGAGAATCAAGACCGCTAACAAGGTTGCAAACCCTGGATGTTTCGCTACCGCTATTCAGCTCACAGTGTTGCCTTTGGTGGCTAAGGGATTGGTTACGGATGAGATCCACATCACGGCACTCACAGGCTCTACGGGAGCAGGTGTTAAGCCCGCAGCAACGACACACTTCAGCTGGAGAAGCGACAACATCTCAGTATATAAGAGCTTTGAGCACCAGCACCTGATCGAGATTGGACGCACATTCAAATCTATGCAGGAGGGTTTCGACTACGATGTTAACTTTGTCCCTATGCGTGGCGACTTCGCAAGAGGTATCTTTGTGAGCATGTACCTCAATTCTGATTTGACTCAAGAGGAGGCTACAGCGTTGTTCGCGGATTTCTACGCTAGCGCGGAGTTTACGCACGTGGCATCGAAGTACCCCGACTTGAAGCAGGTTGTCAATACCAACAAGGGTATTGTATATGCTCAGAAGCATGGCAAGAAGTTGCATGTTGTGAGCATCATCGACAACTTGTTGAAGGGAGCATCGGGTCAGGCGGTTCAGAACATGAACTTGATGTTTGGGCTAGACGAGGGTTGTGGTGTTCGTCTTAAACCATCAGGCTTTTAATTAAGAATGTTGCAAAGCGGCGAAATTTCAAAGATACCATAGTCTCCTCCTCAGTCACATACTAATGTATGCTCCTTCGGAGTCCACTATGCCATCTTTAAAATTTCATCCACTTATCAACATTCTTGCAGGTGCGAGATTTTCTTCGTTCCTATTGGCGAAAACGCCAAGAATAAAGTATTAAGTTTAAGGGGTGGTAGTGCGAAATGCGCTATCCCCCCTTTGGCTCAATAATATATAAAGTATAAAACAGTTATGAAACTATTTGATGTATACCCCCTCTACAGTGTTGAGCCAGTCAAAGGTGAGGGCAACTATGTCTACGACACGGAGGGTACAAAATATCTCGATCTCTATGGAGGTCACGCAGTTATCTCGATTGGTCACTGCCACCCACACTATGTCACAACCCTAGCGGAGCAGCTTGCGAAGTTGGGATTCTACTCTAACTCGGTGCAGAACTCTTTGCAGGGGCGTTTGGCGGAGTTATTGGGCGTGGTGTCGGGATATAACGACTACAACCTATTCTTGTGTAACTCGGGAGCTGAGGCTATCGAGAATGCAATCAAGGTGGCGTCATTCAAGCACAACAAAGCTAAGGTGTTGGCATTCAAAAAGGCGTTCCATGGACGTACTTCGGGAGCTGTGGCGGCTACGGACAACCCAAAGATCAACTCACCATTCAACCGCACTACAAACGTGGAGTTTGTAGATCTTGGCGATGTGGAGGCTGTTGAGACTAAGTTGAAGAGCGGAGAGTTCTGCGCTGTGCTCATCGAGGGTATTCAGGGTGTCGCAGGTATTCAAGTTCCATCGAATGAGTTCTTGCAGAGGTTGCGCGAGCTAACAACAAGCTACGGAGTGTCGTTGATCTTGGATGAGATTCAGTCGGGATATGGACGTACGGGTGACTTCTTCGCTCACCAGGCGTCGGGCATCAAGGCTGACCTTGTGACGATGGCTAAGGGTATGGGTAATGGTTTCCCAATCGGAGGAGTCTTGATCTCGCCCGATTTCGAGGCGACATATGGTATGTTGGGAACAACATTTGGAGGTAACCACTTGGCATGTGCAGCAGCGATTGCGGTGTTGGAGGTTATGCAGAGCGAGAGCCTTGTTGCCAACGCGGCTAAGGTCGGAGCCTACCTGGTCGAGGAGTTGAATAAGATCGAGGAGATCAAGGAGGTGCGCGGTCGTGGACTTATGATCGGCATCGAGATTGAGGGTTCGGCATCGGAGTTCCGCAAGAAATTGTTGTTCGAGAAGAGGATCTTCACAGGTGGCGCAGGGGTCTCTACGGTTCGTCTATTGCCAGCCTTGACCTTGACAATCGAGGAGGCAGACCACTTCCTTGCAGAGTTTAAAGATACCCTTAAAAACTTCAAATAAGATGAAAAAATTTACATGTGTAGCCGATATTGGCGACTTGAAAGCAGCTGTTAAGGAGGCTTTGGAGGTCAAGGCTAACAGATTTGCATACAAAGAGTTGGGCGAGAATAAGACCCTAATGTTGGTATTCTTCAACTCTAGCCTACGTACACGTCTCAGCACCCAGAAGGCGGCGATGAACCTTGGCATGAATGTCATGGTTTTGGATGTCAACCAAGGGGCTTGGAAGTTGGAGACGGAGCGCGGTGTTGTGATGGATGGCGACAAGGCGGAGCACCTCTTGGAGGCGATTCCTGTGATGGGTTCATACTGCGACATCATCGGCGTGAGATCATTCGCTAAGTTCGAGAACAAGGAGGATGACTACTCGGAGAGGGTTGTTGAGCAGTTTATCAAATACTCGGGACGTCCAGTATTCAGCATGGAGGCGGCTACGGGTCACCCACTTCAGAGCTTTGCCGACCTCATCACCATCGAGGAGCACAAGACCACGGAGCGTCCAAAGGTTGTCCTTACGTGGGCACCACATCCCAACGCACTGCCTCAGGCTGTGCCTAACTCATTTGCTGAATGGATGTGCGCTGCGGATTACGACTTTGTCATCACTCACCCCGAGGGTTACGAGTTGGACGAGAAGTTCACCAAGGGCGCGCGCATTGAGTACGACCAGCGCAAGGCGTTCGAGGGTGCTGACTTCATCTACGCCAAGGGTTGGGCGGCATATCAAGACCCCAACTACGGCAAGGTGTTGAGTCGCGACCGCTCGTGGACTGTCGATGAGGAGAAGATGGCTCTCACAAACAATGCTCACTTCATGCACTGCTTGCCAGTTCGTCGCAATATGATCGTTACAGATGGCGTTATTGAATCGGAGAGGTCGTTGGTGATCCCCGAGGCGGCAAATCGCGAGATCTCGGCACAGGTTGTTATCAAGAGAATTTTGGAGGGTTTGAAGTAATGGAGAAGATCACAGTTGTAAAGATTGGCGGTAACGTCATCGACTCTCCCGAGGCGTTTGCACCCTTTATGGAGGCATTCGCTAAGTTGGAGGGTAAGAAGATCTTGGTGCACGGAGGTGGTAAGATCGCAACGCGTCTAGCGAAGCAGATGGAGGTGGAGACCACGATGATCGAGGGTCGCAGAGTCACCGACAAAGCGATGTTGGATATTGTGGTTATGACCTACGCAGGACTCATCAACAAGGATGTTGTGGCGACGCTCCAGAAGCATGATTGCAACGCCATTGGATTGTCGGGTGCGGATGGTAACGCCATCAAGGCTACAAAGCGTCCAGCCAACCCAATAGATTTTGGATTTGTTGGAGATATCGACCCTGCGAATGTTAACGACCATCTAATCAAGGTGTTGTTAGATGGAGGCATCACCCCTGTATACTGTGCAATTACGCACAATGGCGAGGGAACACTTCTCAACTGCAATGCCGACACTATCGCCTCATCGGTTGCTTTGGCGGCATCGAGGGTTGCACCTACGGAGTTGATCTTCTGTTTCGAGAAGAAGGGTGTACTTCGCGACATTGAGGACGAGACGAGCGTTATTGAGAGCATCACATCGGAGAACTTCGCCTCGCTAAAGGCTGAGGGTGTGATCCACACAGGCATGATCCCCAAGATTGACGGAGCTTTGAAGGCTATCAGCAAGGGTGTCAGCAAGGTGACCATCAAACATTCGGAGGATCTCTTGGCTCAGAGCGGCACGGAGATCACAGCATAAAACAAAAAAGCTATGCCTTTAAATCTGCTCAAAGAGCTAATCTCGACCCCTTCGACTTCGCGCGCGGAGGATGCCACAGCCTCGATTATTGAGTCGTGGTTGCAGAGTCGTGGCGTGGAGACAACTCGCTATGACAACAACATCTTGGCATATAGCGATGGTTTTGACCCTGCCAAACGCCCAACGCTGCTGATGAACTCCCACCACGACACGGTGAAACCATCGGCAAGCTACACGCGCGATCCATTTGCGCCAACTGTGGAGGGCGACACCCTCTACGGCTTGGGAAGTAATGACGCTGGGTCATCGGTTGTTGGGTTGATGAACGCCTTTGTTCACCACCGCAGCACGCCTCTCAACATCAACCTTTTGCTGGCTATCACAGCCGAGGAGGAGGTTATGGGTGAGGGTGGTATTCGCTCGCTCACGGAGCAGTTGAAGTGTGTGGATATGGCTCTTGTTGGTGAGCCTACGGGTATGAATGCCGCCATTGGTGAGAGAGGGCTGGTTGTTCTGGACTGCGTGGCTCATGGACGTAGCGGACACGCTGCACGCGATGAGGGTGAAAACGCGCTCTACAAGGCGGTGGACGATATCGCGAAGTTGAGGAGCTACCAATTTGAGAAGAAGTCATCACTGTTGGGGGATATTCGCATGACCACCACGATGATCGAGTGTGGCACGCAACACAACGTAGTGCCCGACAAGTGCAAATATGTTGTCGACATTCGCACCACGGATGCCTACACCAACGAGGAGACGGTTGAGATTTTGAGGGGTGTCGTGGAGGCGGAGATCGCGCCACGTTCCACGAGAATCAAAGCCTCGGCACTCAGCGAGGAGCACCCACTACTAAGGGCGGCAGTGGAGTTGGGGGCAGAGCCTTATGTTTCGCCCACCACTTCGGACATGGCTCTAATGAGCTATCCATCGCTGAAGATGGGTATTGGAGAGTCGTCGCGCTCACACACCGCGGATGAGTTTGTGCTTGTCAGCGAGTTGGAGCGAGGCGTAGAATTATATAAAGAGTATATACAAAAACTATCAAGCTACTATGAAACTTTGGAGTAAAGATTTTGAGCCAAATGCAATGATCGAGGAGTATACCGTAGGTCGTGATCGCGAACTAGATATGCGTCTTGCGCGCTACGATGTGGAGGGTTCTATCGCTCATATCACTATGTTGGAGAGCATTGGGCTCTTGACGAGTGATGAGTTGGCGGTGCTCACTGCGGAGCTAAAAAATATATATAACGAGATCTTGGCAGGAGATTTCGAGATCGAGGAGGGTGTCGAGGATATCCACTCCGAGGTGGAGATGATGTTGACGCGTCGCTTGGGCGAGGTGGGTAAGAAGATCCACTCAGGACGCTCGCGCAACGATCAGGTCTTGGTCGACTTGAAGCTATTCTTGCGTGATGAGATCCGCGCCATTGCCGATGATACGTTGGCACTTTTCAAGCGTCTGCAACTCCTCAGCGAGGAGCACAAGGAGACCTTGATGCCAGGATATACCCATCTTCAGGTCGCTATGCCATCATCGTTTGGATTGTGGTTTGGAGCATATGCGGAGAGCTTGGTTGATGATATGCGTCTATTGTCGGCAGCCTTCGAGACTGTGGATCAGAACCCTCTAGGCTCTGCGGCAGGTTATGGATCTTCGTTCCCATTGAACCGCACGATGACCACGGAGTTGTTGGGCTTCGAGACCATGCACTTCAACGTTGTTGCGGCGCAGATGAGTCGCGGAAAGAGCGAGAGAGCAACAGCATACGCCATGGCAGCTATCGCCTCGACGGTTGCTAAATTCGCAATGGATGCTTGCCTCTTCAACAGCCAGAACTTTGGATTTATCAGCTTCCCCGATGAGTACACTACGGGGTCGAGCATCATGCCTCACAAGAAAAATCCCGATGTCTTTGAGTTGATGCGAGGTCGTTGCAACCGACTTCAAGCGTTGCCAAACGAGATCTCGATGATGACGACAAATCTTCCGTTGGGCTACCACCGCGATTTGCAGCTGCTCAAAGATATCTTGTTCCCAGCCACTGAGGAGTTGAGACGTTCGCTTGTTATGTGCGACTTCATGTTGCAACATATCCGCATCAAGGACTCTATCTTGGAGGATACACGCTACGACTATCTCTTTACTGTTGAGGATGTTAACCGCTTGGCGATGTCGAGCGTTCCGTTCCGCGAGGCGTATAAGACTGTCGGCATGCAGGTTCAGCACGGTGAGTACAAACCCACAAAGAGCGTCAACCATACGCATGAGGGTAGCATCGGCAACCTATGCACAGAGCAGATCGCCGCGAAGATGTCGGAGGTATACTCTCGCATCAAGCGTTAAAAATATATTAGTAACAACAAAGCCCTATTGAAGATGAATAACAACGATATCCTACTCTCGCAAGTGGAGAGTTACATTGCGCAGCTCGACTTTCCGCACGAGCCCGAGAGATTATATGCACCACTGCGCTACACACTTGCGAGTGGAGGCAAGCGACTACGTCCGATGTTGACGATGTTGGCGTGCGGTATCTTCAGCGACTCGACAACACACGCACTCCCTGCCGCAACGGCTGTGGAGGTGTTCCACAACTTCACGCTCCTGCATGACGACATCATGGACAACGCGCCTATGCGACGTTCGAAACCTACGGTGCACGCTAAGTGGGGCGAGAATGTAGCTATTCTGTCGGGTGATGTGATGATGATATGGGCATATAAACTACTCAGCGGTGTAGATCCCAAGTATCTGCCTCGTGTCTTGGAGAGGTTCAATCGCTTTGCTGTGGAGGTGTGCGAGGGTCAGCAATATGACATGGATTTCGAGAGCAGGCAGAAGGTCACCGTGGTGGAGTATATGCGTATGATTGAGCTTAAGACATCGGTTTTGTTGGGAGGCGCAACGGTCATCGGAGCAATACTTGGAGGTGCATCAGAGCAACAGTGCACTAAGTTGGATAAGTTCGCCACGGAGTTGGGATTGGCATTTCAGCTTCAGGATGACCTTCTTGACTCGTATGGTGATGAGCAGCTGGGCAAGGCGATTGGAGGGGATATCTTGGAGGGAAAGCAGACCTTCTTGATGATCTCGGCAATGAGTCGCGCAAGCGAGGAGCAACGCGAGGGGCTCAGAACGATATATCGCAATCCGAAGCTCACGGATGGTGAGAAGATCGCGGCTGTTAAGGCTATCTACGATGCACTCGACATTGAGCATATCACTCAACAGCAGATCAATACGAAGTTCGAGAGGGCACTTTATATCCTCACGACATTGGATGTTGCACCCGACCGCTTGGAGGCTATCAGTGACTTCGCGCGAGGGCTCATGAACCGCAAGAAATAAATTTACACATATTTTAATGAGAAGAGAAGAGATCGAAATCATGGCTCCTGTAGGCTCTTATGAGTCGCTTATGGCGGCTATCGGAGCAGGGGCAGACTCCATATATTTTGGTGTTGAGCAGCTCAACATGCGCGCGAAGTCGGCAGCAAATTTCACGTTGGACGACCTAGCAAAGATCGTTGCGATTTGCAAAGAGAGTGGCGTAAAGACCTATCTAACAGTCAATATCGCAATCTATGGGGGTGAGATCGAGACCATGAAGATGATTATCGACCGCGCGAAAGTCGAGGGGATAGATGCAATTATCGCAACGGATTTTGCTGCAATTTTGTATGCTCGCAGCGTGGGGGTCGATGTTCATATCTCGACACAGAGCAACATCTCAAATATTGACGCTGTGGCGTTTTTTGCACAGTGGGCAGATGTTGTGGTTCTGGCGCGTGAGCTGTCTCTGGAGCAGGTGGCTGAGATCCACAAGGAGATTGTGGCGCGCGATATCAGAGGTCCACGTGGCGAGCTTATCGAGATCGAGATGTTCGCACACGGAGCACTCTGCATGTCAATCTCTGGAAAATGTTACCTCAGCCTGCACGAGTGCAACCACTCCGCAAATAGGGGTGCTTGTCGCCAAATTTGCCGCCGTCAATATACCATCACCGACAAGCAGACAGGCGAGGTGTTAGATACTGATGGTCAATATATTCTGTCGCCTAAAGATCTCTGTACCATCGACTTCCTTGATAAATTTATCGGTGCTGGAGTTAGGGTTTTGAAAATAGAGGGACGCGCGCGCGGTGGCGAATATGTCAAGCGCGTGGTGGAGAGCTACGATGCCGCACTCAAAGCTATGGAGGCTGGCGAGTACAACGCGGAGTTTGCTGAGGGGCTTAAAGAGCGACTCTTAACAGTCTTTAACAGAGGCTTTTGGGGTGGCTACTACGCAGGTAAACCCATTGCGGAGCAGACCAATTCGCACGGCTCTTCAGCTACACAGCGCAAAGTCTATATCGGCAAGGTGACCAACTTTTTCAGCAAAATATCTGTTGCGGAGATTCTCATCGAGGCATCACCACTCAACGTTGGCGATGAGGCGATGTTCTTTGGCGAGACCACAGGTGTCGTGGAGCATATAGTTGAGAGTGTCTTAGTCGATGACAAGCAGGTTGACTCTGTGCCTCAGGGTGTTAAGTGTTCGGTTAAGACATCGAAGATTGTCCGCCGTGGCGACAAACTCTACAAGATGGTCGACGCCTCAGAGGTTGCAAATTAAAAAATACTCCGCGTGTCATTGCGGGCTTGACCCGCAATCTCTAAGCGAGATATAAATGGAATATAATGGGACTTTTTGGAGCTGATACATACGTAGTTAGACGCGCGAAACTGCGTCAGATGGTTGGTGATGGGGTGATCCTCATCCCTGCGAACCTCCACGCTCCAAACTCATACCCCAACAACCCCTACTACTTCAGGCAGGATAGCTCGTTTCGATACCTCTTTGGCATCAATGAGCCATCGTTGGTCGGAGTTTTGGATTGCGATTCGGGCGAGGATCGCCTCTTTGGTGATAATCCAACGCTCACGGATATGATCTGGACGGGGGATCTGCCATCGCTCAGCGAGATGGCATCGGCTGTTGGGGTGACAAAAACAGCCTCAACATCGGAGCTATATAGATATGTTGCTGAGGCTCAGAGTTCGGGGCGCGCGATACATATTCTTCCGCCATATCGCGGAGAGACAAAGTTGCAACTATCTGATTTACTGGGTATTCACCCCAAAGAGTTAGATCGATACTTTTCGGCTGAGCTGATCTTCGCAATGTCACTTCTTCGCGAAGTGAAAAGTGGTGAGGAGATTGCGGAGCTAGAGGATGCCTACACGATAGGTCTCCTGATGCACACCACAGCAATGCGAATGACACGCGCAGGGGTAACAGAGCGCGAGGTCTCGGGAGTGTTGGCAGGTATTGCGCAGAGTCAAGGCGGAGGTGTCTCATTTCCAACGATTTACACTCAACACGGTGAGATCCTACACAACACATCTCAGGATGGTGTGTTGACGGATGGACGCCTTGTTTTGTGTGATGCAGGGGCTGAGAATCTCGCAGGCTACTGCTCAGATCACACGCGAACATACCCTGTGAGTGGTAGTTTTTCGCCCATTCAGCGCGATATTTACAACACGGTTTTGGAGGCGCATTATCATGTACGAGAGATCGCGCACGCAGGGATGTTATACTCGGATCTTCACCGTTCAGCAACAATGAAACTCGCTGAGGGGCTGAGAGATATTGGACTGGTGAGGGGTTCACTAGAGGAGATCGAGGCTAGCGAGGCGATAAAACTATTTATGCCTCACGGCGTTGGGCACTCCTTGGGCATGGATGTTCACGACTGCGAGGCGTTTGGAGAGCGAAGTTTCGACTATGCCAAATATGAGGATCTCGCGCGCGAAACCAAAACAGGTGTGTGTCGAAAATATTGGCAACTTCGTGAGGGTTCGGTTATAACCAACGAGCCTGGAGTATATTTTATCGGTGCTCTCATAGATCAATCTCTGCGCGAGGGGCTATACACCTCGACAGTTAACTATGACTTAATCAACACGTTGCGCGACTTTGGCGGTATTCGCATTGAGGATGATCTCGCCATCACCGCTGAGGGGTGTCGCGAAATTGGTGCGGAGAACCCCATCCCCAAGAGCATCGCGGAGATCGAGAGTTTCATGAACAGATAGATTCAAACCTATGATTTTTATCTTTCCAACAGAGCTGGAGGCGGCACCATTCAGAGCCGTAGCACCCACTGCTGAGATCGCGATTTGTGGTGTCGGCATGGCGGAGTGTGGCGTGGCGATTTCGCAACTTATAGCTGAGCACGGAGCAACCAAAAGATATATTTTAGTTGGTATTGCTGGGAGCTACAACCTTGATAACGTGGGCGTTGCAGAGTGTGTTGAGGTTGCAGAGGAGGTGATTGAGGAGCTACCCGAACGCTTTTCCGTTGTGTATAAAAACCCAACGCGTTTGTCATCGCTTCGCCAAGTGAAGTCCAACAGCGTAAACAGCTCGCAATCAAGTAGTTTTTGCGATATTGAAAATATGGAGGGAGCACCATTCTTTGCCCACTGCATAGCTCATAATGTAGAGTTTTCAGAGATCCGCGCCATATCAAATCGCGTTGGAGATCCGTTTGCTAAGTGGAATATTGATGGAGCTTTGCAGTCGCTAACTACCGAATTATTAAAGATATACAGACGATGAAACTATATATTTCCCCCTGCCCCAACGATACTTTTATGTTCGATGCCATCATCAACAAGCGCATCGACACGCGCGGTTTTGACCTAGATGTTGAGTATCACGATATCGAGGAGCTAAACTCTCGCGCACTCAAAGGCGAGGCTGACTTCTCGAAGATCAGCTGCGCGATACTTCCCGAGATTGAGGATACCCATATATTAATGGGGAGCGGTGCGGCACTTGGTCGCGGAAATGGTCCTCTACTAGTTAGACGAAAAGGGGAGACTACTCCACTGCAACACATTGCGACACCAGGGATTCACACCACAGCAAACGCACTAACAATCAAGCTATTTCCAGAGATCAAGGGGCGAACACCAATGCTCTTTAGCGAGATTGCGGAGGCAGTGGAGCGTGGCGATTTCGATGGCGGAGTGTTGATTCACGAGGGGCGTTTTGTCTACGAAAGTCGCAACTTGGAGCTTGTTGCCGACCTTGGCATATTGTGGGAGGAGAGGATGCAACTACCTCTGCCTCTGGGTGGTATTGTTGCCAAAAAGTCGCTAGATCCAGAGGTTGTCGAGCAGTTCGAAACACTGCTTAGACAGAGCATAGAGTACGCCTTTGCAAATCCAGCGGTGTCGCGCGACTTCATCAAGAGCCATGCGCAAGAGCTTGACGACAAGGTGATTGACTCGCATATTGCACTCTTTGTCAACCACTATTCGTTGGATCTGGGCTCAGAGGGCGAGGAGGCGATCTTGGCACTGACGGCAAGAGAGTGACAATGAGAATAATGATAATTTATGGCAGACTTTGGCAAGCAACAGAATATGTTATTTGTCAAAGTCTGCCATTTTGGCATGCTGTTGGCAGAAAATTTGGTTTGGTACACCATTTGTAAATATAACCCTCGAAAAGATTGAAATAAAATTTAAACTTAAAAAATAAAAATTATGGGAAAGATTATTGGTATCGACTTAGGTACAACAAACTCATGCGTTTCGGTAATGGAGGGTAACGAGCCCGTAGTAATTCCAAATGCTGAGGGTCACAGAACAACACCATCAATCGTTGCATTCACAGATGGCTCAGAGCGTAAGGTGGGTGATCCAGCAAAGCGTCAGGCTATCACAAACCCAAAGCGTACGATCTTCTCGATCAAGCGTTTCATGGGTGAGGCTTACGACAAGGTAGGTAACGACATCGCGCGTGCTCCATACTCAATCGTGCGTGGCGACAACAACACACCTCGTGTCGACATCGACGGACGCCAGTACACTCCACAGGAGATCTCGGCTATCATCCTTCAGAAGATGAAAAAGACCGCTGAGGATTACTTGGGTCAGGAGGTTAACGAGGCTGTCATCACAGTTCCTGCATACTTCTCAGACTCTCAGCGTCAGGCTACTAAGGAGGCTGGAGAGATCGCAGGTTTGAACGTTCGCCGTATCATCAACGAGCCGACAGCAGCAGCTTTGGCTTACGGTCTTGATAAGAAGGATTCAGATGCTAAGATCGCAGTCTACGACCTTGGAGGAGGTACTTTCGATATCTCAATCCTAGAGTTGGGTGATGGCGTATTCGAGGTTAAGTCAACAAATGGAGATACTCACCTAGGAGGTGATGACTTCGACCACGTCTTGATCGACTACATGGCTGAGATCTTCTTGGCTGAACACCGCATCGACCTACGTAAAGATCCTATGGCTCTTCAGCGTTTGAAGGAGGCTGGCGAGAAGGCTAAGATCGAGTTGTCATCAACAACAACTACAGAGATCAACTTGCCATATATCATGCCTGTTGATGGCATCCCTCAGCACTTGGTGATGACACTTACACGCGCTAAGTTCGAGCAGTTGTGTGACCACCTAGTTCGCAAGACTATCGAGCCTTGTAAGGTTGCACTTCGTGATGCAGGATTGTCGGCTAGCCAGATTGACGAGGTTATCTTGGTTGGAGGTTCTACACGTATTCCAGCGATCCAAAAGGTTGTTGAGGAGTTCTTCGGCAAGGCTCCTAACCGTTCGGTAAACCCAGATGAGGTTGTTGCCGTAGGTGCTGCAATTCAAGGTGGTGTCCTCACAGGTGAGGTTAAGGATGTGTTGTTGTTGGATGTCACTCCACTTTCACTCGGTATCGAGACCTTGGGTGGCGTGATGACAAAGCTCATAGACGCTAACACAACAATCCCAACACGCAAGAGCGAGACATTCTCTACAGCTGCTGATAACCAGCCATCTGTTGAGATCAACATCTGTCAGGGTGAGCGTCCATTGGCACGCGACAACAAGTCACTTGGTCGCTTCCACTTGGATGGTATTCCACAAGCTCCACGCGGTGTTCCACAGATTGAGGTTACATTCGATATCGACGCAAATGGTATCTTGAATGTATCGGCTAAGGATAAGGGCACAGGCAAGGAGCAGAAGATCCGTATCGAGGCGTCATCAGGTTTGACAGATGCTGAGATCCAGAGAATGCGCGACGAGGCTAAGGCTAACGAGGAGTCGGACAAGGCTGAGAAGGAGCGTATCGAGAAGATCAACGCTGCGGATTCCAACATCTTCGCATCGGAGAAGCAGTTGAAGGAGTATGGCGACAAGATCCCAGCTGAGAAGAAGTCAGCTATCGAGTCAGCATTGGAGACCCTTAAGACAGCTCACAAGAACCAAGATCTAGCAGCTATCGACACAGCTATCGAGGCGTTGAACGCTGCTTGGCAGGCTGCATCTCAGGATATCTACGCACAGCAGCAAGCTCAAGAGGCACAGCAGCAGGGCGGTGCTCAAGGTGCAGGTGCTCAGGGCGCAAGCAACGGAGCACAGCAGGCTGAGGATGTTGAGTTCGAGGAGGTGAAGTAAGTTCGAAAAACATCACTAGATTATAGACGAAAAGAGGTGTAGCACAGCGTGTTACACCTCTTTTGTTTTTAGCAAGACATATACTGCTAAATAAAATTAGCGATTTTTAATGAAATTGCACTTTTTATTAGGCAATTTTTACTATCTTGACAAAAACAGAGCGACCGATTAGCAATATGATGCTGATCGGTCGCTCTTGTTTGTGAGTATATCTCAACTACCTTTTCTTCTTACTCCAGAGGAGTTTCGAGTTGAAACGTCTGTAATACTGATTTTTCTTGTCACGGTCGGAGATGCGCAGATACTTCTGGTCGATATCGTAACGATCAAATTGCCAATCTATTGCAAGAGTCTGATCATCCCATATGATGCCTAGCTCCTCCTTTGGATTGTGTTCGTATGAGTAACGTATGGCAACCTTGGTATCTTTTTCGAGCGTCACAAACCCGTGCGCAAAACACTCAGGGATGTAGAATACACGACCGTCACCCGCCCAGAGAGATATTGCGTGTGCTGCGCCATTAGTCTTGTTGTCGCGAAGATCCACGGCAACATCCAACACCCCACCCTCTAGGATTGTCACGAGCTTCGCTTGGCGGAACTTTGGCTGAAAGTGCAGACCCGTAAGTACACCGCGCGCGTAAGTGTTCTCACTCTCGAAGTTGAACTCCTCCTCGATGCCCAACTCCACAAGCTCCTCGGCTGTTGGGAAGATCTCCTCGGCAGTGAGAGGTTGGTCGGCAGATATAGGCTCTTGAGGCTCTAGGATTAGAAGTTCAGGTATTGGGGTTTTGATAATCTTAAATCGTGACATCGTAAATGCTTTTGGTGCAACAAATTTTTGGAACTGCAAAGGTCGTAAAAAAAATGCTACTTATCAATAGATTACATTGACAAGTAGCATTTTTTTAATTGTTGTATCTTCTCGGAGTCTATTTCTGAGCCTCAACAGTGATGGTCGCGCTCTTGAGACCCTTGCTTGATGCTGTAAGTGTCAACTCTCCGCTCTGGTCTTTGTTGGAGTTCAAGATCGCCATACACATTCCGCTAAATGCCTTGCGATATGGTGCTTGGAACGACTCCATGGTGGCAGCATTTCCGTTGCCCACAGCGAGTAGCTTACCTGCTCCCTGTGTCGAGAAGTTAACCAAGTTATCGGCATTAGGGCAAAGGTTACCATCCTTATCCTCGATACGAACCGTTACATACGAGAGATCTTTGCCGTCCGCCGTGATCTTCGAGCGATCAGCAACCAGCTTGATTTGATATGGCTTGCCTGCGGTGCGGATTGTCTGCTCCTGAATAGCCTTGCCGCCCTTGTAGCCGACAACCTTGATCTCGCCAGCCTCATATGGCACATACCACGATAGGCGATATTTCGACTTAAAGACAGTGTCCGTGCAACGCACGAACTTGATCTTCACATCGGTAAGATCCTTACCCTTCACGCGACGACCCATGCTCTTGCCATTGACAAATAGCTCAGCCTCCTCGCAGTTGGTGTATGCGTATACTGGGATCTCCATACCCTTTTTGTCCCAATTCCAGTGGGGAAGTAGGTGAATCATAGGCTTCTCAGTCCAGTGGCTCTGGTACAAGAAGAAACGATCCTTAGGAAGTCCACACAAATCCACAGCTCCGAAGTATGATGAGCGTGATGGCCAGTGACCATTCCAATAACCATTTGTCGAGTTATCCTTACCTCCGTAAGGTGTTGGCTCACCTAGGTAGTCGAAACCTGTCCAGATAAACTCACCCATGCAGTAAGGGTTCTTCTCCTGATTGTCGAACTCTACATCTGGTGGGTATGCCCAAGGGGGGCCAATGATGTCGTAGCTCGTAACCTGCAATGACTTGTGAGTCTGATACTTCTCGATTGGGAGGTGGTAGACTCCGCGGCTACTTGTACACGATGATGTCTCAGAGCCGTAGATAGGTAGCTGAGGGTAATTCTTGCGAATCTCCTGATAGTGAAGAGGCTTGTAGTTGACACCTGCGATGTCGAGCTGCTGAGCCATATTATTATCATAAGGTCCTGGGTAGTAGTTGAAACCAATTGTCGATGGACGTGTAGGGTCAACCTTGCGAACGATATCCGCAAGACGCTTGGCGTATCTCCAGCCGTCAACACGCGCCTGCTCCAAGATCTCGTTACCAACGCTCCACATCACGATTGATGGGTGGTTGCGGTCACGAAGCATGATATCCGTAGCATCGCGCTCGCTCCACTCGTCAAAGCGCAAGCCGTAGTCGTTCTCGGTCTTGTTCATCTTCCAACCATCGAAGAACTCATCCAAAACCATAAGTCCCAACTTGTCGCAAATAGCTAGGAACTCAGGAGATGGCGGGTTGTGAGATGTGCGGATAGCGTTAACGCCCATATCCTTCATCATCTGCAACTTACGCTCATCTGCTCGGTCGTATTGTGCCGCACCTAGAGGTCCATTATCGTGGTGGAGACACACTCCATTGAAACGTACCTTGCGACCATTGAGGTAGAACCCCTCGGTGTTGAAGTCGATGGAGCGAATACCAAACGAGGTGATATCGGTATCAACCAACGTCTCGCCAACGAATACCTCTGTCTTCATTGAGTAGAGGTGTGGAGAGTCGATATCCCAACGCTTAGGGTTCATGACATTCATCCAGCTACCTGCCGTAGCCTTGCCCAAAGCAGGGATCGTTAGCTTGGTGTTGCTCGACACAACAGCCTTCTGATCTGCATCCAAAACGGTATACTTCACAGTCGCAAGAGCTGCCACAGCACCCTTATTTACAACCTCAGTCTCAACATTTACGACACCTTTCTTCTCGGTAGCTGTTGGGGTTGTGATGTATGTACCCCACAGTGGCACATGCACAGGCTCGTTGATGCTCATCCATACGTTGCGGTAGAGACCTGCACCTGGATACCAGCGCGAAGATAGATCCTTGGGGTCTAATTTCACAGCAACGATATTGTCGCCACCGAAGTTGAGATGCTCCGTGATGTCGAATGTGAATCCCACATATCCGTAGGGGCGGCGACCTACATACTCGCCATTGACCCATACGCGCGCGTCATTCATCGCACCATCAAAGGTGATATTTACGCACTTGCCCTCGTCGGCTTTGTCCATCTTGAATGTTTTGCGATACCACGCAGTGCCGTGAAATGGAAGTCCTCCACAACGCGCGTTATACTTCTCGTCGAAAGGTCCCTCGATAGCCCAGTCGTGTGGGAGATCTAGTTTGCGCCAGTCGGAGTCTTTGTACTTGACTGCCTCGGCTCCCATGGCGTTGTTCTTGAGAAAACGCCAATCCTCGTTGAACGAGACGGTAGCCTCACTGCCTGCAAAACAGACTCCAGCGACCATACTCAGAACAGCAGAGGAGATTACTCTCTTTAGGTTCATAGGTTTAGTTTAAGTTGATTATTAGTTTTTTTCCAAAGGCAAAGGTAACACTTTTAATCAGCTTTTGCAAGGGGACAAAAAATATTATAATAGGTGGGGTTTCTTGTCAATGGGCGAAATGTTGCCTCTGCGATTTGATATATCGCTTTAAAATTTATACCTTTGTTCTGTTGGATGCCTATTACATTATATTAATATGTATACCAACAGCAACCGAATAACCAGAACCTAAAATAAACTATGAGAAATTTTTCTTCTATGAACATTCTGCTCCTTGCAGGTGTTGTGCCAGCGATGCAGAGCTGCGCTGAGAGTGCTCCAACCAAGAGTGCGAGTGCCGAAAAACCAAATGTAATCGTCGTATTGTGTGACGACCTCGGATCGTATGATGTCGGCTTTGGAGGATGCAAGGATATCCCAACCCCAAACATCGACCGTATCGCCCACGAGGGTATCAACTGTACCGATGCTAAGATCTCAGCCCCATACTCAGGACCTTCACGTTGTGGACTCCTCACAGGTCGCTATCAGCAACGATTTGGCGCAGAGGGCAATACCGAGGATCACAGCGAGAGCGTCGACCAAAAACAGGGTGTTCCCACAACGGAGACTATGATGCCTGAGGCGTTTAAAGCTGCGGGATATAAGACCGCTGTGATTGGAAAATGGCACGCTGGAGATAACGAAACTATGACCCCCAATGCGCGAGGAGCCGACTACTTCTACGGCATGACGGGTGGAGGATTCAGTTTCTGGGGAATACCTGCACCTAAGGCTCCAACGGTTACAATCATGGAGAACGACCGCAACGTCCCTGCCAGCGAGGTTAACTACCTAACGGACGACTTCACAGACAAGGCGTTGGATTTCATCGACAAGAATGCTGACGAGAACTTCATGATCTACCTAGCATACAACGCGCCTCACGCTCCGATGCAGGCACCTCAGAAGTATCTCGACCGCACAACACATATCTTCGACCCTTGGCGTACCATATATGCTGCGATGGTTCTTGCTGTGGATGACGGAGTGGGTAAGGTGTGGGCTAAGTTGGAGGAGAAGGGCATTGCCGACAATACCATCATCATCTTCCTAAGCGATAACGGCGGTACTAACAGAGCCTACAACATCCCACGTCGCGCATACAAGGGCAACATGTTTGATGGCGGTATCTCGACACCATTTGCCATCTACTGGAAGAACGGTGGTCTCACAGGCGGTAAAGTCTACGACAAGACAATCTCGTCACTTGATATCTTCCCAACAGTTGCTGCTGCTGCAGGTATTGACTCTAAGTCATTCAAAAACCCTCTTGACGGTGTCGATTTGATGCCTTACTGGATGGGTGAAAAGAGGGATGCTCCTCACAAGGCTCTCTTCTGGAGAGTGTGTGGCGGTATGGAGTACGCTGCACGTATGGGTGACTACAAGATCGTTAAGCGTTACCACTCAGACGATTTGATGCTCTTCAACATCGCTAAAGATCCTATCGAGATGTATGATATCGCGGCTGAGAACCCTGCTAAGGTTAAGGAGTTGGCTGTGGCATACGACAAGTGGAATAGCGAGATGATGACTCCACGTTGGGAGGATAAGCACGCGCCTCACCAGATTGAGGATTACGAGAATTGGACTAAGGCTCGTAAACGCGCATTGAGACCACAGCCTAAGAAAAACAAGAAATAATCAACCTAACAACCATATAATGAACAGTTTTAAAGTTTTATCATCCGTTGGTTTTGTCGCTTTGGCGACAACTCCAATGGTTGCTCAAGCACAAACCGAAACAAAGGCTAAAAAACAGCCAAATGTTATCCTTATCTTGACCGATGACCAAGGATATGCCGATGTTGGGTATGTCGGCAACCCAAACATCAACACCCCTGAGTTGAACAAACTATACTCTCAGAGTTTGTGTTTCGACAACTTTCACACGGGAACGACAAGTGCCCCAACACGTTCGGGTCTTATGACTGGAAAGCACGGTAACCGCACAGGTGTGTGGCACACCATTGGAGGTCGCTCAATCATGGATCTCGATGAGTACACGATGGGGCAGGCATTCCAAGATAGTGGCTACGCTACGGCAATGTATGGCAAGTGGCACTTGGGCGACAACTACCCATATCGCCCTGCGGATCGTGGTTTCGAGGATGTCTTGTGGCACAAGGGTGGTGGCGTTGGTCAAACTCCCGACTTCTTCGGCAACACATACTTCGAGGATACATACTTCCGCGGAGCAGACACCCCCGAGAAACAACACGGCTACTGCACCGATATCTTCTTTGGCGAGACGGAGCGATTTATTCAGGAGAGCGTAGCCAAGGAGAAACCATTCTTCTGCTACCTCGCACTCAATGCGCCTCACGGTCCTTACAACGTGGATGAGAGGTGGGCAGCACCCTATCGCTCAAATCCCGATGTTGTGAACCCTGCGTTCTACGGCATGATCTCGAACATAGATTTCAACATCGGTAAGTTGCGCTCTATGTTGGAACGTCTCGACTTGGACGACAACACAATCTTGATCTTCTTTGGCGACAACGGTAGCGCAGCAAGTGCAGCACTCGACAAGATGGGATATGCAACTCGTGGCTACAATGGCGGTTTGCGCGGCAAGAAGGGTCAAGTATTCGAGGGCGGACACCGCCAAGCGATGTTGATGCACATACCTGGTAAGCGTCACGCGAAAAGCCAAGAGTTGGCGACCTATGCCGACATCATGCCTACGCTTATCAAGGCGTGTGGATTGACCCCTCCGAAAACTGTCGACTACGATGGAGTCGATATTTTGTCACCCGAGAGTCGCGCAGGACGTGTCTTTGTTGTTGATACTCAGCGTCAGCAGTTGATGGTGGAGAACAAGATGTACTGCGTCATGAAGGATGACTGGCGTCTTATAAACGGCAATCAACTCTACAATATGGTGAATGATCGTGAGCAACGTGTGAATGTTGCCTCAAAGCACCCTGAGGTTGTTACGGAGCTTAAGGCAGAGTATAAGAAGTGGTGGGATCACACATCGGTGGGTTGCGACATTCGTCAACCTATTCCGTTGAAAACCAACATCAAGGGCGAGAGTCTAATCCTCAACTGTCACGATTTGCACGACTTAGAAAACCGTCCAAACGTCTGGAATATGGAGATTCTCCAGAAGGGCACATATACCGCTCCAGGGTTCTGGGCTGTAGATATCGCTAAGGGAGGCAAGTACACCTTGGAGGCGTATCGTTGGGCTCCCGAGTCGGGATTGAACCTCGATGCAGCAGCTCCCGAGGGTCGCAAGATCCCTAACGGTGTGAGCTACCCTGCAGGTGGTGCAATCAAGGGGATGAAGAGCATCAAGGTGATGTGTGGCGACAAGGTTATCGCTGAGCGCGAGAACTTCCCAACGAATGTTCCATGTGTGAAGTTCGACAACCTCAAACTCCCTGAGGGTGCGCAAGAGCTAAAGGTTCATATCACAGACGACAAGGGCAAAGAGTTCTCAGCATGGTACGTTAAGGTAACCTGCAACTAACACCCTCCACGCGGAAAAAGAGATCGGTGGATTCTTGCAATGCAGGAATCCACCGATTTACTTATTATAGGGGACTTCTAATAATTCTCTAAAATACTTTTCAGTTACTAACCACCCCTTTTCGTTTTTTCAAAAATCGGTGGTAGAGCCACTACAACCCACTTTTGCAAAATCAAAAATGGGCAATTATTAACCAAAAATTAAAATCAGGGAATTATTAGAAGTCCCCTATAGTGAGTATTACAATCTAGCTTTGATAGCCTTTGTCTCCTCCTCGTAGCCTGGCTTCTCAAGAAGTGCGAACATATTCTTCTTGTACGCCTCAACACCTGGTTGGTCAAATGGATTGACGCCTAGGAGGTAACCGCTGATACCGCAAGCTCTCTCGAAGAAGTAGATAAGTGCTCCGATGTAGTACTCCGAGATCTTAGGCAATGTGATACGCAAGTTAGGCACACCACCATCCACGTGGGCGATAGTAACACCTAGCTCAGCCATAAGGTTGATCTCAGTGAGGTGCTTGCCAGCCATGAAGTTAAGACCATCAAGGTTCTGCTCATCCTCCTCAACAATCATCTCACATGCAGGCTTAGCCACAGAGATAACTGTCTCGAACAAGATGCGCTCACCCTCCTGAATATATTGACCCATAGAGTGAAGATCCGCTGTGAGTGTAACGCTAGCAGGGAAGATACCCTTACCATCCTTACCCTCGCTCTCGCCATAAAGCTGCTTCCACCACTCAGCGAAGTATTGCAACTTAGGCTCATACGATGCCAAGATCTCGATTGTCTTGCCCTCACGATATAGTAGGTTACGTGTAGCTGCGTAGATAGCTGCTGGGTTCTCGTCGAACGCAACGCTCTCGTTTGTAGCCTTCTCCATATCCTGCGCACCACGCACCAACTCAGCAACGTTAACGCCACCAGCTGCAAGAGGCAACAATCCTACGGGAGTAAGAACTGAGAAACGACCACCCACATCGTCTGGAATTACGAAGGTTGGATATCCCTCCTTTGTAGCCAAAGTCTTAAGAGCACCGCGCGACTTGTCCGTAACAGCAACGATACGCTCAGCAGCCTCAGCCTTGCCGTAACGCTTCTCGATCTCAGCCTTGATGATACGGAAAGCGATAGCTGGCTCAGTTGTAGTTCCCGACTTAGAGACTACGATAGCAGCGATAGAGTACTCAGCTGTAGCCTTCAGCAACTCGCAAGTGTAATCCTCCGAGATGTTCTGACCTGCGAAGAGAACGATAGGTTCCTCCTGCTTCTTGTGAAGTAGCTTGAAAGAGTCACTCATAGCCTCCAAAACCGCCTTAGCACCAAGGTAAGAGCCTCCGATACCGATGCAGATAACCACCTCAGCCTTAGACTTTAGCTTAGCTGCCTGCTCGTTGATTGCTGCGATCTGCTCAGCGTCGATTGACGATGGCAAGTTCACCCAACCTAGGAAGTCATTTCCTGCGCCTGTCTTGTCGGCAAGGAGCTGGTTAGCCTTCTGAGCCTGCTCCTTGATAGTAGCGTCAAGCGTAACGCCACTCTTTGAAATATCCAATTTCATCATGATTGTGTTTGTAAAATATATAAATTGTTTAGATTAACTTTTTCGTCAACTCCTGCATCGACCTGCGTGCCGAAGAACCCTTATATAGGACATTGTAAACCATATCCGCAACAGGCATCGCAACGCTATACTTGATGCTTACGTGGCGCATACAATCCGCTGCGAAGTAACCCTCCGCAACCATTGTCATCTCGTTGAGCGCGCTCTTGGTCGAGAAACCCTTACCCATCAAAAGCCCCAGACGTCTGTTGCGACTATATGTCGAGTAGCAAGTCACCAACAGATCACCCAAATATGCCGCCTTGCGAGTCTCACGATCCGAAGGGTAGGTCTCCTTAAGGAAGTCGTTCATCTCGCGCGCGCAGTTGGAGATCAACACAGCGATGAAGTTGTCGCCATACCCCAAGCCCACCGCCATACCAACAGATATAGCGTAGATATTTTTGAGCACCGTGGCGTACTCCACACCATAGAGATCTGTGGAGTAGCTCACCTTGATATATTTGCACTTGATCTTGTCGCCAACGATATGTGCCAACTCAATATTTGGGCAGACAACGGTGAGGTACGACAATCTTTCGAGTGCCACCTCCTCGGCATGCGAAGGTCCAGTGATGATGCCTATCTGGTTGTATGACAGCTCATAATGGTTGTGAATATACTCCACCACAGTGAGGTAATCCCCAGGGACGATACCCTTGATTGCCGAGACGATCATCTTATTTTTGAGCGACACTGTGAGTGGCTCCATGAAACTCTTGATATATGCCGATGGCATTGCCAAGATGATGATATCATACTGCGTGATAATGGCGTTGAGGTCGCTGGATGGAGCTAATTTCTCCACCTCAAACTCAACATCTCGAAGATACTTTGGGTTGCGTGCCTCAGTTAGCACCCCCTCAAGAACCTCCTCATTTGGTATATACCACCCCACATTGCTACCTCTCTCGCTGAGTAGCTTGACGATTGCTGTCGCCCAACTACCGTAACCAATAACGGCACACGATGAGGATGCTGATAATTCTAGCTCTATAGCCATATTTGTAGTTTTTAGTACCGACAAAAGTAACGAAAAAAAATTAACAAAAAAAGTGGTTTGTTACCCTATTATTTTGTAATTTTGCAAAAGCTATCTAGTTTTTGTGGTAAAATGGCTACAAAACACTATCTTTACAGTGATATAACATATTGAAATTTAAGAATATAATATAAAAATGGGACTATTCTCACTTACTCAAGAGCTCGCCATTGACCTTGGTACGGCAAATACACTTATTATCTATAATGGTAAGGTTGTTGTCGACGAACCCTCAATTGTTGCCCTTGATGTCCACTCTGGCAAGCTGGTCGCTTTGGGTCAGCGCGCGCGCCAGATGCACGAAAAAACAAACCCCAACATCAAAACTATCCGCCCTCTAAAGGATGGTGTGATTGCCGACTTCAACGCTACGGAGTTGATGCTTAAGGGTCTAATCAAGAAGGTGAAGATGACAAGCACCATCTTCTCGCCATCGCTCAGAATGGTTATCTGCATCCCATCGGGATCTACGAATGTTGAGATCCGTGCGGTGCGTGACTCTGCGGAGCACGCTGGAGGTCGCGAGGTATACATGATCTTCGAGCCTATGGCGGCGGCGTTGGGTGCAGGTCTTGATGTCGAGGCTCCCGAGGGAAATATGGTTATCGACATTGGTGGAGGTACTGCCGAGATCGCTTGTATCTCACTAGGTGGTATCGTATGTTCGGAGTCTATCAATATCGCTGGTGATGTCTTTACCTCTGATATCCAGAGCTATGTGCGTCAGCAGCACAATATCCGTATTGGAGAGCGTACGGCTGAGGCCATCAAGTGCGCTATCGGTGCTGCACTGCCCGAGTTGGAGGATGCACCCGAGGATTTCAAGGTTACAGGTCCAAATATGTTGACCGCTCTACCACAGACAGTTACGTTGAACTACGCTGAGATTGCCTATGCAATGGAGAAGTCGTTGGTGAAGTTGGACGCTGCACTTATGAAGGTATTGGAGTCTATGCCGCCTGAGTTGTATTCGGATGTCGTTCGCAATGGTATCTACCTCGCTGGAGGTGGTGCGTTGATTAACGGCTTGGATCGTCGTCTCAGCGAAAAGACAGGTATTCCGTTCCATATCGCTGAGGATCCGTTGCGTGCTATTGCGCGTGGTACGGGTGTGGCACTCAAGAACATAGACCGTTTCTCATTCTTGATGAGGTAGGAGGTTTCGGGTCGTGCATCGTCTTATTGAGTTTTTGCGCAGTATCTATGTCGTTGTGCTCTTTGTGATTTTGGAGAGCATAGCGATAAATTTCTACGCCCACTCCTCAATATACACCCAAGCCAAGATGCTGAGCTACTCGAATAGCGTTGTTGGCGGTGTGCAGGGCTTCTGGAGCGATGTGAGGGGGTACTTCCGACTTCACAGCGAAAATGAGATCTTGATTGCCCGTGTTGCGGAGCTGGAGAACGAGTTGTCGGGACTTCGCGCGGAGAGGAGCGACTCGCTACTGTGGTCAAAATCGCAGGTTGAAGTCACTAACGATCAGCCATATACATATGTTATGGCGAGGGTTGTATCCAACTCAATCAATAAATTAGAGAATTATATCGTTGTCAATAGGGGCTCGAAGGATGGCATCCGTAAGAATATGGCGGTAGTCTCTTCGGGGGGTGCAATGGTCGGATATGTTACGGCTTGTTCGGCTCGTTATTCGGTGGTGGTCTCAATCCTCAACACGAAGTTTAAGACCAGCGGAAAGATTGAGGATCAATCATATATGGGTGCGATTTCGTGGAGTGGTGATAATAGATATTGCGTTGAGATGCGCGATTTGTCGAAGTACTGCGAGGTGACTCAAGGTGCTAAGATTACCTCGACGGGTTATTCGCAGATCTTCCCCGATGGTATTCCTATTGGTAGGGTGGCGAGTGCGCAGCTCAACAAGGGGCAGACGGCGTATGATGTCGTAGTGGAGCTGAGTGCAGATATCTCCGCTTTGGATGAGGTTATCATCATCAATAACAATAACTACACCGAGGTGGAGGAGTTATTAAATATAGGTAATTAGTTAGTATGCATAAGATTTTGACATATGCAGGGTTGTTTGTGGTGGTTGTCCTACTGCAAATATTACTCTTTAACAATCTGGGGCTGAGCGTTATGCTCTCGCCTCTGGTCTATATTGTCTTTATCTTGTTGTTGCCGTTAGAGTCCACAAGGCTACTTTTGCTAGCCATGGGATTATTGATCGGCTTGGTGATGGATTTTGGAAGTGGACAGGCTGGAATCAACACCATTGCCTCGATGTTTATCGCCTTTGCGCGACCATATATTTTGAGTGCGGCGGTAAATAAAGAGGTGCTGAGTGGAGCGGGTATTCCGTCGGATATTCGCCTTGGAGGTGCAGGGTACTGGAAATATCTCATCACCTTTGTCGTGCTGTTCAATCTGGTCTACTTTGCATTTGAGACCTTGTCGTTAGCTCATCCGATGCTCTTTGTTGGACGTTTTGTTGTGAGCACACTGGTTGGCGGTCTCTTTGTCTGGCTCATTGCTCGCGCCTATGTCTTGATGATTAGTCGCAAGGGTTAATTAACAAGGGGCGAATAGGCTCAAATAATCAATCGTAAAAAGTTATATATATATAAAAGATGGTCGGAGGAAAAGGTTTCGGACGAGTTCGCGCACTTCAGGTTGTTGTGATATTTATCTTCACAATGTTGGTTGGTCGTGTCTTTTATCTTCAGGTCATCGACTCTAGGTATCGTTCACTGTCGGATGGTAATGTGTTGCGTCACGAGGTAGCATACCCCACGCGCGGAGAGGTCTTTGATCGAAATGGTGAGTATCTCGTGATGAGTCGTGGATGCTACGATATGATGGTGATATACAAGGAGTTGAGTAGAGATGGCTTTGATACAACTATGCTGTGTCGAGTTCTGAAAATCACCCCCGACAAGTTGACCAAGGCACTAAAAAATGCGAGAATGCGTCCGCGTGCCCCCTATATGATAACTAACTTTGTCTCCACGGAGGATAAGCTACTCTTTGACGAGTGCGGCTTCAAGGGTTTCCACGGCATCTACCGCACGGTGAGAGAGTATCCGCGTCAGGTGGGAGGTAATCTGTTGGGACACGTGGGTGAGGTTAGCCCAACGTTTCTGAAAAATAATCCCGAATATGTCGCAGGTGACTATGTGGGAACCAATGGCGTGGAGTCGGCATACGAGCATGAGTTGAGGGGCGAGAAGGGTGTGCATATCACCAAGGTCGACACCCACGGAGCTAAGCAGGGTTCATATCTGGATGGTCTCTACGACACACTGCCACGTCAGGGAAAATACCTCGTCTCGACCATTGATGCTAAATTGCAGCTCTTGGGCGAGGAGCTTATGCAGGGTAAGGTTGGTGCGGCAGTGGCTATTGAGCCAAGCACGGGCGAGATCCTGATGATGGTCTCCTCTCCGACCTTCAACCCCGACGAGTTGGTTGGGCGTCAGCGAGGCAACCACTATATGGAGTTGCTCAACAACAAGCGTCGCCCACTCTTTAACCGTTCGGTCTCGGCTCGCTACCCTCCAGGTTCGACCTTTAAGCTGTTGCAGGGTCTGGTCGGAATGCAGGAGGGGGTTTTAGTCCCCTCGATGCAGTACTCGTGTCACGGAGGTTTCAGCTATGGAAATAGAAAGTTGGGGTGTCACGCTCACGCCTCGCCTTTGGCGTTGCAGTATGCTGTGGCGACCTCGTGTAATGCCTACTTCTGCTACGTTTTTCGCAATATCCTCGACAACAAAAAGTATGGATCTACACGCGAGGCGTATGATGTTTGGCGCGATTATGTCCTAAGTTTCGGCTTTGGGCGTAAGTTGGGTTCGGACTTCTTGGGCGAGGGTAATGGACATGTTCCTGAGTCGAGCTACTTCGACCGCATATATCGACGTTCGTGGAATCCCCTCACGGTGATATCATTGTCGATAGGTCAAGGTGAGTTGGGTTGCACGCCGTTGCAGATGGCAAACTTTGCGGCAACCATCGCCAATAGGGGCTACTACTACATCCCTCACATCGTTAAGGAGGTCGAGGGGCAGGATAGTTTAGATCAGAAGTTCCGCGAGAAACACTACACCAAGGTCGACCCAAAATATTTTGACCCCATCATAGATGGTATGTGGGATGCGGTGAATAAGAGCGGATCGGCAACGCGTGCGCGCCTCGATGGATATGATGTCTGCGGAAAGACAGGTACTGCGGAGAACCCCCACGGTGCTGACCACTCGACATTCTTGTCGTTTGCACCCAAGGATAACCCCAAGATTGCCATCTCGGTATATGTCGAGAATGGAGGCTTTGGAGCTACGATAGCCCTGCCGATAGCCTCGCTTATTGAGGAGCAGTTTCTCACGGGCGAGATCAAGCGCACCGATCTGCTGAAGTATGTAAAGAGTAAAGTTATAAGATACCCAAATTATGAGTAGCTATTCAAATAGAGGTGGCGGTGGATTCTTTGCTGGAGTCGATGCTGTGGCTATTGCGTTGTATGTCGCACTGGTCGCTGTGGGGTGTATATGTATCACCTCGGCATCGTTTGATGATACAACGAGCGACATATTTGCATTCTCGCACTTCTATATTAAGCAGATCATCTGGGTGGGTGTTGCTTTCCTAGCCGCCATCACTGTGCTGTTGGTCGACGTTAGCTTTTTTCACCGCTACGCCTATATATTATATGGCGTGGGTCTGATACTCCTCTTGGCGACACTGGCATTTGGACGCGAGGTGAATGGCGCAAAGGCGTGGTTCGAGTTCGGATCATTCAGAGTGCAACCTGTCGAGATGGTCAAGATCGCCACGGGATTGGCTGTGGCGAGGGTGATGAGCGACTACTCCTTCTCTATTGATAACTTCAAGGACTTGGTGAAGGTCTGCGTGGTGTTGGCTGTACCGTTGGGTATCATCATCCTCCAAAATGATACAGGATCGGGAATTGTCTTTGGCTCATTTCTATTTGTATTCTACCGTGAGGGTCTCAACAGTTGGCTCTGCGTGCCAGTATTTCTAGTTGCGACGCTCTTTATCATCTCCTTCATCTTCTCACCACTCTTTCTGCTGGTTATCTCGCTGTTGGTCTGTACAGTATGTGACGCAATGATGACGCGCGAATACCGCAACCACACCATCTTTGTGGCATACCTGATGTTGGGGACAATGGCGATATACCTGCTCTCGTGGCTGATCTTCGATGACCCATTCTCACTCTTTACCTCGCTGTTGATAAACTCAATTGTTGCGATTGTGGTGGTGGGAGCATATGCGCTGCGTCGTCAGCTGAGCAACACGCTCTTTATCGTTGCATCGTTTATCTTCACGATGCTCTTCCTGCCAACGACAAACTATATCTTCACATCTATACTCCGCGACCACCAGAGAAATCGAATAATGACATTCCTCGGCATGATAGATGACCCCCTCGGCACAGGATACAACGTCAACCAAGCCAAAATCGCTATCGGCTCGGGAGGTCTATTTGGTAAGGGATTCCTCCAAGGAACACAGATCAAATATGGATTTGTCCCCGAGAAACATACCGACTTCATCTTCTGTGCGCTCTGCGAGGAGTGGGGATTTATCGGGGCAATAGTGCTACTAGGATGTTTCGGACTCCTGATATTCAGACTCATACGCATGGGCGAACGCCAACAAGAGACATTCGGACGCGTATATTGCTACTGCGTCGCATCAATACTCCTGTTCCATACACTCGTCAATGTCGGCATGACCATCGGTCTTATGCCCGTGATGGGTATCCCACTGCCATTCATGAGCTACGGAGGATCTTCGTTGGTAGCCTTTACGGTGCTACTCTTTGTCGCTATTAGACTCGACTCCGCCGCAAACCGAGATGTGAGGTAAGCTGGGGACGGCTGGGGACTGTCCTAACGCCGCACGGGCTATTTTTTTCCTAGCGGTCATGTGGTACGCACTTTTTCAAAGTGCTAAAAAAGCGAGATCTAATTTCAGATTAAGAGCCGCACCCGATAGGGAAGGCTATTAAAATCCGAAAATCTCTCTCTTTAAACTTAGCAGTTTTCCCCAGAAAACTGCGTACCACACGACCGCTAGAGAATAGCTCCGCGGGGAGCACCCCGCCGCCGCCCGCGCAGGGCAGTCCTCAGCCGACCCAAGCCCGACCTCAAGCCGACCTTACGACTTCCCGAAGTATTTATCTAGTAGTTCTTTAGCCGCTACGAATGAGCTAGTTTGTGAATCTAGGACTCGCTGTTCGTACTCGGGTATTGCTGCCTCGACAGCAGGGTGGTTATAGAAGCTATTGCGTAGTGTTTCGTTGATGCTTTCGTACATCCAATATTTGAGTTGACGTTGGCGGTTGAACAGAAAATACCCATTGCCTTTGGTATGTTCGATATACTCCTCAACACCTTTCCAGACCTCTTCGAGACCTGTTTTTTCGAGAGATGAGCAGGTGTATACCTCTGGTCGACGTCCCGACTCAGGCATCGGAAAGAGGTGCAGTGCTCCGAAATATTGCGTCTTAGCGAGGTTTGCTTTCATTATGTTCTCGCCATCTGCCTTGGTGATGACCATCATATCGGCCATCTCCATAATTCCGCGCTTGATACCTTGAAGTTCATCTCCTGCGCCTGAGATCTGCAACATCATGAAGATATCGACCATGGAGTGTACTGCGGTCTCGGACTGTCCAACACCCACTGTCTCAATAAATATCACATCGAAACCTGCCGCCTCGCATAGGATTATCGTCTCACGGCTCTTGCGCGCCACGCCACCCAACGATCCTGCCGATGGTGAGGGGCGAATAAAGACATCGGCATTTGAGGATATCGACTCCATGCGAGTCTTGTCGCCAAGGATTGAGCCTCCGCTCCTCTCGGAGCTTGGGTCGATAGCCAACACCGCAAGTTTATGTTTGAGCGAGGTGACCATTCCACCTACCGCCTCAATGAACGATGATTTTCCTGCTCCAGGGACACCTGTGATACCTATGCGCACAGACCTCCCCGAGTGTGGCAAACACGCCTCGATGATCTCCTGAGCTTGGGCATAGTGCACAGGGTTGGCACTCTCGACAAGCGTAATCGCCTGAGCGAGAATTGTTATGTTACCGCTGAGGATGCCATCAACATACTCCTGCGTCGTCATCACACGACGACGCTTTTTCTTAAGGTATGGGTTTACGATGGGTTGATCCGCCACCCCCTCGGTGACACAAAGTGCCGAGTCGTGGTGTGTGTCAATATAGTCACGTTCGAAATGTTCTATCTTTGAAAATGCCATAGCTCTCTCGCTTGAAAATGTAGATATATAATATATAGGTGTAACAGAGCCCTACACTGCGCCCCCCTCTACTTGATGATTAACCAGTTTAGGTTTGCTGTCTTGGTGCTACCATTCTCGCTCGTGAATAGGACGCAAAGGTCGTTAAGCCCCGTGAGCTTGGTCTGGATATCGCTCTCCACGGTGACCCAAGAGTCCCAATCTCCAGTGTGCTTGATGGGGAATGTCGCAATAATATCGCCAGTGAGGTTACCCTTGCGAACCTCGATCTTGCCCAATCGCTGACCACTAGCCATGCGAGCGACCATCTTTGTCGCGCTACCATCCGCAAAGTCAACATTGGTGAAGTTGACGTGTGACTTGTTTGCCGCCTCGCAGATCATCCAACCTGCAGGCTCTCCGCCCGAGACAAAAGCTGTCTGTGCACCGCTGATCTCGCTATATCGGTCGATCTGGATGGTGTCACGCAGAGTTGGATAGCCGATGCCTCGCAGCGTAGGCTTCACCTTTTTGATAGTTCCGTTCTTGTTGAACTCCATATAATCGGCACATATAGAGCGAAGCTTTCTCATTCCACTGATTGCCCAGTTGTGGTAGAACAGAATCCACTGATCTTTGTACTTGACAACAGAGTGGTGGTTTGTTCCATCACCGATATTATCCATGATCTTGCCTTGGTAGCGGTATGGTCCCATCGGCTTGTCGCTCGTTGCGTAACCCAGAGTGAATCCCTCCTCGTTGAAGATATGCGCAAAGGTGAGGTAGTAGAGTCCATTTCTCTTGAATGGAAATGCACCCTCCTTGAATCCCGTAGGCAACCCCTCAACCTGAATAGGTTTCTTCGCCACCTTGGTCATATCGTCTGAGAGGGGTGCAACTTGAAGGTAATCACCACTACCGAAGAACATATATGCTTGGTTGTCGTCGTCGAGGAGTAGACCAGGGTCGATACCCATAACATCCTTCATGTATGTAGGTTGCCACTTGAATGGTCCTGTTGGGCTGTCCGAGACACCCATACCGATGCGCTGCTTGAACTCCTTGCAGCGCGCAGGGAAGAAGTAGTAGTACTTGCCATCCTTCTCGATGCAGTCGGGTGCCCACATTGCATCTGCCCCCTTCTTAGTCCACTCAATATCCGCCTCCTTGGCTAGCCATCCGTAATCCTTCCATGTGTTGCCATTTTCGAGTGAGAAGATGTGGTAGCCCGGCATATAAAAACCTGGTTTGTCGCTCTTAGCCCCCTCGGGAACAATGTCGCACGATGGGTAGACGAATAGTTTTCCGTCGTGAACGCGCGCCGTGGGGTCGGCAGTAAATATATGTGTGATAAATGGGTTTTCAGCTACTACACTTCCAATTGATGCAACGATAGCGAGGATTGTTAATTTCAGTTTCATAAGTTATTTAGATCGTTTTGGTTTCAACTCATCACAAAGATATTCTTTTTAATCTAAAAATCCTAATGCTCGTTGATACTATTTACGTCAAAGATTTTTTTATTATATAAGCCCCACATTAACGGTTTTGGGTCAAAATATAGAATTTACGAAATTTCACAAAAAAAATTTACCATTCCATTGCTTATTGTTTTTAAATATTTACCTTTGCTAGACAATGTGAAGACTAAATAGGAAGATAAACAATATTAACACTAAATAATTCTATATCATGAAAGTATCACATATCGAACACCTCGGTATCGCAGTAAACAGTTTGGATGAGGCAATTCCATACTGGGAGAATGTTTTGGGTCTTAAGTGCTACGCAATCGAAGAGGTTGTGGATCAGAAGGTTCGCACTGCATTTTTTATGTTGGGACAGACTAAGATCGAGCTTTTGGAGGCTACATCTGAGGAGTCACCTATCGCAAAGTACATCGCAAACAAGGGTATCGGTATCCACCACATGGCTCTAGCTTGTGAGGGAATCGAGGAGCAGTTGGCTGACGCTGAGGCTCAGGGTATTCGTCTAATCGACAAGACTCCACGCAAGGGCGCAGAGGGTATGACTATTGCATTCCTCCACCCAAAATCAACTCAGGGTATCCTTACAGAGTTGTGCGAGAAGAGGTAATAAGGCTTTAGAAAAGTTTAAAATTATATAAAAGCTATGAGCGAAACACAGAATAAAATTAAGGTGCTCGTTGAGAATCGTGAGGCTGCACGCCTAGGTGGTGGAGTTAAGCGTATCGAGGCACAACACGCTAAGGGTAAGTATACTGCACGTGAGCGTATTGATATGCTCCTCGACGAGGGTTCTTTCGAGGAGTTCGACATGTTCGTAACACACCGTTGTACTGACTTCGGTATGGATAAGAGCCACACTTTCGGTGATGGTGTCGTTACAGGTTACGGAACTATCGAGGGTCGCTTGGTGTATGTTTTTGCACAGGATTTCACTGTTACAGCAGGATCTTTGTCAATCTCTATGGCTGAGAAGATCTGCAAGGTACAGGATATGGCACTTCGTAATGGCGCGCCATGTATCGGTATCAATGACTCGGGAGGTGCTCGTATTCAGGAGGGTGTTAACGCACTCGCAGGTTACGCAAATATCTTCCAGCGCAACGTGATGTCGTCGGGTGTCATCCCACAGATCTCAGCTATCTTCGGTCCTTGTGCAGGAGGTGCTGTATACTCTCCAGCGTTGACAGACTTCATCATCATGAAGAGCCAGACATCAAACATGTTCCTTACAGGTCCTAAGGTTGTTAAAACCGTGACGGGTGAGGATGTGACTCAGGAGCAGTTGGGTGGAGCACTTATGCACACTACACGTTCGGGAGTTGCTCAGTTTGCAGTAGATACTGAGGATGAGGGCATTACACTTATCCAGAAGTTGTTGTCATACATGCCTCAGAACAATATGGAGGATGCTCCATTGGCGGTATGTACTGACCAGATCACACGCCTCGAGGACTCGCTCAATGAGATCATTCCAGACCAGCCAAACAAGCCATACGATATGACTGAGGTTATCAAGGCTATCGTTGATAATGGCGAGTACTTGGAGTCTGCGGCAGGTTTCGCTAAGAATATCATCACATGTTTCGCTCGTTTCAACGGTCAGAGCGTCGGTATCATCGCTAACCAGCCTAAGTTCATGGCGGGAGTTCTTGATAGCAACGCTAGCCGTAAGGCAGCACGTTTCATCCGCTTCTGCGATGCGTTCAACATTCCACTTGTGACGTTGGTTGACGTTCCTGGATTCTTGCCTGGAACAACTCAGGAGTATGGTGGCGTTATCACACACGGAGCTAAGTTGTTGTTCGCATATTGCGAGGCTACAGTACCTAAGGTTACTGTTACACTTCGTAAGGCTTACGGTGGTGCATATATCGTGATGTCAAGTAAGCACATCCGCGGTGATGTCAACTACGCATGGCCAATGGCTGAGATCGCAGTTATGGGTGCGAGCGGTGCTGTTGAGGTGCTTCAGGCTAAGGAGCTAGCTAAGTTTGAGGATCCAGCTGAGAAGGCTAAGTTCGTTGATGAGAAGATCAAGGAGTACAACGATAAGTTCTCAAACCCTTACAACGCTGCACGTTACGGTTATATCGACGATGTTATCGAGCCACGTAACACACGTTTCCGCGTGATCCGCGCATTGCAGTCTTTGGCTACAAAGCGTTTGCAGAATCCTCCTAAGAAACACTCTAACATTCCATTGTAGTCATGATTAGTCAACTTATAATGAATCCACTCTTTAGCCTTGCCTCTGTTGGGGGCAAGGTGAAGGGTGCTGATACCATACTTGATAATGACCCCCACGGATTTACAGTGACGATGATCTCGGTAGCTGTAGTTTTGTCGGCGTTGATTATCTTGGGTTTCTTGATCTGGGGCTTTTCGCGCTTGGTTATCATGAGCGCAAAGCGTACCGCCCTCAAAACTATTGAGGAGGGATCAAACCCAAAGAGGGGTGTTGCACCAGTGAAACCGGGAGAGGCAAGTGGTGAGATTATCGCAGCGATTTCGTTGGCGTTGAAGCTCAACAAGGATGCCCTTCACGACCACGAGAGCACTGTTATCACAATCAACAAGGTGGCACGTGCCTACTCTCCATGGAGTTCTAAACTTCACGGATTGACAAACATGCCTCGCTAGAGGAGAGGTTAATAATTAAAAAAACGACATTTTTTATGAAAGAATATAGTTTTAAAATCAATGGTAACGACTACACTGTCGGCATTGATATTTTAGGTGAGAAGAATGCCGATGTTGTTGTCAACGGAACTCACTTCAATGTAGAGATCGAGGGTGATGGAACAGTGAAGAAGGCGGCGGCTAAGAAGCCACAGGTTGCTTCAGCTCCAGCATCTCATCCAGTAGCTAACGCAGCAACGCCTGCGACAGCTATCGCATCAACTCCTGCAACGGCGGCTAAGGCTTCAACAGGAAGCTCATCAGTATTGAGTCCTCTTCCAGGTGTCATCCTTGACATCAAGGTTAAGGAGGGCGACACAGTTGCTGTGGGTCAGACGTTGATGATCTTGGAGGCGATGAAGATGGAGAATAATATTGACTCGACATTCGCAGGTGTTGTGAAGTCTATCAACGTAAAGTGTTCGGATTCTGTATTGGAGGGCGATGTCCTCATAACAATAGGCTAAGATTATGATCGATTTCTTGTCATCATCCTTCTTGGGTGAAAGTATCTCGAAATTCTTCGCCAGCACGGGATTCATGGGTCTCATCTCGGCTGAATGCGGATGGAAATATCTAGTGATGATTGCTGTGGGTTGTTTCTTCTTGTACCTCGCAATCAAGCATAAGTTCGAGCCAATGTTGTTGGTTCCTATCGGTTTTGGTATCATCATCGGTAACATTCCGTTGATGCCCGGCAATGAGATAGGTCTATATAGCGAGGGTTCGGTGCTTAATATCCTCTACTTCGGTGTTCGTCACGGAGTTTATCCTCCACTGATCTTCTTGGGCGTTGGAGCGTTGACCGACTTTTCGTCACTGTTGTCAAACCCTAAGTTGATGGTTATCGGTGCGGCGGCACAGGTTGGTATCTTTGTTGCCTACATGGGTGCTTTGGCGTTGGGATTCCCAGCTAATGAGGCTGGATCTATCGCCATCATCGGAGGTGCTGATGGACCAACATCCATCTACTTGACAGGTATCTTGGCTCCAGAGTATTTGGGAGCTATCGCAATCTGCGCATACTCTTATATGGCGTTGGTTCCAGTGATTCAGCCACCTATCATGCGTCTATTTACGTCGCAGAAGGAGCGCGAGATCAAGATGAAACCTACACGTGCGGTATCGCAGACTGAGAAGATCTTGTTCCCAATCATCGCCTTTATCTTGACTACTTTTGTGGTGCCAGACGCTATTCCATTGCTCGGAATGTTGTTCTTGGGTAACTTGATGAAGGAGTCAGGAGTTGTTAAGCGTTTGACTACAACCGCTGGAAATCAGCTGGTTGACATCATGACTATCTTGATTGGTGTTACTGTTGGAGCTTCAACTCAGGCGGATGTTTTCTTGACATCAAAGACAATCTTTATCTTTATCTTGGGTGCTGCATCGTTCATCGTTGCTACATCGTGTGGAGTGTTGTTCGTGAAGTTCATGAACCTGTTCCTCAAGGAGGGCAGTAAGATCAACCCACTTATCGGTAACGCAGGTGTGTCGGCTGTACCAGCTGCTGCTCGCGTAAGTCAGGATATGGGTCTTAGATATGATAAGACAAACTACTTGTTGATGCACGCTATGGGTCCTAACGTCGCAGGTGTCGTAGGTTCGGCTGTTGCAGCAGGTATCCTTCTATCGTTCTTGGGTTAATCGCTCAGAGATAATACAACCAAAAGCTCCCAGACTAAGGTTATAACCTTGGTTTGGGAGCTTTTTTGGCACTGTACTTCAGCATGTCAATGTTTGCCGCCGATTTTTACCTGCCAACTATATATAGATTATAAAGTGACAATACTATAAGCGGTGGAACATCAGCATGTGGCACGCTACGCTAGTAGCGTGAAGTTTAAAGAGAGGGATTTTCAGATTAAGAGCCGACAAACGGGAAGGCTTTTAAGATCTGAAAATCTCTCTCTTTAAACTTAGCAGTTTTCCCCAGAAAACTGCGTTCCACAAGAACGCTAGAAAAAAATTGCCCGTGCGGCTCGCACCGCCCGCCCTGCGTTAGGGCAGTCCCATATATACCGCCTATATCGAGATATCGAGGATCTCGAATTTGAGCACACCTGCTGGCACTGTCACCTCAACGACCTCGCCCTTCTTCTTACCCAACAACGCCTTGGCAATTGGAGTTCCGATAGCTAGCTTACCCTCACGTAGGTTCGCCTCATTCTCCGACACAATCACATATACCATCTGTTTCTTGGTGTTGTGGTTTAGGAGAGTTACACGGCTAAGGATCTGCACCTTGCTGGTGTCGATCTTTGTCTCATCAATGATGCGTGATGATGAGAGCACCGCCTCTGCTTTAGCGATACGTAGCTCCAGCAAACCCTGAGCCTCACGTGCTGCATCATACTCAGCATTCTCGGATAGGTCGCCCTTGTCGCGCGCTTCGGCTATTGCTGCTGTGATTGCAGGACGCTCCACTGAGCGCATATGATCCAACTCGTCCTTAAGTTTCTTGTAGCCTGCGGCTGTCAAATATATTATCTCTTGTGCCATATCTTTATACTCTAAATATTTAAAAATTAGTATATTAAGTCTCTTAAATTGTCAATTTCAAATGTTGTTTACCTCTTTCGCATAGCAGAAAAAAATAAGAATCCTAACCTTTATGGTCAGAACCCCTCCTCGACTTCTACTCGTCTCTCTATATAAAACCTTATGTGTGTCAACTGCCGACCTCTAACTACCCTATCCACAAGTCGCTAGCCTCACACCTCTAAGACAAAGATAAAAATCTATTTCGTCATTTCCAAATTTTTTGGCGTTAGAATTTCAAAATTGAGGTGTTGGAGTGAAGAAATGTCGTTTCGTCATACTCTCCGTGGGAGCAAATAGATCTCTACATCTATATTAATATATAGGTATAAGAGTATAAAAACATCTCCGTTCCAAGGTGAAAATACCTAGGAACGGAGATTTAAAATTTCAACAATCTTAAGATGTTCAGTTGAGCCCTCTTGGCTTACAGTATCTCAACCTCACATTACACCACCCACTGCCCGACTAACGAATGTTTCTGTTCCACACTCGCCAAGGCGTGTTGATGTTGGCAATATTAGAATCCGACTCTAACGTCTGGAGTTGCCATAAGTGCGTCACTGATAGCGCGGTAGCCATCAACGATAGCGCGAGCTACAACGTCACGAGAGTAGTTGTAATCCTCTTTACCTGTTGACTTAGTCACACGAATACGCTTAACGCCCTGTGATATCTTATAGATTTGGTTTTTGTCGAGTCTATAGTTTGCTCTAACAATGTACTCATTTTTACGCTTACGACCTACGCTCTTGTCGAAACCCGATGTAACGATACCGTCTGAATATTGAGAAAGCTCAATGATCTCGTTGTTAGCTACTTTGATAAGCATCAAATCTCCCTTCTCCATTGATGTCGGAGCATCGTAAACGAAATCTACATTTAACGACCAGAACTCGCGACCATCGACGCGGATGCAAGACATTGAGATACGCATCTCTCCACCATCCTGAGATACACATTCCTGTGATTTTGTGCGAACAGTTCGACTGATACCATCAATACCATCAGACAAAATCTGAGATGTTTGACCAAATGATACTGTAGCCACAAACACCGCCAAGAGTGTTAAAAATGTTTTCATTGTGTTGAATTTATTAGTTATTATTATTATACATTTTTATAAATATATATGTATGAGCACGTTACACCATGCGCATCACCTCCCAACAGCACTCAAAAAGTTGACAGTTGACGTTGTACATACATATATCACTCACAAAGATAATAAAACATTAAATAAAATCAACAAAAAAAGTGAGATATTTAGTTACAAAACGCAC
Organism: Rikenellaceae bacterium; assembly: GCA_047173185.1. Classification (GTDB taxonomy): domain Bacteria; phylum Bacteroidota; class Bacteroidia; order Bacteroidales; family Rikenellaceae; genus Alistipes. The sequence goes on from JBCQVH010000002.1 coordinate 296,081, forward strand.
AATTTTCTCAATCGGAATCACATTTTTGTAATTTTACACACCCAAGCATACGAAAAAAAGATGCAATATTATCCCTAATACTCTTTGCAGAACGGCAAAATATCACTACCTTTACCTATATAAACCTATAACTATAAAATCTACACCTATGCAAAAGAGCACCATCGCAGTAGCACTCTCATTCATCGGTCTAATGTTCTTCTCCGTGGGCTTTGCCATGGGCATCAACTCATTCCTAATCCCGACATTGCAGTCGAGCCTCAGCCTCTCGGCAAGCTCGTCATACATGCTTATCGCCGCCACCTTTACCCCCTTTCTGCTCTGGGGTATTCCAGCCTCAATGTTGATCTCTGCGGTGGGATATAAGAGAAGTATGGCTATCGCTTTTGCAATCTTCGCCTGCGCCTTTCTGCTCTTTGTAGCATCGGCAAAATCGAACAGTTTTATCCTATTTATCACAGCGTCATTCATCAGCGGATCGGCAAATGCCATACTTCAAACCGCTATAAATCCATACATCACGATACTTGGACCCATCGAGAGTGCGGCGCGCAGAATGAGCATCATGGGAATATGCAATAAGTTGGCGTGGCCAGTAGCACCCCTGCTCTTTGCTCTGCTTGTGCGCGACTCGACCAACGTAACCACAGCGGATCTATATACGCCATTCTACGTCATCGTCGCTATATTCGCACTTTTGGGTGTTGTGTCGCTGATTATCGACCTCCCCGAGATCACCGTTCAGGGTGAGACTCAGAGTGATAGCGATGTCACAGAGGAGTGTAGCTATGCAGCTAATAAGACCTCTATTTGGCAATTTCCGCACCTGATCTTGGGTGCTGTGACACTATTTATATATGTAGGTGTGGAGACCCTCTCGCTCAGCACAGCAGTGGATTATGCGACATCTTTGGGGCTTGCAAACCCCGACACATACGCTTGGATACCGAGCATCGGAATGGTTGTCGGGTATATCTGCGGAATCCTCTTTATCCCTCGATATTTGAGCCAGCAGTTGGCGATGCGCCTATGTGCTACTATGGGCATTGTGGGCTCGTTGGCGATGGTTCTCATCCCTGCCGAGCTATCCATCTGGATGATATTCTTGATGTCGCTAGGTTGCTCCTTGATGTGGCCTGCGCTCTGGCCATTGGCGATTGCCGACCTTGGCAAGTTCACCAAACGAGGTAGCGGACTCCTCACTATGGCGATCGCTGGAGGTGCTGTTGTGCCGTTGATTTTCGGATTTCTCAAGGATATCCTCACCATGCAACAGGCCTATTGGTTGGCTGTCCCCTGCTTTGTGTTTATCTTTTTCTACGGATTTGTCGGCTACAAAATTAGGTCATAGAGATAACTAGATATCAAACTATTTACTCTTTATCTCGATTATATCCTATTAGTCTACGAGTTTTGCCAAGCGCACTCTTGCCCGACTGCAATTTTGCGAGCGTCTCGTTTATCAACTCCAACTGCATACGAGTATCATCGTTGATGTCGTTGTAGTCGGTAAACACCTCCTCAATGTACTCTTTAAGGCTGTTTAGCTCTGTTCTTAGCTCCGCAACCTTATCCACGGGCTGAATAGCAACCAAGTGGCGAACTGCAACAAAAGCCCTCATAATAGAGCGGTTTATCTCGATGGCGGTTGATGATCTCAACACACTACTCAGCATTGCTACACCAAGCTCCGTAAAGGCAAAGGGCAGATATTTAATGTTGCTACCACGACCCCCAACGTTCAAGATCCCAAATTGTGATCTTGAAGCCTCCTCTTTCGTTAGTTCAAACATAAAGTCGTCACCCTCAAATCTCTGCATATTTCGTTTAACGGCTTGTTTTAGTGTCCTTGTCTCGACCCCATACATTTGCGCAAGGTCTCGATCTAACATCACCTTTTGCCCTCTGATCTCGTAGATCTTGCTTTGGATAAGTTCGATTTGCTCCATCTTTACACCTATTTAACTTTAAGTTCTAATATTGCTCCACTATTGATGATTTGGGATAGTCCAAGACCTCGACAAAGAATTCTAGGTTTGGTACTACAAAAAGCAAAAGGTACTGATAATCAGTACCTTTTAGTGCCCAGGACGAGACTCGAACTCACACGGACTAATGTCCACTACCCCCTCAAAGTAGCGTGTCTACCAATTCCACCACCTGGGCTTTTTTATTAAAGCGAGTGCAAAGATAGGATAACAACTCCTAAAATCCAAATTTTGGAGCAACTATTTTGAACCCACATCTAAATTATTTAGCCAAAAACTCCTGCAATGCGACATACAACGCCTGTATCGGCAGACCCATAACATTGTAGAATGAGCCGTCAATACGCTCCACACCCACATAACCAATCCACTCCTGAATGCCATACGATCCCGCCTTGTCCATCGGGCGAAAGGCTGTAACATAGTGGTCAATCTCCTCCTCACTCAGCTCTCGAAACCACACCCTCGTTGATGCCGAAAAGCTCGTTCTCTCCTCCGCACTACGCAACGAAACCCCCGTAATAACTTGATGCTCAGCACCCGAAAGTTTGCGCAACATCTCACGTGCTCCCTCACCGTCGGCAGGCTTTCCCAAGATCTCTCCGTCACACAGAACCATCGTGTCGGCAGTGATTATAATATCTTGCGACATGATCTCCTGAGGGTATCCATCACTTTTAAGATCAGCCAAATACTCAGGCACTGTCGCAACATCAACACCCTCGGGGACGCTCTCGTCAACCTCATATTTTATCGTCACAAACTCCAACCCTGCATCTGCCAACAGCTGTTGTCTACGTGGCGATTGAGACGCCAAGATCAGGCGATATCCGCCACTCTGTAACCTATCGTGCAGAAGCATAATCTATCGAATATCAAAGTTCAACAACTCTCGACCCTCAAGTGTCGCGCGGATATTATCCCCCGCCTTGACCGCCCCGACACCCACAGGTGTACCTGTGAAGATCAGATCGCCAATCTTCAAGGTCATAAACTTCGACACGTAGCTCACAATCTCATCCACATCAAAGATCATTAGCGATGTCTTTCCACGTTGGCGCACCTCACCATTTAGCTCCATCTCGAAGTTGAGATTGCGAATATCTCCGCCCAACTCCTCCAACGGAATAAACTGTGGCGAGACCGCCGCCGAGTGGTCAAAACCCTTGCATAGCTCCCACGGCAGACCCTTAGCTATCGCCTCACGCTGGATGTCTCTCGCTGTGAAGTCGATACCCAACCCCACCTCAGCATAACATCTCGATGCGAATTTCAGATCCATACACTTGGCAACCCTCGTAATCTTAACAACCAACTCGCACTCGTAGTCGACCTGATTGCTAAAGGTTGGGACATAGAACGGATCATTATTTCTAAGCAGTGCAGTGTCGGGTTTCAAGAAGAAAAGGGGCTCTTTGGGCACCTCACCGCCATCATTCAACTCCGCCACGTGCTCGACATAGTTGCGACCAATACATATAATTTTCATAGTGATATCTTATCTTTTGAGTAACTCTACAATCTTTTTTGCGAACCTGCCACTCGCTCCAACACCTCCACTAATACGCTGAAGTTCAACGTAATCCGAAAGCATCTTCTCACGTCCAGCTCCACCCTCAACAATGGCACTCAACGCCTCGACACAGTTCTTGGGATCGGTCGATGACTGCACAATTTCGCGCACCGCCTCTCGCCCCAAATTCAGATTCACCAACGAGATAAAAGGTATCTTCAGGAAATAGGGCTTCACCATCTCGTGGAACCTCGGAATGATAAAGACCACAACCTGTGGAATACCCATCAGTGCCGTCTCCAACGTTGCCGTTCCCGATGTCACGAGTGCCGCCTCGCTGATGTTCAACAGCTCGTAGGTCTGGTCGCAGACAAACTTCACATCACTGCCACCTATATATTTATCATACTCCGCCCTCGACAACCAAGGTGTCCCTGCCACAACAAATTGGTGGTCGGGAAACGACCTCGACACCTCCACCATATAGGGCAAATTTGCCTTCAATTCGCTCTTGCGACTTCCCGACAGCAACGCTATGATAGGTCGCCCATCGAGCCCATTTTTCGCCACAAACTCCTCTCTCGTTGGCAGTGTCGCGCGCCTCTGATCGAGAGCATCCACCAACGGATTTCCCTCAAAATGGGGCGTGATGCCCTTGCTCACGAAGTAATCTCGCTCGAAGGGGAAGATCACAAAAAGTTCATCTACATAGCTGCGAATCAGCTTAATACGCCCCTCATTCCACGCCCACACCTTGGGTGCGATATAGAAGTGCGTAGTGATGCCGATGCTCTTAGCGTACTTCGCCATTTTGAGGTTAAAACCTGCATAATCGACCAAAATTAGCACATCGGGCTTAAACTCCGCCACCTGCGCTTTGCACTCGCTGAGCTGTCGCAATATGGTGGGCAAGTTCTTGACGATCTGAAAAATGCCAAAAAACGAACTCTCCTTATAGTGCTTACCAAGGTTCTCAACACCTCCGACCTCCGCCATCTTGTCGCCACCCCAGAACCTGAACTCAGCCTCGGGATCTGCCGCCAAAATGCCACGCATAAGGTTCGCACCGTGGAGATCTCCCGATGGCTCACCTACAATTAAAAAGTATCTCATAGCGGTAATCGTTTTTTATTTTTCAAGCAGGTCGGGACGCAACAACTTCGTCCTCTCATACGACTGCTCCTCACGCCACTTGTCCATCAATGCAAAATTGCCCGACAGCAGAACCTCGGGGACTTTCCAACCCCTGAAATCCGCTGGACGCGTATATACAGGAGGGGCTAACAGATCATCTTGAAAGCAGTCCGTCAATGCCGATGCCTCGTCGCCAATCGCCCCAGGGACAACCCTCACCACTGAGTCGACAATAACACACGCCGCCAACTCGCCACCCGTCAAAACGTAGTCGCCAATCGAGATCTCGCGCGTTATCAGATGTTCACGGATGCGGTAGTCGATACCCTTGTAGTGCCCACAGAGGATGATGATATTCTCCATCGTCGAGAGGCGATTTGCCTCGCGCTGGTTGTGGGTAATGCCATCGGGCGAGGTGTAGATGATCTCGTCATATTTTCGCTCGCTCTGCAACTTCTCCACAAGGTTGAAGATGGGTTCAGGTTTCATCACCATACCTGCCTCACCACCAAATGGATAGTCATCCACCGTGCGGTGTTTGTCGGTTGTATAGTCGCGGATATTGTGCACTACAATCTCCGCAAGACCGCTCTGCTGTGCACGCTTAAGTATCGACTCGTTGAGAGGCGACGTCAAAAGCTCGGGAACAACTGTAAGTATATCTATTCGCATAAAATTATATCTTTATTTTTCAATCTCCAACAACCCCTTTGCATTGAGCGATGAGACGGCAGACCTACCAGTACTCTGCTCTAGTTGGTTGCGTGCCGCTTTAGCAACATCTCCGCCTTGGCGCGCCACACCTCTATTTTCAGCGAAATTCTTGGGGTTCACACTCTGAGAGATCTCTTTTGTTGACGCCTCCGCAAGCATATTAAGCGCAAGCTCTACATTGGTCATATTATCGCGCAGACTCTCCTTTTTCAGCCCCTTATGCTGCTTATACTGCTTTGTCGTCAAGCCCGACCATTGGCGAGTAATTATATCGGTAAGGGTGGCAAACTGCAACACCTCCTCAACCCCTCGTGCTCGCCACTCATCGGTCAACTCCTTGCGTATCTCAATACTCTTTAGGCGTTGGTTTATCCACGCGTCAGAATATCCCAAACGCTTATAATCCGTCATCGCCTGCTCAATCGAGAGCTCAGGATCCTGCATCTGATCCAAACGCTCGCTAGCAACCTGCGCCATCCATCGCTTGAATGGCTCAGCCTTTGGAGAGGGGATGGATTGGATAAGACGAAAGAGATGCTCTATTTCTGCCGCAAGAGTCTTTCTTTTCTTGCCCGATGGCGTCGTCATACTTACCTGGGGACAATTTGTCCCTAGGTAGGTATTTAACTCGGGATCACGCTTTCGTATCTTTTTGAGATAATCCGTCGGATTAACGCTATCTGTTAAAACAGAAACCACATCAACCACCGAAAAGTACCACCTCTCCTGCTCCGAATCCCATACCGTACGCACCTTGCGCTCCTCAAAGAGTTGCATTGCCTGTTGTTGAGTCATAATATCTGAGTATTATTCTGGTCTAAAAATTATATCTTTCTGGCTCTCAGTGGTTAATGCAACCTCTCCGCCTTGCTCTAGCGTGTAGCCTCGATACCCCATCTCTGTAAACATCTCGATGATGGTTTTTCGGTTTTCGCCCCCTGTCTCAATCAGCACCACAGGGCGATGTCGCTCCAAGATTGGGCGTATCTCACCCATCACAACCACCTCGTAACCCTCGATGTCGCACTTCACCAAGTCGAGACGCTCCAAGTCACCAAAGAGCTCGCTACCTCGGCGCATTTGAGCCTCAAACTCCACAACTTCGCCACCCTTGGCGTCACCCTCCTTGACGAAGTTTTGACCCGTCCCAAAGTAGCCATCAGCACCCACAGAGTCGTTCGCCATCGTTATGGTTGTGTCGTCAGTTCCCAACGCAACATTGTATAGCTCAACGTTTTTGCACCCTCGTGTGTTGTGTTTCAACACCTCGAAGATCGGAGGCACAGGCTCAACACCATAGACGCGCCCCGACGCTCCGACAACCCTTGATAGCGTCCGTGTATAGTAGCCCAAGTTCGCACCTATGTCTAATGCAACACCGTCATCGCTTATAAGGTTGTCGAGGTGGTAGATATACTCCAGAGCAGGTTTTCTGCGTCCCCAACCCACACGCTGAAGTAGAAACAGCAGACCACTCACCACCCTCAAATATGAGCGTAGCGACAGCATCCGATAGAGAAGTTTATGTATTATTCGATTCAACAAATTTTTAATATTTTTTACAACCTCGGGAGGGTGTTGATAAGTGGATGAAATTTAGACGATGGCGCAAAGGACTCCGAAGGAGCATACTATAGTATGTGACTGAGGAGGAGTTTGTGGCATCGTTTAAATTTCGCCGCTTTGCAACACACTCTACCTATTTGTAGTTAACCTCGTCATTTATGACCTCAACAATAAAGGGATTGTAAAGCGTTTCGTGACCTATGGTTGTCGACTCGCTGTGACCTGGATATACCGTCACCTCGTCACCCAACGGAACTACGGCTGTCAATATCGAGGTCATCAACGCCTCATAATCGCCACCAGGGAGATCCGTGCGACCGATGCTCTCCTTAAACAATGTGTCGCCTGTAAACAACACCTTACTATTTGGCTCATAGAGAGATACATGACCTGGAGTGTGACCTGGAGTAGGTATCACCTTCAACACCGTCTCACCAAACTTAATCTCCTCGCGCCCCTTGAGGTCGATATCTATCTTCGAGGGCATATCACCAACCCTCATACCATATACTACGCTACCGCTTGGTGTCGCCTCCAAGAGGAACATATCATCGCTCGACATCGCAAATGGAGCGTTGTAGGTGCTCTTCACAAACTCCACACCCATAGCGTGGTCGAAGTGTCCGTGGGTGTTGACCGCCATCACAGGACGCAGGTTGTTCTTAGTGATGAACGCCTCCAAGGCACAATTCTCCGCCTCGTTGCTGTTACCTGCGTCAATGATTACGCACTCGCCCGTAGCGTCCCAAACAATATAGGTATTCTCACCAACAAAGTTAAATGTTAAAACTGCTATCTTCATCTCTGATTTTTTGTTTTTATGTTCTGCCACAAAGGTACTAAAAAAGAGCGATACCACCACAAGTAGTACCGCTATTCGTATAAATATAACGATTCCGCCCATATTCCGCCCACGCGCTCTACTCCTCCAATCTTGTGATCTTCGCACCTAGGGCGTTGAGTCGCTTGTCGATATCCTTATATCCACGATCTATCTGCTCCACGTTTTGGATGGTGCTCTTTCCCTTTGCGCTCATCGCAGCGATCAACAGCGCAACACCTGCGCGAATATCGGGCGATGTCATAGTTGTGGATCTCAGCTGAATACGGTTGTCGAGACCTATCACCGTTGCGCGGTGCGGATCACACAGAATAATCTGCGCACCCATATCTATCAACTTATCCACGAAGAACAATCTGCTCTCGAACATCTTCTGGTGGATCAACACCGAACCCTTCGCCTGCGTCGCCACAACCAAAAATATCGACAATAGGTCGGGCGTGAGACCTGGCCACGGTGCATCGGCAATGGTCAATATCGAGCCATCTATATATGAATCAATGCTGTAATGCTCCTGAGAGGGAATATAAATATCATCGCCCCTCTGTTCAAACTCGATACCTAGACGCCTAAACTGCGAGGGTATAATTCCCAGATTCTCAAACGACACATCCTTGATGGTGATCTCCGAACCCGTCATCGCCGCCAAGCCAATAAAGCTACCCACCTCTATCATATCGGGCAACATCCTATGCTCTGTACCGCCCAACGACTCAACGCCATCAATGGTGAGCAGGTTAGAGCCAACGCCCTCAATCTTAGCACCCATACGGTTGAGCATCTTGCAGAGCTGTTGCAGATATGGCTCACACGCGGCATTATATATTGTGGTGCGACCCTTAGCGAGAACCGCCGCCATAACGATATTTGCCGTACCAGTCACAGATGCCTCATCCAACAACATATAGCAACCCGTCAACCCATTGGGCGACTCCACGGTGAAGAACTCATCGCCAGCATCGAAGTTAAACTCTGCACCCAACTTCTGAAAACCGAGGAAGTGGGTATCTAGGCGTCTGCGACCGATCTTGTCGCCACCAGGTTTGGGAATATACCCCACGCCAAAGCGCGCAAGGATAGGACCTACCATCATCACCGAGCCACGTAGGCGACGACATCGCTTGTTATAATCCTCGCTACGGAGATATTCGAGGTCGACATCCTTGGCGCAGAATGCGTAGCACTCCTCATCCAGACGCTCCACCACAACACCCATAGCGCGCAGGAGATCAATAAGTTGGACGATATCCAAAATCTGAGGAATATTATCCACAACCACACGCTCCGCCGTAAGTAGCGTAGCGCAAATTATCTGTAGTGCCTCATTCTTAGCACCCTGAGGTGTTATCTCTCCCGAGAGACGGTGACCACCCTCGACCTTAAAAATTGCCATACCTTATCTTCTGTTTTTTATGATAAACCAAAGATAGCGATTTGTTGCGATAAAACAAATGTTTTTCATCCATTTCGCGTGAATACAAACTTTTTTACCCCTGAGCAACAAATATTTTTGCAATTTATTTTCAAACTAAAAAATTTTGTGTTACCTTTGCACTCCGTTAGAAGTGGGAATCTAGTGTCTCGAATGTGGGAACTCGCAACACTGGGTGGATCTTAGCCAATCACACAACTATCGTAAAAGAAAACAAAATAAAATAAAAGATAGAGCATTATGTCAACTAAAAGAACTTACCAGCCTTCACGCAGAAAGCGTATCAACAAGCATGGTTTCCGTCAGAGAATGTCTACTGCAAATGGTCGCAAAGTCCTTGCATCTCGTCGCGCAAAGGGTCGCAAAAAACTTACTGTTTCTTGTGAATCTACATTTAAGTACGCTTAATCTAGCGTCTTAACCAAGACAAATTAAAGTATCAAAGGAGATCTAGTTTCGGCTAGATCTCCTTTAGCGTATACATACTATACGTGGCGCGGAATTTGCACAGCATCACACTATGAAAATAGCAGTTAGTGGAGCTACGGGCTTCATAGGAAATAGACTTTGTCAGGAGCTATCGGCTGCAGGGCACTGCGTGACACCACTCAATCGTGAACTCTTCGATGGCACATCGTCACGCCCCCTGCGCAGAATAATCGAAAACGTCGATGTCGTAATCAACCTCGCAGGCGAGACAATAAACCAACGCTGGACAAAACGCGCCAAGGAGAGAATCCTCGAAAGTCGCGTCATCACAACACGTATGATCGTCAACGAGATGAACCTCGTAAATCGCCCTCAGGTACTCATATCTACCTCTGCCATAGGATATTACCCTGCCGTGGGGTGCTACGATGAACGCAACAAAGTCGAAAACTTCACATTCCTGTCATACATATGCCGCGTTTGGGAGGCGGAGGCATCAAAGCTAAAACCTACATCCCGACTCGTCATAACTCGTTTTGGCGTGGTTCTCGACCCCGCAGGTGGCGCACTGCCCCAAATGCTCAAAACCAAAGAGCTGGGATTCATTGCACAGATAGGTCCTCTCGAACGCCCAATGTCATGGATCAGCCGAACAGATCTAATCCGCGCAATGCTCTTTATCATCGACAACGAGGAACTCGAAGGGGTCATCAACCTCACCACACCTCGCCTAACACTGCAAGAGGATTTCTTGACCGCAGCAAAGGAGCACTACAATATAAAGCATACGATCCCAATACCTATATTTATATTGCGATTGCTCTATGGCGAAGGAGTCGAAGTTCTCACCCAAGGACAGTGCGTCGCCCCACAACGACTCATCGACCACGGATTCCAATTCCAACAACCCGACTTCTGCGCTCTTTTTGCTAGGAGGGGGTCGCTGAGTAGAACTGAGTAAAACTGTGTAGAACTGAGTAATTATCAGTCCTACTCAGTCCCACTCATCCACCCTCAACTAATTGCGCGTCAAGAAGATAGAGTTAGTTATAGACTGTGGCAATTCGTTTTTATAGTGTGTCACAAGGATAAGGCTTTTATCTTCTCGACGGCAGAATGTTTCGATAACGTCGAGTGCGAGGCGGCGGTTTTGCATATCGAGACCGTGGAGGGGTTCATCAAGGATTAGGAGTTCGGGATCTTTAACAAATGCTCGCGCCAACAGCACCAACCTCTGTTCGCCACTAGATATCTGCATGAAGTTACGATCTCGGAGTTGCAGGATTCCGAATGCCTCCATCCAAAATTCGCACGCTGCGGTATCTTCGGGTTTCATACGTTTAAAGAGCCCCACGGTGTCGTGGAGACCGCTCGCCACAATCTCTATTGCCGATGTGCTTATTGAGTATGCGCGGTGCATCTCGGGGCTAACATATCCTATATGTCGCTTGATGTCCCAGATGCTCTCGCCAGTTCCGCGTCTACGTCCAAAGAGGGTAATATCGCAGGCGTAGCTCTGTGGGTTGTCGGCACACACGAGGCTCAACAACGTAGACTTTCCAGCTCCATTCTCGCCACTCAGTGCCCACTGCTCACCGCGCTTAACGCGCCACGTAAGTTCCTTAAGGATAGTTCGTTCGCCATAGCGTATTGACACCTTATTAAGCTCCACAACGCTCTCAGAGGTGTGCAGGCTCTCAGAGGTTGGAAGGTCGAGAATCCTCTGCTCCATCTCGGCACTCAGCACCCTTTCGGGGTCGGCAGGGCGACTTGCGAGGTAGTCGGCGTGGCTCATCTTGGGCTTACATACACCTGCCTCAACGGGGATTATATGGGTCACAAACTCAGGGATGTCGTCATCCTTGGAGAGCACCAGCACCACCTGCATAGATGTTCTGCGTGTCAACTCACCCAATAACGTGTGAAGTTGCGCACGTGTCGAGGCATCAAGACCGATAAATGGATTCTCCATAATGAGCATACGGGGATTGCTGAGCAACGCCCTCGAAAGCTGAAACTTACGAAGCTCGCCACTGCTAAGAAGTATCATCTCCTTGTTGAGCATCTTCTCCAGCCCAAAGAGGTCAAAGAGAATCTCGCGCAACTCTGGATTTGCACTCTCAGGCAATAGATCCCCAACAATGGGTTGATCCTCCCTATCGAAGCTATTCCATCGCTGTTGGTGGTAGTAGTTGGCGTCGGCAGCACCATACGAGTCACGGAATGCAATATACTTGATATTGTCCGACACCTTCTGCGACTCGCTCCCCTCGAAGTTATACCTCACCCCCTCGCCTCTGAGTGGATATGCACCCGTGATGACGCCAACGATTATGCTCTTACCTCCGCCATTGCCACCCACGATTGCGACCTGCTCACCGTGAGCTATTGCGAGGTTGATATCCTCAGCAAGGCGATACTGCAGTTGACGTGTCGAGCCATCAACGACCTCTATGATATTGTTCATCTTCTCTCTTGTATTTATTCGTGAGGCAAAGATACCCATTAATTATAAAAAAAGGTGATAGCTCCATAAAAATTAAGTATTGGTTTAATTTTTGATTATCACCAAATTTTAATATCTTGCTGAAAACACATTTATCACACACAAAACATACAACTATGAAAAGCATCAAAGGAACACTTACAGAGCAGAATTTGTTGAAATCGTTTGCTGGCGAGGGTCAGGCGCGCAATCGTTACACCTACTTCGCAAGTGTAGCAAAGAAGGAGGGATATGAGCAGATCTCAGCAATCTTCACCGAGACAGCCGATCAAGAGAAGGAGCACGCTAAGAAGTTTTTCAAATACCTCGAAGGTGGCGAGGTGACCATCACCGCCTCATTCCCTGCTGGAGCAATCCGCTCAACACACGACAACCTTATGGAGGCGGCATCGGGTGAGAACGAGGAGTGGAACATCCTCTACCCAGAGTTCGCAAAGGTGGCTGAGAGCGAGGGTTTCATGGAGATTGCCGAGACATTCCGCCAAATTGCAATTGCTGAGAGCGAGCACGAGTATCGCTACCTCAAACTCTTGCAACGCATCAACGACGGCAACTTCTTCGAGCGCAAAGAGGCTACACGTTGGCAGTGCCGCAACTGCGGATATGTTAGCGCGGAGTCAACAACAGCTCCCGACCTCTGCCCTGCGTGCAAACACCCACAGGCATACTTCGAGCCAAAGCGCGAGAACTATTAGTCGAGTACTGCCCTAACGCCGGGCGGGCGGTGCGTAGCCGCACGGGCATTTAGGTAGCGTCTTTGGGCTTATCGCTACGCGCTAAGATTTTAAGAGAGCTATAAAATTCCCCTCAAATAAATTTGAGGAATTTTATAGCTCTCTTAAAATTTTCAAACACTAAGGTGTTTGAACCCAAAGCCGAGGCAGCCGAAAAGACAAACACTATCACTTTAGAATAGATCTGTCCGATATATTATACGAGTATATTATTCGCTGTATTTTTAATATATTACCACCTAAACATAAAATTTTAGATAAATATTTCGATATTTGAGATATTTATTTATATCTTTAGGGTTGAAAATATAAATTTATACTATACAATTGGGGAGGAGGAGTATGAACAAGATTCTAAAGTACACGATTTTAATTATGGGGATTGGGTTTATCTTTGCCATATTTTTTATGGTGCTCAAAGATATTCAACCTCCGCGACTCTTTATTCTGAACCTGTCGTTCTTCGTTATCAATGCGGCACTGCTATACCTCAGGGTTGTTAGGCAGAAACTACACACCGCTGGTAATGAGGGGCTTAGCGATTCAGCTATTGCAGGGCGACGCATTATGTGGATCAGCACATTCCTATACTCTTGCGCGTCACTCTTCACCATCATTATGTCGATGTTGCATAGGTGGGATTTCCGCGGCGCACTAAAGGTACAGATCACTTTGGTTGCCATCCTTGGGCTCCTATATATCCACTCGCGCATTGTGATGCACGACATGGCAAAGAAGCAGGCGAAACGCAATGAGGCTCAACTCGTCATCAATGCAATGGCTGAGAGAGCTAAATATGCCGCACGCATAGTGCGTTCACGAAACTACGACAACAAATATATCGATATCCTAGAGCAGATATCGGAGTATATCGCAGGTCTCTCAATCCCCAGAAATCGCAGGGCCCGACAGCTAGAGCTACAACTCAGCGACAAGTTGGTAAACCTCAACGACATTGTTGAGGCAGATAGCTTTGACGCTGACGCCTTTGATCGCGAAATCTCCGCCACAAGAAACCTCATCTCATTGAGGCGCGACGCTTAAAAGTTGCTTATTAGGCGGAAATAATTGCTGAGCGCGGATATTTTTTGTACCTTTGCCGTTGCAAGTACGCTCTATCGCTGCCACTCGGGTCTTAGGATCTAAGAGTTGGGGGAGGAAAGTCCGAGCAACGCAGAGTGCTGTGCAAGTTAACGGCTTGATATTCGAGAGGGTATAGTAGCGTAACAGAGAATAACCGCCTTGTTTTCGGATGAGGTAAGGGTGAAAAGGTGGGGTAAGAGCCTACCGCAGCGGTAGTGATATTCGCTGGTCAGTACGTCTCACAGGTTGCAAGACCATGTATACCGACATTTAAGAGTTACTCGCTCGTTGTCGGGGGGTAGGTTGCTAGAGGTGGCAGGTGACTGTCATCGTAGATAAATGATAGAGGTCTGATGCGGAGGGTGCAAACCCACCACGTAGGATACAGAACTCGGCTTATAGGACTTGCTAAAATAGTAATCGCAACACAGAAAATTCTGTGTTGCGATTATTTTTTACCATTACACCTCCGTTACTTCCCATTGCGGTTCCGTGAACCGCCGCCCTCCTAGAGGATTTTTTAAACCCAAAAATCCTCTTTTTAGGAGTGAGAGCGTGAAGGCTGGCGCAGGTGTTGTAACCATGCGTCACCGTGTAGCACAAACGAATCTACTTCATCTCGACCAAAATGTCACCCGTCATATCCGCAGGACGCTCAAGACCCATCAACTCCAAAACCGTTGGAGCTACATCCGCCAAGATACCGCTCTTCACGCTCTTCACGCGATCCGAAACAACAACGATAGGCACTGGATTGAGTGAGTGAGCTGTGTTCACTGAGCCATCAGCATTAACTGCATTGTCGGCATTTCCGTGATCCGCAATCATAACAACCTCGTAACCATTAGCCTTAGCTGCCTCAACAACCTCGCTAACGCACTCGTCAACAGCCTTGATTGCCTTCTCGATAGCCTCATAGATTCCTGTGTGACCAACCATATCGCCATTAGCGAAGTTCAAGCAGATGAAGTCGAACTTCTGAGTTCCCAAAGCCTCAACCAACTTATCCTTAACCTCATAGGCACTCATCTCAGGCTGAAGATCATATGTCGCAACCTTAGGTGATGCAACCAAGATACGCTCCTCGCCCTCGAAACACTCCTCACGACCTCCATTGAGGAAGAACGTCACGTGAGCATACTTCTCAGTCTCAGCGATACGCAACTGCTTCTTACCCTGAGCCGATACATACTCACCAAGTGTGTTAGCTACATTCTCCTTGTTGAACAAGATGTGCAGACCCTTGAACTTAGCGTCATATGGAGTCATACAGCAGTAGTACAACGGCATTGTCTTCATGCCGAACTCCTCCTTATCCTCCTGTGTAAGGACGATTGTAAGCTCCTTAGCGCGGTCGTTACGGTAGTTGAAGAAGATCACAACATCGTTCTCCTTGATGCGACCTACTGCCTCACCGTTAGCGTCTGCTGCGAACATTGGCTTGATGAACTCGTCTGTCACACCAGCGTCATATGAGCTCTGCATTGCAGCAACCATATCTGTTGTAGCCTCGCCAATACCCTTGACCATAAGGTCGTAAGCCTCCTTAACGCGCTCCCAACGGTTGTCACGATCCATAGCGTAGTAGCGACCAATGATAGATGCCACCTTACCTGCCGACTGAGCTGTGTGAGCCTCCAAAGCCTCGATAAAGCCCTTACCGCTGCGTGGATCGGTATCACGACCATCCATGAAGCAGTGCACGAATGTGTTCTCCAAGCCGTAAGCCTTCGAGATGTCGCACAACTTGAACAGGTGGTCAAGTGACGAGTGAACACCACCATTAGAGACCAATCCCATGAAGTGAACATTCACACCCTTCTCCTTAGCGTAACCAAAAGCAGCCTTGATCTCAGGGTTCTCCATGATAGAGTTGTCGGCACAAGCACGGTTGATCTTCACCAAATCCTGATATACCACACGTCCAGCACCGATGTTCAAGTGACCCACCTCCGAGTTACCCATTTGTCCCTCAGGGAGACCTACATTCTCGCCATCCGTGCGAAGCTCCGCGTGAGGATATGCAGCTGTCATAGCCTCAATATAGGCTGGGTGCATTTGGTAGATTACATCTGCCTTGTCGTTCTTTCCGATGCCCCATCCATCGAGGATCATGAGCAATACCTTTTTGTTTTCCATACTATTTATAATATTTACTTTTTTTAAGCCTGCAACTTAGCCATGATAAGCTCCATCGCCTTGGTAACTGCGCCTTGGAGACCCTCCAAGTTCTTACCTCCAGCACTTGCGAAGAATGGCTGACCACCACCGCCACCTTGGATCATCTTCGCAGCCTCACGAATAACCTCGCCTGCCTTGACACCCTTAGCAACAACATCGTCACCCAGCGCAATTGTCAACGCTGGTTTGTCACCAAACGTAGAGCCTACAACGAATACCAAGTTCTTCTTCTTGCCTCGCAAATTGTGAGCCAACTCCTTGTGGAAGTCGGGACGACGCGAGTTGACAACCTGAACAATCATCAGACCCGAAGTCTCCGCTGTCTCCGAAATCAAGACATTGGCGCGCTCCTCAACCTGCTCCTTACGCATAGCCTCAACCTCCTTAGAGAGTGAGTCGTTATTCTCAACGATCTTCTTCAACGTCTGGAGAATCTGAGGGTTGTTGATATATGCCGAGATGTCGCCCAAGAGATCCTCGTTAGCGTAGACTAGGTTCTCAGCCGCAACACCCGTAACCGCCTCAATACGACGCACACCTGCCGAGATTGCACTCTCCGATGTGATCTTGCAGAGACCAATATTTCCCGTTGCCGAGGTGTGAGTACCTCCACACAACTCCACCGAGCTGCCATATTTGATAACGCGAACCTTGTCGCCATATTTCTCACCAAAGAGCATCATTGCCCCCATCTCTGTCGCCTCATCCATTGTCGCCTCACGGTTCTCCTCCAAAGCGACATTTGCGCGGATCTTAGCATTCACCAAACGCTCCACCTCGCGCAACTCCTCCGAAGTGACCTTCTGGAAGTGCGAGAAGTCGAAACGCAAGTGCTCCGAACCCACAAGTGAACCCTTCTGCTCCACGTGAGTACCCAACACCGCGCGCAACGCCTCGTGCAACAAGTGTGTCGCTGTGTGGTTATTTGCCGAACCCTGACGCTTCACCTCATCAACCTGAGCGATGAACGTTGCCGAAACATCCGTTGGCAACTTAGCGGTGATATGGACAATCTGACCATTCTCCTTCTCCGTAGCGATGATCTGGACTCTCTCCTCGCCACTCTCGATGTAACCCTCATCACCTAGCTGACCTCCCGAGTTACCATAGAATGGTGTGCGGTCGAATACCAACTGGTAGAGACTCTTATTCTTAGATGTCACCTTGCGGTAACGTGCGATCTTAACATCATATGTCAAGTTGTCATAACCCACAAACTCGCTCTGCTTGATGGGGATAAGCTCCTGCCAATCCTCAGCATCAACCTGAGCAGCGTTGCGCGAACGCTCCTTCTGGATCTGCAACTCCTTTTCAAATGCAACAAGGTCAACCTCAACACCCTGCTCCTTAGCGATAAGCTCCGTAAGGTCGATAGGGAATCCATAAGTGTCGTACAACAAGAAGGCATCCTTACCCGAGATTGTACCTCCGCAACCCTTGATGACATTATCCAACAAGATGATACCCGTAGCCAACGTCCTAAGGAATGAACTCTCCTCCTCCTCAGTCACGCGCTCAATAAGGTTCTGCTGAGCCTTCAACTCAGGGAACTGAGTACCCATCTGTGCAACCAAGCCATCGACCAAACGGCAGATGAATGGCTCGTTGAAACCTAGATAGGTGTATCCGTAACGCACCGCACGGCGCAAGATACGACGAATTACATATCCCGCCTTAACATTCGATGGCAACTGACCATCGGCAATCGAGAAGGCGATAGTACGCAGGTGATCCGCAATAACGCGCATCGCAATGTCGCACTTCAAATCCGCGCCATACGTCTTGCCTGACATTTGAGCCAAGCGACCAATCGTAGGTTGGAAAACATCTGTATCGTAGTTAGACTTCTTGCCCTGAAGAATCATACATAGACGCTCGAATCCCATACCTGTGTCGACATTTGCCGCAGGAAGTAGCTCCAAAGAGCCGTTAGCCTTGCGGTTGAACTGCATAAATACAAGGTTCCAGATCTCGATAACGTGGGGGTGGCTATCATTTACCAACGCGCGACCAGGCAACTCAGCAATCTCCGCCTCATCACGAAGATCGTAGTGAATCTCGCTACAAGGACCACAAGGACCTGTCTCGCCCATCTCCCAGAAGTTGTCGTGCTTATTACCGCGGATGATGTGATCCTCGGGAAGATACTGCTTCCAGAAGTCATACGCCTCCTGATCGAAAGGCACTCCATCCTCCTCGCTACCCTCAAAGACAGTAGCGTACATACGGCTCTGATCCATTCCGTAGACCTTCGTAAGAAGCTCCCACGCCCAGTCGATAGCCTCGCGCTTGAAGTAGTCGCCAAACGACCAGTTACCCAACATCTCGAACATTGTGTGGTGGTAGGTATCGTGACCAACCTCCTCCAAGTCGTTATGCTTACCCGACACACGCAGACACTTCTGAGTATCGGCCGCACTCGCCCACTTGCGAGGTGCGTTGCCCAAGAAGATATCCTTGAACTGATTCATTCCAGCATTGGTAAACATCAATGTCGGATCACCCTTGATGACCATAGGTGCCGAGGGGACGATAGCGTGACCTTTTGACTCAAAAAAGTCCAAAAAAGCCTGACGAATTTTATTTGATTCCATTTATATATGTATTTCAATTTTTCACGTTATACTCAACAGGTTGCAAAATTAGACAATTTACACTAAATTTGCACAATAATATATGTAGTTTTTTTTAACAATGGTAGAAAAAGAGCAGAGTTTTGACGGTCAAGTCCTAGCGCGCGAGGTGGCATCAGTGCCATTTCGCCTGAGAACGTACCATATAATCCGAAAGTTTCTGGTCGGATTTATCATCATTTCGCTCGCAAATGCGATGTTCTCCTACCTATTTTACACCCCAAAGATCTACAGCATAAACCGCCAAAACCAAGAACTGATCTCTCGATACCAACTCCTAGAGGGGAAGATCACCGCGGCACAACGAAAGTTGCTAGAGATCAACCACCGTGACGCCTACGTCTACCGCTCGCTCTTCGGAATTGATACTGCCTCGAAAAGTTTGGCCGCAACGATACCCTACCCCTCTTCGAAGTATGAACACATTTCGGATGATGCCTACGCTGA
The DNA here is from genome assembly GCA_047173185.1 of Rikenellaceae bacterium. GTDB lineage: Bacteria > Bacteroidota > Bacteroidia > Bacteroidales > Rikenellaceae > Alistipes. Next base: position 315,282 of record JBCQVH010000002.1, read on the forward strand.
GATTATGGTCCCTGCGTGGCAGAGTCTCGATGCCTTTGCCCAGAAGCTATATCTTCAATCGGTCTCACTCGATGAACTTCAGGTGCTAGCGAAAAATAAGGAGAAGCTCTCAACAGCCATCCCTGCCGTCTGGCCTATCGACCGCACCCGACTCACCCAAGGTATTGGAGCGTTTGGAATGCGCCGCCACCCTATCTACAAACGCTACATCATGCACAAGGGTGTCGACTTCGCAGGCACAAAGGGTGATCCAATCTACGCAACTGGAGATGCCGTGGTCGAGAAATCGGCACAAGGTATGCGCAACCGCGGATATGGACAAGAGTTACTCCTCAACCACGGATTTGGATACCAGACACGCTACGCGCATATGAGCCAACGCCTTGTAAAGGTTGGTGACAGCGTACGTCGTGGACAGCTTATTGGTCTGATGGGACGCACGGGCGGATCTACGGGTGTACACCTCCATTACGAGGTGATCCACAAGGGGCAGGTGGTTAACCCCATCAACTACTTCAACCGCAATATGTCGAGCGAGGAGTACATCAAGCTCATGGAGCAGCTTCACGACACAAATCTTGATACTTTTGACCAACCAGCACCAGGCAGCGAAAATGAGTAAGAGGAGAAAAAATAGAAACCGCATAACTGTACTTCGTAGACGCAAACGCCTAAAGCGAAACGCGTTGCGACTACTTCTTCGCGCCTTTGTCTGGAGCGGAGTAGCGATTCTATATTACGCAATTTTTTCGATTTTCTTCGACACTCCGTTGGAGTACCAGCTCAAAGTATCGTCCGAAAATATGCGCGCTGAGTATCAGATTCTTGAGGCGCGCTACGACTCTTTAGCCAAGGTAATGGCGAGCGTCTCGGAGCGAGATCGTAGCATCTTCAGGGTGATGTTCGAGTCAGACCCCTACGACTTTGAGTCCGACCACGACAACCAACGACTAGAGCTACACGAAGAGCTACTGGGGCTCTCGTCCAACGACCTACGCGAGAGATTCAATGAGCGCGTTGCCGACTTCACAAACACCGTCACCGAGTTGGAGTCTAGTTCAGAGAATCTCGTTAGGAAGATGAACACTCAGGGGTTGGATATCGACAACATTCCTGCGATACAACCAATTATAAACAAACAACTTACGCTCCTCACAGCGTCATACGGAATGCGTATTCACCCATTCTACAAAACCCTGCAATCGCACCAAGGTGTCGACTTCACCATCCCCGAGGGTACGCGAGTCTTTGCCACTGCGGATGGCGTTGTAAAGAGCGTCTCACTCAAAAACTCCACCCAAGGAAAGCAGATCATCATCGACCACGGCAATGGCTACGAGACCTCGTATAGCCACCTCAACTTTGTTGTTGCAAGACGAGGACAGCGCGTCAAGCGTGGCGACATCATCGGCGAGTCGGGAAATACTGGTCTCTCACTTACGCCACACCTCCACTACGAGGTGCGACTCAACAGCACTCGCGTAGATCCGATACACTACTTTTTCGGAGAGCTCTCACCCTCGGATTATCAGCGTATGATCCGTATCGCACAGTCGGGAATGCAGTCGTTCGACTAATCTAAGTAGGGTAAAACAATTATTGCCATATTTTACCCTACTTAAAGAGCGATTTCACCATCAATTTTGTGACAAAAAATTTACCTCGCTGTGATATTTGTTGCGAAAAATTTACATTATTTATTTTTTTTAATTATATTTGTACGTTGGTTTAGCTATAAATAGGTATCAATGTGGAGTTCGTCGCAAGGCGTTCTCTGTAGTTTTAGCAGTTTTGAGAGAGTTTCTAAAAAAAACTAAACAAGAAAATATAAACTAAAAAGATAAATATGCAAACACGTCTACTTTTAATTGACTTTGATGGAACACTCGTCGACACTCGTCAGGCAAATTATCGTGCCTATCGAGATGCTCTAAACGAAGTTAAAATCCATCTCGATGAGGAGGTATATCTTCGTGAGTTTTTTGGACTTCGCTGTGGCGACTTTTTGCGTAAAATGGGTCTCACCGACTCATACGAAATAGATCGACTTCGCAGACGCAAGATCGAGATCTATCCAGAACACTTCAACACCGTCAAAGTTAATGAGTGGTTGTGGGGCTTTATTCAAGACTTTCGCAAGAATGGCGGCAAGGCGTGGATTGTATCTACGGGACAGACCGTCAACATCAACAACGTGATGAAGCACTTCAACTTGGAGGATGCGTTCGATGGCGTTATTACAGGTGCAGATGTTATCGACAGCAAGCCCTCTCCCGAGTGTTTCCTAAAGGCGATGGCTGCTGAGGGGGTAACACCTCAGGAGACGCTGATTTTCGAGGATTCAGTATTTGGACTAGAGGCGGCACACAAGAGTGGCGCGCAGTACGTAAAGGTGAAATTCTAGTCCACACCAAACACGACATAAGGTATAAAATATCATAAGGCTGAGGATCTAAGATTCTCAGCCTTATGATATTATAATGTGGTTAACTACAAAGCCAATCGTGCGCGCTTAGCCATTGCCGATGCAAATACAAACTCGTTGAGTTCGGGGTTTTCAGCTCTAAGCACCTGATCCTTATCCCCCTCCCACCACTTCTGACCTTGGTGGATATAGACGATTTTGTCACCAATTTCGAGCACCGAGTTCATGTCATGGGTATTTATTATCGTGGTCATATTGTACTCAACCGTGATGTCGTGTATCAGATTATCAATCACAATTGAAGTCTGCGGATCGAGACCCGAGTTAGGTTCATCGCAGAACAAGTACTTGGGATTGAGCACAATAGCGCGAGCTATAGCCACGCGCTTAATCATTCCACCACTCAGCTCAGCAGGATATTTAAGCTCCGCATTTTGAAGATGCACACGCTGGAGGCAGAACTCCACACGCTCACGCTTCTCCGCCTCGCTCTTATCAGTGAATAGGTCGAGAGGGAGTTTGATATTGTCGTAGACCGTTGATGAGTCGAGGAGCGCACCGCCCTGAAAGATCATGCCGATATCCTTGCGGATATTCTTTCGCGCCTTGAAATCTAGGGCTGTGAAGTTGGTATCGTCGTAGAATATATTACCCTCATCCACGCTATATAGACCCACCAACGTCTTGAGCAGCACGGTCTTTCCCGATCCACTCTTACCAATAATAAGGTTTGTCTTACCTGTCTCGAACTCGACGCTTACATCTTTGAGAACCTTGTTCTCGCCAAAAGATTTAGAGATACTCTTTGCGGTTATCATATAAGCAGAATTTGGGTCAATATAAGGTTAAAGATCATAATCACCACCGAACTAGCCACCACAGCCCTTGTGGATGCCTTACCAACCTCCAAGGAGTTACCATTGGCGTAGTAGCCACAGAATGACGACACCGTGGTGATAATAACAGCAAAAAAGACACTCTTGATGAGTGAGTAGATTATTGAGTAGGGTTTGAACTCCAAGAAGAGACCCTCGATATAGTCGGCAGGGATGATGATGTTGGTAAGCACCGTAATCAGATATCCACCATAGACACCCACCAAAATACTCAGAATAGTGAGCAACGGAAAGAAGAACATCGTCGCAATGACCTTGGGAAGAATGAGGTATGACGCTGAGTTGACACCCATAATCTCCAGAGCATCAATCTGCTCGGTGATTCTCATGGTTCCAATCTCCGAGGCGATATTCGAACCCACCTTTCCCGATAGAATGAGAGCGATGACCGTTGACGAGAACTCTAGGATCATCGTCTCGCGCGTGGCGTATCCAATCAACGATGGGGGGATAAATCCACCTCCAAGGTTTATCGCCATCTGGAGCGTAATCACCGCACCGATAAATACTGAAATTATCGCCGTAAGCCCAATAGAACCCAAACCCAAAGACTCCATCTCGTGGAGTATTCGGCGGCGATATATTGATCCCTTCTCAGGTCGTGAAAAGACCTTGCCGAGCAGCATAAAGTAGCGACCTATATTTTCGAATAGCCTAGCTATCACCATCTTATCTTAACCCTTTTTACTTTATATCCTCGAAGTCGACATAGTCGCCGACATTCTCATTAATCTTCTTCTCGCCAGCACCCTGCGTCTTGTAGACCTTCACATCCCCCTCGTTATCGTTCTTGCGAGTGCGACGACGGCTCTGCTGCTGTTGCTGTTGATACTGCTGTTGGTATTGCTGATATTGCTGCTGATTAGCCCCAGCACGACCATTCATCTGATCTTGGAAATCGCGCTGCATCTTCACAATCTTAACTCTAAATATGAGCGACAAAATCAGCAACAAAAGGATGATCGCAACGATAATATACGCCACAACCTTCACTGCCCCAAAGAGAAACGATGGTGCTACAACTGCCAAAAAAATCACTATCCACAGGAGTGGATTCGCCTTAATATAATCAAACATATCTAAATAAATTAATCAGTAACCGCAACTTCTCAGCCACGAATTACGTTACAAAGATAGAAAAAAATTGTCTTATTCAATTAAATGTCGTACTTTTGAGGTCAAATTTCGTGAAACAATAAAAACTATAATATATTATGCTCAACAAATTGACTGCGATCTCGCCCGTAGATGGTCGCTACCGTAATGTAACGGAAAAACTAGGAGATTATTTCTCTGAGGCTGCACTTATTAAGTATCGTATCCGTGTCGAGGTGGAGTACTTCATCTCATTGTGCGAGCTTCCTCTCTCGGAGCTTTCGACAATCGACAAGAGTAAATTCGCGGATCTTCGCAACCTCTATCTCAACTTCTCACTCGCTGATGCTGAGCGCGTTAAGGAGATCGAGGCGGTGACAAACCACGATGTTAAGGCTATCGAATATATCATCAAGGAGAAGATGGACGCACTCGGACTTCAGGAGTATAAGGAGTTTATCCACTTCGGATTGACATCGCAGGATATCAACAACACATCGGTACCTTTGTCAATCAAGGAGGCTATCGAGGAGGTATATATCCCAACAATCAGCGAGGTTGTCGAGATCCTATCTCAAAAGGTTAACGAGTGGGGTGATGTATCTATGTTGGCGCGTACGCACGGACAGCCTGCATCACCAACACGCCTCGGAAAGGAGCTTATGGTATATGTTGAGCGTCTTACCAAGCAGCTCAATATGTTGACACAGATCCCTTACGCTGCCAAGTTCGGTGGCGCAACAGGTAACTTCAACGCACACAACATCGCATACCCAGAGGTTAAATGGGTGGATTTCGCAAATACATTTGTTAATGAGCGTCTCGGACTTAGCCGTTCACAATATACTACGCAGATCGAGCACTACGACATGCTCGCTGCTCTATTTGACAACCTTAAGCGTATCGACACAATCCTTATCGACCTCGCGCGCGACATGTGGAGCTACATCTCTATGGAGTACTTCAAGCAGCGCATCAAAGCTGGCGAGGTGGGCTCTAGCGCAATGCCTCACAAGGTGAACCCTATCGACTTCGAGAACGCAGAGGGTAACTTCGGCATCGCAAACGCTATCTATGAGCACTTGGCGTCTAAGTTGCCTGTGTCGCGTCTACAGCGTGACCTCACAGACTCGACAGTGCTTCGTAACGTCGGTGTTCCAGTGTCACACTCACTCATCGGATTGAGATCTTTGTTGAAGGGTCTTGGCAAGGTGATCCTCAACCAAGCAGCTATTGACGCAGACCTTGAGGCTAACTGGGCAGTGGTAGCTGAGGGAATCCAAACAGTACTTCGTCGTACAGGATACCCATCACCATACGAGGCTCTAAAGGCATTGACTCGCACAAACTCACACATCACAGCAGAATCTATCGCAACATTCATCAACGAGTTGGATGTTACCGAGGAGGTCAAAGCTGAGCTACGTAGCGTAACACCTCATAGCTACACAGGCGTGAGAATGTAGAGGCTCTGACTAGTATTGCGGCTGCCTCGACTTTGGGTTCAAACACGCTAGTGTTTGAAAATTTTAAGAGAGCTACAAAATCACTCAAATTTATTTGAGGGTGATTTTGTAGCTCTCTTAAAATCTTTGAGCGTAGCGAAAAGCCCAAAGGCGCAAGATAAAATGCCCGTGCGACTCCGCACCGCCCGCCCGGCGTTAGGGCAGTCCCCAGCCGACCTCAGCCGACCCCGACCGACATCTAGTGACGACGTCCCTTCTCCTTAGCCTCGATACACTCTGTTGCGTGAGGCACACGAAGGAGTCTCTGCTTAGGGATCAGCGTTCCTGTTGTCTTACAGACGCCATATGTCTTATTTTCGATACGGATGAGAGCCAGCTCTAGGTTACGGATAAACTTCAACTGGTGGGCTGCGAGGCGCGCACTCTCCTCCTTAGAGAGCGTTGTAGCTCCCTCCTCCAAAATTTTATATGTAGGAGATGTATCCTCTGTGCCGTTGTCTGCAGTGTGAGTGAGAGTGGCGCGCAACAACTCATAGTCTGCTCGCGCATTCTCTATCTTTTTCAAGATTAGCTCCTTGAACTCTGCCAAATCGGCATCTCCATATCTGATTACATCTGTAGCCATAACGTTTATTTTTTTCGTTTATGTAAAGTTAGAATTTATTTTGGACTTTTCAAAATACCTAACAAATATTATTACCAAAAAATATGCAAATCACAACATTTTCGCAAAAATAAAAATAGGCGCAAGGATTTTGCATCCTCGCGCCCTCTAGCTTTATCTATATATTTAGCCTTCGACTAAAAATATTTTCCGCGAAGATCCTTGATATTCGAGATTATCTCGATTGCAGGGAATGTAACCTGCTGAACCATATTCTCAGCTGTCGCCTGAGCACGAACCTTAGCAGCCTCTGCTGTTGTTGGCTCCTCAGCCTCTGCGATAGCCTCCACCTCGAAGATGTAGAGACCGCTGTTACCCTTGATCGCTGCCGAAACTTTGCCTATAGCCTCTGTTGCTGAGATTGCGCCAATCACGCGTGGCTCAACACCCAAACCATTGATATAGAACGAACCGAAGTTAACATCTTCGAAAGTGCCGTTGTTCTCGCCCAAGCTCTTAGACTGCTCCTCGAATGTAGATCCCTGCAACTCCTTAGCGATAGCATCGAACTTCTTCTGGTTGAGAATCTGCGTGCGGATGGCATCCTTAACGCTCTCAACTGATTGGTAATCTGCATCGTCGATAGCTGTCAACATCGCAACAACATAACCGTTCTCCACCTTGAAGATCTCAGAGAGAGCACCCACCTCAGCACCATAGATCCAACGAGCAACCTCGCGTGAGTCTGCAATACCCTGAACAGTACGCTCGCCACGACGAAGTGTTGCGCTCTTAACCGATACTGCCGCCTTGTCAGCTGCCGCCTTGAAGTTAGCCTCGCTCTTTGTAGCCTCCACTGCGAAAGATCCTGCATCGCTGTGCGCCTTGCGAATTGTAGCCTGCGACGCAACAACTGGGTACTCAATAGATGCAACCATATAGTGTTTTGTAGACTTACCGACGTTGAATGGCTCAATAAGTTGGATGATATCGCCCGATGCAACCTCTACGATCTTGCCCTCCTTAGCTGTTGCCAACGCTGTTGCCAACTCGCCAGTGAATGCCGCATATGGGAAACGTCCATACTCGCCACCAGCCTGTGCCGACTGCTGATCCACAGAGAACTCTGCAGCAGCCTTTGCAAAGCTACCATCTCCAGCCTTAGCCTTCGAAAGAGCCAACTTCAAGCTATCTGCCACAGCGCGCTGTGATCCTGGGAGTGCGATAAGACGGATACCAACAGAGTCGGGAGCCATCACGGTCTCAACTACGCGAGACATTCTCCATGTGTTATTGCTAAGCGTTGGACCATACTGCTTACCCTCAGCCAAAGCATCACCCTCAGCGGTAGACAACTGTGCCTCAGTGACGAAGTTGTTCGCTACGCTACCGTTGCGGTTCTCGCGAATATATGTGCGAATATTCTCCGCTGCTGCCAACTCCTCGCCAGCCTTCTTAGCCTCAGTCTCGATTGCAAGGCGGTCATCTGCCGTAGGTGTGATATTGAACATCGCGTATGACACCTTGCGCAAAGGCACCTGCTTATACATCTCTTTATGAGCGTTATAGTAAGCCTTGATCTCGCTGTCGCTAACCTTGAACAACGAGTCCGCCAACTCCGAGTATCTCTTACCAGCCCAACGACCCGTGAATGTCTTGTTTGCCGCAGCCTCAGCCTGAGCAACCTCCAAAGCATTGACGTAGACGCCACCCCTCACGAGTGCCATATACTCTGAACCCTCACGCTCCATACGCGCTTGGCTATTGATGAATGCCCACGCACTCTCAGCCTCGGGATTTCCTGCCGACTGCATCAAGAACTGGCTCACAGCGAAGGTGTTGTAAGCTCCAGTACTTGGGTCACGGAACGCATTGTAGAACGCCTGAGTAGGGATCTGACCATTAATCATCGCCTGACGCTCGCTCTCGCTAACAGCGATTCCTAGCTGTTGAAATCCAGGAGTCAACAAATACTTAGACATTAGCGACTGCATCGCAGCGTTGCTCAACATTGTGATCTGCTCCTCAGTCGACTCGTTTGCTCCGCTCTGAGACTTAATACTCTGATACTCTGATTGATACTCTGTATATGTGATTGCTTGACCATTGATCTCCGCAACCTGAGGATCGTTACCCCCGAAGCCCATCTCAGCCTTAAGCGAGAAGATGAACGCCAAAAGTGCAAAGGCGATAACTGCCGATAGCACGATTCCAAATTTGGTTCTTAGTGTGTTAAGAGTTGCCATGAATTATTATAATTTTATTGTTTTCGACTTCCTAATTGGTTCAAATTGACCCCAAAGATACTATTTTTTTATTAATATACACTATTTATCGTCAATAATTTTCAATCTCACCAGCTCAATTCGCGATCCCGTGGTTCTGAGGATCTTAATATCAAAGCCTCCGATCAACAGACTCTCACCTGCCGTGGGGATATCCTTGTGGTGCATGATGATAAATCCAGCCAAAGTGTCATAATCGTCGCTCTCGGCAATTCTGAAGTTGTACTTATCATTGAGATAGTGCACCTCCAACCTGCTCGAAAAGATATACTCGCTGCAACTGATCTCCCTCTCGATCATCTCGGGCTCATCGTGCTCATCCTCAATCTCACCAAAGATCTGCTCCAACACATCCTCCATCGAGATAACGCCTGCCGTGCCCCCGAACTCATCAATCACAACGGCAATATTGGTTTTGTTGGCGATAATACTCTGTAACAGCGCGTTGAGCTGCATCGTCTCGGGAACAAACGTCACCTCGCGCAACATCTCATCCACACTCTGCGGATTACGAAACAGACTCTTCGAGTTGATATATCCAATGATGTTGTCGATGCTACCCCTCCAGACAAATAGCCTCGAATATTTGGTCTGCGAGAATCGTTCGGTCAACTCCTCAACGGTGATGTTATTGATATCAACCGCCTCAATATCAACGCGCGGCGTCATGCAGTCACGAACCCGAAGATCCGAAAAATCCAACGCATTTTGGAACAACTTGATCTCCTTCTCCGCCTCCGCCTGAACATCGTGGCTTCCACTACCATCAATCAAACTCGCCAAATCGCTCTTGTCGAAAGCCGAGTTATCCTCCTCCATATCGACCCCTGCACCAAAGAGCCTCAGCAACGAGTGCGACAACATCGTCGTGAACTTCGCAATGGGATAGAGCACAATATAAAAGAGGTATATTATAGGTGCGAAAAATTTGAAGTAGAAGTTTGGATTACTTCTAAAGATCGACTTGGGCAGAAACTCCGCCGTGAAGATGATGATAAGAGTCGAGATGGTGGTCTCAATAACCACCGACCAGCTACCGCTACTCACACCCCAATCCTCAAGGCTAACACCAATAACCTTAGACATATAGAGCGAGTAGACCACAAGCGCGATATTGTTACCGACCAATATCGTCGTTATATACTGTCCCGAGTTGGTTGCAAAGATCTCCGCAATATAGTCAAACATTGGACTCTGCTTGCGATCAATCTCCAACTTCAGGCGATTTTTACTTAGGTATGCGATCTCCATCCCCGAGAAAAAGGCGGAGAGCAACAACATTAATATAATTACAACAATGGATGATGTCGACATGGCTAGCTCTTCTTTTGTGGTCTCATCATTCCGCCTCGACCCTTGGAGTCGGACGAACCCTGCCCCCTCTTCTGGTCATCTTTTTTGGGCTGCGCCTTGCTCTGCTCAGCCTCTTTTTTCTCCTCCTTTGGCTTTGTTTCAGCCGCAGGTGTCGGATCCACTGGTGGCGCAAGTTCCAAAGAGTCAATATCTCTCGCCCCTATCGATGCAATATTTACACTGTCTCTCTGCGTATCTGCCGACGACAAAGAGTCCGCAGGTTGGGTCGGCTTCAACTCCATACCCATGCGTCCCGTCATCCTTCGAAACGACCACTCCTCCATATCCTCATCCGACTCGAAACCCTCACCGTAGTAGGTATCTCCCGCGATGTTATCCACAATCTTGGTGTCGACATTGGAGTATATGCGCTTGGTCGTAGCGTTCCAGAACAGCTGCTGAGAGTAAAGCTCCTTGCCATCGCTCCTCACAAGCGTAACGTCACCCTTAGCCTCCCACAACTTCAGCTTTTCATAGTAGATTGCGTAGTTGGCGACAAGCGTCCCATTCACCGTAAGTACCACAGTATCTTTCATATAGGTGGTGATCTTTATGCCCTTGCGAAACTCCCTATAAGGTTCGCGCGCCAAGGTGTAACCCTCGACCAGCGGAGCCTCAAAACGATACGACAACTGACCATTCTCACTCATCAGCATTGCCAAATTATCACTCGTCTCGGTCATCAACCTCTCATAATTCGCCTTGCTTGAAGATCCAGACTTGTCGCCTGCACACGAAAATAGCGAGATAGCACCCCCCACAATGAGGAGTGCTACCATCGCACGAGATATGGTATTTCGAACCATCTATATTTTAAATCTTATAAACTCTGTATCAGCAGATTACTTACGCATACGAACTGTCGTAGATGTACCGCTAGCGATACCACACTTAACCGTGTAGCTGCTACCCTCGTTAAGCTCGTTGAAGAAGCAATCCTCCTTTGATGGGAAGTAAGCAGGGTATGTATTCAACATCTTCTGCGCAATCTCCTTGTAGCTAGCCTCCTCCTCAGTAAGGGTGTTCACAGCCTTCGCCATCATGTCATATGCAGCCCAGTAAGCAGCCTGACCCTCGAAACCTGAACACTGACCTGCAGATGCAGCATATGTCTGAGCAAGAACGAAGTAAGCGATACCATTATCCTCCTTTGTGTCATCCTCAGCGTTGATTGACGCACGCGCAGCAGCAGCAGCAGCCGACAAACGGTTAGCAGCCAACTCGATAAGAGCGATACGTGCATTCAAAGCCTCCTGCTCCTCAACATCGCTCTCAGCCTCAAGAGCATCACGAAGATACTTCGATGCCTTGTCATACTCGCCTTTACCCTGGAAAATCGCAGCCAACGCCATCGCAGCCTGTGATGTAGGTGCAATCTCGTAGTACTTCTCGACAGTTGCGATATAGAATGGAGTTCTACACTGCATACGATCCATCAACTTCACAGCCTTAGCCAAGATCTCCTCATTATTAGGATCTGCCGCCAACTTACCCTTGAAGATAGTCTCCAAGTTCTCGCATGTTGCAACACCGCTGACGCTGAAAAGAGCCATGAACTGGTCACGCATCTTAGCATCCTCACCCTCCAAGGTCTCAAACTTAGGAGCCAAACGCTCGTACTCAGCCATCACCTCGTCCGCCATCACGTCATCCGACTTATAGCCGTCACACACTGCCTGGAAGTACAACAACACCAACGCTGGATCTGCATTATCACCAGCAGCATCAATCGCTGCCTTGAATGCCTCGCGGATACCTGTTGGGTCGCTCTTCATGTAGTTATAGTAGTCACGAGCCTTGCTATCAAGGATATACGTCTTACCACGAGTCGCGTGGTCACCAAAGTGCTCAATACGAAGATCGTGAACAATCATCAATGAGTCAACCATTGCCTTCTTCTCTGCAAGAGATGAAGCGCGGTTGATTTTGTTCTTGTAGAGAACAACAGCACGAGCATAGATAGCCTCCGATGCCTTAGGGCAATTTGCTATCAAAAGCTGGAAAAGACGAGCCGCCTCGTTGTAATTCTTGTTATCCACAGCCTCACGCATATATGTGCTGTTGAACATGTTAGTCTCACGATCCTTCGGAGTCTCGCCCCACTTTGCATAAGCAGGATTCGAAAAATCAATTTGTGCTTGAGCCGCTAGCGATACCACCGCTAGAGCAGCAACCAAAAATAGTTTAATCTGTTTCATTGTTTTGTTGATGAGTTATACTTTTAAATTATTAGTCATATTTAGGACGTTGGAACCAGTAGTCATTACCAAAGAGTGTCAACCCAAAGGCAACCTTAATATAGTTCTGACGCACAAGGTTCATGCTCTGATCTCCGACAGTCACGCTGCCCAAATTACCGATACCACCAAACTCCAAACCGAAGTCCAACTTAGTGATTCCGACCATGTTGATTGGCACACCCACACCAAATGTCGCAGCATACTGAGGCAATGTCTCGCCACCAATAGTTTGGTAATAGTTGCCATATCTTGCTCCTGCACGGTATGTTATACGCTTTGCAAGGCTACGGATATCTGTACGATTAGGGGTATACTCCACACCTGCCTTCACCATGCTTGAATTTGTGTAGGCAACCTCTACATCCGTAATTGTCTTATCAGTGATTGTGTTACTTGACCAATTTTGGTATGTGTAGTCGAGTGCAAGACCCATCTTGTCGGTGCGATAGAAAGCTCCAATTGTGAATTGGTGAGGTAGGCGAAACTCCTCGTAAGATGTCTCCTCAGTAGCGACAATCTCCACATAGCTATTGGTTCCACTCACTGTGTTGGTATAACGAGGGTTGAGATCTCCGCCAAAATCGTATGTTGCACCAAATGTCAAGACATGCTTTTTGTTGGCTATCGGGCTCCACTGAGCACCCAACTGCCACAAGATCTTCGAGAACTCGTAGCTACTCACTCCACTCGCCGTAGAGTAACTTCCGCTAGAGGTGATGGGGGTGATGCTCATCGAGAATGCACGATCTATCTGACCCCAATAGTATATCGCAGCGGCACCCACCGAAAGATTCTTCGCAATCTTGTATCCCAATCCAAGCTTCACATCGGTGATATTTCCCTCACCGCCATATACATACGCCACATATCCGAGGTTCACCGACTCTTGCACCGACGCGCTGTCCATAATACTGTAACCCACTTGGCTATATGGCGTGACGCTAAATCCCATTCCAAGACCCTTATATAGAGGTATCTGGAGTGCGATGTCGTGAAAATTCGCTGTTGAATATGTACTCATTGCTGTACTTCCGTCATCCTGCTTTTGGCTATTCATAAAGCACGATGCGTCGAGACCAAAATCTATGAGGATACCTTTGGGTATCGCCTCCGAATATGATGCAGGGTTGAGAAGGTTGATATTTGCGCCACTTCTCATTGCGACACCTGCGCCACCCATTGAACGGGTCGGCAATGTACCTTGGGTTTGAAGCTCTCCAAATCCGTACATTGTGTAGTTTGAATATGTGTTGATAGTCGACTGTGCCGACGCGCTATATCCTACGACGATAGCGGTCAGAATCATCAACCATTTGAAAATGTTAAACCTCTGCATTATACTCTAAAATTCTATTCAAGCCACAAAGTAGTAGCTCTTGGTTTGCAAATATCGCATTTTTAATTCTTTTCTCAAAGAAAATTGCATCTCCACCGACAAAAATAACAGATAATTTTTCATATTTCTGCATAAAAGTAGAGATATATCCCTCAATTTCGAATTTTATGCCATTCATCACGCCATGAGTTATGGCATCTTTTGTGGTTCGGGCGAGCTCCACAACCTCCTCCGATGGCTCACATAGAGGCAATGAAGCGGTAAAATCATGCAACGCCCGAAGTCGCAACCTCACCCCTGGCGAGATAAAGCCCCCCTCGAAGTTACCCTCCGCACTCACAAAATCAATGGTTATCGCTGTGCCGACATCCACGATCAGCAGATTCACCCGACCATATATTTCGCGCGCACCTATCGCCACAGCCAACCTGTCGACCCCTAAGGTTGAGGGCGTTGCGTAGTTATTTCCCAACGGCATTGGGGTCTGGGAGTCGAGGTTGACACACCCCCCCACCGTTCGCCTAATAGCCTCAACAGCCGAGCTTTGGTCTCCACGCGTTGACGACAAGATGGCGCGACTCAGAGCGTGCCGAGACAGCAGATCTTCAACAATTTTCTCATCGAAATCGCCACTCGACACCATCTCAACAATCTCGCCATGAGGCGTTGCGACACCATATTTCACGCGGCTGTTACCGACATCTACAATTAAATTCATATGGGATATATGTTGATTATATACCTTAGCAAACTCATTATCGCGCGTTTTATTGTGGCGATGCTAAACCTTTATACCTATTTATTAATGGGCTTTGCAACTTTTTTCATCTCCGCGCTAAAGTGTCAACAATAACTTGTACCCCTCCTCGATATCTTTCACGCGACGGATGGTCATCGCCAAGCGGTTATTTTGGTTGCGTATCACGAACCTATCGGGCGACTCCGTAACCTTTTTGAGTAGATCCATAAAGGTCTGGCTTTTGTAGTATGCCGAGTTCTGATCCGCCACAAAGTGGACAATCATAAGACCATTCTTCACCTTGACGCGCTCCATTCCCAAACGTATAGCCTCCCACCTAAGTCGCACAACGTTAAGGAGTTCCTGCGCCTCACGTGGCAACTCTCCAAAGCGGTCAACAAGTCGCGAAGTGAACTCCACGAGCTTCTCCTCACTCGATATCGAATCCAACTCTCGGTAGAGTTTAAGCTTCTCAGCCGTCTGCGCAATATATGAGTCGGGCAACTCCGCAGGAACATCTATGTCGATGGTCGAGTCATCAATAAAATGCACCTCCGCATTGACAACCTCCTGCTCCTTGGGTGTGAGTCCAGCGACATTGAGACCCTCCTGCCTTAACTCCGCAATCGCCTCATTCATAATCTTTTGATAGGTCTCGAAACCGATATCGGCAACGAAACCACTCTGCTCAGCTCCCAACAAGTTTCCTGCGCCACGGATGTCGAGATCCTGCATCGCGATATTGAATCCCGACCCCAGATCCGAGAACTCTTCGATAGCCCTCAACCTACGTCGCGCATCGCTCGTGAGCATCTCATCGGGGGGCGACAAAAGGTAACAAAATGCCTTGCGATCACTTCGTCCAACGCGACCCCTAAGTTGGTGCAACGCGCTGAGTCCAAAGTACTGTGCATTGTTGATAATGATGGTGTTAGCGTTCGAGACATCTATACCATTTTCAATAATTGTCGTTGCCAACAGAATGTCATATTCACCATATATGAAGTCCATAATGAGAGCCTCCAGATCCTTGGCTGGCATCTTTCCGTGACCAATCCCAACCCTCGCCTTGGGGCAAGTTCTGCGCAACATATCCGCCACCGAATTGAGGTCATCAACCCTATTGTGGACAAAATAAACCTGACCTCCACGCGACAACTCCGTCTCCACCGCCTCGCGAATAATATCCTCCGAGAAGGTGTGCGACTCCGTTAAAATCGGCTGTCGATTTGGCGGAGGTGTCGAGATCACCGATAGGTCGCGCGACCCCATGAGCGAGAACTGTAACGTTCGCGGAATCGGTGTAGCGGTCAATGTCAACGTGTCGACACTAACGCTCAGCTCCGTAAGTTTCTCCTTTGCCGAGACTCCGAACTTCTGCTCCTCATCTATAATCAAGAGACCTAAATCCTTGAATTTGATCTGTTTACCGAGAATTTTATGCGTGCCAATAAGGATATCCACCTTGCCATCATATAGATCCTTAAGGATCATCGTAGTCTCGCGTGCCGACTTCGTGCGATTCAGATACTCTATCTTCACGGGAAAATCCTTCAACCTCGAGACAAACGAACGGTAGTGCTGCATCGCCAAGATGGTTGTCGGAACGAGTATCGCCACCTGCTTGCCATCCGTTGCCGCCTTGAATGCCGCGCGAATTGCAACCTCCGTCTTTCCAAAACCGACATCGCCACAGACCAATCTATCCATCGGTTGTGCCGACTCCATATCCCTCTTAATCGCCTCAGTGGCAATGGTTTGATCGGGCGTATCCTCATACATAAACGACGCCTCCAACTCCTGCTGAAGATACGTATCGGGCGAGAATTGGAATCCCTCGCTCGCCTTGCGCTTGGCGTAGAGCATGATAAGCTCGCGCGAGATATCTTTAACCGCCTTTTTAGTCGCGTTTTTGAGCTTCTGCCACGCTCCGTTTCCTAGCTTGTAGATCTTCGGAGGCTCACCTTCGCCACTCTTGTACCTCGAAATGCGGTGCAGCGAGTGGACATTCACAAAGAGAACATCGTTATCCTTGTAAATCAGCTTGATAGCCTCATGCTTGCGTCCATTTTCGTTGATCTTAACAAGCCCTCCGAACTTACCCACTCCGTGGTCATAATGCACAACATAGTCGCCCATCTGGAGCTGATTCAACTCCGCAATGGTCATCTGCTCATCGCGCTTGATCTCGCCCTTAATCGAGTAACGTTGATATCTGTCGAAGATCTGATGGTCGGTGTAGAGGCATAGTTTCAGATCATCGTCAATAAATCCCTCATGCACCGTAACAGGCAGAGCCTCAACCTCTAACCCTCTATATCCGATCTGATAAAAGATATTTTGTAGTCGCTCAATCTGCGCCTTATTGCGCGACAATATATAACTTCGATAGCCCCTCTCCGTCGACGATACCATCTCCGATGCCAAGATCTCGAAGTTCTTGTTAAACTTAGGCTGAGGTCGACTTCTAAACTCAATCACCGCGTCGCAACCCCTCTCCTTTAACGAGTCTCGAAGCGTGAAAACACGCCTCATTTCGAGGTCGCTAAGTAGCTGATTTCTACTCGTCACGCGCAGATCTATAGTCGACGGATCTTCCAACTCAGCGAGCAACTTACGCCTCAGATCATTCACCTTGCGCAGCGTGTAGTCGGGATCTACGAACCAATAGTTTGCCCCAGCACCTGCAAACTCCACAAACGACACCTTAGCAGCATCATCACCCCCCTCCGAATTGAGGTTGGGCAGAATCTCGACATGCTCCAACTTGCTTGTTGACAGCTGACTAGATATGTTAAAACTCCTCAGCGAGTCGATCTCATCACCGAAGAAATCGACACGATATGGCTCACTTGCCGAGAACGAGAAGATATCCACAATACCTCCGCGCGTAGAGTATTGACCAGGCTCATAGACAAAGTCAACCCTCTCAAAACCAGCCGCTTCGATGGTCTCAATCAGAAATCCAATCGAGAGCTTATCGCCCACCCTCAGCGTCACCACCTCGCGGTGCATAGCATCGGGATCGACAACCCTCTCCGCCAAGGCATCTGCATAGGTGCAGACCACCGTAAAGGGTGTCCCTCCGCGCCTCAACGCATTCATAGCCGTAGTTCTTTGCACCACGCTGTTGGCATCCTCCTTGCCGTAAACAATTGATCTCTTGTAAGATGAGGGGAAGAAGTAGCTACACTCATCGCCCAACATCGTGTAGATGTCATTGAGCAGATATGCCGCGCTATCCCTATCCTCCGCAACGAAGATGTGCACCCCTCCGACCTCCTTGATGAGTGCCGAAGAGTATGACGAAAGAGCACCCCCAACCAACTCTTTGAGGTGGATGGTGGTGCTCTTATTTTTGTATGCTCTCACAAGGCTCTTCAGACCTTGCGACCCCTTAAAGAGCTGCAACATATCATATTGCATCCTCTCGCGAGGGCTCTTCTCGGTCTCTTTTTTCTCGTGATCTCTGCTCATTATCTAAGCCAAATTTCTCAACTGTTATCCCAAGAGGTTAATGCCCTTGTCATTGAAATAGGTGACGTCGATAATTCCAACGCTCTGATCCACAACGACATCAATCTTGCATTTATACCTCCAGCTCCAGCGTCTACGCAACGACAACAACCCCTTGTTGATGAACGCCGCAACATAAGGGCTAACCCTCAACTGGATATATTTGCACTTGCGATCCACCGTCAAGAACGAAATCTGATTCTCTATATCCTTATCAATCAACACTGTAGGCTGCACCTTTCCAGTACCCTTGCAGGTTGGACATACATCCTCCACCGCCTCAATAGCGATTGGTCGCACCCTCTGGCGCGTGATCTGCATAAGTCCAAACTTCGTGATCGGCAAGACCGTATGTTTCGCCTTGTCGGTCGACATCAGCTTCACCATCTCGTCAAAGAGAGCTTGGCGATTCACCGCCTTGTGAAGATCAATAAAGTCGATGATGACAATACCGCCCATATCGCGCAGTCGCAATTGGCGTGCCACCTCCGCAGCTGCCGCCAAGTTGACATCCATAGCCGTCTGCTCCTGATTATCCTCCGCCTTGGTTCTATTGCCCGAGTTGACATCTATAACGTTCATCGCCTCGGTGTGCTCAATGATAAGGTATGCGCCACGCTTGAGCGATACATATTTGGCAAAGAGCGACTTGATTTGCTTCGAGATATCGAAATTATCGAAAATCGGCACAGACCCCTTGTAGAGCTTAACAATCTTCTCCTGCTCAGGCTCAATGACCTTAATATACTCTTTGATGGTCTTAAACATCGCCTCGTCGTCGACAACGATCTGCGAGAAACTACCGTTGAGAGTGTCGCGTATGATAGTTGTTGCGCGGCTCATCTCACTGAGTATCAATGATGGAACTGGTTTCTGACGAATATTTTGGAGTATCGTGCGCCACCTCTCGATGAGCGATACTATATCTTGTTCTATATCCTCGTCCTTAGCCGAAATTGCTGCGGTACGAATGATGACACCGAAGTTTTTAGGCAGCACTCCAGCTGCAATTCTTTTGAGTCGCTTTTTATCCTCCGCTGAGCGGATCTTCTGCGACAGAAATACCTTATTTGAAAATGGCACGAGTACAACATTTCGTCCTGCGAGCGATATTTCCGATGTTAATCGCGGACCTTTTGTTGAGATCGCCTCCTTGGCAATCTGCACCATGATGCTCTGACCTACCTGTAGGTGAGAGCCGATTTTACCCCCCTTTTCGAGAGACTCCGTGAGCTTTAGGGATTCAACCTTAACACCACGTTTGCCGGGTTGGATGCTCGATACCACCTTGTCCAAGGCGGTGAACTGACCACCCAAGTCGAGATAGTGAATAAAAGCATCCCTCTCATGACCAATGTTGACAAACGCCGCATTGAGTCCAGGCATGATCTTACGCACCTTACCGACATAGATATCTCCCACAGCAAAACCAGTCTGCGTCTGCTCCTTGTTGAGCTCGACGAGAACCTTATCTTCGCAGAGGGCTATAGAGATCTCCGAGGGGTTTACGTTTATGATTAATTCACGATTCATGAATCGTAATCGAGTTTTGGTGTATATACTTTTTAAAACGTATAAAGCTAAGGAGTCATATCCTTAGCTTTTATACTCTGTTTAGGCAACATGTCGAAACTTTACGAGTGAAAGAGAACGCTCCTCACCCCCAAGTCCCATATGTCAACTACCTACTTTTTCTTATGACGGTTCTTGCGAAGACGTTTTTTGCGTTTGTGGGTAGCCATTTTATGCCTTTTTCTTTTCTTTCCGCTTGGCATAGCTTCAAATTTTTATGGTTTATACTCTGTTGAATTACTTTATCATTGCTGCGAAGCTCTTTGCAGGCTTGAACGCAGGGATATTGTGCTCAGGAATAGTGATTGTAGTGCTCTTAGAGATGTTACGAGCAACCTTCTTTGCGCGCTTCTTAACGATGAAGCTACCAAAACCACGCAAGTATACGTTATTGTTCTCAGCCATAGACTCCTTAACGCTGTCCATGAAAGCCTCAACGATAGTTTGCACCTGTGCCTTCTCGACACCTGTAGTCTTAGCGATTTCGCTTACGATATCTGCCTTTGTCATATTAAATATATTTTTTAAATTAAGTTTCAACCCTCCGACCAGAGCGCAATAACTCCAATTCGGACTGCAAATATACGCTATATTTCATTACTTTACAAATATTAATGCCATTTTTCTACTTTTTTTGTCCAAAGACAATACCCCTCAGATCTTTTTTATCAATTTTTAGCATCGACAATCCACATTTTCGCTATCTCACTCTATTTAAAACTTTTAGCCCGAAGTGATAAAAAATCAAAAAAAATTATATATCTTTGTCTACATGAAAGGAAACGATGCAGTAGAGATATATTTCGCGACACGACGAGTCGCATTCACCCACCGCGCCAACCACAACCTCGGATATGAGGTTGAGCTTGCGCAGCTATCCTCCCCCGAGGCGATAACGGAACTTCTCGACCTCCATATTAATATGGTAGTGGTGACGCCCGATGTCGAGGGTGCATACCGTCAATTCGCCTCTCAATTCACCGAGGTGACAGCCGCTGGTGGCGTCGTAGCCAACAGCCAAGGCGAGGAGTTGCTCATCTTCAGAAACGGACGTTGGGATCTACCCAAGGGGCATCTCGAACCCAACGAGTCAATCGAGGAGTGCGCAGCTCGTGAGGTTAGCGAGGAGACGGGTGTTGGAGAGATCACTGTAAATCAGAAGATTGGCTCAACACTTCACGCCTACAAGATGCACGGACGCTGGGAGCTTAAGACCACCCACTGGTATGCGATGAGTTCAAATCACACCGCTACGCTGATCCCCCAAACTGAGGAGGGTATTGAGAGGGTTGCTTGGGTCGCGCCACAAGATATCGAGAGGCTAATTAGCGATAGTTTCCCAACTATTCGCAAGGTTTTTGAGATGTTACGAAAGAACTAAACATAGGGGAGTAGATATTTCGCCCCATAAAAAACCATTATCTATGAAAAAATTACTTACAGCAGCGGCACTTATCGCCGCAATCTTTACAGCTTCGGCTAACAACGATGTTATCATCCCATTCGATCAACTTCCAGCACCTGCGAAGAACTTCTTGCAGAACCGCGCTCGCGATACCAAAACGGTGAAGATCGAGATGGATGCAAAGGATGTTACCTCGACATACGAGGTCGACATGGCATCGGGCGTAGAGTTTGAGTTCGACAGCAAGGGCTACTGGTCAAAGATGGATTACAAAGGCAAATCTATGCCTGAGCGATTGATCCCCACAAAGATCAAGGCATACCTCGATGCTAAGTACCCTAACCAGAAGGTTAAGGAGATCAAAAAGGAGTTTAACGTTCGCAACCAGCTCTCAGGCTACGAAGTTGAGTTGATGAATGGCGTCGACCTTAAGTTCAACAAGGATGAGGCGTTTATTAGAATCGACAAATAATCCCAATCTCTACAGACAGAGTTGACTATTGACTAAACAAGGCTCTCAGCCACGATCTCGCTAATATCTCGAATAGGGGTATTGGAGGTTCGGGCGAGGGCTTTTTTGCATAGTGGGCAGGCTGTCACTATCGCCTCGGCACCTGTCTGCGTAAGTTCGGTTGTGAGAGCCGTTGCGATCTTAACCTGCTGAGCATCGTTTATTGCGGTATTGGCGAGAGAGGAGCCACAGCATAGCGAGTTTTCGCGACTGTGCGGAGCCTCAACAAGAGATCCAACAGCTGAGATTACCGCACGCGGAGCATCGTAGACACCACATCCGCGACCCAATTCACATGGGTCATGATAGGTGTAGAGCTGCTGAGATTGGGATAGGGTGATTCGCCCTGCCGCAATCAGACGCTCAATATACTCCGAGTGGTGGAGCACCTCAATCCCTCTGAGGTTATACATCTCCCTGAATACGCGCAGACATATTGGGCACGAGGTGACAAGTGTGGTGATCTTATGTTTGATAAAAAGTGAGCGATTGAACTCCATCATCTTGCGCGCAGAGTCGGTCTCACCCGATAGGTGGAGAGGTCGCCCACAGCAGACTCCGCCATCGCGATCTGCCCACCAGACATCCTCACCTACGGCACTAAATATCTGATCCATAGAGCGCAACGTTGCAGGGGTAAGCATCGTCATGCACCCTGCGAAGTACCCTACCCTACCCTCTCCCGACGAGGTGTCGAGGGTTGCGAGGTAGTCAAAGCGACGCTCGTTTGGGGTGTTGCGCATGGCATCGCGCGAGTTCAGACGCAGAGTATCGAGGTTGATACCTACGGGACATTTCGCCTGACAACGTCCACACATGAGGCAGTTGTTGGCGGTCGAGAGCTCCAACATTTTGTAGCGTCTATCGCGCAGAAAATATACCGACTGGACATCGTTAATCTCCAACACCGACTGCAACTGGCAGGGGTCGATACATATTCCGCATCGCGAACATGCCTCAACCTCGAAGTTGTCATAACCCAATGATTTAGAGGTCGGTTTCGCTCCATAGTGGCGCAAAAAGATGAGCGGAATCTCGGTCAAGATGTGCATATATCGCGAGAATGGCAACGCCACGAAAAATAGTCCCAAACATATCGAGTAGATCCACCACGCGAGATTAAAGACCACGGTCAAAGCCTCTGGGTTAACAAATCCAGCTAACCACCCACCGATAGATCCTGTCAAAAATCCACCTCCACCATAGAGTGCACAGGTCAACGACTCTGCAATAAGTCGCGCAGGAAATATAAACCATAAGACGCTGAGAGCCAACTTATCACCCCACACATGTTTTGTCGCCTTACGCATTCCCATAGCTTGGGAGTAGAGCCTCTTAGCCCACGCTAACGCCACGCCCGACAGAACAATCAGAAGAAATAGATCCATCAGAAATGAGAAGGTGTGGTTCTCGGGCAACCCCATCTCGGCTGAAAAATATCTAAAAAAGACATGCCCCTGAGGCGGTATCATCCGCCACCCCAACACAGCGACAGTCTCAGCCCATCCCGTACAGATCAGCAGAAACCATCCGAACGCCAAGCTAGCGTGCATATATCCCAACAAAGGGTTGACCTTGAAGATCTTACGGTGCAAAAGCGACTCGCTTATCACCTCCCCAACAGCCGTAATGCTCCTATATGTGAAGATATTTTTTACTGTTGAAAACCTCTCCCTGCGCGATATTTCGCGTAGCCACGTGACTATCCATCCGCAATATTTTGCCGCTACAATGGCAAACATTATCACGACACCAAAGATAAATGGCAGGGTGAAAGGTGCGAAAAAACTCATTTAAAAACCTCCTAACTTTTGTTTGATAAGCATAACAACTCCGCGCGTATTGATTCCACGCGGACAGACCAAGCGACACTTGCCACAGAGCATACATTTATTCATCTCCTCATACGCCCCCTCGTACTCTCCGCGACGCACCAACGTGTGAACCTTGCGGAAGTTGAACGAGGTGAGATTTCCAGCGGTACAGAGTGCTGTGCACGCTCCGCAACCGATGCAACTCTGCAACTCAGGCATAGCAATAAGAATCTCATCGCTCGTACGTAAGTTATTGTGATCTAAGTTTATAACTCGTGGTTTGCTTATCGCATATCCAAAATTCATCGCCATAGCTTACCTCCTTTTACTGCTGTTGTTGTTGCAACTTCTGCATCTCCAAAGGCTTAGAGACTGATAGATACTCCGCCACCGCCTGCGCAACGTGAGTACCCTCATTTATTGAGTCGCCAGCATTTTTTGGCGCAGTGACGCACCCTGCGTAGAAGATCCCCTCAACATTGCTCGATGTGTTGTTCAAGAAGTTATCCTTGGGTTTCATAAATCGGCTAGGTTGCTGCTCCAAAGCTGACTGCTCAGCAAAGGCATCATTGCTCTCATTGGATTTCATTCCAACGATAAGGATCAACATATCGACACTCATTCGCAATGGTCGTCCCGTCAAGGTATCCTCCGCCTTGATCTGTATTCGATCATCAAACGTAGGTGCCGCCTCCGAGATACGCCCCCTCACAAAGTGGATATTGTGGCGGATCTGCGCATCGCGATACATCTCCTCGTAACCTGCCCCAAACATTCGAATATCCATGTAGAAGTTGAAGATATCTGCCGATGGGTAACGCTCCTTAAGCTCAATAGCCTGCTTCACGCCCGTGATGCAACAGACTCTAGAACAGTGACTTTGACACACCTTCTCATCTCGCGATCCCACACAGTGGAGTAGCGCAATACGCTTGGGAGCTTTCTCGCCCGTGGGCAAAGTTCCCTCATTAAACATCTTCTCGACATCGACCGTTGTATATACATTTGGGTAGATGCTGTAACCATACTCCTCCTTGATACGTGCATCGAAGAGGGTGAAACCCGAGGCGATGACCACGGCATCACACGCAATGATCTCACCACTCTTAAGCGTAATACTCTTAGGCGTAACCCCTTTAGCCTCTGCCATCATTCGGCACTCGATCTTCGCGTCACGCACCCTACGTCTCAGCTCTCCAACCACATCCTCAGCAGGGGTGAATGTCGGGAAGAGGACATGCCAACCGTTGAGTTTACCACCCAACTGCGCCTCTCGCTCTATGATAATTGGTGTTGCGCCACCCTTGTGCAACTCCAAAGCTGCCTGCATTCCTGCGACGCCTCCGCCTATTACTACTACTCTATTCATCAATATTAAATATGAATTACTGTTTTATTGGAAAAATCATATCGGCACAGTTGTTAACCATCGCAGGGGCAGGTTTGCCGATAAACTTACCACTGCGTCCTAGGTATTTCGCCGCTGGGTCGTAGCTGACGCCCATCTTATCCAACAGCGGCTCAACATCCACTTGGTGCATCTGCATTCCCAACTCCCAAGGGTCATACCCCAAGACCAAGCCTGCCATCTCCTCATATGTCAAGACAGGGATTCCGCGCCCTTGATCTCCGTAGGTGATACCCTCCATCTCCGCGATGGCATACTGCCACTTATCCAAAAACATCGCGCATCCAGGGCAGTTGGCAACGATAAAGTCGGGACGATATGGCGACATGCTCTCCAACTTCTTCTGAGAGTTGGCAATCGAATATCCGCGATTTGCCTGCACCAGATAGTTCCTAAAGCCGAAACCACAGCAGTGTCGACGCTCAGGGTAGTCGACACACTCGCCACCCCATGACTCGATCATTCCAGCCAAAACATATGGAAACTCCGAACCTCCGACACCCGACTTAGGGAATATCTTGGCGTAGTGGCAACCGATATGCTCCACAACATTCAACGGCTCACCTGTCGCACGATTTATAAGTTGACGCTTCGCCTTGGCGGCAATCTCCTCGCGAAGATGAAATATAATATCCGAAGTGTGAGCGATACTCTTAGGCTTAACAAACTCACGTCCAGTAGCTTTAAAGAGGTACTCGCGTGTGCGTGCCTCCGTCTCGGGGAACTCCTCCCACGTAGCCAACACCTCGGAGTAGACTCCAAACGAGGTGATGCACGAGGTGACAAGGTTCTCATACCCTGCATCCGCCATCAGCGAAAACTGCCTCGCCACAACCGTCATGATTGTCTCCAGCGGAACGATATCGGCATGGTAGCCAATACCAGTACACGAGGTATGGATGGGTGTCTCCTGAATGTCGCGCCCCATATCCTCGCCCACGATCTTCAAGAATGCCTTCTCGCTACCTGGGAAAAAATTTTGGCGTATGCACGACCTAAAGTAGTAATATTTATCGTCGGCGATGCTCTTCTGATACTCCGACCACGCTTTCATTGCCATGCTCTACAAATTTTGTCTGTTAAGATACCTATCCATCATATACTCCTCGTTCGCGCCATCGTAACCCATCTCGCGAGCCTTTCGCTCGGAGTGTCGCTCAATATTCTCCAAGAACTCGAAACCTCCACTCACCTCGAAGATCTTGTGGATCTCATCCAGCGACTCCTGCTCAATCTCGCGCAGTGCTCCACCGCCAAGGGTTCGATACGAGGGGGTAAAGCGACCAAAGACCTCCTCGTCATTGTCGTGAATCCACCTCCACACCTCGCCCTGCTCGGGGTGAAGTTCGGGGGTGAGGATCTTAGGGGTGATGCAGTAGCCTGTCGACAAGATATGCTCACCCACCGTGCGCTTGATTGCCAACTGCTGACGCCCTTTCTCGCTCTCAACAAAGTATCCCAACCTCTGAGATAGAGTTCTGAGTGCCTGAATGATATACCCTGGGGTATTGTGCCTTGGGCATCGCGGACGACACGACATACACTCGCCACAGAACCATATCGTGTCACCCTTAAGCAACTCCTCAATAGCCTCCTCATCACGCGTCTGAACGATGCTTGTGATGTTACGTGGGTCGTAGTTGTAGAACTCCGCCGCAGGACACACCGCAGTGCAGACTCCGCAATTCATGCAGGCGTGCAGACCCTCGCGGAATCGCACATCCTCCATCAACATATCGAAATATTTACCCATAAAAAAATCCGCTTTAACTTTAGTACTGCAAATGTACAAGTTAAAGCGGAGATCTATGTTAGTATTAATACCTATATTTTATATGCAACACCCACCAAAAAGGCTATATTTCACAGTTATAGGTCAATATACATGATATGGTCGGTGCGCAGATATGGAGTTCCCTCAATCTTGAAATCCTCGGAGTAGAGCACCTGCATACCCATCGAAAAGTAAAATTTTGTAGCTTTATTCTCGCGGTTGACATTCAGCTCCACGCGACACTTGTTATCCTTGGCGTAGCGTTTCGCCTCGCTCAAAAGGTGGTTAAACAACACTCGTCCATACCCCTTGCCCTGCGTCTCGGGGTTGAGGTAGAGACGCTGAAGGTGAAAAAGTTGAGGCTCCTGCTGCTCGATAGAGCCATACCCCTTGGGTTGCGACGCCTCATCAAAAATGATATAAAAACGGTGACCCTCGTCAAACTGCTGGTTGAGACTCCTCTCGGAGTACATCCAATCCATCATGAAGTCGATCTGCTCGGGCGGAACAATATTCTGATACGTAGGTCTAAAACTCTGCTCCGCCAACTCCATTATGAGCGGAATATCCTGACGCGTAGCGCTCTTGATAGAGTGGTTCGGACGACGCGTATACTCCTCAATTGTGAATGGATATTCAAACTTCTCGCCCCTCTCAAAGTGGTCGCTACTGAGGATCTTCCAATCCTCGCGACTCCACTCTGGAAATAGCGTATCTCCCTCATAATCACGCCCAACGTGCGTCAAGTAGAACCTATCAGCTAGAGGCAACGCCTGAGCGTAGATCTCAGCACCTCCGATGATGAAGACCTCCTCATCTTTATCGGGAAACATCGCTATCGCCTCCTCTAACGAGTGCACCACCTCACACCCCTCGATCTGAATATCTTGGCGTGTGATGACGACATTTGTGCGGTTGGGTAGCGGACGCCCCAACGACTCATAGGTCTTGCGCCCCATGATGACGGGATGTCCCGATGTGATACGCTTGAAGTTGCGGAGATCCTCCGAAATATGCCAAAGTAACTGATTATTACCTCCAATGACGCCATTTTGCGCCACAGCCACAATAATGCTTACCATCTTGATTTAGAAATATTTATATTAAAACGACATTGGAGCTGAGATTGTCGGATAAGGATCATACCCCTCCAACTCGAAATCACTAAACATAAAGTCAAAAACCGACTTCACCTCGGGGTTGATCTTCATGCGCGGAAGTGCGCGAGGCTCACGCGACAACTGCTCCTCCACCTGCTCGAAGTGGTTGAGATAGAGGTGAGTATCTCCAAGCGTGTGGATAAACTCTCCAGCCTCCAGACCACACACCTGCGCGATCATCATCGTCAACAGCGCGTAGGATGCGATGTTGAACGGCACGCCCAAGAACGTGTCGGCACTGCGCTGATACAACATGCACGACAGGCGACCATCAGCGACATAAAATTGGAACAACACATGACACGGAGGCAACGCCATATCCTCCACCTCCGCGACATTCCACGCCGAGACGATCATACGTCTCGAATTTGGCGACTCCTTGATCTGGCGCACAACCTGCTCAATCTGGTCGATGGTCTCACCCGAATATCCGCCCCAGCTTCGCCACTGATGACCATAGACATGGTTGAGATCTCCATAGAGGTAACCATCAATATTTGAGGCCGTTCCAGCGGTCTCAGCCTTCAGGAATTCATCCTTTACGATTGGGGCAATCCCCTCCTCTGCACACAACTCCGTGTAGTAGCGGTAGGCATCATTATCCCAAATATGTACACCATTGTCGACCAAATATTTGATATTGGTATCCCCTTTCAAGAACCACAACAGCTCGTGAATGATACCCTTCAGGAATACTTTCTTAGTCGTCAACAACGGAAAACCCTCACTCAGATCAAAACGCATTTGGTGTCCAAAGATGCTCTTTGTTCCCGTACCTGTTCTGTCGCCCTTGACAACTCCCTCGCCCTTGATTTTAGCTAGTAAGTCTAAATATTGTCTCATTGTTTAATTACTTTTAATTGAATATCACCACTCTTGTCTATGGTGATGCAGCGAGGCTCCTCGCGACACCAATCATCTGTGACCATGACCCTTAAGCCACCCTCACCTCGAAAATCCAACGCTTGGTGGAGGTGTCCAAAGATGTAGCAGTCGCACGGATCTTCGCTCTGCTTTTTTGCCGAGAACTCCTTAATATACTCCAAGGCTCGCGCCCCCGATGCGTGGTTATTCTTGTCATGTTTAGCCCTCGATTTCGTGCTCCACCAGTGACCAAATCGCATAGCTAGATCGGGGTGCAGGAGGGTAGAAAATAGCGCGCGAACCCACCCCGAACCAAACGTTGAATTTATAAGTTTCAGAATTGGATCACCCTTGACATTAAGTCCGTGACCATGCGCAACATGCACCCTCAAACCGCACAGATCAAAGTACTTAGGCTCGGTGTAGATCTCCACACCACACTCCTCAGCGAGATAATCCCCAACCCACTGGTCGTGGTTTCCCGTCATAAAGACAACCCTCACACCGCGCTGTGTGAGCGATGCAAAACGCCCCAGCGTCCTAACAAAACCCTTGGGCACAACCCCTCGATACTCATACCAAAAATCGAAGAGATCACCATTTATAAATATCGCCTCAGCATCCTCCGCCACCGAGTCCAGCCACGCAACAAAACGAGACTCAACCAGTTGAGACTCTGCACGATCACC
This sequence comes from Rikenellaceae bacterium, assembly GCA_047173185.1. Taxonomy (GTDB): domain Bacteria; phylum Bacteroidota; class Bacteroidia; order Bacteroidales; family Rikenellaceae; genus Alistipes. Next base: position 344,434 of record JBCQVH010000002.1, read on the forward strand.
CACTCCGAGGTGTATATCCGAGACAAAATATATCATTTATATTGATAGGCTATTTTGATGTGAGTTGCTTGATCTTCAACTTCAAGGCATCGCCCCACAAGTTTGTCGCCACAATCTCACCACTCTGGTCGATAAGGAAGTTGCTAGGCAACTTTTGGATGTTGTAGAGCCCCAACGATGGAGATCCTCCGCCCAACATATCGCTCACCGAGATCCATGGAAGTCGCTGATCCTGAACCGCTGAGATCCAACGCGTCTTGGAGCTATCGACACCCACCTGATAGATCTCGAAGTCGTGATCCGAAAACTCCTTATATAGCTCCTTAAGCTCCGCATTGTTGACGTTGCTCGTCCCCAACTCCGCCGACCAGAAGTCCAACAGCGTCACCTTACCCAACAGCGATGACAGCTTAATCTTCTTGCCAAACATATCGGGCATATCGAGGTCGGGATAACTCGCCGTCGAGATCCTCGATTTGATATCTATTGCCGCCTCAAAACGCTCAATCTCGCTATTGAGCATCTTCAAGTAGCTCGAATTGGGGTAACTCTTGGCGATGGACTCCGCCACCGTGCGCATGTAGATGATATCGCTATCCCCATTAAAGAGATCTATATCCCCAGGAAGTCGCTGAAAAAGTGCATATACCGCCGCCAACTTTGTTTGATTCTCAATGATGAACTTCAACTGCTCTCGCTTAATGCTCTGATAGACTTTGGTATACTCCTGTGCGATACCTGTGCGAACGCCCTCATCCGCACACGGAGCTGCGTGTTTGTTAGCGAGGCTATCCAGACGCTGTGCACCCTTGATATATGATTGGTAGAACTCACGCAACAGCTCCGACTCCTCCGATCCTCCAACGATATAGCTACCTGCAATATTCCCCACTGCCGAGATTGTCAACTTCTCACCACGCGACAAAAATAGTGGCACACGTTGCCAATCGCACACAATGTTATAGAACTTGGGATCATCATCCACCCCCTCCAACTTCAAGCTAAAGCGTCCATCCTTATCTATCGCCGCCGAGTCAATCACCACACTTCGCAACCCCTGCATCTCCTCCAAATAGAGAACTGGGTGGTCAGCACCAATGATACGCCCCGAGATCTTCACCCCCGAACCTTGGCAAGCCACCAACCCCAACAGAGCTCCAATAAAAATAGATACCTTATTATATAATATATTAGATCTACGCATGTTAATAAGTTTCAATACCTGTTTATTCTAAAAACTCATTAAAGATAGTAATTATTTTGCAACATTGCGACGTTGACCGCCATTTTTTACAAAATTTCTATTCGTATGACCGTTGCGACCCTTATTATTGTTATTGTTATTACGCTGTGTATTATTGCGCTGCTGCCCCTTTTGGGCATGTCCCAATGAGTTGCTTTTATAGTCACTTCGGATATTATTTATAGCATCTTCGTTGATTTCAATACTACCATTAGACATCATCTTTATATCCTTTATGATAAGCTCATTGTTGGGGTGCTCCTGATTATACTCAAACCCCTTGGAGCGCATATATCGAGCGATATTATCCACCGCACGTGCCACCGCAGCCTCATCCTTCTCCTCGCTCAGCTGCTTGATGATCTTGGGCACATACTTACCGTAATGCTTGTGACGAATACGCCCCTGCGAGTATGCCATCTTACGAGGCTTAGCCATCAACACCTGACGCGTCGGCTGCTCATATGGAGAGTCCACATCTAGCTTAAAATCAGCGATTATGAAGAGGTGATCCCACAGCTTATGTGTAAAATCTGCCGTGTCACGCAACAGAGGATTGAGGTTACCCATCACCGCGATAACAGCACGCGCCTGACGGTTTCGCTCCGCGCGATCCTCGATAGTCAAAAGAGAGTCCACCATCTCTTGGATGTGGCGTCCATACTCAGGTAGCACAAGTTTGCCCCTTGTGTAGTTATAATTTTTTTTCATACGAATTGTTCTTCCCGACACCTCAAATTTTTCATGCCGAGTGTTGCGCTTGGGTATTTTGTTGTTAATTTAGTCGCTCCACCTAGGATATTCAGACATCCCTGAGCGACTCATATCATGCGCCTACCTCACCTCCCGACATTGCGGAAGTTGAGAGATTGTTATTAACTTTGATGCAAAAGTAACGATTTTTTTTGCAATTACAAACATGATAAAAGTTTTAATAGTCGAACAATCAAAAAGTGTGCGAAACAATCTCATCGAGAGACTCAGTTTCGAGGGGTATCAGGTCGATGGCGTCGCATCCATCGAGAACATCCAACAAAAAGAGCCATGCGACATATTCCTTATTGATAGCCCCATTAGCGAGGTTCCACACCACCTCGCAGGGGTTCCATTCATTGTCATCTCCAAAAATAGCTCCATCGAGGTGGCGGCTATGGCACAACGTTGCGGAGCTATCGACTTCCTCACCAAGCCCATAGATCTCAACCGCCTCCTCTCACTTATGCGCAGTGCCGTGGCGCACAACTCCGAACCACCCAAAGATCCCGACCCCGACCTACCCTCGCGTGTCGAAAAGCCAACGTGCAGACGTCGCGACACCATAGCCGTGGAGGAGATGGTAGGCAAGTCGATACCCATGATGCAACTCCGCAACATCATTAATAAGGTAGCCCCCTCCGACGCTCGCGTCATGATCCTTGGCGAAAACGGAACAGGTAAGGAGATGGTTGCAAAGCTACTCCACTGCAAAAGCCACCGCTCTAAACAACCATTCATCGAGATTAACTGCGCCGCAATACCCTCCGAACTTATCGAGAGCGAACTCTTTGGACACGAAAAAGGTGCATTCACCTCCGCGATAAAGATGCGTCGCGGAAAGTTCGAACAGGCGGATGGCGGAACGCTCTTTATGGATGAGATTGGAGATATGTCGCTATCGGCTCAGGCAAAGGTTCTGCGCGCACTTCAAGAGCGCAAGATCTGCCGCGTGGGTAGCGACAAGGATATTGATGTCGACGTCCGTGTCATTGCCGCGACAAATAAAGATATCAAAGCTGAGATTGCCGCAGGAAATTTTCGCGAGGATCTCTACCACCGTCTTGCCGTCATTGAGTTGCGCGTTGTCCCCCTCCGCCAACGTCGCGAGGATATCCCCCTACTCATCGAATGTTTTCTCAAAAAAATCTGCACCGACTACAAAGTATCACCCCCAAAGACAATCTCCAAACCTGCCATGAACCTCCTCAAAGAGATCTCGTGGAGCGGAAATATTCGTGAACTTCGCAATGTCGTGGAACGCCTTGTGATACTCTCCAACGACTCCGAAATCCAAAAATCGGAGGTCGAGACATATTGCCAAGTATACTAACCACTGGTGCGAAATACGCCATTTTTACCAACAAATTAGGTTTTTAGGACAAAAAGATATATATTTGCCACCGAATACAACTCAAAAACAATTTTATGAAGAAAATTTTTAGTTTGTTAATTGCGTGTGCGGCATTCATCAGCACAGCTCAAGCGGAGGGTTATCAGGTAAATACCCTCAGTGCGAAACAACTTGGAATGGGACACACGGGCGTCTCTCAGAAGCTCAACTCAGAGTCTGTTTGGTTCAACCCTGCGGCGGCATCTTTTCAGGAGCAGAAGTTCCACATCTCAGCTGGAGTCACAGGTATCGACTCTCACGCGGAGTATCGCTCAATCAACGACTACACAAATCCCGTATCGGTTACAAAATCGGACAACCCACTATCTACACCCCTCTACCTCTACGCCAACTACAAGATCGCAGAGGATTGGTCACTAGGTCTTAGCTTCAACACACCATTCGGTTCATCAATGAATTGGGGCGACAGCTGGGCAGGCGCGCACCTCATTCAAGATATCTCGTTGCAGGCATACTCACTTCAGCCAACGGTATCTTACAAGTTCTTGAACGACAAAATGTCAGTCGGAGTGGGTGTTATGGTCTCTTGGGGAACATTCAACTTGTCGCGCTCGTTGTTGCCAATCTCGATGAATAGCACAATTGCAGGTCTGGCAACATCTATAGGTGGAGTGGCTGCAGGTGACATCATTACTGCCGTAGGCGAGAATCCATTGGTATCGACTGAGGTTTCGGGCGATGCAAATGTGGCTGTTGGCTTTAACGTCGGCTTGATGTACAACATCGACGAGCACTGGACTGTCGGTGCGTCATACCGCTCGAAGATGATGATGAAGGTTGACGAGGGACATGCAGAGCTAAACTATGCAAACTCTACCGTTGAGACTATCCTTGGCGCAACAGGTATGATCCCAAGCATCGACAAGGGTACATTCTCTGCCGAGCTACCTCTCCCTGCAACACTCTCTGTAGGAGTCACTTACCAGCCAACAGACGAATGGCAAATCTCTTTGGAGACTCAATGGGTGGAGTGGAGTGCCTACGACATGTTGACCCTTGAGTTTAACGAGAAAGAGCTAGAGCTTGAGAATATCGAGTCGGTGAAGAACTACTCTAACACCATCATCACACGCCTAGGAACTCAATATAAGGCAAGCGACTACATCACTGCTCGCCTAGGTCTCTACGTTGACCAGAGTCCCGTAGCGTCGGACTACTTCAACCCCGAGACCCCATCAATGACCAAGGTGGGATATACTGGCGGTTTGAGCATCTACCCATGCAAAACGACCGACTTCTCAATCGACCTATCATACTGCTACGTCACCTCTGCCGACCCCGAGCGCACAGGTTCTTACCCTGATGCCTACTCATCGGATGGTGTTTTCCAAGGCAACTACTCTGTCTATGCGCACACCGTTGCGGTTGGTCTTAGCTGGGGATTCTAAAATAGAGGTTTGATTTTTGCGAAAAATCAAAAAAAATATTACCTTTGTCTCGCTCAATATAAAAATGGGCGAGACATTTTTTTGGCTTCGTAGTTCAAGGGATAGAATGAGGGTTTCCTAAACCCTAGATTCGCGTTCGAGTCGCGGCGAGGCTACATAATTCCCAGATCATGAAATATAATAGAGTTCTCACCATTGCAGGAAGTGATTCGGGAGGTGGCGCAGGCATTCAGGCCGACATCAAAACCATCTCAGCACTAGGGGCTTATGCCGCCTCGGTAATCACCGCTGTGACAGTTCAAAACACCGTTGGCGTCACCGCTGTACACCCCATCCCCGTAGATATCATAGAGGGGCAGATTGACGCTGTACTCAGCGATATTGGCGCAGATGCCATCAAGATTGGAATGTTGCACCATGTCGAGGTTGTCGAGTGCGTCATCAAAGCGTTGGATCGCTACAACTTCACCAATGTCGTCCTCGACCCCGTTATGGTCTCAACATCGGGGCACAAACTCATTGAGGATGACGCGATCAACCTCCTTCGTGCCGAACTTATGCCTCGCTCACGCATCATCACGCCCAACATCCCCGAAGCGGAGATCCTCCTTGGCGAAAAAATCACAGATGACAGCGACCTCAAAATATTGGCGCAAAAGCTATCCTTTGGAGACAAGTGTTCGGTACTTCTTAAGGCTGGACACCTCACCGATGATGTATTGACAGATATCTTCTACAACGCTGAGGATCAAAGCATAACACCACTAACATCACAACGCCTCCACACCCCAAACACCCATGGAACTGGATGCACACTGTCATCAGCCGTGGCGGCACACCTCGCCTTGGGATATGAGCCAACAGAGGCGGCAACACTCGCAAAAAAGTATATCTCAAAAGCAATCATCTCAGGCGCACAGTACGAAATCGGCAAAGGTCACGGACCTGTCGACCACCTCTTCGCAATCAGAAAATAAACCGAATCGGACTAAGTAAAACTGTGTATTACTCAGTAATTCTCAGCATTTCTCAGCCGACCTTAGCGTGAGATAACGCCAGATCCGACGAGTTCGTCTCCATCGTACCATGCGGCGAATTGACCTGCGGCGATACCGCGTTGGGGTTCATCGAAGATGATGTAGCACCCAGATTCACGCACCACTAGCGTTGCGCCTTGCAGTGGTTGACGGTATCGTATGCGCACCATAAAACGCTGTTGCTCACCTACTTTTAGCTCTCGCATAGGGTTGACCCAGTGTATCTCCTCGGGCAGAATATGAAGTACGCGGCGGTGGAGACCTTGGTGGTTGTCGCCCTCGCCAACATATATAACATTCTGTGCGACATCTGTCCCGATGATGTATAGCGACTCTTTGCGACCACCGATGCCGAGACCTTTGCGCTGACCTATGGTGTAGAAGTGCGCGCCTCCATGCGTGCCAATCTTCTTGCCATCACGCACCGTAAAGTTGTATGGATCAGATAGTTTTGTAAATAGAGCATCATCTGTAGATGCTAGAATATCTTGGGTCGGCATTGTCAATAGCTCGCGGTCGAACTTGCTCCAGTCGCTTTTGATCTCGTGAATATTGCCCTCTTTTTTTGCAAGTTGCTGTTGCAAAAAAACAGGTAGATCCACCTTGCCGACAAAACATATACCCTGAGAATCTTTGCGCTTGGCGGTGGCTAACTTCTGCTCATCCGCAATGGCGCGCACCTCGGGCTTAATAAGATCACCTATGGGAAACATCGCTTTAGACAGCTGTTCCTGAGATAGTTGGCATAAGAAATAACTCTGATCCTTATTGCCATCCTTGCCAGCCAAGAGCTGATATATCCTCTCCCCCGATGGCGTCACAACCTCGCCACGACGGCAGTAGTGACCCGTAGCGACATAATCCGCGCCCAACTTCAACGCCTCCTTCAGAAAGACGTCGAACTTAATCTCGCGGTTGCACAACACATCTGGATTGGGCGTTCGCCCCTTCTCGTACTCCGAGAACATATACTCGACAACTCTCGTGCGGTAGTGCTCCGACAGATCGACAACATGCAGCGCGATATCCAACTTCTTGGCGACCAACTCCGCAAAGACCCTATCATCGTGCCATGCGCAGTCACCCTCCAGAGTTCCCGTGGTGTCGTGCCAATTTATCATAAAGAGACCGATGACATCATGTCCCTGCTGTTTAAGCAGATAGGCCGCAACCGAAGAGTCCACGCCACCAGATATTCCAACAACAACTCGCGCCATAATTTACAACTCAAGTAGCCCCTCGGGGAGTGAAAATTCGATCTTGCGACCCTCGAAATCTATCGCCACGATGAACTCCTCCGCAGCTGGAAGTAGGATTTCATCCTTGTAGCCCTTAAGCGTCAAGCCAAAGAGAGGGTTGTGCTTGCTGTCGTAGAAGTCGGTCAACTCACCCTCGATGCCATTTGCAACAACCTCAAAACCAATGAGATCCTCCATAAAGAACTCCTCATCCTCCACGCTGTATTCGCCCTGCACCAGATCCTCGGCACAGAACAACTCCTGCCCCATGAACTCCGAAACCCTACGTGCCGTGTCGATATCCGCAAAGGCGACATGCGCACTCGTCTTTCCGCGCCTCTCGAATTTTTCGAGATACAACGGAACATTCAACGCGTCAACATGCACAAAAAGAGGCATCTCCAACGTAAAATTCTCAGGAAATGTCGTATATAAGCTGATGATAACCTCACCATCAACTCCAAAAAGTTTACTTATTCGTGCTACTGCTTCCATAAAATTGGGGATACTGGGGACACTGGGGACTGCCCTAACGCCGGGCAGGCGGTGCGGAGCCGCACGGGCTTTTTTATTGCTATTTAACATCTCTTAAACTTAAATATTTAATCATCCAAGAGAGTTGTTGTTTCGCGTGTCATTGCGGGCTTGACCCGCAATCTCTAAGAAATAAAAAAAACAGTTGTGTCTTTTACGGCACTGACGCACCCCAAAGCACACAACTGTTTATTTGTGAAGAACTTACTCTGCTGACTCAGCAGCAACCTCCTCAGTAGCCTCAGCCTCTGTAGCCTCCTCTGCATTTGCAGCAGCAGCCTCAGCAGCCTCAGCAGCCTTCTTGTCAGCGATAGCCTGAGCACGGTCAGTGTTAACCTTAACCTCAGCAGCCATGCGAGCCTTAGCCTCAGCCTTAGCGTCAGCAGCCAACTTGTCGCTCTTGTCAGCGATCTTGCCACCCTTAGCCTCCAACCATGCGTTGAACTTAGCCTCAGCGTCGCTCTCAGAGAAAGCACCCTTCTTTACACCACCCTGAAGGTGCTTCATGTAAAGAACACCCTTGTATGAAAGGATTGCACGAGCAGTGTCAGTAGGCTGAGCACCCTTGTTCAACCAATCCAATGCACGATCAAACTTCAAGTCGATAGTTGCAGGGTTTGTGTTAGGGTTGTAAGTACCCAATTTCTCGATAAAACGTCCGTCGCGTGGTGCACGTGCATCAGCAGCAACGATGTGATAGAATGCGTAGCCCTTCTTACCGTGACGAGCCAAACGAATTTTAACAGCCATTTGCTATAAAATTATAAAGTTAATAATTGCGGAAGTTCGCGACCTCCATGTTATGCCTCTCCCATCTCGTGAGATTTGCGCCACAAAGGTAAGAAACTTATAATCAATATCCAACAAAATGGTGGTTATTTTTTATACCACCAAAAAAGAGAGCCACCCTAGGGCAGCTCTCTCTCAAAAATATTTTACTGAATTCTAGTATCTACTAGTACTCCATCTTAGCCAAACGCTGGTAGCCATTATATCTCCACTTAGCGTTCTCCTCAGCTGCTACGAACAACTCGTCAGCCTCAGCAGGGAATGCCTTCTTCAAAGATGTGTAACGTACCTCGCGAGCCAAGAATGCCTGGAACTTGCTCCAATCTGGCTCCTTAGAGTCCATCACGAATGGGTTCTTTCCAGCCTCCTCCAACTGTGGATTGTATCTCCACAAGTGCCAGTAACCTGCCGCAACAGCATCCTTACCGATAGTCTGAGTGCGTGTCATACCGCCCTTGATACCGTGGTTGATACATGGTGCGTAAGCGATTACCAATGATGGACCTGGGTAAGCCTCAGCCTCCTTCAAGACGTTGAACAACTGAGCCTGTGATGCACCGATTGAAACCTGAGCAACATATACATAACCGTAAGTCATTGCGATAGCTCCCAAATCTTTCTTGCGGATACGCTTACCCTTACTTGCGAACTTAGCGATAGCACCTACTGGTGTAGACTTAGATGACTGACCTCCAGTGTTAGAGTAAACCTCAGTATCCAAAACCAAGATGTTGATATCCATACCTGAAGCCAAAGCGTGGTCAACACCACCGAAGCCGATATCATAAGCCCAGCCATCACCACCGATGATCCACTGTGACTTCTTAACCAACCAATCCTTCATCTCCAAGATCTTAGCACATGAGTCGCAACCACAAGCCTCAACCATTGGCAACAACTTAGCTGTAACAGCTGCTGACGCTGATGATGAACCACGTGACTCGATCCACTCGCCCATCACTGCCTTCAACTCCTCAGAGCACTTAGTGCAGTTAGCGATAGCATCCTCCATGATGAGCTGCAAACGGTCGCGCAACTTCTCGATACCCATGCGCATACCCATTCCGAACTCTGCATTATCCTCGAACAATGAGTTAGCCCAAGCTGGACCCTCACCCTTCTCGTTCTTACAGTATGGTGTAGATGGAGCTGAACCTGAGAAGATTGAGCTACAACCTGTTGCATTAGCAACCATCATCTTATCACCGAACAACTGAGTAAGTGCCTTAACGTAAGGAGTCTCACCACAACCTGCACAAGCTCCCGAGAACTCGAACAATGGCTGAGCAAACTGCATATTCTTAACGCTCTTCATAGGATCGAAATCCTTCTTGTAGCCGATAGTCTTTGTAACATACTCCCAGTTCTTAGCCTCACCCAACTGAGTGTCGAGAGGTTTCATAACAAGAGCCTTCTCCTTAGATGGACATACGTCAACACAGTTGCTACATCCTGTACAGTCAAGTGGAGTAACCTGCATACGGAACTTGTAGATCTTAGTCTCACCGATTCCCTGCTTCCACTCCAAACCTGAAGCTGCAGCCTCCTCCTCAGTCGCCAAGAATGGACGAATTGCTGCGTGAGGACAAACATAAGCACACTGGTTACACTGAATACAGTTATCCATGATCCACTCAGGAACATTTACAGCGATACCGCGCTTCTCGAACGCTGCTGTACCTGCCTCCCAAGTACCATCCTCGTAACCGTTGAAGTCCGAAACCTTCAAGTCGTCACCCTTAAGAGCGTTGATAGGATCAACAATCTTACGAACGAACTCTGTGCGGCTCTTATCAACAACGACCTCAGCAGCCTTAACCTCGATAGAAGCCCACTCAGCTGGAACAGCAACCTCAACAACAGCGTCACCACCTGCATCAACAGCAGCGTAGTTCATGTTGACGATATCCTCACCCTTCTTACCGTAAGACTTCAAGATAGCCTTCTTCATCTCCTTAACAGCCTGCTCGAATGGGATTACGTTAGCAATCTTAAAGAATGCCGACTGCATCACAGTATTTGTACGTGATCCAAGACCCAACTCAGCACCGATCTTCGTAGCGTTGATGATGTAGAACTTGATATCGTTCTTAGCCATGTATACCTTCATGTGGTCTGGCAAAGTAGCACAAGTAGTCTCAGCGTCATGAACAGAGTTCAACAAGAATGAACCACCCTTCTTAAGACCCTTCAATACGTCATACTTATCAACATATGATGGAACGTGACAAGCCACGAAGTCTGGAGTTGTTACCAAGTAAGGTGACTGGATTGGGTTGTCACCGAAACGAAGGTGAGAAGATGTGTAACCGCCCGACTTCTTTGAGTCGTAAGCGAAGTATGCCTGACAATATTTATCAGTTGTACCACCGATGATCTTGATAGAGTTCTTGTTAGCACCTACAGTACCATCAGCACCCAAACCGAAGAACAAGCCCTCGAAAGTACCCTCAGAACCCAAAGCGATAGGCTCACCAACTGGCAATGACAAGAATGTCACGTCATCCTCGATACCCACTGTGAAGTGGTTCTTAGGCTCAGTAGCTGCCAAGTTGTCGAATACAGCAACCATGTGTGCTGGAGTTGTATCCTTTGAAGATAGACCATAACGACCACCAATGATAAGTGGAGCGTTCTCCTTGTTGTTGAACATCTCAACAACATCCAAGAACAAAGGCTCTGCGTGGCATCCTGGCTCCTTAGTACGGTCAAGAACACAGATCTTCTTAACGCTTGCTGGCAATACGTTGAAGAAGTACTTCTCTGAGAATGGACGGTACAAGTGAACAGTGATAAGACCCACCTTGCGACCCTGAGCGTTCAAGTAGTCAACAGTCTCCTTGATAGTGTCACAAGCAGAACCCATAGCAACCAAGATCTCCTCAGCATCCTCAGCACCGTAGAATACGAATGGAGCGTAAGAACGACCAGTGATATCAGTGATCTTAGCCATTGTCTCAGCAACCATATCAGGAATTGCATCGTAGAACTTGTTTGAAGCCTCACGAGTCTGGAAGTAGATATCTGGGTTTTGTGCAGTACCACGAGCTACTGGGTGAGCTGGGTTAAGAGCTGCAGCGCGGAATGCCTTCAAAGCATCGCGGTCGAACATAGCTGTAAGAGCAGCCTCGTCGATAAGCTCGATCTTCTGGATCTCGTGTGAAGTACGGAAACCGTCGAAGAAGTGAAGGAATGGGATGCGAGCCTTAAGAGCTACGATGTGAGCAACACCAGCGAGATCCATAACCTCCTGAACTGATGAAGTAGCCAACATTGCGAAACCTGTCTGACGTGCAGCCATAACATCTTGGTGGTCACCAAAGATTGAGAGTGATGATGCTGCAAGAGCACGAGCCGACACGTGGAAAACTCCTGGGAGCAACTCTCCAGCGATCTTGTACATGTTAGGAACCATAAGCAACAGACCCTGCGATGCAGTGAATGTTGAGGTCAAAGCTCCTGATTGAAGTGATCCGTGAACTGCACCTGCGGCACCAGCCTCTGATTGCAACTCTACGACCTCTACAGTCTCGCCAAACATGTTTTTACGTCCTTGAGCAGCCCACTCGTCAACGAGCTCAGCCATAGTAGACGAAGGTGTGATAGGGTAGATCGCCGCAACCTCAGAGAACATATAGGCCACGTGAGCAGCAGCGTAGTTACCATCACAGGTAATGAATTTCTTTTCTGCCATTTTCTTCGTTAATTATTAGATGTATCTATATTATTGTTGTTATGTTTTGCTAAAAACACGGTGTGTTCGCCCACACTCTCTATATACCATTATTGGTAAAAAATACCTAATTTTTAGCCTAAACGGAGCAACCCAAAGGTGGTATATAGCCATAAATTGCTACAAAGGTACAAAAATCATTTCCATTTTCAAAGCGTTAGTTTTAATATTTTAAAAAAAATCTTAAATTAAAATTAGTGTTATTTTATTCACAATCACACGCTTATTTAAAATAGACAACAACAACCGCCATAACCCCCTATCATGGAGCAGTTATTGCTAAATTCTCGAAAACTTCAATTTATAATTACTATCTTTGCACCCCTATGATAAGTTACTCACAAAAAATTCTCAACAACGGACTTACCGTTATTGTCAATCGCGATCGGGTTTCGAAGCTCGCGGCGATAAATATATTATATAAGGTAGGTGCACGCAACGAAGATCCTTCGCGCACGGGGTTTGCCCACCTCTTCGAGCACCTTATGTTTCGAGGTACGGAGCGCAACCCCAACTTCGACATCATCGTTCAGATGGCGTCGGGCGAGAACAACGCATTCACCAACAACGACTACACCGACTTCTACATCACCCTGCCCAAGATTCATATCGAGACGGCTTTGGAGTTGGAGGCGGATCGCATGCGCGGCTTGGCTCTCACGCCCGAGAAGTTGGAGCTGGAGAAGATGGTTGTTGTCGAGGAGTTCAAGCAGCGATATCTCAACCAGCCATATGGCGACACGTTGATGTTGTTGCGCGACATGTGCTACAAGGTGCACCCCTACCGTTGGGCGACCATAGGTCTCACGCCTGAGCATATCGAGGCGGCAACCATGGAGGATGTCGAGTCGTTCTACAGCCGTTTCTATACGCCATCCAACGCGATACTCTCCATCTCGGCAGATATTGATGAGGAGGAGATGTTCGCCATGGCTGAGAGGTGGTTTGGCGAGATTGAGGATTCGGGATATATCAAACCTGAGATCACCCCCGAGCCTGAGCAGACTCAACCGCGCAGGGTGGAAGTTGAGCGAGATGTTCCAGCTACCTACGTCACCATCGCATTCCCGATGGCTAAGCGTCCCTCGCGCGGATTCCATATTGCGGATCTTGTCTCGGATATCTTGGCTGGGGGCGACTCCGCAAGGCTCTATCAACGCCTAGTCAAGGGCAAGGGGCTGTTTTCGAGCGTCAACGCCTACATCACGGGAGAGTGCGACCCTGGTCTGTTTCTCTTTACCGCACAGCTACTTCCATCAACATCGGTCGAGGAGGCGGAGGCAGCCCTATGGGAGGAGATCGAGGCTCTAAAGAGTGAGAGTATTAGCGACTACGAGCTTGAGAAGGTTAAAAATAAGTTTGAGGCTAACACCCTCTTTGGCGAGATCAACGTGATGAACAAGGCTATGAACCTTGGTTTTTACTCGATGATCGGGGATCTTCCGCTCATCAACAGCGAGGTGGAGATCTACCGCTCAATAGATAATGAGCAGATAAACAGTTTCGCGAGAGAGACGCTGACGCGTGAGCACAGCAACACCCTCGTATATCGTCACAACCCTAACACCGAGATCGACAATGAGCAAGAGTAACAACAATACAGCAATGGATATTTCGCTCCAGAATGCGGAGTGTCGCACCCTCTCGAATGGCGTTAAGCTATACACGCTTTCGGGTGATGAGTTCGAGGTTTTGAGGGTGAGCTTCATCTTCGAGGCGGGATCGGTGGTTCAGGATCGCCCATTCTCTGCCACAGCAACTGCCAACATGATGTATGAGGGTAGCCGCGATATGGACTCTCGCGAGATTGCCGAGAAGTTGGACTACTTTGGCTCATACTTCGATGTCAACATCGACCGCGACTACGTATATATCAACTTCTGCTCACTGTCGAAGTTTGTGAAACCAACCTTGGTGGTTGCTGAGCAGATCATCCTCCACCCGACATTTCCCGAAGAGGAGCTTTCGACATATCGCGCCAAGCGCAAACAGCGACTTCGCGTAGAGCGTCAAAAGGTGGAGACACGCGCACGCGAGGAGTTCGCGAAGTCACTCTTTGGCGAGACGCACCCCTATGGCGAAAGCTACAGCGAGAGCGAGTACGACAACCTCACGCGCGAAGATCTCCTATATATATATGAGAACTTCTACACCGCGGAGCGCGCCTTTGTTGTCTGTTCGGGACGCGTGGGGGATGAGGAGTTGGAGCTAGTGACGGCTATTGCGTCTCAGCTGCCCAATCGCACAGATAACAAGAGACGCGAGTTCCCCGAGGCGGTGCAACGCAAATACCACCTCGTCGAGAAGGCTGACGCTGTGCAGTCATCCATTCGTGTTGGGCGACTTTTGTTTGATCGTCTACACCCCGACTTTATCGGCATGCAGGTCTTGGCGACAACGCTTGGCGGATACTTCGGATCGCGACTTATGCGCACGCTTCGCGAGGAGAGGGGCTACACCTATGGAGTTATGTCGGCAATGGTCAACTTCGCCAAGGCTGGCTACTTCGCCATCGCGACGCAGGTGGGTGTGGAGGTTGTCGAGGAGGCTTTGCAGCTTATCACAGCGGAGATAGAGACTCTACGCACGGAGCTGATCCCCGAGGATGAACTCGACATGGTCAAGCGCATAATGAAGGGTGAGATGTTGCGCATCTTGGATGGTCCTTTTGGTGTTGCTGACGTCACCATCGAGAACATCCTTTGCGGACGCGACAATGACGCCATTGCTGAGAATGTCGCTAAGATCGACTCCCTCACCGCGGAGGAGTTGCAGGCTTTGGCTCAAAAACATCTCTCAGTGGATGAGATGGTAACCGTAGTCTCAGGTGCTCACAACTAAGATTTTACGTTACGGAGAGTAAAATTTTGTAAAATTTTTACGAAAAAATTTGCTGATATAACAATTCTTTACTACTTTTGCATCATCTTTAAAAGGGATATTGAGCTATGGTGTAATGGTAACACATCAGATTCTGGTCCTGACATTCAAGGTTCGAGTCCTTGTAGCTCAACTAAAAAACCTCCAAGTCGATTGACTTGGAGGTTTTTTTCATCCTACCACAGTAGTACCAAAATGGGGCAATCCGCACTTCGGGTTGAGCCGTTTCGCTATAACTAGTTTATTATCAAAGTTGTTATTTTGGTAAAAAACACGAATCCTACATATGAGACTACATATAGCTTGATTTTAAGGTCATTTTTACGACTGTAAAAGTAGGCAATATTCATGTTGAAACATAGGCTTTTTAGCCTCAAAATTTGCAAATTTTGTTTACAGAGATTGGCGGCGAAAGTGTAGGCATCATAAAATACTACACCGAGATATTTTTCGAAATTAATGGAAAATATCTCGGTGATTTTTTTGTGGAACTAACATAAGTAGTGTAAAACAATTATTGCCATATTTTTAACAGCACTCTGAGGAGCGATATTTTTCACTATTAAATTTCAGTATAGAACCACTATATTTTCAATTCAATAGCAAAAAATCTCATCTCCAATAGTACTCTTAAAAACACACCAATAATTATTTTACCCTACTTAGATACAAGATTATCAAATATCCCAGTCCCAGAAACGTAAAGGATTTCGTTTCTGCTCAACTTTAATCTCTATATAGGGATTAATCTCTTTTAGTTTTTCTAAGAATTCAGTTTCTCGCACTGGTGAAATTAGAGCAGTTTCAATCCTCCCTTTATTGTAAAACCTAATTTCTAATCTTTTCAGTGATGCTGCTGGTGATGAGAGTGGGTTGTATGAGCGTTTTATCGTTTTAATCCTTGCAATATCAATAGTTGCCATCTTAAACCACAAAGTCCTAAAAATTAAATACCTATCCGATATTGTA
>JBCQVH010000003.1:0-248641 GCA_047173185.1 Rikenellaceae bacterium
TAAATCCCCCCCCCCCCCTGGGTCATACTGAGTAGAACTGAGCATTACTGCAACCTAAAAACTATGGGTACAGTATATTTAATGTTGACCTTTTTACCTCGTTGCTCTGCAGGAGTCCATTTTGGAGAGAGGCTAATAATTCGTATTGCCTCCTCACTGAGTGCATCGGATGGTGATTTGATGACGTTGATATCGCGTACAGAACCATTGACATCGACAATAAAGGTCGCGACTACAACGCCTGACTCTTTGTTCATGAATGCCTCTCTGGGGTATTTAAGGTTTTGTATCACCCACTGTCGGAATTTCATTAAGTCACCGCCTTGGAATGTTGGCATCACCTCTGCAAAAAGAACTGGCTTATCGCTATCCTCCTGTGAAACGATTGTCTTGAGTTGCTCGGAGGTGAGGAGGCTATCTACAACAAATCGTAGGGTCTGTGTCATTGCGACCTCTTTACCGTTGATCTTGGCTGGAGTCCACAGAGCGTTAGGCTCATTGAAGGTTGTGAAAAGTGTTTTTTTTCTATGATTGGTGAGGTTTTTAATCTTCGTTGTTCCATCGATATTGACATCAATAAGTGCGTTCATATACTTTAAACCAGCCTTGGCAATTGTGAATCGTTGCTCTTCGGTAAAGACCTCCTTGATCCACTCATATGGTAGCTCTTTGTTGTTGAGCATTGGTGGGGTATAGCTCTCTATATATGTTAAATCTGTCGACGTTGGAGCTGATGCAACTCTGCTGAAATCTAGGGAGAGTGTGAGTATATCTTGGTCGAACTTTTTTGCATTTACGAGAGGTGACTTTCTAATGGCGAACTGTAGTGACGACAGGAATGCCCAGTGTGTGGGTTGTGTTGTCTCCACAAAAATCAGTTTTCCTTTCTCGTTGATTCTCAACTTTGCCTCTACCTTGCAGGTGTAACCTTCGTTCTGCACGATGCGTGGAAATTGTGTATTCTCCTCAAACCAGCGGATTAAACCGCGCTCATTATTAATGTTTTGCGCTAGTGAGTTAGATATAACACATAGTGCTATGATAAGCGTAGAAGTGATATTCTTCATCGTTTTATTGGTTATTTATTGAGTTTGGATAGTAGTGCGCTGAGTTGTTTTTTCGATACTTTATTCAGCTTTGCCCACTTGTTGACTTCGCGTTTGGTCATCTCTTGGATGGTGAGATAGCTCTCCATCTTCGCGGTGTAGCTTTTGCGTGCCTCTATTTTTGTTTCGCCCTCGGATGTTAAAAATGTTGGTGTGATATATTCGCGTAGGGCGTAGGGTACTTTGGAGTTGTTATCTCCTTTAAATAGAGGGTTCGAGACATATCGTGTCAGCCAAAAGCGCATCTGGAAGCTCCTGTTGTCGAATGTACCGACAACACCTATAGGGTCGCCACACTCCACGTGATCGCCCTCCTCGACAAAAATGGACTCCGCAATGAATGGGCTGTATGTGCCTGTTGTTCCGTCCGCATGCTCGATGCTCACCATTGGGCGTTTGGATGAGAATGAGAGGTTTCCCTCCTTGGCGAGGGTGCTGGTGTTGGTTCGGGTCGTCTTAGAGACTACCACTCCGCGACGAGTGGCATAGATGGTGTCTCCCCGCTCGACAACGAAGCCATAGGCGGCGTAGTTGAGATGTTTGAGTTGCCCCTGTTGTTCGAAGAGGTGGTTTGTGACATCGTGTAGAGCGAGGGCTCTAGCCTCTTTGCCATCTTTGTATGGAAGTCGATAGATGACTGTTGTGTCAGCTTTGTAGTCCACTGCGCCACCATATACTCTATAGTAGAATGTATCGTATGAGATCGGATTGTTGGGGTTTAGAGGCTCGATAGTGAGGAGTGTTCCCGAAGATAGCACAATCTCGGGCTTGCGATTTGTGTATGTCGCGTTGTTGAGATTTTGAAATGTGATATAGGCAGTCTGCATGCCTGGGTAATACTTCTCCACCTCTAGTGAGAGGTTGCCATCGCTGTCTCTTTTAGATGACATGCGCGTAGGTTCGTAAGCCATAAGAGCCGTTGCAGTGGTTAAGAAAAGTAATAGGGTGTATAATCTCTTCATGATATTAGCCTGAGGACTTATTTACCATTCCTCTGATCGGTTTTATATTATTTTATGTGATGTTGTTCAGCTTGCCATATAATTATATATATTTGATACGTGGAGTCTTTGTTAGAACAAATGTAGAGATTATTAATTTGAATTCCTATTTTTGTGATATCATATTTTGCGATGCTAAGTGTCTAATTAGTAAATGTTTGCAAAATAAAAATATCATATTAGTTTGAAGTTCTACTCTTGAGTGGTATTTAAAAAGAAAATACCCTAGCCGATCTGCTCAGCTAGGGTATAAAGCTATAGGTGTAGCGACTACACTCTATAATATTGTTGAAATAGCGACTGTTGGCTACTCCTCGTCAAGGTTCATGCCATTAACGTAGATAGCGTGCTGCATAGACAAACGCTTCTCGATAGATGGCTTAGTGAAGTACTGACGACGACGAAGCTCCTTAAGGACTCCTGTACGCTCATATTTACGCTTAAATTTCTTTAGGGCTCTCTCGATGTTCTCTCCCTCTTTAACTGGCATGATAATCATAACTGTATCTTTTTTTTGTTTTATTTTTTGTGTGCAACTCTGTTTTTGGTGAGAGTGGGTTGCGGACTCTGCATTCCGTATTGATCGCCACCCGAACGTTGGGCAGTATGATCCTTGGCTATGGATATTGACGAGTATTGTGTACCCCGAAGTCGAGATAGGGACGCAGACGTGCTGCCTCCAACGAATCAAATATGTTATCTTTAATTATCTCCTCTGTGGTACTCCAACCTCCTTTCAATTGTCTTAGCTTCAGCAGCCTCCTCACCGCCTTGCGACTGATGTATGGATGCTTAACCATTATTTCTGCGGATGCAAAGTTAACATCTATTTTTGAAATATCACAACTATCACACGAAATTTGTTGAATTATTAGCTCAAAATTTGACTCTGTGACCACTTCAAGCTCCGAAAGTTGCTCCACGGAGTGAAATCCGCCCAATTTCTCGCGATAATCCATGATTGCAATAACGCTCTTTTCGCCGATTCCGATTACAGATCTCAGTGTTGCGGAGTCCGCTTTGTTGAGATCTACGGGTTCGTTGCTCTCCTCCTTGCGAGCGGTGAAGATGATATATGGCTCTAGTGCCTTGGCTATCGAGTCCGAGACAACGTAGCAGTCGCTAAACTCCTCGATGTCGTAGATTCCGCTCAGGTCGCGCCACCTTACAAAGACAGCTGCTTGGCGTCGCGTCAACGCACCAATGGCAACCATGTACTTCGCCCCGACTGTATCCATCAGAAATTTAGATGGTTTGAGATACTCCTTTTTTCTCTTGGGTTCGTACGATGGTGTGGCGCGAGGCGTGAGTTGAAACTCCTTGCCAATGACGATGTAGGGCTCTAGGATAAAGTAGAGCGAGTCCGAGACATCGTAGCAGGTGTAGAGATCCTCTTTAATGCGATAGACCTTGCCTGCTGCGCGAAACTTGATGATGCTCACCGCCTCGCGTTTGTTGAGCCCCATGCTTATCAACTCTTTGAGAGTTACGGTGTTGGGGTCAAACTCAAAGAGTCGCGTGGAGTCGGCAACATCCGCGGTCACCTCACCTTGCTGAGTCTCTGTTGTGGTCTCTAGGTTTGCTTGCTGCTCGTGGTAGAGCGCGCCCAACCTAAAGCAGAGCATCACCACAAGGAGTATCGCAACACCAAAGAGTGCTCCGCGCATTTGAGCTTTTGTCATCATCGCCACTTTACCAATCCTCCTTTTCTGATAGGATGATATCCCTATATTTCCGCGATGGTGAGTCGACAAACTCCTTAAATCCATACTCGCCCCAACGTCTATCTACTAGCTCTATGGTCGCCAAGTCGGAGGTGACAGCATTTGGAAAACGCTTGGGATTCTGAGGTTTAGATGTTACCTTACTGCGACAGTCGAGAACCATCGTGCCATCCGTGATTGCGATGTCGCGCCTAGGGTCTGTGTTTGCCAATGCAAGCCACAAAAGGTCACTACCCGACATCGACTTGGATGCCTTAGTGTCGAAGATCGCGACAAAGTTGATCGCCTCAATATGGAGATCAGCAACCACAGCCGCAAGGTCAATTTCAGCCTTAGGCGTGGCAAATAACACCAATGAGCTGCATGATTTTATGTAGCTGTCGCACACCTCGAAATCTGACGTCTTTGAGAATTTAGGCTCAGAGACCGACTCTCTGAGGTTTGGGGCTGTGGCATCTATCGCCAACTTACCTCCAAAGCCAAGGGTTGCGGTGGCGTGGTCGAGGACATCCAAGACCCCCTCACCTCTGACAACCGCGCGCGAAAGGTTTATCCTACGCATAAAGTCGGCAACGACCTCTCGATCACGAATATCACGGTCGGAGTCGGCAACAACGAGGTATTTGTTGAACATCATCTGCCCAGCACCCCAAAGCGACTGGATAACTTTTTGCGGTTGACCCTCGTAGCGTCGCTCCATGGAGATCAAAGCCAAGTTGTGTGCCGTACCCTCCTCGGGCATCCACATATCGCGAATCTCGGGCTGCATAACAAAGCGTATCGGACTTAGGAAGATCCTCTCCGTAGCCATGGCGATATAGGCATCCTCTTGGGGCGGAACTCCTACAATAGTAGCTGGATAGATGGCATCTTTTCTATGGGTGATTGCCGTGACATGAAATAGCGGATAGAGATCTTGGAGCGAATAGAACCCTGTGTGGTCGCCAAAAGGTCCCTCGATAACCTTAGCCTCCGCAGGATCAACATAGCCCTCAATCACAAAGTCGCAATCCGCAGGTACATAGATATCGTTGGTGATGCACTTCACCAACGTTACACTCTTTTGGCGCAAGAATCCAGACAACAGATACTCATCCATATTGTCGGGCATGGGGGCAGTAGCTGAGTATGCGTAGGTGGGATCTCCACCGATGGCAACGCTTACGGGCATGCGCTCACCTAGACGTTTGTAAGCCTCGTAGTGGCGTGCTCCAGTCTTGTGGATATGCCAATGCATACCTGTGGTCTTGGCATCCATCACCTGCATGCGATACATGCCCATATTGCTAACCCCAGAGTCGGGATCTATGGTGTGAACCATCGGGAGTGTGACAAACTTGCCTCCATCATTAACCCAACACTTCAGTATCGGCAACTTGTTGAGATCGACATCCTCGCCCTTGATGACCACCTCTTGGCACTCACCGCGCTTGGTGGATCTCTTGGGTAGCCACTGTGCCATCTGTGCCAACATAGGCAGTGCGCGGAGCTTATCCCAAAGGCTATTTTTCGGTGCGGTAGCCTCGCGCAACAGTCCATCAATACGTGTGGTTAGCGACCTTAGATCATCGACACCCAACGCCATGCACATGCGTCGCTCAGAGCCGTAGATATTGGTCACCACCTCGAAATCAGACCCCACGACCTTGAAGAGTAGAGCCTTGCCACCCCCTTTGGTCTTGCTTATGCGATCGGTTATCTCGGTTATTTCCAGCTCGTTAGATGCAGGCGTTGCAATGCGAATTAATTCTCCGCAACTCTCTAGGTGGTCTATGTATGATCTTAAATTCTTGTACATTGTAAATCTCTATATTGATACAGTTGGTCTCTTAGGCGAGGGGTAAATCCTGCCTCCGTGATAGCTTGTTGTATGCTCTGAGCGTCAAATCGGTTCTTTGCACCTGCCGAGGCGACAACATTCTCCTCGATCATGATTGATCCGAAGTCGTTAGCTCCGCTGTGGAGAGCGAGTTGTGCCGTGGCTTTGCCTACGGTGAGCCATGAGGCTTGAATGTTACGTATGTTGTTGAGCATCAGACGACTCATCGCGATGATGCGAATATACTCCAACGCTGAAAGCTCCGTCATGACCCCTTGTGCCTCTAGTTCAGTACCTTTGGAGTGGAAAATCCACGGAATAAAGGCGGTGAAACCGTAGTGACCTTGGGGCTTGGACTTTTGAATTTCGCGAAGAGTTATGAGGTGTTGAATGCGCTGACGTGGCGTTTCGACATGTCCATACATCATTGTGGCGGTGGTGGAGATATTGAGCGCGTGAGCCTCTTTCATCACCGCTACCCACTCCTCGACCGATGGTTTGGCAGGCGAGATACGCTTGCGAACATCGTTGTCCAAGATCTCCGCTCCTGCACCTGGGAGGGTGTTGAGCCCCGACTCGCGAAGTCGTTGTAGAGCCTCTAGGGTTGTGATGCCGCTGATCTTGGCTATGTGCGACACCTCGGGAGCACCCAAAGCGTTGAGCTTCAGGGTGGGGTAGAGCGACTTAAGTTGAGAAAAAAGTTCAGTGTAATAGTTGATATCCAACTTCGGATGTAGACCTCCCTGCAATAGGAGTTGATCCCCTCCAAGCTCTAGCGTTCGATCTATCTTTTGGCGATACTCATCCAGCGTGGTTATGAAGTGGCGATCTTTTTGGTGTGGCTTGCAGTGGAAGTTGCAGAACCGACACCCCGAGATGCAGACATTCGTGATGTTGACGTTGCGGTCTATCTGCCAAGTGACAACCTCAGGATCAGCCACCACCTCGCGACGTCGTTGATCCGCAGCCGCAGCAATGAGATGCAGAGGCGCATGGTCATAAAGCGTGCACCCCTCATCTAAGGTGAGAGGTGCGCCACTGAGTGCCTTATTTAATATAGGTGTAAAATCCATCAATTATTCGTTATCCAATTTTTCTACCAGCGCAAAGTCGAGAAGTCGCTTGCCTAGATCCGCACGTCTGATCTTCACCCTTACGGCATCGCCCAAAGTGAATGTCTCGCCAGTTGAGCGACCGACAAATTCGTAGCGGTCGGCATCAAAGGTGTAGTAATCGTCGCCAAGGTCGCGAACAGGGATCATTCCCTCGATATGTGTCTCGTCCACCTCGACAAAGACGCCCCACTCCTTGAGTCCTGAGATGTGACCATCAAACTCCTCATCCATGCGAGCTTTCATAAACTCAACAGCTTTGTACTTTATAGAGGCACGCTCAGCGTTTGCAGCTATGATCTCGCGCGCTGACGAGTGCTCACAAAGCGACTCATACTCCTCTTTCTTGGGTGACTTGCCCCCTGCGAGGTAGTGCGCCAAGAGACGATGAACCATCATGTCGGGGTAGCGTCTGATAGGTGATGTGAAGTGTGTGTAGTATGGAAAAGCGAGTCCATAGTGCCCGATATTGTCGGTAGTATATGTTGCCTTTGACATCGAGCGAATAGCCAACATTGAGACAACATTCTCCTCCTTTGAGCCCTTTACCTCGCCCAAGAGTTTGTTCATTTCACGCGCTACCGCAACACCCTTGGTAGCCTTGAAGTAGCGACCAAAGCGCAAGATAAACGAGCGGAAGATATCCAACTTCTCGCTGTCTGGTTTGTCGTGGACACGGAATACCATCGTGCGCGGAACTTTGCGTGTATCTGTTACGCGTCTAGCGCAGAACTCCGCAACACGTCTGTTAGCCAACAACATAAACTCCTCAATCATCTGGTTTGACTCGCCCATCTCCTTGGAGTATACGCCCAAAGGTATGCCTTTCTCATCAAGCTCAAACTTCATCTCAGCGCGCTCAAAGCCAATCGCACCCTTTTTGAAACGATCCTTGCGCATAGCCTGAGCTAAGCGGTTGAGGGTTGTGATCTCCTCGGCATAGTCACCCTTGCCTGTGTCGATAACATCCTGAGCTTCAGCGTATGAGAATCTGCGATCTGAGTAGATCACAGTGCGTCCGAACCACTCCTCCACAATATCGAGACCCTCGGTGATGGTGAATACCGCCGAGAAACACAAACTCTCCTCGTGAGGTCGTAAAGAACACAACTCGTTAGATAGTCGCTCAGGCAACATCGGGATGGTTCTGTCGACCAAGTACACCGATGTCGCACGATCGCGAGCCTCCATGTCGAGTGTATCTTTGGGCTGAATGTAGTGGGTAACATCGGCGATATGCACACCAATCTCCCACACTCCATCCTTGATCTTCTTCACCGAAAGTGCATCGTCAAAGTCCTTAGCATCGGCAGGGTCAACAGTGAATGTTGTCGTCTGGCGGAAGTCGCGACGCTCGGCATAATCTTGTTTTGTGATACGTGCAGGGATACTCTCCGCGGCACTATCCACCTCGGGTGGGAAGTGGTAGGGTAGATCATACTCCGCTAAGATGGCGTGCATCTCCGTGTCGTTGTCGCCTGCATCACCCAAGATATCTATCACCTCGCCAACGGGGCTTTTGCTACCTATTGGCCAATCTTTGATCTTGAAGAGCACCTTTTTTCCACTCTCCATCTCGGGAAACAACTTCTTGGGAATAAAGACATCCATAGGCATCGACTTGGATGAGGCGCGCAAAAATATCTGATGCTCACCGACATCCGATATGCCGATATACTTCTGTTGGCTACGCTCCACAATCGAAATGATCTCACCCTCAGCCGAACGATTTCCGCGAGGTTGGCGCGCGATGACAAACTCCACCTTGTCGCCATGTAGGGCGTTGAGGGTCTGGTATGCTCCGATGTGAACATCTCCGTCCAACTCCTCGCACGACAAGAATATGCCACCCTTGGTCATCATAACCTCACCGATGTAGTGTGGTCGCATCTTGGCTGTGAGTTGGAACTTTCCGCGGCTAGTCTCGCGAACCAACCCCTCACCAACCATTGAACCCAAGATCATGAGCGTCTCGCGACGTCCATGCTTGTCGTTACTTCCTGATGCCGCGGCAAGCTGTTTGAGCGAAAACTTATTGTTGGGAAACTCTTGTAGCATGTTGAGAATGAACGCTCCGCGATCAAAATCTCCTCTTCTGTGACCTCTAGCCATTGCTTAATAGTTTTAGAGCCATTGAGCTCATGAACTCAATGCCTATGGTTATAGCCCCCTCGTTGGGGCAAAATGTCGATGTGTGTGGAGCTCCGCAGCTTTCACCGTTGGCAGCCCCTGCCCCCAACCTATAAAATAGCGAGGGGTAGCGCGTGGTGTAGAATCCGAAATCCTCCGAGGTGGTTCTCAAGTCGAGATCCACAACCTCATACCTCTCTTTCGCACGCTCTTTCGCGCTATGTATCAAAGCTGGTGTGTTGACAACGCAGGGGAAACCGTGGCTGATGTCGATCTCGATATTTACACCAAACTCCTCATCTACCTCGCGTGCAAACTTCACAATTAGCTCTTTGAGATCCTTGCGCTCCTGCTCGTCAAAGGTGCGCATTGTACCCTCCAGATAGACGCTCTTGGGGATGACGTTGGTTGCACCCTCCGCGATGAAACGACCAATCGAGAGAACCAAATCCTCGCGATTGACAGATAGCAGTTTCCCTAAAAATACCGCCGCCGCCTGCACTGGATCTTTGAGTTTGTGTCGCATAGCTCCGTGACCTCCCACACCAACAACGTTGAAACGGATCTCATCACTCGACGCCATATATTTGCCCTCTCTGAAACCTAGCGTTCCAACGGGTAGCATATACTCAACGTGTTGACCTACAACAGCGACAACATCATAGTCAGCAAAAGGCTCCTCGGCTAAGACGTATGATGCACCTCCAGGGTTGCGCTCCTCGCCAGGTTGAAAAAGACCAAGAACCGTACCCTCAAACGTGGGGTTTTGGCTCAACTCTTTTAACACCCCAAAGAGTACCGCTGCGTGAATATCATGTCCGCAGGCGTGCATGACCCCCTTGTTTTGTGACGCATACTCTAGCCCCGTCATCTCCTCGACAGGTAACGCGTCAATGTCGGCACGCAACACAACAGCGCGCTTTAGATCTCCGCGACCCTCGATCTTGGCTAAGATTCCAGTCTTGGCGATGGTGCGGTGCTCAATGCCCAACTCCGTGAGGGCGTTGCTGATATATTTTGCCGTCTCGAACTCCTCAAACGAAAGTTCGGGGTGACGGTGTAGGTGGCGTCTAAACTCTATTGCATCCATAAATTTTAATTTTTAAAAGAGTGCCTTGGCGATCTCTTGGATGTTGTTTGTGCGACTCATTGTGTAGAAGTGTAACACAGGGACTCCTGCTGCCATAAGTTCGCGACCCTGAGCTATTGCCCACTCGATACCGATCTGTCGTAGTGCCTTGGGGTCATCCTTATGTTTGATGATCTCGCTGCTGAATGCCTCAGGTATCGTGATGCTGAATGTCTCGGGCAAGATTGTCAACTGCCTAAATGTCGAGAGGGGTTTCAACCCTGGGACAATAGGGACGGTGATACCTGCCTCGCGACACAGCTTTACATACTCAAAATATTTGGCATTGTCGTAAAATATCTGTGTCACGACATACTCCGCACCTGCATCAACTTTCGCTTTGAGGTGTGCAATATCGGTCTCCATGCTCTTTGCGGCGAAGTGTTTCTCGGGGTAGCCAGCCACTCCAATCGAGAAGTTTGACCTGTGGCTCTCCTCCGTCTCCGAATCGAGATACTCACCGCGGTTCATCGCCTTGATCTGCCTCACCAGACCCAAGGCGTGACCATGTCCCTGCTGGTGGGGCATGAAGAACCTCTCGTTCTGCGACTTGTCACCTTGCAGAGCCAAGATATTTTGAATACCCAAGTGATCCATATCTATCAGTGCATCCTCAATGTCGTACTTCGACAATCCTCCGCAGATCAGGTGTGGCACTGTCGGCACTCCGTACTTCTGTGCCAAAACTGCTGAAACTCCCACAGTACCAGGTCTATGGCGCGCCACGTGCCACTCGATACTACCATCCTCCAACTCGCGCTCCTTGATGCTCTCGCGATGAAACGTGATGTTGATGTAGGCAGGGTCAAACTCCATGAGTGGGTCAATAGCCTCGTATATCTTGTTGAGTCCTACACCTTTAAGTGGCGGAAGTAACTCAAAGGCAAAACGCGTCTTGCCCTCTTTTATTGCACTATTTAATATATCTATAACTTTCATAAACTCTAAATGTTGTATGGTATTAACTTCTTGATCTCCTCGATGGTCATCTTACGTCGTCGCGCGTAATCTTTGAGTTGCTCATCATCTATTGAGCCAACTGAGAAGTACTCTCCGCGCGAGATCATCACGCCACATAGTGACTCCGCAGGTGAGATCATATAGCTCTCGCGATCTAGCTTCATGTGCGTTGTCATCTCGGTACTCAACAGCTCGAAGATCTCGCGTTTGAGCGAGTGGTCGGGTGTCGCAGGGTAGCCAAATGCCATCCTTACACCTTGGTACTTCTCGCGAATAACATCCTTAGCTGTGAGGGGTTCACATGTTTCGTAGCCCCACATCTGTCGCCTTACGAAGATATGCACCTTGTGTGCGAATGCCTCTGTTAGTCGGTCGGCAAGTAGCTTCGCAAGCATTGCGCTGTAATCATCTCCAGCCTCCTTAAACTCTGCGGTTAAGGCATCCAAGCCAACTCCTGCCGTCACAGCAAAGCAACCTATGTGGTCACCTTTTGTGGAGATCATATCCGCCAAAGAGCTGTTTGCCTCTGAGCGCGTTTGGTTTCTCAGCATCGCTAGACGTACCTCCTTGCCCTTGGTTGAGGTGACAACAATATCGTCACCATCTTTGCGCGCTTTGAGGATAGCCACGACACCTTGAAGTGTCAACTTGTGACCCTCCTTGATCTGCGCCAAGAGAGCCTGAGCATCCTCGAAGATCTTCTTAGCCTCCTCGCCATACCTCTCGCTCTCGAAGATCTCGGGGTAGTGACCCTTAAGCCCCCAAGAGGTGAAGAAGAAGTTCCAATCTATCAACTCCTCGACATCGGCAATGTCGAAATCCGCAAAGACCAGACGACCTGTGTGTTGAGGCTCTATCACCTCCGTTGTTGAGGTTGCATTTGCGCGTGCCTCGGCAAGGGGAAGGAGGTCTCTCAACTTCAAGGCGCGCTCGTAGTCGCCCCTTAGAGCCTGTTGCTCCGCCTTGATATGGTCAATATATAGGTCGCGATTTTCGCCCAATAGCTGTGAAAGTATCTTGGGGTTGTCGCTCGCATTGTTGGCATGTATCACAACGCCCGAGGGGTAGTGAGGTGCAATCTTCACCGCTGTATGTATCGGTGAAGTTGTCGCGCCACCTATAATAATAGGTGTGGTATACCCTCTGCGCTCGCACTCCTCCGCAACGCGTATCATCTCCTCCAACGAGGGGGTGATAAGTCCGCTTAGGCAGATGGCGTCAGCTCCCCACGTGTTAGCCTCCTCGACAATGCGCAGGGTCTCGACCATGACACCGAGGTCGTGGATCTCATATCCATTGCACGCCATCACCACGGAGACGATATTTTTTCCTATGTCGTGGACGTCACCTTTAACTGTCGCAACGAGAACCTTTCCTGTCGCACTCGAACCCACCTCAGAGCCTTTCGACTCCTCGATGTATGGGGTCAAGACACCCACAGCCTTTTTCATAACTCTCGCGGTCTTGACAACCTGAGGCAAGAACATCTTACCCTCGCCAAAGAGAACTCCGACATGCTCCATGGCAGGCATCAACAGCTCGTCAATAACCCTCATCGGAACTTGTAGCTCGTTGTAACCCTCCAAGGTATCCGCCTCAATATGGTCAACAATACCCTTGACCATGGCGTAGTCGACACGCTCCTTTAGGGGTAGTGTGCGCCACTCCTCCGCGCTCTTTGCGGATGGCTTGTCACCCTTTATATTTTGACTCTTAAGCTCCTCCGCCAACTCGATAAGTCGCTCCGCAGCATCCTCGCCTCTACATAAAATCACATCCTCGACACGCTTAAGCAACGTTGGCTCTATCTGGTCGTAGATCTGCAACATTTGCGCGTTGACAATCGCCATATCCATGCCTGCCTCAATGGCGTGGTACAAGAATACCGAGTGCATAGCCTCGCGGATGGTGTTGTTGCCTCTGAACGAGAATGAAAGGTTACTCACGCCACCCGAAACCTTAGCGTTGGGGAGGTTGCCCTTGATCCAACGCGTAGCCTCAATAAAAGCCTTTCCGTAGCTGTCGTGTGCCTCAATGCCCGTAGCTACAGCCAAGACGTTGGGGTCGAAGATGATATCCTCACTTGGGAATCCTGCCTCCGTGAGTAGGGTGTAGGCGCGCTGTGCAATCTCGATCTTACGCTCGTAGGTGTCGGCTTGTCCACTCTCGTCAAAGAGCATAACCACAGCCGCCGCGCCAAACGAATGGATCTCCAGAGCCTTCTGCAAAAAGCTCTGCTCACCCTCTTTGAGCGAGATGGAGTTGACGATACTTTTGCCTTGTGTAACCTTTAGTCCAGCCCTGAGAACCTCCCACTTCGAGGAGTCGATCATCAGCGGAACACGTGCAATCTCAGGCTCTGAACCCAAGAGGTTGATGAAGTGACACATCGCCTCCTTGCCCTCGATCATGCCGTCATCCATGCAGACATCAACTATTTGTGCCCCTGCATCGACCTGCGCTCTCGCAATCGAGAGTGCCTCATCGAAGTTACCCTCGCGGATGAGTCTTGCAAACTTTGCCGACCCTGCGACATTGCACCTCTCACCTATATTAATAAAGTTGGACTCTGCCGAAATTTTTAAGGTCTCCAGACCACTCAGGGTTGTTGTATGTTGGGGTTGTTGTGGAGTTCTGGGTTGATATCTATCGACCAACCCCCTCAGCAACTCAATATGTCGGGGTGTTGTTCCGCAACAGCCTCCAATAATATTGACCGCCTGACTCTGGAGATATAGCTCTGCATCCGCCGCAAACATCTCAGGTGTTTCGTCATAGCCTCCCATGATGTTGGGGAGTCCAGCGTTGGGGTATGCCGAGGTGTAACACTCTGCAACAGCCGCCAACCTCTCGACATATGGCAACATCTGCTTAGCTCCAAAGGCACAGTTGAGACCGATGGAGAGTAGATTTGCGTGAGAGAGTGAGGTGTAGAACGCCTCAATAGTCTGCCCCGAAAGTGTTCGTCCGCTAGCATCCGTAATTGTACCCGATGCCATGATGGGTAGATCAATATCGCGCTCTTTGCAGATCTTCTCTATCGCATATATTGCCGCCTTGGCGTTGAGCGTGTCGAAAATCGTCTCGATGATGATGAGGTCGACACCGCCATCCACCAACCCCGAGAGCTGTGTTGAGTACGCCTCGACTAGATCATCGAAGGTTATATCTCTCGCGGCAGGGTTTGTCACCTCTGCCGACATAGATGCTGTGTGGCTCGTAGGACCCAATGATCCTGCAACGTAGCAACCTCTGTCACTGAATTTGTCTGCCTCCGCGCGTGCAATCTCCGCAGCGCGCTTGGCGATGGTGTATGAATACCCCTCCAACCCATAATCTCGTAGCGAGATGGTGGTGGCGTTAAATGTGTTTGTTGATATGATGTCAGCACCTGCGTTGAGGTAATCGCGATGAATCTGCGCCAATATGTCGGGTCTCGTGAGGGCTAGGATGTCGTTGCACCCCTTTAGCTCTTTGCTCCAATCCTTAAACTCCTCGCCTCGAAAATCACTCTCACTGAGATTGTGCTGCTGTATGAGTGTTCCCATTGCGCCATCAAGCACAAGGACGCGCTCTTTGAGCTGAGAAGTAATATTTTGTCTCTTTACTTTGTTTCTCTCTAAATTCATCTCTCGATTATCTCTATTTCGTATAACTTACTCCAATTTTTTCCCGTGACAAAGAGCCTTTTCTTTTCATGGTCGTAGGCTATGCCGTTGAGGACATCGGTTTGATCTGTGCGCTCGCTGTTGGGAAGTATCCCCGTCAGATCAACAACCCCCTCGACAACTCCCGACTCAGGGTTGATAATGACAATCTGATTCAGTGTGTAGACATTTGCCCAGATTCGTCCATCAATCCACTCCAACTCATTGAGGTATTTGAGTGGTTGCCCATTCAAAGTCACGTATAAGCACCTCTTGTGCTCAAATGTGTTGCGATTGCGAACGGCAATCTGTGATGATCCATTGCTCATGTAGAGCCTATCGCCATCGGATGTTAAACCCCAACCCTCGCCAATATATTGTTTTGTGTCGATGCTCTTGCCGCTCTTGCGGTCGAATATGTAGAGCTTGTTGGATTGCCACGTCAACATAAATATCGAGTCGCCAAGGATGGTGATGCCCTCGCCAAACTCATCTCGCGGTAGCGATCTTACAAGCGTAGTTTTCCCACTCTCAATGTCGATTTTCATGAGCCTTGATTGCCCCTCTAGCCCTGTGCTCTCCCAGAGTTGCGAGTCTACATATTGCAACCCTTGGGTATAGCTATCTGTCGCGTGGGGATAGCTACTCTTCACAACATAGCTGTAGTACTTCACAGCCGCAGGTTTCTCTGTTGCTGAGGACTCAGCACCCTTCGTTGTTGAACCCTTGGTTGTGGGTGCTCCACAGCTAATAATTGTAGAGCAATATATTATCAGTAGGGCGATATATCTATTCATGGCTACTCTTGTTCACTTGCGAGCAGCTGCTTTATTCCGTTGGGAGTCTCGGTTATGCCGCTTCTGCGCGTATTTTTTCTAATATTTACATTCTTCGTTATCGACTCCTTGGTCTTGTATGGTCTCTTGTGGTCGAGGTGGAGGGCGATAGCTGAGTATCGCAACTGCTTCGCCTTTATGCCGCGGTTGAAGAGTCGCTCACCAAACTCACGATCCTGACCCCCATACTGCATCTCCTCGTTGAAACCATTCGCCGCAATGGCATCCTCTCGCCAACCCGAGGCGTTGCAACCATTCCATGTCGCCTTGGCAGGGGTGATGAAGTTCATGAAGTTCGTGAACCACTCACACTTCATCAACTTGGTGCACTTGAAATTCACCTTCATCCCCTTTGCTTTGAGCCAATCAAGTGAGAAGGCATCCTCACTCTCAACATCCTTGAGGGTTATCATCTGGCTAATATCTATCGGCAGCTTGAAGTAGCCCCCTGATAGAAGATAGCCTCTTTGAGCATGGTTGACATGCGTTGCGATGAAGTCCTTGCGAGGTATGCAGTCCTGATCTGTGAAGATTAGGTACTCAGCTGTCGAGGCGATGAGTGCGCGGTTTAGAATCCGTGACTTCTGAAAACCGTTATCCGTATGCCACACATGTTTGATCGGGAGTCTTTTGCTGAAGCTCTCGATAAGCAAGCGTGTATCTTCGCGTGAACCATCGTCGGCAATGATGATCTCGTCCGCCATTTTCTCCTGAAAGAGGTAGCCCCAGAGTGTCTTTTCGAGCCACGCAGGGTTGTTGTATGTTGATATGATTACTCCAACTGTTTGAGGTTGTGATGTCATGGTTGAAATACTATTATTTTTAAAGTTGCTGATTGTAAGACCTATGGCATTTCGCGTAGGTGAATAATCACCCAAAGGTAGTCATTATTTATTATATATGTATAAGAGTGAGCGAAAATATTTTTCAAAAGTGACGTTTAACTAGCCTCGTCATTGTGGGCTTGACCCGCAATCTCTAAGCGAGTTGGTATTTTCTACTTAGAGATTGCGGGTCAAGCCCGCAATGACACACGGAGTAAGAGTCGCTGAGATATAATGCAGCCGAAATATTTTTTCATGCGTTTGCCCTAAAGTTGTTGCCTTTATGTTATGATTATTAAATTCTTTTTCATATCTTTGTGCGCTAAAATTGAAGAACAAATAATATACTTTTAAATATGAATATCGTAAGAGAACAACGCGAACAAGGTGTTTCGCTTATCAAGGTTGTAGTTGGTCAGAGTGACTATGCTGAGTCGGTAGAGAAGATCCTTAAGGATTACCGTCGTAAGGCTGATATCCCAGGATTCCGTCGTGGTAACGTGCCTATGGGTGTTATCAAGAAGATGTATGGTACTGGTGTTTTGGCTGAGCAGTCATACCAAGCTGCTACAAAGGCTGTCTTTGAGTACCTTAAGGAGGAGAAGATCGACTATGTAGGTGATGTTATTCCATCTGAGGAGCAGGGTGACTTCGACTTTGAGAAGGGTACAGATTTCGAGTTCGTTTTCGAGATTGGTGAGGCTCCAGCTTACAATGTAGAGCTTTCGTCTGCTGACGAGGTGACATATTGTAACATCTCTATCAGCGAGCAGATCCACAACGACTACCGCACTAACTACTTGCGTCGTTACGGTCGTTTGGCTGATGCTGAGAGTGTAACTTCTGACGAGGCGTTGACTGTTGTTCTTGACAACGGTGAGTTGCGTGTTGAGGAGGCTTATGTAGGTTTGATCTCTATGGACGAGGCTGCTCGTGCTCCATTCATCGGTTTGGAGAAGGGTGCCAAGTTGCAGGTTAACGTTAACGAGTTGTACAAGACAGACGCTCAGCGTGCATCTATTCTTGGTGTTAAGGAGGATGAGTTGGAGGGCTTGAACCCAGAGTTCGAGTTGGAGATCACCAACATCCGCAAGTTCGCTGATCCAGAGATGAACGAGGAGTTCTTTAAGATGGCATTCCCTGAGGGTAATGTAAATTCTGAGGAGGAGTTGGATGCGTTCATTGATGCTCAGATTGCTGTTGAGATGCGTCGTGAGAGCGACTACATGTTTGGTGCTGAGGTTGCTAAGTATGTTCAGGAGAAGGCTAACCTTCAGATGCCTGAGGAGTTCTTGAAGAGATGGTTGCTCGTTATCAACGAGGGACGTTTCACTCAGGAGGATATCGACCGCGACTTCGATGCTTTTGTTAAGATGTTCAAGTGGAACTTCATCCAGAAGCAGATCATCGAGGCGGAGCAGATCACAGTTACTCCCGAGGAGGCTTTGGAGGAGGCTAAGGCTTCAGCTCAGGCTCAGTTGGCTCAGTACGGTATGGCTCAGGCTCCTGCTGATATGTTGGAGAACTACGGTAAGCAGATCCTTTCAGATAAGCAACAGGGTCAGAAGGTTTACGAGAAGTTGTTCGAGAATAAGGTTGTTGACGCTATCAAGGCTAAGATCTCAGTTAAGGAGATCTCAGTTACTGCTGATGAGTTCACTCAGCGCATGCAGACTTTGCAGTAGTCGATAACTTCGTGTAGTAGATAATCTTTGGTCGAAATGTTGTTTATTTCGGCAAAATGTAATATCTTTGAACTCTGCGAGCCATAGTGCTTGCAGAGTTTTTGTTTATAGATATAATCTCTCGTGTGAGGGTGTGGTTATTGAGGCTTTATGAGTCGCGTAACCGCTTGTCTGTAAAATAATTAAAATGTAGGTAAAGATGTCAGAATTTGAAAAATATGCCAAGGGGCACTGTGGAATTAGCTCATTGAAGCTCCATAACTTTGAGTCTATAATGTCGGGGTATGTTTCGCCCACGATTATCGAGGAGCGTCACCTCAATGTGGCAACGATGGATGTATTTTCGCGTTTGATGATGGATCGTATCATCTTTTTGGGTGCTCCGATCTATGATGATGCTGCGAATATTATTCAGGCTCAGTTACTTTTCTTGGAGTCGGTAGACCCTGAGAAGGATGTTCAGATCTATATCAACTCTCCAGGTGGGTCGGTTTCGGCTGGTTTGGGTATCTATGATACTATGCAGTTGGTTGCGCCTGATGTCTCGACAATCTGTACAGGTTTGGCGGCATCTATGGGTGCGGTCTTGCTCACAGCAGGTGCGGCAGGTAAGCGTACTGCGTTGCCTCACTCTAGGATTATGATTCACCAACCGTTGGGTGGTGTTCAGGGTCAAGCCTCTGATATTGAGATCACTGCACGCGAGATTCTAAAGACTCGTAAGGAGTTGTATGAGATCATGTCGGAGCACTCGGGGGTCTCGGTTGAGCAGTTCGAGAGGGATGCAGACCGTGATTATTGGATGAGTGCTGCGGAGGCGAAGGAGTATGGTCTTATAGATCAGGTGTTGAGCAAGCGCAAATAGTTATTAAGTAGGAAGATGGCAAATAGCAGAGGTACAAATAATAGAGGAAATAACGGTGCAGATAACTGTTCGTTTTGTGGCGCATCTCGCGAGGAGGTGGGGGTTCTGTTTCAGGGAACTAACGGAGCGAATATCTGTAACAACTGTGTCGAGAATGGCTACCGCATCTTGATGGATGCTGAGGGGTCAGGAGCGCATGGCGGAGCGGCAAAAAAAAGTGCTAAGGCGAAGGCTAAGGGTGGCGTGGAGATCGACATGAAGGAGATGTTGAAGCCTGTGGAGATCAAGATGATGTTGGATCAATATGTCATTGGTCAGGATGCAGCGAAGCGATACCTTTCGGTGGCGGTCTATAACCATTACAAGCGTTTGAGTGTGATGGAGCAGAGCGGTAAAAAGGAGGGTGATAGCGAGCAGAGTGACGACACGGAGATTGATAAGTCGAATATCGTTTTGGTTGGACCTACGGGAACGGGTAAGACGTTGATGGCTAGAACTATCGCTAAGTTGTTGAAAGTTCCATTCACCATCGTTGACGCGACGGCACTCACAGAGGCTGGATATGTTGGCGAGGATGTCGAGGGTATCTTGTCGAGACTGTTGCAGGTTGCGGACTATGATGTTGCGCAGGCGGAGCGAGGCATCGTCTTTATTGACGAGATCGACAAGATCGCGCGCAAGGGTGACAATCCAAGTATCACGAGGGATGTTTCGGGCGAGGGAGTTCAGCAGGCGTTGCTTAAGATCTTGGAGGGTGCTGTTGTGAATGTACCACCTCAGGGCGGTCGTAAACACCCAGATCAGAAGTTTATTCAGGTCAATACAAAGAATATTTTGTTTGTCTGTGGCGGTGCTTTTGACGGTATCGAGAAGAAGATCGCTCAGCGTTTGAATACTCGCGCAATGGGATATGGTCGCGTTGGTGGTGAGAATACTATTGATCGCGGCAACTTGATGCAATATGTTACGCCTCAGGATCTTAAGTCATTTGGGTTGATTCCCGAGTTGATTGGTCGACTTCCAGTGTTGACCTTCATGCAGCCTTTGGAGAGGGACGCTTTGCGTAGAATCCTAACAGAACCAAAGAACGCCATCACGCGTCAATATGAGCGATTGTTCGAGATGGATGGTGTGAAGTTGACCTTTGAGCCTGCGGTGTTGGACTATATTGTCGACAAGGCTGTAGAGTTCAAGTTGGGAGCGCGCGGATTGAGGACAATCTGCGAGGCGATAATGATAGATATAATGTTTGATATCCCCTCGATGAACCATGAGGAGTTTGTGGTTACGGAGCAGATGGCTCGCGAGAAGATCGAGTCGGGAGCTGTGGCGATGTTGAAAGTCCAAAACTAAGAAGAAACTTAAAATAAGAAAATTATGTTCGAAAACTCAAAGCTTAACCGCGCGGCAGATAACATTCGTGTCTTGGCTGCATCAATGGTCGAGAAGTCTAAGTCGGGACACCCTGGAGGTGCCATGGGCGGAGCTGATTTCATCAACTTGCTCTACACGGAGTTCTTGCGTTATGATCCTAAACAGATGGATTATCCATACCGCGACCGTATGTTTCTCGATCCAGGTCATATGTCGCCGATGTTGTACTCGGTGTTGGCTTTGGCTGGAAACTACACGATGGATGATTTGGCATCGTTGAGGCAGTGGGGTAGCATCACTCCAGGTCACCCTGAGGTGGATGTTATGCGTGGTGTCGAGAATACCTCTGGACCTCTTGGTCAGGGTCACGCAATGGCGTTGGGAGCAGCTATTGTTGAGCGATTTATGGTTGCAAGGTTTGGCGAGTGGATGGCTCACAAGACTTACGCTTATATCTCGGATGGTGCTGTTCAAGAGGAGATCTCTCAGGGTGTTGGTCGTATTGCGGGACACTTGGGATTGAGTAACTTTATCATGTATTATGATTCAAACAACATTCAGTTGTCGACTAAGGTTGACGAGGTTGATACTGAGGATGTTGAGATGAAATATAAGGCTTGGGGCTGGAGTGTTATCTCGTGTGATGGTCACGATGTTGAGGCGTTGCGTGCCGCTTTGAAGGTTGCAAATACCGAGACAGAGCGTCCTACGTTGATTATTGGTAAAACTATCATGGGTCGCGGTGCTCGCACAGCGGACGGATCTAGCTTTGAGGATATGGTGTCGACTCACGGTCAGCCACTTTCGGCTGCAGGAGCAGATATCAAGGCTACAGTTAGCAACTTGGGTGGTGATGCTGAGAAGCCATTCTCTCTCTTTGCGGAGAGCGAGGAGATCTATGCAGCGCGCAAGGTTGAGCTAGCGAAGTGGATGGAGAGTCAGAAGGCTGTTGAGGCTGCGTGGAGAGCGGAGAATGGCGCGTTGGCTCAGAAGTTGGATCGTTTCTTGAAGAGCGAGATGCCTGAGATTGACTACAACTCTATCGAGATGAAGGAGGGTCAGGCGACACGTGCAGCGTCGGCAACGGTGTTGAGCGTATATGGCGAGAAGGTCGAGAATATGATTGTGTCGTCGGCTGATTTGAGCAACTCGGATAAGACGGATGGTTTCTTGAAAAAGACCAAGGCATTCACAAAGGGTGATTTTTCTGGAAAGTTCTTCCAAGCTGGTGTCTCGGAGCTTACAATGGCATGCGTGATGAATGGTATGGCACTTCACGGAGGTGTTATTCCAGTCTGCGGAACATTCTTTGTATTCTCAGATTATATGAAACCTGCGGTTCGTTTGGCAGCTTTGATGCGCCTACATGTTGTCTATGTTTGGACTCATGACTCGTTCCGTGTGGGTGAGGATGGACCTACGCACCAGCCTATTGAGCAGGAGGCGCAGATCCGTTTGATGGAGCACCTTCGCAACCACGATGGCGAGCGAAGCATGGTTGTTTTGCGTCCAGCGGATGGCGAGGAGACTATCATGTCGTGGAAGTTGGCTGTTGAGGAGCAGCGTCCAGTTGCACTTATCTTGTCGCGTCAGAATATCAAGAATTTGCCTGTGTTGGGTAACAGCCGTAGGGTTGAGGCTCAGCAGGTTAACAAGGGTGGTTACATCGTTGTGGACTCACCAAAGGCTCAGGCGGTGTTGTTGGCATCGGGATCTGAGGTCTCTACACTCGTTGAGGGTGCTGAGAAGTTGGCTGATGAGGGTATCGCAGTGCGCGTTGTGAGCATCCCAAGTGAGGGATTGTTCCGCGACCAGCCAAAGTCATACCAAACAAGCATCTTGGGAGAGGGACTTCCACGTTACGGTATGACATCGGGATTGCCTGTGACACTTCAGGGTTTGGTTGGCGAGAATGGAGCTATCCACGGTTTGGATCACTTCGGTTACTCTGCGCCATACACAGTGTTGGATGAGAAGTTCGGCTACAACGGAGCAACGGTTTTGGCTGAGGTCAAGGCTATGTTGAGCGAGTAGTTAACAGATTATAGTAGAAATAGATAGGGGTAACCGAAATGGTTACCCCTATCTATTTCTTATTGGTTATATCAGCCTCTCGCTACATGTCAATCTCGTCATCGTTGCAGGTGAGTGAGGTTATGATACCTCCCAAATTCTGCTCCTCAATGTTTTGGTATATCTGTCCCGAGTGAGATATTGAGATCTCGCCACTCTCGCCACATACAGTGATTACAATGGCGTCTGATATCTCGCTAAGCCCGATTGCGCCTCTCTGTGCTGCACTCAAAGCCTCATGTGCTGGGCTTAACGTCATGGGCAACTCGCACCCCGACGCAACTACGCGTTTCTGAGCAACCACCAATGCGCCACCTTTCAATGGTGACTCTTGGGCAAAAAGTGTGACCACAAGCTCCTCAGATAGCTTGGCGTCGAGCTGTATACCTCGAAGAGTTATCAACCTAAGATCACTAAGTTGAGCCAACACAATCGTGGCATCCAAACCCCTCTTTGATAGCTCTTTAACCGCCTCAACAATGGGTGTTGCACTAACATCGCCACTCTCCGTCTGTCCACCAAAAAGCTGTGTCAAGAATCGAAACGACTTCTGTCGCAAACCGATCATCTGCAAGAATCGTCGAATCTCGGGTTGAAAGACAATCAGCAGGGCGATAACACCCACCGAAATTATCTGCCCAAGGATCATTGAGAGCAGCTCCATATTGAGAGTCCTCACCAACAACCACAAGACATACAGGGCTATCACACCCGTCAAAATATAGGGTGCATTAGTACCCTTTGTCGAGCGATATATCCAATACATGCCCCAAGCCACAACGACTATGTCGACAAGATCTCTAAGTGAGAATGGAACGAACCACATTGATTATTAGTCTATTACTTTGTTGTAGACTCAGCTTTCTCCTCAGCGTACAACTTGTTAACTGCCTCCAAAACAGTATTTGTAATGTTTAGGGTTGTGTCTGCGTCGATAAGAGCCGATGCGTTGATGATAAATTTGTACTTCTTATCCTTGTTAACCTCTTGCACAGCACGCATCAAAAGATCCTGAGTGCGATTTGAGAATACGCGGTTCTCCTCATCGAGAGCCTGCATCTCCTTCTGTGTTGTGCTCTGGAACGATGCCGCGCGACGCTCAATAGCCTTCTGCTCAGTTTGAGCATTTGCCGTTGTGATAAGACCACGCTGGTACTTCTCCTGAAGTTTAGTAGCCTGAGACTGAAGATTTTGCTCCTTCTGTGCCCAATCCTTCTGTGCCTTCTCGGTCTTAGCCTGAAGGCTCGCGCCTTCTGTTTTAAAGATCTCACTTTGAGCCAAAACCGCCTCTACGCTCACATATGCCATGTCGCTAGATTGAGTTGCCGCAACCTCAGAGGTAGCCTCTGAGGTATTATTAGTGGATGTGTTACATGATGCAAATGCAAGTGTGGCAAACGCTGCGCACGCAATAAAAACTCTCTTCATTTCGTTCAAAAAATAAATTATGTTATTTCATTAGTTTTATACCTTTGAGCACAAAGATAGAAAAATTTATTATACTTTTGTCAAACATACTTAGTTGGAGTGTAAAAAAATAGACAATAAAGAGTAATATATGTACGAATATATCAAAGGCGATGTCGCAGAACTCGCCCCCACATATGCAGTAATCGAGGCTGGAGGCGTCGGTTACTACCTCCACATATCACTTCAGAGCTACTCTGAGATTGAGAATCAACCCTCGGCAAAGCTCTACACACACTACATCGTTCGCGAAGATGCTCAGCTACTCTATGGCTTTGCCTCGAAGGTTGAGCGCGAGTTGTTTCGTCTGCTCATCAGCGTCTCGGGGGTTGGAGGCAACACCGCGAGGATGGTGCTGTCGACCTACTCGACAAGTGAGTTGAAGTCGATCATCTCGACCGAGAATGCGGTGCTTCTCAAAAATGTCAAGGGTCTAGGGCTCAAGACGGCACAAAAGATCATCGTGGAGCTGAGCGGTAAGATGACAGGCGTTGGGGTGGAGAGTACGGAAGTCGCAATAGTTCAAGGTGAAAGCGCGGCGGCGTCAGAGGCTGTCGAGGCGTTGGTTATGTTGGGCTTTGCCAAGGCGTCATCACAGAAGGCGATCAAGGCGATAGTCGCGGAGATGCCAACGAGTGGGGTAGAGGAGTTGATACGTCACGCCCTCAAAAGGCTTTAGGGACGGTTAACAACGCATAAATTCGCCGTTGGCATGGTTTTTAGCTTTGATATTTACAACTTTTTTATTAACTTTGCACGATTATGAATAGATTGTGGAGAATATTTTTGAGCTTGTTGTTTGTCGCGGTAATGTGTGGCAGTTGTGGTAGCACCACCGAGGAGAGCAACTCAGATCAAAAGGAGGATATCATAGATTACTTGGAGTCGAGCCACTCCCCCAAACTCATCGCCGAGAGTGATATTGCTGAGTCTCTTGTCGATGAGCCAAATTTCTACGTGATGCGTGGATCTACGACATTTCGTTATATCGAGGATTACTACAATGCGGAGAGGGCGACAAAGGCTGAGATTATCAAGGGTAGTAATATCACAATGACCTTTGAGTTGTATGACTTTACCTCAATCTCTGCACCTACGAGTGATGTGTTACTATACACAAATAACGCAGCGTATAAGAGTACTCTTGAGGAGTTGGGGCTCAACACGACATATTGGAGTTTCGAACCTAAGGCTATAACAGTGGGTTCGGGGGCAATATTTAGCAGTGTGGAGTCGTTATTGGTTGGGTGTCGCGAGGGTGACACCATCGAGTTCTACCTCACCGTTGATGAGGCCTATGGAGATTCTTATATGGGTGTTGCAACCCTAGAGGCTCCGTTGGCTCTATTTGTATATATTGATAGCGTTGAAAATTAAAACAGAAGATGAAATATAGACTTAAACCCATATTGGGACTTTTTCTAACCTTTGCAGCACTAACCATTGGCGCATGCACAGTTGACAACAGTACGTTTGACTATGATGATTTCGAGCAGGAGTTGCTAGATGAGTGGATCAAGGTTAATGTACCTGACCTCGTTGACAATCGCCAAAGCGAGGGTTACTACATTGATATTACCGAGGAGTCGACAACCTCGACAACACCACTTATGGATATAATCGCGTCGAATGACGAGTGTTGGATCTCGTACAACATCACAGGTTACGACCTAGAGAACAACGTTGTCATAACACGTAATGAGGTGACAGCTTGGCAGCAGGGAACTTTCTATCGTCAGACACACTACACCCCCATCTTCTTGTGGGTGGATGAGGATGACTACCTACCAGAGTTTCTATATAATGCTATAACGAGTGAACTTACCATTGATGGAACGACAACAAGTTTGGAGGCTGGAGATAAGTTTACGGCATATGTACCCTCGGCACAGATCGGATATGCAGCAACTGCCTCAACAGGATATTACGGACAGAGCTATCTATCTTCGGGACACACACTAAAGGCGGAGATCGAGATTGTAGCCCTCACCTCAGATGTCGAGACCACAGAGGAGGAGTATATTGAGTCGTTTATTCTCAATAACGGAACACTCAATAAATCTACTGATGATGAGGATACCGACTATACGGATGATGAGGTTGAGGAGAGCAACGTTGCTAAGGAGAGTACGCAAGGCGAGTGGAGCAATGCCATAGATAATATCGCAGGACTCTATATCAACCGTACATACCTACCAACGGATATTTTGGACTTCACGCCAGCATACACCTCTGCACTCTCGTCAATCTACACACCTTACTATCTAACAAATGGGGTGAGTGACTTGGAGGAGCGTATCAACGCAGCTCTTGCAGCGTTTATGGAGGATAAGGAGTTCGAGATCGACACAACAATGACTGGGGAGCGTATCGGTTACGACCAGACAGCATCAATATGGTATATATGTAGAACCCTCGATGGTTTTATCATTGATACCAACATTGACGAGGTGAGTGAGATTGTGAATGGAGTTCCTGTGGCATCTTCAAATGTTGCATTGACATATGAGGCTGATGATGACGAGGATGATATGATTACAGCATGGTACTATTCAATCCCACAGCTTCGTTATGGACAGTGGGCAGCGATATTGACAGATTCGGAGTATGCCTATCCCGATGGAGTGTCGGCATCGACCTCTACCTATGGAGCATCGACTGAGATTGCTCAGTACACACCACTGCTCTTTCAGATCTACATCGAGCAGGTTGATTATTAATAGAATTATATGAGTAAGAAGAATAAGATAGAGAGTTTTGAGTTGGATGATTTGGGAATGTTGCCAGAGCTTTTTGATGGCACACATAAGGTTATTCCCATCGTAGCCAACGATGATGAGAGTCAAGAGGATCAGGAGTATCCCGAGGTTGTTCCGATATTGACACTGCGCAGTTCGGTGCTCTTTCCTGGTGCGATCACCCCCATCACTGTGGGGCGTGACAAGAGCATTCGATTGGTTCGTGATGTCGATGCTAATGGAGGGTACTTGGGAGCTGTGTTGCAGCGCGAGAGCGATGTTGACCAGCCGACGCCTGAGGATATGTATAAGGTGGGAACAATTGCTCGTATCATCAAGATCTTGGAGATGCCCAACGGAACACTCACGGTGTTGTTGAATGGTCTAGCTAAGATCGAGGTTAACGAGTATGTTGCGCTAGAGCCATATATGTCGGCTAGGGTTACGGTTATGCGCGATGCACGCCAAGAGGCTGATAACGTGGAGTTTGATGCTCTTGTTGAGTCTATTCGCGATGTGACGTTGTCGATTATCAATATCTCGCCTACGATGCCTAAGGAGGCAGCTTTTGCGATCAAGAATATTGACTCTAAGCGAGGTATTATCAACTTTATATGCACCAATATTGAACTTCCAGATGAGGATCGACAGACGCTTTTGGAGGCTCCAGGGTTGTTGGCGCGCGCTAGAAAATTGTTGGAGATCTTGATTCGTGAGCAGCAACTTGCGGAGCTTAAGAACGAGATACAGAATAAGGTTAAGATGGAGATTGATCGCCAACAGCGCGACTACTATCTCCAGCAGCAGGTTCGCACAATTCAGGAGGAGTTGGGCGACAATGCCGATGCTGAGCTTGACAAGTTGCGCGAGGATGCCGCGAAAAAGAATTGGAACAAGGAGGTGGGTGAACTCTTCGAGAAGGAGTTAACGCGTCTGGAGAGGCTCAACCCAGCGGTGGCGGAGTACTCGGTTCAGATGAACTATTTGCAGCTGATGTTGGAGTTGCCGTGGAATGACACGACAAAAGACAACCTCGACCTTGGTGTTGCGCGAGATCAGCTCAACTCAGACCACTTCGGATTGGAGGAGGTGAAGGATCGTATCTTGGAGCACTTGGCTGTCATCAAGCTAAAGGGCGACTTGAAATCTCCGATCATCTGCCTGTATGGAGCACCAGGAGTTGGTAAGACATCGCTTGGAAAGTCGGTTGCAGCTGCTTTGGCGCGCAAGTTTGGACGCATCTCATTGGGTGGTCTACATGATGAGGCGGAGATCCGCGGACATCGACGTACATATATAGGTGCAATGCCAGGACGTATCATCCAGACCATCAAAAGGTGCGGATCATCGAACCCTGTCATCATCTTGGATGAGGTGGATAAGATCACGGTGAGCAACCATGGCGACCCATCGAGCGCGCTTTTGGAGGTGCTTGATCCCGAGCAGAATACAACGTTCCACGATAACTACCTCGACATGGAGTATGATCTTTCGAAGGTTCTGTTTATCGCTACGGCAAACAATATTTCGAATATCAACCCCGCCCTTCGCGACCGCATGGAGATGATTAACATCGCAGGATATTTGGTTGAGGAGAAGATCGAGATTGCACAAAGACACCTGTTGTCTAAGCAGTTGGAGGCTCACGGAGTCAAGGCGGATCAGATGACATTGTCGCGAGAGGTTGTCGAGAAGATCATCGCGGAGTATACTCGCGAGGCTGGAGTTCGTACCCTTGACAAGCAGATTGCTAAGTTGGCACGTACGCGCGCTAAGGAGATCGCTTTCGAGGAGGATTTCAAGGCGGAGATCTCGACAGAGTGCGTTGAGAGGGTCTTGGGTGCACCTCGCTATCTCAATGATAGCTACGATATTGAGGGTTTGCAAGGCGTTGTTACGGGGTTGGCATGGACTGAGGTTGGTGGAGATATTCTCTACATCGAGTCGGTGCTCTCACCAGGTAAGGGACGTGTTAACTTGACTGGAAACCTTGGAAATGTCATGAAGGAGTCGGCAACGATTGCTCATGAGTGGGTTATGGCAAACCACGCAGCTTTGGGTATTGACCCCAAGATGTTTGAGACCAA
Source organism: Rikenellaceae bacterium (assembly GCA_047173185.1). Classification (GTDB taxonomy): domain Bacteria; phylum Bacteroidota; class Bacteroidia; order Bacteroidales; family Rikenellaceae; genus Alistipes. Next base: position 28,578 of record JBCQVH010000003.1, read on the forward strand.
CGATATCAATATTCACGTGCCCGATGGAGCGATTCCAAAGGATGGACCTTCGGCTGGTATCACGATGATAACCTCAATTGTCTCGACCTACACGGGTCGTAAGATTAAGCCACGCATTGCCATGACGGGCGAGACAACACTTCGCGGTCGCGTAACTCCCGTTGGAGGTGTTAAGGAGAAGATCTTGGCGGCAAAGCGCGCAGGTATCACAACGATAATTTTGTCGGAGACTAACCGCAAAGATATCCTTGAGGTTAAGGCTGATTACACTGAGGGGTTGACGTTCCATTATGTTAAGAGCAACGAGGAGGTCTTGGCGTTGGCTTTAGAGCCTGCTGAGGAGAAAAAACCAGCTCGCAAGGCTCGTGCAAAAAAAGTCGTTGAGGCTTAATAAAGAGATTGATTATGAAGTGTGTAGCTATAATTCCAGCGCGTTACGCCTCGACACGTTTTGAGGGTAAACCTTTGGCTCTTTTGGGTGGCAAGCAGGTTGTCGAGAGGGTCTACAATCAGGTGAAGAGCGTGGTTGAGGATGTCGTTGTTGCGACAGATGACCAGAGGATTTTTGACGCTGTGGAGGCGTTTGGAGGTCGCGCGGTGATGACCTCGGTGAACCACAAGAGCGGAACGGATAGGTGTTGGGAGGCATACACAAAGTTGGAGGGTACGAGTGACGATGACATCGTTATAAATGTTCAGGGTGATGAGCCATTCATCGCCCCTGAGCAGATTAAATCTCTCACACAATGCTTTGAGGATGAGGGGGTTCAGATAGCTACTTTGGTGAAGCCATTCACTCCAGAGGGTGGTATCGAGGCTCTTGAAAACCCCAATAGCCCCAAGGTTGTTGTAAGCAAGGATATGACGGCAATGTACTTCTCTAGGTCGGTGATTCCCTACCTCAGAGGTGTCGACAAGTCGGAGTGGTTGACGCGCCACACCTTCTACAAACATATCGGCATGTACGCCTTTAGAGCACCTGCGCTGAGGGAGGTTACAACTTTGCCACAGAGTTCGTTGGAGGTTGCGGAGTCGTTGGAGCAGTTGAGATGGTTGGAGAATGGCTACAAAATCGGAGTCGGCATCACCAATATCGAGACCATCGGCATCGACACACCTGAGGATTTGGCGGCAGCGGAGACGTTTTTAGCAACACTTTCTAAATAAGCAGATTACACCATGAGCATAAAATTTATTGCAGGACCCTGCGTCATTGAGTCGGCAGAGCTACTTGACACAGTAGCCGCAAAGATTGTCGATATCAACAAGCGTCTAGGCACAGAGATTATATTTAAAGCATCGTTTGATAAGGCTAACCGCACATCCCTCACTTCGTATCGAGGTGTTGGCTTGGAGCGTGGACTTCAGATGTTGGCGGATGTTAAGAGCAAGTGGGGGCTAAACCTTGTGACAGATATCCACGAGGCGTATCAAGCTGAGGCGGCTGGTGAGGTTGTCGATGTTTTGCAGATTCCTGCGTTCTTGTGTCGCCAAACGGATTTGTTGGTCGCGGCGGCAAAGAGCGGAAAAATCGTAAATATCAAAAAAGCGCAGTTCCTTTCGGGCGAAGATATGCTGTATCCCTACCAAAAAGTTGTTGAGTCGGGGGCTAGCGAGGTGTGGTTAACGGAGCGCGGTAACATGTTTGGTTACAATAACTTAGCTGTTGACTTCCGCAATATCCCCGACATGTTGAAGATCGCAGATACCGTAATTATGGATTGCACGCACTCGGTTCAGCGACCTGGAGGTGCAGGAGGCAAGACGAGCGGAAACAGAGAGTTCGTGCCGATGATGGCTCGCGCTGCAAAGGCGTTTGGTGCAAACGGATACTTCTTTGAGGTTCACCCTGATCCCGACAAGGGGATGAGCGACGCGGCTAATATGCTCTATCTCGATGATTTAGAGGGAGTAATCGAGTCGCTTCTATAAAATCTGCAACCATGGAGAAGAACAACGAACGCAAGGCGATGATCTTGGATGTCGCTCGCAAGACTTTACATACTGAGGCTGAGGCTCTACATCAGTTGGAGGCGACACTTGACAGTCAATTCACAGAGGCTGTGGAGGTTATACTCGCGAGTGGAGGCAAGGTGATAATGACAGGCGTCGGAAAATCGGGGCTTATTGCTCGCAAGATCGCAGCCACATTAGCCTCGACAGGAACACCTAGCTTTTTTCTGCACCCCACCGAGGCGTTCCATGGCGACTTGGGCATGATCTCGAAGGGGGATGTCATCGTGGCATTGTCATATTCGGGCGAGACGGATGAGGTGTTGAAGATCATTCCATTCATACACACCAACGGAAATAAATTTATCTCAATAACAGGTAACGCAGAGTCTACGCTTGCGAAACACTCTGATATTCACCTATTTGTCGGAGTGGGTGAGGAGGCTTGTATTCTTCGTCTTGCACCAACGACATCGACAACGACACAGCTCGCCATGGGTGATGCTCTCGCTGTTGCGCTGATGAAAATGCGTGACTTTACAAGTGTTGACTTCGCGCGACTTCACCCAGGTGGTAGCCTTGGACGTCGACTTTTGATGAATGTTGGCAACGTGATGAGGAGCGAGGATCTGCCTATTGTCGCGCCCGACTGCATCGCAAAGGATATGATTCACGCAATCAGTCGCGGAGGGTTGGGGTTGATTGTCGTCTGTGACGAGAAGTCGAAGATTGTCGGCATCATCACCGATGGAGATATCCGTAGAGCGATGGAGCGTAGCGAGGCTAACTTCTTTACTATCAAGGCAAGTGATATTCTCACGCCAGATCCAAAACGTATTCGCCCTGCGGAGCGACTCATTGAGGCTGAGAAGATGATGACCAAATATAAGGTTAACTCGCTTTTGGTGGCCAACGAGGCGGATAACCTCGTCGGCATAATTCAGATCTACGACATCAAGCTATAGAACCATCGACTTGATGGCTTGGGCTGTCGCGTCAGGCTCCTCAAGAAATCCCATATGTCCAGATTTTGGCAACCATACCACTCTCGCTTGGGGGTGGTTTTTTGCTATCTCCTCGGCATACTCCTTGGGGATATATTCGTCCTGCTCCCCAAAGATAAACATCTGAGGTACAGATGATTTGCGGAGCATCTCATTTTGGTCTTTGCGCCCCATCATTCCATTGAGTAGAGCTATAACACCCTCATCTTCGGTGATATATACCTGCTCGGCAAGGTCGGCAATATGATCCTTCATGCGACCGCGATTGACCACGGCGAAACCCGCTGCTGGAGCAACTTTGGCAAGTAGCTCTTTCTTGCCCTGCTTGACCAACTGAATCTCTCGAAGTCGGTTTTCGCGTTTCTCCTCGCTGTCGGGATTGGGCGTTGAACTCAACAGTACAACCCCCTCCAACATTTCGGGAAAAAGCTCACATATCGCCAAGGCGACATATCCACCCATGGAGTGTCCGACAACCGTAAACTTCTCAACGCCAAGAGCTTTGACGCCATCGCAAATCGTCTGAGCGAGAAACTCCATAGAGTGACACTCGCCCTCGACCATCGAGATTCCGTGACCTGGGATATCGACCGTCACAACGCGCATATCTTTATAAAGGTGTGGCACAAAGCTATCCCACACCAACATAGATTCCAAATATCCATGGAGCAAAACCACGACCTTCTCGCCCTGCTCCGAATCACAAATATGCAGAGGTTGCGCCCCTGCCATCAAAAATTTATCTACCATATCGCAATATTACGACTAATTTAGCGGATTATCAAGTCGAGAGGGGCAATAAATTTGCAGAAGCCCCAAAATATTTATACTTTTGGTGGTTTAAGTTAGTTTCTATTCTATAGTTAAAAATATGCAGAGTGTAGAGTTTATTATGTGCCACGGATCGGCAAATCGTTTTGTGATGATTGACGCTGTGGCTAAGAGTTTCGACTTCGTGGGGGTCGACGCATTTGTGAGAGAGATATGTTCCAAAACTGGAAGTGATGGCGTTCTGTTTCTTGTGAAGTGCGGTGCCGAGGGTCAAGATATGGCGATGAGAATGTTCAATACCGATGGCTCCGAGGCGGAGATGTGCGGTAACGGCATGAGGTGTATCGCGCGCTTGGCGGACGAGGAGTATCTTCATACCGATAAATATACGCTCTACTCAGGCGGTCAGGCATACCCGATCTGTCGTTGCGAGGCGTTGGCTGAGGGTGTCCCTGCCTATGGCGTGGAGATCAAGATCAACTCTGCATCTCGCGACTTTACGCTGTCAAGTGGCGAGTTTGTCGGGCAACCAATCGCGGAGCTTAACCCCAACTTGACATTTACGTATCTCAACCTTGGTAATCCACACATTGTAGCTCAGGTCGAGAGTGTCGATATTGACGAGTTGTGCGCGATGGGCGAGCGGGTTAAGGAGTTGAAGGATATATTTCCTAACGGGGTGAATGTGAGCGTTATGCAACACCTTGGAGGCGAGAATATCTTCGTTGCGACATTTGAGCGTGGCGTTGGCTTGACAGCATCGTGCGGAACGGCAATGACAGCATCGAGCACCACAGCGGCACTCTTGGGATTGTGTCGTTTTGGAGCAACTATAAACGTTCGAAATCGCGGCGGATTTGTTCGTTGCGTCTGCCATAGGGATGAAAAATTTGTCACTGAGCTTATCGGAAATGCAACATACGAGTACAAAGCGACCCTCTCCGCAGATGGCGAGGTGACCATCACGGAGGAGTACCCAGTGGAGAAAACTGCGTGGGAGGAGCTAGTAAAATAACTATTTAATACTATCAGAGATTATGATTAACGAGATAAAGAACCACCGTTCAATACGAAAATTCAAAGATCAGCCGATTGCTAAGGAGGCTATGACAGCGATGTTGGAGGCTGCAACACGCGCCTCGACATGCGGAAATATGCAGAGTTACAGCATCATCGTGACGCAAGACGCAGAGAAGATCAAGGCTGTCTCGCCACTGCACTTCGGGCAGGTGGAGAGGATGAACGCGCCATGCGTCATAACCATATGTGCCGATGTTCATAGGTTCTCAAAGTGGTGCGAGCTACGCGACGCTGAGCCTCAATATGACAACTTCATCTGGTATGCCAATGGTGCAATTGATGGCTTGATGACGGCACAGAATCTTATATTGGAGGCTGAGGCTCAGGGTCTTGGCATATGCGTTTTGGGCACAACGCTATATACCGCAGAGGCGATGGTTGAGCTATTCAACCTACCCCAAGGTGTTGTTCCAGTCACAGCCATTGCCGTAGGTTATCCCGATGAGCAGCCACCTCTCACCGACAGACTTCCAGTCGAGGCGGTGGTGCACATGGAGAGCTACACGGAGTATACCCCCGAGAAGATTACGGAGTTGTGGAGCGAGCGCGAGGCGTCGGAGGAGACGCAACAGCTACTCAAAGAGAATAACCTCCCAAACCTTGCGCAGATCTTCACGAAAAATCGCTACAAAGGGGAGGATAACGTTACATTCTCGAAGAAATATATGGAGCTACTCAAAAAGCAAGGTTTTCTAAACCAATAAGTTGTAGGGAATGCGCAGGAGTATATATCATATCTTAGGGGTCATCATCACACTCTGGGGAGTTGTGTCGTGTGGAGTCACGCGACAAATTCCTCAGGGCGAGTATCTTTTGAAATCGGTCAAGATCGAAGAGGATAAGAGTGTGCCTAAGAGTGAGATTATCTCGATGTATGAGCTAGAGAGGTATGTGCGACAAGGGGCAAATAAACGCCTCTTTGGAACGAACTTCTACATCTGGGTATACAACTCCGCGAAACCCAACAAAGATAATTGGTGGAACAACATCAAGCGAAAAGTGGGCGAGGAACCTATATATTATAGCGCGGATCTAACACAAAAGAGTCTCGAAAATCTAAAAATATATATGGACTCTCAGGGGTTTTACTCCTCGACATCTAACTATGAGATTGATACTACGTCGCATCGCAAACGCGCTGAGTTGACATATAAAGTCAACCAAGGGCGACCATATATTATTGACAATATAAAGTATGAATTTCGCGACTCGATGTTGCGAGGACTTATTCTGCGCGACACCTCTAAGAGTCTGATACACACAGGTGATGTCTTTAGTGTCGCACTGCTTGATCGCGAGCGTGAGCGCGTCACATCATCACTTCGCCAAAAGGGTTATTACAACTTCACGGTCGATAATATCGAGTACCTTGCTGACACACTTCAGGGCAATAAGATGGTGGACGTAACCATGATTGTGAAGAAGTTCCTTGTTGGTTACGACGACCGCGGTAACCCCATCATGAGAGACAACACCCGATTTAAGTTGGGCGCAATAAACATACTCCCAAACTTCGACCCTACGGAGATTGTCACAGACTCAATGTTTTTGAGCACTGTTGATACAACCCTATATAAAGGTCTTGACATTGTGCACCTTAGCAATAAGCATCCCAATATTAGACCTAAGGTTTTGAGGCAGGCTGTGCCCTTATATCCTGATAACACCTTTAACTCCAAACTCGTAGACCAGACATACCAAAATCTTATGTCGATTGGTTACTTCAAGAGCGCGAGGGTGACATTCCGCGAGGTGACAGCCGAGGAGCGCGCAGGTATTGACTCTGCATCACTCGCAGCGACACGATTTGCCGACTCTAAAGCACCTGTCAAAACCAAGCGTGACACACTTGATGCCAATATTAACTCCCCTGTGAGCTATCTTGCAGGTTACATTCTTTGCACTCCAGCCCTAAGTCAGAGTTTTAATGTCGAGCTAGAGGGTAGCACGACATCGAGTTTCTATGGTCTCACAACAACTGTCGGATATCAGAACCTTAACGTTTTCAAAGGTGCCGAGAACCTAAGTGTCGACTTTACGCTAGGATATGAGAACATGAAAGCGGATGATGCCCTGAAGAAGATAGCGACAGAGTATGGTGTATCTGTCGGGTTATCAATCCCTCGATTCTTGATTCCATTCTACGGTTCACGATTTCCATGGACACTAAAGCCACGAACCAATGTCGAGGCATCTGTCAACTTCCAAGATCGACCATACTATAATCGCACACTCTCTAGCGTGTCGTGGAGTTACTCGTGGATGCAAAATAAATATTACAGCTTTGCGGTGCGACCTATTGATGTCAACCTCGTGAAGATGAACTATATAGATGCCGACTATTACGATCAGCTAGAGAACGAATATCTCAAAAATAGTTACCAAACACAGCTTATCTCGGGACTGTCATTAAGCTACGCATACGACAACTCGGGAAAGAATATTTCGGGTAACTCCACCATGGTTCGCATAAATGCGGAGACGGCAGGAAACCTTCTCAGTGGCGTTGTTGGATTGATTGGTACGGAGCAGACCGCGGATGGATATTACAACTTCTGCGGTATTCGATATGCCCAATATGCACGTGCGGATTTCAGTATCAGCCGTAAGATACAGCTAGGGCAAAAGACCGCTATCGCAGGTCGTTTCTACGCTGGTGCTGGTGTCCCTTATGGCAATTCCGACGCTGTGCCATTTGATAGGTTGTTCTACGCTGGAGGTAGCAATAGCATGCGCGGTTGGACACCCCGAACCCTTGGGCCTGGATCTTCGGAACTGCCCGAGGATATGGTATACCCTACGCAGTTGGGAGATATGAAGTTGGAGACCAACCTAGAGTTCCGATTCCCAATTTGGGAGATGATTCACGGTGCGACATTCCTCGATCTTGGAAATGTTTGGTATTTGCAGGATAAGTATAGCCAATATGAGCCTGATTCGGTCTTTTATATCAACTCATTCTACGAGCAGCTAGGATTCAACACAGGCATCGGTCTGCGCCTTGATATCCAGTTTGCAGTGTTGCGTCTCGATTGGGGTATTCAGCTCCATAATCCCAACTCAGCAGTTGGTGAGAGGTGGATTCGCAAGTTCGACTGGAACAATACAGCACTCAACTTTGGTGTTGGATATCCATTCTAAATAGTCGATTAAGAGGCTAATCATTAGGGTAATACCACCTCGGGAAGTATTCCGCTGAGGTGGGCAATCACCACTCCGTAGTTGGTTATTGGGGTTGACTGTTGTGTCGCCTGCTCAATGCGGCTGAGGATATATTTTCGGTTGAACATACAACCTCCGCAGTGGATAATGAGGTCATAGGGGGTGAGGTCAGCAGGAAAATCGCGACCTGCAACGATATCAATTTGCAACGCCTCACCTACTCGCTTGCGCAACATTCGGGGGATCTTCACTCGTCCGATATCCTCGCTTAGTGGCGCGTGGGTGCACCCCTCCGCAATAAGAATTCGCGAGGTATGGGTGAGTGTGTCGATTGCGCGAACACCCTCCACAAATGCTGAGATATCGCCCTTATACCCTGCCATCAAGATAGAAAATGAGGTCAATAAACTCTCAGCAGGTTTTAGCGCGTGAACGGCAGAAAATACCTGCGAATCGGTGACGATCAACCTCGGAGCTTTAGCGAGCGTGTCGAGCGTAGGTTGTAACATATCGGTGGTGCAACTCACTGGTATACAGCCCCTATCAAGCAGTTCACGAAGCGTCTGCATCTGTGGCAGAATAAGTCGACCCTTGGGTGCTTGGATATCCTGAGGCATCACGAGAAGAACAAGATCCCCATGCGAAACGAGATCTTCAAGGATGGTGCGTTCGGTTGCGTCGGGAGAGATCTTGCGCAGAATTGCCACACGGATCTCCTCCCTAATATGCTCAATATCTGCGCATTGGGGTTTAGTACTTATTGCAATAGGTTGCTCCGAGAAGAGCATCTCAATCTTAGCCGACAGCTCCGAAATATCGCCTCTGATATCTACCTTATTGATTATAGGTATGGTCGGTATTGAGCGTGACTTCAACACCTCGAACCACCTCTTCTCCTCCTCTAGGTCGCCATCCTCGCAGATAAGCAGAGCTATGTCGGTTCTTTCGGTAGTTTTTCGTGCGCGGCTTACTCGCTGATCTCCAAGGTGTTGATCGTCATCATCAAACCCTGGAGTATCTATAATGAGTGTCGCCCCAATGCCGTGTAGCTCCATCGCCTTTGCTACGGCATCGGTCGTTGTCCCTGCGACCTGCGAAACGATAGATGTTTCCTGATCGGTGAGGGCATTTATTAGAGATGACTTACCACTGTTGCGACGTCCAAATATTCCTATGTGGAGGCGGTTTGCGTTGGGGGTATTATTCATGTGAGAACTAATTTTTGAAGATTCTAAAATCTGAAATCGCGTTTACCCTCCTCTATCTCTTTGAGATTTCGGGTGGCTATCTCTCTAACCTTAGGGTGAGTGATCTCTATCAATCCACTCTCTATCAAAGCTTTGGCTTTGAGTTTAGTTTCGGGGTTCGCGTAATCCTCCATATACTCCTTGAGGGTCATCAAGGCATTTGGCGTGCAACAGTTGACGATCTGCCCCGACTTAACCAGCGACATAAATCTATCACCCGTGCGCCCCTCGCGATAACATGCTGTACAGAAACTTGGAATATGCCCCAATTCAACGAGCCACTTAACAATCTCATCGAGAGTTCGCATATCGCTGATATCAAACTGCTTAGAGTTGTCTGCATCACTCTCAGGCTCATCCGTGGCATAACCTCCGACACTTGTCTTTGAGCCTCCACTGATCTGCGAAATACCCAACTCCAACACCTTCTCGCGCGAACTCTGAGACTCGCGAGTCGATATAATCATACCTGTGTAGGGGACAGAGATACGCGTTACGGCAACCAGTCGACAAAAGATATCATCCGATATCGAGTTGGGGAAATCAGCCGTGTCGATATCATTCGCAGGGCAAATTCGTGGCATGCTGATGGTGTGAGGACCAACGCCAAAGCGCGCCTCCAAGTGTTCAGCGTGCATCATAAGCCCCACAAAATCATATTTATAGGTGTTCAATCCAAAGAGCACCCCAAGCCCGACATCATCAATACCTCCCTCCATCGCGCGATCCATCGCCTCGGTGTGGTACTCGTAGTTGCTCTTGGGACCTGTGGGGTGAAGTGCCTCGTAGCTCTCGCGGTTGTAGGTCTCCTGAAAGAGAATATATGTTCCGATTCCAGCCTCATGCAACTTGCGGTAATCCTCGACAGATGTCGCAGCAATATTGACATTTACGCGCCTAATGACACCGTTGCGATGCTTGATGGAGTAGATGGTTTTGATCGACTCCAAGATATACTCCAACGGATTGTTGCGCGGATCTTCGCCAGCCTCCAGAGCCAAACGTTTGTGTCCCATATCCTGAAGAGCGATGACCTCGTTTCGGATCTCCTCTTGAGTAAGCTTCTTTCTCGCAATGCTCTTATTCTTAAGGTGATAAGGGCAATATACGCAGCCATTTACACAGTAATTTGAGAGGTATAGCGGAGCAAACATAACAATTCGGTTGCCATAGAGATCGTGTTTGATCTGCTTTGCCAACGCATAGATCTTGGCTATCATCTCGGGGTCATCGCACTCCAACAGAAGTGCCGCCTCGCGGTGTGAAAGCCCCTTTTTAGATGCCGCTTTTTCGATTATTGACTCAATAAGTTGTCGATTATCGCGGTTCGCAGTGGCGTACTCCAACGTCTGCTCTATCTCGTCGTGGTTGATAAACTCCTCGGCGCTTTGTGATTTAGGATTATAAATCATCTGTAATGCACATATTATTTTGAGACGTCATTTGTATAATCTCCACGCTCAAAGGAGATTTTATAACCTATATGTTTTAGCCTTTCAGCCAGAAACCTAAGCCCCTCGGCCGACTCCGAACCCATCGAGGCTTTATTATCGTAGAGCGCGTAGTGCCCCCTCAAACTCGCAGGCGAAAGATTGGGCATAACGACATTAGCCCCTGCCAAGATTCCGCGCTCGCGACCATCTTGAGCAACTGTCGCCAATGCCGTTGTCGAGGGGATCAGTGCCGATGGAAACATCAACCTAAATATCGAGATCATCTTCAATGTCAGCCAGATATCTCCAACCTTAGCATCCGCAAATCGAGTTGCATGGTGAGGGACAAAAGGTCCAAGACCAATCATCTGAGGCGCGAACTTTTCAATATATAAAATATCCTCAACAAGGTTGTCGATAGTTTGAAAAGGCGACCCAACCATCACCCCCGTACCCGTCTGAAAACCAATATCTTTGAGCGTTTCAAGGCACTCAAGCCTATTTCTCAACGACATCGACTCGGGGTGCAACTTTCGGTAGTGGCTCTCGCTGTGGCTCTCGTGGCGCAACAGATACCTATTAGCTCCAGCGTCGTAGAGTCGTTGGTACTGCTCGCGACTCATCTCGCCCAACGACAGAGTTATCGCACACTCGGGATATCGTTCGCGGATCTCTCGCACGCACTCAACCATCTCCGCCTCGCTTCGCAGAGGATCTTCACCCCCCTGCATCACAAAGGTGCGAAATCCCAACTCATACCCCTCGCGACACGCCTCCAAAATCTCAGCCCTCGAAAGCGAATACCTCTCAACATCTGCGTTAGAGGCACGTATGCCGCAATAATAACAATTATTGCGGCACCTATTGCTTATCTCTATTAACCCTCTCACAAAGATCTCATTGCCGAAACGCTCCACTGCAACCTCCCGAGCTTGACGGTGTAGCGACTCCACAGCCTCTACATCCTCGCACTCCAAAATTGCGCGGTAACCCTCAGCAGGCAGAGATCTTCTATCTCGAAGAGTGTTAATCCATTGTTGCATACGATTTTTTCTGCTTTGCCATCTCCTTAGCAAACTGTCTCTTTCCAGGCATTGGGGCTGAGTGAGAGCAAGGACCCATGATACATCCACCCTCACAAGACATCACCTCGATGAACTGCTGTGGCGACTTGCCTGTCTTGGCATAGGCGCGCAACAGAGCGATATTCTTCTTGTGAAGATCCGCAACCTGAATAGATGTTATGTCATCTGCCGCACTCTTCAAGAACGCCTTAACAGCACCCATAACACCGCCCGACTGTGCAAATCCATGTGCCTCACGAACCGAAGTAAACTCCATTGGATATGGCTCAGTTGTATCAATATTGATACCCATACCATCAATGATAGAGGATAGCTCCTCGAACGTAATCACATAATCCACCGCCTCGTCACGCTGCGCCTCTTTACGCTTAGCGACACAAGGTCCGACGAATACAATCTTAGCATCGGGATACCTCTCCTTCGCTATTCGTGCCGTATAATACATAGGTGAACCCGTTGTTGAGACATACTTCTTCATATCTGGAATATGCTTATCCACCAACTCCGTATATGCTGGGCAACACGATGTGGTCATAAACGCCTGACCCTCCTCGATCTTCTCCAACAACTCGTGACCCTCATTGCTCACCGTGTCCATAGCACCCTGCGCCACCTCGATAACATCCGTAAAGCCAATAGCCTTGATAGCTCCATATACATTTTCGACGGAAGATGTCTCATGCTGCGACAAAATAGATGGCGCAACAATAGCGACAACATCGCGCCCCTTGCGGATTTGGTGGAGAACATCAAATACATGCGACACCTCAAATATCGCACCAAAAGCACATGCGTTCAGACACTTACCGCAGTAGATACACTTCGTCTCATCAATATGCTCAATACCTGTAGCTCGATCCTTCTTGATGGCTCCAACAGGGCACACCTCCTCACAAGGCACTGGAATATAGACAATTGCATGGTAAGGGCAGCTCTTTTGGCAGATTCCGCAACTCGAACAAGCCTCATGGTCGATCCACGCCTTACCATTGATACGGCTAATATGCACCGCATTCTTAGGGCAGTTCGCTTGACAACTTCGCGCGATACATCCGCGACAGAGGTTTGTGATCTCGTAGTTGACCTGAATACATGCCGAACACGCCTCGTCGATAACACACAAGATGCTATCTTTCGGCTTGCCATTCTCGGCACGGTCAAGAGCCATCTTGGCATACTCCGAAAGAGGGGTAAGCTCGCAGGTCTCATCGGTCATGTCGAGACCCAAAAGAGGAAGCGACTTATACTTCCAAACCGCACGCTCCTTATGGATGCAGCAACGACCTTTGTGCTTAGAATCCTTTGGAGTCAACTCCAAAGGCAGATAATCAATCTTCTCAGCAAGTTCGTTCTTATTCCACAATGAAACCAACTCTCTGAGGAGCTTATGTCTAACGATCAAAATATTGTTAGAGAATGCCATACGCTATGAATTAAAAATAATGTCTATTTAATAGGTGTGCAAAAGTAACAAATATTTGTTATTCGTAGCTATAAAGATAGTAATATTTTGTTAACACACATAAAAATAATCTACGATTACAAAAAATATATAGGGGACTTCTAATAATTCCCTGATTTTAATTTTTGGTTAATAATTGCCCATTTTTGATTTTGCAAAAGTGGGTTGTAGTGGCTCTACCACCGATTTTTGAAAAAACGAAAAGGGGTGGTTAGTAACTGAAAAGTATTTTAGAGAATTATTAGAAGTCCCCTATAGAACAGTGGAGTAGTTTTGTCGATTATTCATATCTTTATGTAGAAGTGACGGCGAGGGGTAAAATAAAATTTATGAAAGTTGTTGTATATTGACAAAAAAGGTTGTAAATTGCAGGACAAAAACAGCAACCAACTTATAACTCAATACTCAATGAATAAGATTTTAACTCTTATCCTAGCTATCCTACCTATGGTGGCGATGACCCCCTCTGCACTTGCTCAGAACAAGACTCAAACCAAGGCGGCAGAGAAATTCGAATCCAAGATCTACAACAGTTTTGTCTCGCTTTACAAAGCTGGTATACCTGAAAAGATATACGTGCAGACCGACAAACCCTACTACAGTGCAGGTGATGAGATGTGGCTCAAAGGCTACCTCGTCAACTCAATCACACACACTGAGTCTAGCAAGAGTAACTTTATCTACGTAGAGCTTACCGACCGTCGCGACTCTCTGTTCTCACGAATTAAGATCAAAGCCGATGCTTACGGATTCCACAACTCAATCGCTCTACCCAACGACATCGCTCCAGGAGAGTACACCCTCACAGCATACACTCGCTGGATGGAGAACTGGGATCGCTCGCTTTTCTTCAACAAGAAGGTCGAGATCGCAAACCCGATTGATGACGCTGTGACGCTCAACGCCTCATATGTCAAGGAGGAGAGCGACGGCACGACAGATGTGACGATCTCGCTCTTTACAAGTACAAAGACCCCAACAGCAAATACCAAGATCAGCTATAGCTACTACCAAGATGGCAAAAAGCGCACAATGAACACAAAGGTTGGCGCAGATGAGATAGCTAAATTTAGACTTCCTAAAGGGTTGTCGTCATCGGCTATTGAGCTCTCATCTGATGCCGAGAATCTTACATTCTCAAAGACTATCTTCGTTCCTCAGCTGGAGGATAAGATCGACGTTCAGTTCTTCCCCGAGGGAGGTGCACTCCTTGGCGATTACCTACAAATCATAGGTTTCAAGGCTATTGGCGTTGATGGATTGGGTCGCGACATCAAAGGTGCTCTTTACGGCGAAAAGAGCGGTAGGGTGATGGATATCGAGTCATCATTTAAAGGTATGGGACGTTTCATGTTGCAGGTGAAGTCGAACGAGAAGTACTACGCCATGGTCTATGAGGATGGTGACTCAACCAAGAAATTTAAGGTTGCATTTCCTCAAGTTGCAAAGTCTGGATGTACAATCAAGGCTGTAATGACGGGTGACAAGTTGATCTATCAGCTCATCACCACACGCGACATCGACCCTCACAAGGTGGGTGTCTTGATCCACTCACGCGGTAAGGTTATCAACTCACAGCTCCTCAAAATGAGTGGTGAGGTAAAGAGAATCAGCCTCGACCAACTTCCAGAGGGTATCTTGACCATTGCGCTTATCAACACGCAGGACAACACCCCTATCGCGGAGCGTATGGTATTTATCAGCCCCAAGACCCCTAATGCGACAATCAAGACCGATAAGGCTGATTACGCAGCTCGTTCACTCGTGAATCTTACCATCGACGTCAAGGATGGCGAGGTGCCTATCGCAGGTAACTTCGCGTTAGCTGTGACCGATAGCAACTCTGTTCAGGTAGACAAGAATAGCGACAACATCTTGAGTAACTTGTTGTTGACATCGGATCTTAGTGGTCATATCGAAAACCCTGCCGACTACTTTACAGCAGATACAAGCAAGGACAATGCAAATCGTGAGCTATTGATGTTGACACAAGGTTGGCGTCGTTTCTCGTTGGGCGCAGTGTTGCGCGACAGTTTGACCGTAGCTAAGATCCCACAGGAGTCGGAGTATGTCATCAAGGGTCAGGTGAAGGGATTCTTCGGAAATAAGGCGCGCAACTCACGTATCGTGCTCTACAATCCAGTAACACGATTCCTCGACATGTACCCTCTCAATGACAACTATAAGTTTAACCTTCAGGGTTTGGATTACCCCGACAGCACAACACTTATCATTCAGGCATTGGGTAAGTCGGGAACAAATCGCGCTCTAACGCTAGAGATTGAGCCACAAGAGTTCCCAGAGCCAAAATACCCATTCCCAACACCTGTGATTGGTCGCGAGAAGAGGATGATTCCCGATACGTACCTCTTCCAATCGAAGGAGAGTTTCTACAGCAAGGGAGGCATGAGAGTCTTTGATATCGACGCTGTGCAGGTTACAACCGAGCGCGTGGAGCAGAACAATGGTCTCTTCAACACCACTCCATCCAACTCAATGAACAAGGCAGATATCGAGTCAATGCAACACCTAACTTTGATGCAAGCACTCTTGACATTCCCCGAGGTGAAGGCAAACGGTACAGATAGCGTCTATCTTCGCGGTGGATCTATCGCGCCACTCCTATATATTGATGAGATGGAGTCAGACCACGACTATATCACCACCCTACAAATGAGCCAAGTAGAGGCACTCGACATCATCCTAGGTGCTGAGGCGTCAGTATTTGGAACTCGCGGAGAGGGCGGTGTCATAGTTGTGAAACTTAAGTCGGGAGCATCGGCAAGCGACAATATCCCAACATCACCATCTATGATCCACCTCAAACAGCTGGGTTACAAGAAACCTGTGGCATTCTATCGACCTAAGTACGATGTTGCATCTGTAAAGGCAGACCCTCGCCCCGACCTGAGGACAACAGTATATTGGGAGCCTCGCATCCTAATAGATAGCACAGGCGTCGCGAAACTTAGCTTCTACACCGCAGATCGCGCCTCTACATACGACGTCGTCTTGGAGGGTGTCGCGAAAGATGGTCGAGTGATACGCCGCGAAATGAAAATCAACAGACGATAGGCTGAGGTCGGCTGGGGACTGTCCTACGCGGACGGCGGCGGGGGGCTCCCCGCGGAGCTGAACTTTCCTAGCGGTCATGTGGTACGCAGTTTTCTTTTGGAAAACTGCTAAGTTTAAAGAGAGAGATTTTCGGATTTTAAAAGCCTTCCCCTAAAGGGTCGGCTCTTAATCCGAAAATCTCTCTCTTTAAACTTCACGCTACTAGCGTAGCGTGCCACATGCCGAAGCTCCACCGCTCATAGTATTGTCGCTTTTGTTGTCTCCTTATCTCCTTATCTCCTTATCTCCTTATCTCCTTGTCTCCTTGTCTCGTTGTTCCTTTGTCTCATATAGACCGCGTGTCATCGCGGACTTACTAAACAAAATAAGCGTGACTCCCAAAGGAATCACGCCTGCTTTTTTGATACGCTTACTTATTAGATAGCGTTGATCTCAGAAAGAACGTCGTTAGTCTTGCGAACAGCAACTGCTGAAGCCTCGAATGCAGCCTTCTCAGCCTCGTTAAGCTCGATCTCTACGATCTTCTCAATACCGTTGCGACCGATGATAGCTGGAACACCGATACAGATATCTGACTGACCATACTCTCCCTCTAGGTAGCAAGAACATGGGATCATGCGCTGCTGATCCTTCAAGATGCTCTCAACAACTGATGATGCAGCAGCTCCTGGAGCGTACCATGCAGATGTACCAAGAAGACCTGTAAGTGTAGCACCACCAACCATTGTGTCTGCTGAAACCTTAGCCAACTCCTCCTCTGAAAGGAATGCTGACGCTGGAACTCCCTTGATTGAAGCCTTTGCTGTCAATGGAATCATTGTAGTATCTCCGTGACCACCGATTACCATACCCTCAATATCTGCAAGAGGCATGCCTGTTGCAAGTGAAAGATATGTGCGGAAACGTGATGAATCCAAGGCACCACCCATACCGATGATACGGCTCTTCTCAATACCTGAAGTCTTGATAGCCATGTATGTCAAAGTATCCATTGGGTTAGCAACTACCACGATGATAGCGTTTGGAGAGAACTCAACAACGCTAGCGATAACCGACTTCATGATGTTTGCGTTAGTGCCGATAAGCTGCTCACGAGTCATTCCTGGCTTACGTGGGATGCCCGATGTGATAACAACAACATCTGAGTTAGCTGTCTTAGAGTAGTCGTTAGACGCTCCAACCAACTTAGTCTTGAAATCCATTGTTGCTGACGCCTGCATGATATCAAGCATCTTACCCTCTGAAAGACCCTCTTTGATGTCGATCAAAACGACCTCGCTAGCAACCTCGCGGATTGCCAAAACATTGGCACAAGTAGCTCCTACAGCTCCTGCACCTACAACTGTAACTTTTGACATTTGTAGTATTATTTTAAAATTAAACGTTTCAATTATTTATCTGCACAAATATAAGTGTTATTTTCTTAACAACAAACCCCAGCGGTCACTTTTTTACTAATATTTATTATCTCTGCTACCAATAATAAACTCCACGTCGCGAAAAGCGTAGCCACGAGAGGTGTTGTCTAGGTTGCAGATTATGAGTTCACCGCTATCCTTGACCCCCTCGATCATCCCCTCAAAAAGCGTTCCATCTGCGAGTCGATAGCTGTGCCACTCCCCAAGGCGGTAGAGTTGCGCGTGATACCTATTAATAACCTCTTGATGGTCGCCACTTTGTAGTGTCGCGTAGAGCGACATCATGTGACTGTGGAATTTTTGTAACACCTCCTCGCGATTGAGATCTTCGCTGCATCCCATCTCGCCAACCATAGATGTCGGGTTGGGTAGCGAGGGGTCAAACGCCCTCTGGTTGACGTTGATGCCAATGCCGATAATCATTCGCGCTAGGGTAGTGCCCTGCAACCTATTCTCGATGAGTATGCCCACGAGCTTGCGATCCTCTACATAGATGTCGTTTGTCCACTTGATCTTGGTGTTGATACCGTAGTCGTGCATGGTGTCGCACAAGGCAAGGGCTGCAATGCGCGAGATCTGAAACTGTCTCGATATCGGCAGAAATCGAGGCTCTAAAACCACTGAGAAGGTGAGGTTTAAACCCTCGGTACTGAGCCACGTGTGACCGCGCTGTCCACGCCCCGAGCTTTGGTGTTCAGCCCAGATTATGTCGCCATGGGTGTATTTCTCCTCCTTGGCGTCGTCGTTGGTCGAGGTGGTGTGATCTAGTCGGTAGAGCATAGTGTGTTTGTATTGGGACAATGAGACGAATGGGACATTGAGACCTCTCGTTGTCCCAATGTCCCATTTTTCTCATTGTCTCAGATATTTTGTTTAGCTGATGTTGTAGTCGCGAAGTGCATCGTTGAGCGATGTCTTTTTGTCGGTTGACTCCTTGCGCTTGCCGATGATAAGGGCACAAGGTACGCCATACTCACCTGCTGCGAATTTGCGGTTGTATGTTCCTGGGATAACTACTGAACCAGCAGGGACATAACCCTTGTACTCTACTGGCTCGTCCCCCGTAACGTCGATGATGTGTGTCGATCCTGTGATGACGGTGTTCGATCCCAACACAGCGTCACGACAGATGTGAGCACCCTCAACAACAATGGCGCGTGAGCCGATGAAACAGTTGTCCTCGATGATGACTGGTGATGCCTGAACTGGCTCCAAGACACCTCCGATACCAACGCCACCGCTAAGGTGAACATTCTTACCGATCTGAGCACATGAACCCACTGTTGCCCAAGTGTCGACCATTGTACCTGCATCCACGTATGCACCAATGTTTACATATGATGGCATAAGGATAGCACCTGCAGCGATGTAAGCTCCGTAGCGCGCAACAGCCTGAGGCACAACGCGAACGCCCAACTCCTCGTAGCCATGCTTAAGATCCATCTTGTCGTAGAACTCCAACTCGCCAGCTGTCATGGTGCGCATTTTCTGAATAGGGAAGTATAGGATAATCGCCTTCTTCACCCACTCGTTAACCTGCCACTCGCTCTTCTCTAGGTCGATAGGCTCTGCGGTGCGAAGTTGACCTTTGTCTACAAGTTCAACAACTTGACGGATGGTATCCTTAACGCTCTCGTCGCTCAATAGTTCGCGGTTCTCCCACGCCTTCTCGATAATATTCTTTAGATTCTCGTACATGATTTCTTAAATTTTGGGCAAAGATAAGAAAAAAATAACAATTAACAATTGAAAAATTAACAATTATTTCTTACCTTTGCACCGCTAAATTTTATTAAATAACTAAACAATGAGGGTTTACAAGTTTGGTGGAGCGTCAGTGCGCAACGCAGATGGCGTTAGAAATCTCCACAACATTATCAGTGATGAGCAGAATTTGTTCATTATCGTTTCGGCAATGGGTAAGACAACCAATGCGTTAGAGGCTGTTTTTGAGGGTCTCCAGAAGGGTGATAAAGAGCTTTGTTTGAAACACATCAAAGAGCTTCGTGCCTACCACGCTGAGATTATTGATGACTTGTTTAAAGCCCCCACGCGTCTTGATAGCGTGGAGCAGTTCTTTGCGGAGTTGGAGAGTGTCGCTACCGAGACTATGTACCGCGCAGAGGATGCTGAGTTGTGGTATGATAAGATCGTTGCATTTGGTGAGTTCTTGTCGACAACAATTATCTCTGAGTATTTGAACTTCGCTGGTACGCCATGCCGTTGGATCGACATGCGTAGAGGTTTCCTTACAGGTCAGCGTCACAAGGATGCGTCGGTTAACTTGGAGGGCTCTACAATGCGTCTCTTGGCTGAGATGGAGGGTGCTACTGAGAACATCTTCATCGGTCAGGGATTCATCGGAGGTGCTCCTGATGGTACAACAACAACTTTGGGTCGCGAGGGTTCGGACTACTCGGCTGCGGTTGTTGCTAATATCCTCAACGCGGAGTGTATGGCTGTATGGAAGGATGTGGATGGTATCTTGAATGCCGACCCTAAGATCTTCCCAGATGCTACAAAGATTGAGTCGTTGAACTACCTCGACACTATCGAGTTGGCTTATAGCGGTGCGCAGATCATCCACCCTAAGACTATCAAGCCACTTCAGAATAAGAATATTCCTCTGTATGTTCGTCCTTTTGGCGACAAGACAAAGCCTGGTACAGTTATCAATGGCGAGGCGGCACCTGTGACTATTCCGATCTTGATCTTGAAGAGAGATCAGATCATGATGAAGATCCGTTCACGCGACTTCTCATTTGTGTTGGAGGAGCGTTTTGCAACGGTATTCTCTGTGATGGAGCGTTTCAGACTTAAGGCTAACTTGATCCATAACTCAGCGGTGAATGTTATCGTTTCGGTTGATAGCTCATGGCACATTGACGAGGCTATCAAGATGTTGGAGGCTGAGGGCTTTGATGTTGAGACTGAGAGAGATATGGAGTTGTTGACCATCCGTGGTTACAACGATGAGTTGTTCAATAAGTACGCAATGGCGGATAACGTATATGTACGTCAGTCGACAAAGGTTGCTGCTCGAATCGTAAGAAAGAGGGCGTAATACGTTTGACATAGACAAAATATGGAGAGTGGTTGATCTTGAAAGATCGACCACTTTTTTGTATATTACGCTTTAAACTGCGATATTTTTATTATATTTGTGGTCGAACAGTAACTCACTTAACAGAGACTAGATATGGCGCAGATTGTGATTTTTGACCTTGATGGTACGCTACTTGATACGGTAGGCGACTTGGCGGCATCGTGTAATGCGATATTGGAGCAGTTTGGATACCCTACGCATGAGATGGATGATTACCACCAATTTGTGGGCAATGGTATCATGCGCCTTGTCGAGCGAGCTATGCCCGAGGCGGAGCGTACCCCTGAGAGGGTTGCGGAGGTGAGAGCCAAGTTTGTGGCGCACTACACAGCCAATATCGACAAGCATACAACGCATTATAAGGGCATTGTGTGGCTGTTGGAGGAGTTGCAGAGGCGCGAGATATCTATCGCGGTGGCATCAAATAAGTTTCAGGATGGTACGCGCAAGTTGATTAAGAGATTCTTCCCTCAGATTCGATTTGCGGCGGTGTTGGGTCAGCGTCCCGATGTCCCTTTGAAGCCTAGCCCTGCGATAGTTAGGGAGGTGTTGCAGATCACTTCGTATACCCCCGATAAGGTTATATTCGTGGGTGACTCGGGGATAGATATGTTGACAGCCAAGGCGGCAGGTGTTAAGAGCGTCGGTGTCACGTGGGGTTTTCGATCTCGTGAGGAGTTGGAGCAGAACGGTGCAAACTATATCATCGACTCGCCCGAGATGCTGTTGAAGTTGTTGGATTAATAGAAAAGGAGATATAATGACGTTGAGAGAGCGTTTTTTGCGATATGTCACGATCAATACACAGAGTTGTGAGGAGAGTGATAACTACCCATCTACGGAGTCTCAGCTCGCCTTTATGGGATTGTTGCGCGATGAGATGAAGGCGATTGGGTTAGAGGATGTTGTGACGGATAAGTATGGTTACACGATGGGGACAATCCCAGCTACGGAGGGGTGCGAAAGTGCCCCTACGATTGGTTTTATAGCACACGTTGACACCTCGCCCGATATGTGTGGCGAGGGGGTTAAGCCTCAAATTATCGAGTGTTATGATGGTGGGGATATCACCCTCAATGCCGATACGGTCATACGTGTGAGTGAGTTTCCAGAGTTGGCAGGTTTCAAGGGTCACACGGTGATTCACACCGATGGTACAACGTTGTTGGGCTCGGATGACAAGGCAGGTGTTGCGGCTATCATGACGGCAGCGCAGTGGCTGATCTCAAATAGAGGGAGTGTTCGACACGGTAAGATCCGCATAGGTTTCACCCCTGATGAGGAGATTGGTCGCGGTGTCGATCACTTTGATGTTGAGGCGTTTGGTGCGAAGTATGCCTACACGATAGATGGAGGTGTTGAGGGCGAATTGGAGTATGAGAACTTCAATGCCGCAGGTGCTAAGGTTGAGATTAAGGGGCGCAACGTCCACCCTGGATATGCCAAGGATAAGATGATTAACGCTATAAATGTCGCGTGTGAGTTGCACGAGATGTTGCCAAGCGAGGAGCGTCCCGAACATACGAGCGGCTACGAGGGGTTTTTCCACTGTGTCGGAATTAAGGGCGAGGTGGAGAGCTCTCAGATAAGCTACATCATTAGGGATCACGATAGGGCGAAGTTTGAGCAGCGCAAGGCGTTGATGGTCGATGTTGTGGCGCAGCTGCAACAGAAGTATGGCGAGGGCGTTTTGACCTTGACGTTGAACGATCAATATTACAATATGCGCGAGATGGTTGAGCCACATGTTGTGGTTATCGACAAGGCGCGCGAGGCGATGGAGATGGCTGGAGTGACACCGATAATCCGACCTATCAGAGGTGGAACGGATGGTGCGCGGTTGTCGTTTATGGGGTTGCCGTGTCCCAACCTCTTTACGGGGGGTATCAACTTCCATGGTCGCTATGAGTGTTGCTCGTTGACCACGATGCAGAGGAGCGTGGAGACAATTATTAATATAGCCAAATTAATGGTTAAAGAACTAGTATAGATATGGTTACAACGACAAGTAGAGAGTGTGGCTACTTCAGGGTGGCGACAGCTATCCCAAGGGTTAAGATATCGGATTGTAGATATAATGCTGAGCGTGCGGAGGCGATGCTTCGCGAGGCGGCTGAGCAGGGTGTTGAGGTGGTGGTGTTTCCTGAGCTCTCAATCTCGGGGTATACATGTGGAGATCTCTTTTTGCATGCCAAGCTACTTAGTTCAGCCCAAGAGGAGTTGACGGAGTTAGTTGAGAGGTGCAAGGAGTTGGATGTTGTCGGTGTTGTTGGTGTTCCGTTGAGGGTGCGAAGTCGGTTGTATAACTGCGCTGTGGTCTTTGGCGGAGGTCGTATCTTGGCGGCAGTCCCCAAGCAGTATATCCCCAACTATTCGGAGTTCTATGAGTCGAGGTGGTTCGCCTCGGGTGTGGAGCTAGGTGAGGGCGTGGAGGTTGAGATTGGAGGCGAAAGCTACTGGTTGTCGGGAGATAACATCTTTGAGATCAATGGTGTGAAGTGCGCTATTGAGGTGTGCGAGGATCTCTGGATGCCCAACCCTCCATCATCGAGATTGTCGAGTGAGGCGGAGGTGATTTTCAACTTGTCGGCATCGCCTGAGGTTGTTGGAAAGCACCAATATCTGCTGTCGCTCATCGAGCAGCAGTCGGCTAGGTGTATGTCGGCATATGTATACGCTTCGGCAGGTTTTGGCGAGTCGTCGACGGATCTGGTCTTTGCAGGCAATGGCATCATCGCGGAGAATGGTCGCATCCTAGCTCAGGCTGAGAGGTTTTCGCTAAGAGAGCAACTTACGGTTGCGGATATAGACATCGAGCTGTTGCAGAGCCATAGGTTGCGCTCTACGACTTTCCATGCCTACGGAGGTGGTGAAGAGTTTTTTACGCATAAAATAGCCCTAAAGAGTGGGGTAGATCATACGCAAAATCTATGCCGAGATATAGACCCTGTGCCCTTTGTTCCTAGCAACTTAGCGCAGAGGCAAGAGCGTTGTGAGGAGATCTTTGCAATGCAGAGTAGCGGACTTGCACAGAGACTTGCGCATACAGGTTGCAAGAGGGTCGTAGTTGGTATTTCGGGCGGTCTGGACTCCACGTTGGCACTGCTTGTTGCGGTTAGGAGTTTCGATAGGTTGGGGCTTGATCGCAGTGGAATCATTGGCGTCACGATGCCTGGATTTGGTACTACGGGGCGCACATATAATAATGCCCTGAATATGATGAAGGGGTTGGGCGTTACGGTGCGAGAGATCTCAATCAAGGCGGCATGTATGCAGCACTTTGAGGATATTGGACTTCCCGAGACTGATAGGTCGGTGAGCTACGAAAATTCGCAAGCTAGAGAGCGCACTCAGATACTTATGGATATCGCCAACATGGAGGGCGGTTTGGTTATCGGAACGGGTGATCTCAGCGAGATGGCTCTAGGTTGGGCGACATACAATGGTGACCATATGTCGATGTATGGAGTCAACGCCTCAGTGCCCAAAACCCTTGTTAGATACCTAGTTAGCTGGGTTGCGGACGAGGAGGAGGCGCGAGATCTTAAGGTTGCTCAGACGCTGAGGGATGTTGTCGATACACCTGTCAGCCCGGAGTTGTTGCCTGCGGATGAGAATGGAGATATTGCCCAAAAGACGGAGGATCTGGTAGGACCTTATGAGTTGCATGATTTCTACTTATACCACTTTGTGAGGTCGTCATTTGCACCCTCTAAGATCTTTACGTTGGCGAAGATAGCCTTCGGTGAAAAGTATGATGCAGAGACGATTATGAAGTGGTTGCGCACCTTTATGTGGAGGTTCTTTGGACAGCAGTTTAAGAGGTCGGCGACGCCCGACGCTCCCAAGGTGGGAAGTGTGACGTTGTCGCCAAGGGGTGACTGGCGCATGCCTAGTGACGCAACTGTCGCGGAGTGGCTCAGAGAGTTGGACGCGGAGAGTTAAGAGTTACAAAAAAATATTAAAAAATAGTTAAAAACCGCATGAAAATTACTATCTTTGCGGATAATTACATAACATAGCGATATACAATAATTTATGAAAAGTCCAAGAATTGCAACGGTTCTCAAGATGGAGGCTACCGATGCTACAATTACGGTAAAGGGTTGGGTTAGAACGAAGCGCGGTAACAAGAATGTCGCATTCATTGCGCTAAATGATGGCTCATGTGCAGCGAATATTCAGATTGTCGTAGACCTTGCAAATTTCGATGAGGCGTTGTTGAAGTCTATCACTACGGGTGCATGTGTTCGCGTGGATGGTAAGCTTGTGGCGTCACAGGGTGCAGGTCAGGGTGTTGAGGTGTTGGCTGAGAGCATTGAGCTTTATGGAGCTGCTGATCCCGATACCTACCCACTTCAGAAGAAGGGTCACTCGTTGGAGTTTTTGCGCGATATCGCATACCTACGTCCTCGAACAAATACCTTTGGTGCGATCTTGCGTATTCGCCACGCGATGGCTAACGCGATCCACAAATATTACAACGATAAAGGTTTCTATTATCTTCATACTCCGATCATTACAGCGTCGGATTGCGAGGGAGCAGGTCAGATGTTCAACGTCTCAACATTGGATATGAGCAACCCACCACGCACGGAGGAGGGTAAGGTTGACTACTCTCAGGATTTCTTTGGTAAGGCTTGTAACTTGACGGTTTCGGGTCAGTTGGAGGGTGAGCTTGGAGCGTTGTCGTTGGGTCAGATCTATACGTTTGGACCTACGTTCCGTGCTGAGAACTCTAATACACCTCGTCACTTGGCGGAGTTCTGGATGATTGAGCCTGAGATGGCGTTCTACGACTTGGAGGATAACATGGATCTTGCTGAGGAGTTCTTGAAGTACTTGATTCAGTACGCTTTGGATAACTGCAAGGAGGATCTGGAGTTCATGAACAAGATGTGGGATAACGAGCTTTTGGAGCGTTTGAACTTTGTTGTCAACAATGACTTTATTAGATTGCCATATACCGAGGGTGTTGAGATTTTGAAGGCTTCGGGACGTAAGTTTGAGTTCCCAGTGGATTGGGGATGTGACTTGCAGTCGGAGCATGAGAGATATTTGGTTGAGGATCACTTCAAGAAACCAGTTATCTTGATTAACTACCCTAAGGAGATTAAGTCGTTCTATATGAAGCAGAACGAGGATGGCAAGACTGTTCGAGCGATGGATGTTTTGTTCCCAAAGATCGGTGAGATCATCGGTGGATCGGAGCGTGAGGCAGACTTTGGCAAGCTTTCTGCAAGGGTAGAGGAGCTAGGCATGAATGTGGAGGATGTATGGTGGTACTTGGATACTCGTCGTTGGGGATCTGCGCCACACTCGGGTTTTGGATTGGGCTTTGAGCGTCTGCTGTTGTTCGTTACAGGTATGAGCAATATCCGCGATGTCATCCCATTCCCTCGCACACCAAAGAACGCGGAGTTTTAAGGAGAGATCCCCTTTTATATTAGGGAGACTTTTAGGTTTTACGTGAGCTTCGGATACACCTCTTCGCTAGGTTTTTTGTACACGGAGACTTTCAGAACTCACACAATATGGCTATAAATCAGCGTCAACAGATCAGTCTCCAACAGAGACTATCGCCGCAACAGATACAGATGATTAAGCTGCTTGAGTTGCCCACAATGCAACTTGAGCAGCGTATCAAACAAGAGGTCGAGGAGAACATCGTCCTCGAGGAGGAGACGCCTCAAAGCGAAGATGGCGAACCTCAGCAACTCTCTATGGACGAGTATCTTAAGGAGGATGACACACCTTCGTATAAGAGCCGTATCAACAACTATTCCAAGGATGATAAGGAGCGACCACTCTTTTTGATGGAGGGGCGCACGCTCTCGGAATTTCTTATTGAGCAGTTGGGTTATCGCAACCTCTCGGATCGGGAGCAGGCTATAGCTACCTTTTTGGTTGGTAGCCTTGATGAGGATGGTTACCTGCGCAGGGATCTCTGCTCTATAAGCGATGACCTCGCCTTTATGGTTAGCTTGGATGTTAGCGAGGAGGAGCTGGAGAGGGTGTTGAAGGTTATCCACCAGTTGGAGCCAACGGGTGTTGGAGCGAGGAATCTACAGGAGTGTCTACTTCTGCAATTGGGTCAACTGCAACATCTTACGCGCGCGCAGCGTCTTGCGAAAAAGGTCTTGACTAACTATTTCGATGAGTTTGGTAAGAAGCATTACGAGAAGTTGATGCAGAGGTTGCAGATTGACGAGGATGAGTTCCGCGCCGTGATAGCTGAGATTCGGAGGTTGACCCCCAAGCCGAGCAACATGTACGCGGAGGGTGGGGTAGATACCACACCATATATAGTACCCGATTTTTTGTTGACCTATCAGGATGGGCGTTTTGACCTATCGCTGAACTCCTCGAATGTCCCCGATGTGAAGATCAGTCGCAAGTATGTCGATATGATCCGTAGCATGGTGAAGTCGAATGGTCAGATCAACGAGAGGGATAAGGAGGCTGTGCAGTTTGTAAAGAGCAAGATCGACTCCGCAAAGTGGTTTATATCAGCTATTAAGCAGAGGCACGACACCTTGATGCGCACGATGAAGGAGATTTTGGATTACCAGAGCGAGTATTTCAAGGATGGTGACAGTTGCAAGCTGCGCCCTATGATCTTGAAGGATATTGCCGACAGAACGCAACTCGATGTCTCGACAATATCGAGGGTTGTGAATAGTAAATATGTTCAGACGCAGTTTGGTATAATACTCTTGAAGTCGTTGTTTTCGGAGGCTATGCAGACCGATTCGGGCGAGGAGGTGTCGAGCTACGAGATCAAGAAGATCTTGCAGAACTGCATTGATGACGAGGATAAACGCCACCCATTGACGGATGAGACGTTGATGAATATCCTCAATGATAAGGGTTACCGCATTGCGCGACGCACGGTTGCCAAGTATCGCGAGATGTTGGATATCCCAGTTGCAAGACTGCGCAAACAGTTGTAACACAGTAAATTCCTCCAAACGAAATATGAGCTTAAAATTTTCAGAGTATAAGGATCGCAATCTTCAATTCATTAAAGAGTACCGCACGCAAGTGGGTGTTAAAGAGCTATTTAATGGTGTTCTTTATCGCGAGATCATCAAGGGTAAGGGTGCGAAACCCTCGCCTCGGAGTGTCGTGGTTGTGAACTACACGGGCAAATTAATCAACGGTAAGGTCTTTGACTCGACATTCAAGAAGGGCGCGGCAGCCTTTAGGCTCAATGAACTGATCGACGGTTGGCGCAGTGCCCTTAGGGAGATGCCAGCAGGGTCGCGATGGGAGATTGTCATCCCCTTTAACTTGGGATATGGCACGCGCGCAGCAGGGGCAATTAAGCCCTATTCGACCTTGATTTTCGATGTTTCGTTGATCCGCGTGGAGTAATACCCTAGGGTGGGAAATATTGCAAAAAAGTGCTGTTATTTATGTAAATAATGGCTCTTTTTGTATGCTGTTACACATTTAATACAAAAAAGCATGCTGTTTTGTTTGTATTTAATAATAGTTTTTTTATTTTTGTGCTATGGAAGTAAAAAATGAGGTTGTGTTGTAGTGCTACTTCCATGTGATTTTTAGACATGAATAAAAAATGTCGAACGCAATAATTATTAAAAAACAAAAATCTTTTTTACTAATTAAAACTAAAAAAATGAAAAAAATTATCTTTTCAGCAGTAGCGGTAGCAATGGCTATCTGTACTGTAGCAACAGCTCAGGCTCAGGATTTTACTTATGGTGTTAAGGTCGGTGTTGCAATGGGTAACTTCTCAGAGGGTAACGACGATTCTGGATTTGGTCTACAAGTAGGTGTATCTGGTGAGTATTCTCTAAGTGATGTATCTGCTATCTCTGCTGACATCATGTATGCTCAAACAGGTTCTGACAACTTGAGTGCTAGCTACTTGAACATTCCTATCCTTTACAACTACAAGTTCGCTGAGGGTTTTGCTGTTAAGGCTGGTATCCAACCTGGATTCCTTATGGGTGGAGACTTGAAGGATTGGGACGGTGAGTCTTTTGCTTTGGCAGTTCCAGTTGGTGTATCTTACGACCTTGAGTGTGGTATCGGTTTCGATCTTCGTTACAACTTTGGTCTTACAGAGGTTGTTAAGGATTCAGAGATGGTAAACAACGTTCTTTCTTTTACAGTAGGTTACAAATTCTAATTAAAACAAACTATTGCGGTTCGATATAATTAGAGTTTATAATTCGACTCGGCTAACAAATTTTGTTAGCCGAGTTTCGTTTCAGAAGCGATATTAGTAACGGATGGTTTTTATCGCTGAGTTATTATCTTGGTGCATAGATTTATAATAGTATACACAACGACCAAAGAATATTAATTTAATCGTTTAATTATGAAATTAAAAACAACAATCCTTGCCATGGCTATGAGCCTTTTTGCAGGAACAGCTGTATTTGCTCAAACTTCAGGTGATATTGTAGTCGGTGGTGCTATTGGCTACAGTAGCGCAAACGAGGGAGATGATACTTCATTTACAATTATGCCACATGCTCACTATTTCCTAAATGATAATTGGGCTGTAGGAGGTGCAATTGGTTATATGTCATCAAAAACTAATGATGTGACTGATTATAGTGCTTTTGTTATTGAGCCATCAGCATATTTCTATTATGAAATTGCAAATAATCTCTATTTTGCACCAAAGGGATACGTGTCGTATGTAAATGATTCAGAGTTAGATATGTCGGGTTTTGGTATTGGTGTAGATTTGGCTCGTTTTGAGTACAAACTTTCTGACAATATTGGCTTTGGTCTCTCTTTGCCTATCGCATCTATTAGCTATAACTCAGTAACTGTGGGTGATGCAGATGCTGCTAATTCTTTCTATTTGGGTGTTAACTCAGATGGTTTTAACATGAATAGTTTTACATTCTCATTTAATTACTACTTCAAGTAGAGATATTGATTTTTCATTCTATGGTGATAAGTCGTTGTGTATAATAAAATTACCATAGATTTTATATTTGACTCGGTTAACAAATTAATTTGTTAACCGAGTTTTTTTTGTGTGTTATTCTTTGTTAATCAGCTTGTTAAGATAGCTTGATAGCAGAAATAGTATCACGGCAGCAACGCCACTCATGATGACGAAGAGCATAAAGAAGTCGGAGAGTGTTGCCACCTCATAGCCCATGAAACTCTTAGCCTCGCCACCCTCGGGGTAGTAGCCGCTGAGCACTCCTGAGAGCTTATTCGCAGCTGAGAGACTCAACATCCAGACACCCATAAGCAACGATGCGAACCTCGCTGGTGAGAGCTGATTGACCATCGAAAGACCTATAGGCGAGAGACATAGCTCACCCATGGTGTGGATCAGGTAGAGACTTACGAGCCACATCATGCTCACTTTGGTCGAGGCGTCGACACCCTTAACTCCAAGTGCGATAATAAGGTATCCCATTGAGAGAAGAAAAAGTCCAATAGACTGTTTAAGGGGTGATGATGGCTCAGCGTTCTTGCGACCCAACCATGCCCAAAGCATTGCAAATATCGGAGCTAACAGCACGATAAAGAGCGCGTTAAAGGTCTGGAAATATGAGGCTGGCATCTCCCAACCGAAGATGAAACGGTCGGTCTGCTCATCGGCAAAGAATGTCAGCGAGGCGCCTGCCTGTTCGAATGCTGCCCAGAAGAATATCACGAAGAATGCGATGATATAGATGACGCCAATGCGTTGCTTTTCGAGCTTGGTGAGCGAGCGGTCGGTGATGACAAAGATCGGCATAACAACGATGCTGGCGTAGATCATAGCCCCTAGCCAATCAACGCCATCTGTGAGTGAACTCTCCGACGTTGATAGCGCGCCCCAATTTAGCGCAAAGAGCAGGTAGACAGCGATATAGCCCAAGGTGTAGACAATGACTCTACGGTCAACCTTGAACCCTTTCGTGGTCTCAGGTGTCTCAGATGTCTCAGCAGCCTTAGGGGGCAACCCCACAGCCTCACCATCGGGATCTACTATATATTTGTTCTTGAAAAGTTCGAAGATCACGGCACTGATGAGCATGCCGACACCTGCCGATAAAAATCCCCACTTGAAGTCGGCAGGATTTCCTGTATTTCCAACCAATCCACACCACAGCGGAGCGATCATAGCACCTGCGTTGATACCCATGTAGAAGATGGTAAATGCGGAGTCTTTGCGACTGTCACCATCGCGGTAGAGGCTACCTACCATGGTCGAGATATTGGGCTTGAAGAGTCCATTTCCGAGGATCAAGAGTGCCAAACCTCCAAACATCAAGCTCTGCGACAGCGAGATATTTTCGAAGTAGCAGGCACTTGTGAAGATCATAAACTGCCCCAACGCCATCACAATAGCACCCCAAAGTATCGACTTGCGATTGCCCCAATATCGGTCGGCAATATACCCTCCAACGAGTGGTGTGAGGTAGACCAAACCCGTGTAGTTGCCATAGATTTGTGACGCAAGTTCTTTGTTAAAGAGCAGAGCCTGAGTCATATATAGCATAAAGAGGGCGCGCATGCCGTAGTAGCTGAAACGCTCCCACATCTCAGTCACGAAGAGTAGATAAAGCCCCTTGGGGTGTCGTTGTGCAGTACTCATAAATTATAACTTTTTTAGATTTTCAACCTCAATATTTGGCGTATCTTGGGTAAAGATTAAAGGTCTCTGGTCGGGATTGACGCTCTTGATCCTCACGTTGTCGATCATCAAATTGCGAATATGGCGAGCAAAGATTCCGTGTGTTGGTAGCACGCCACCTAGGCGTTTGTACTCTGGCCACCAGCCACTTAGCACCTCAGGGGTAAACTCTGGAATATCTGAGCCTTTACGCATTGCATGCTCCTTGGTGCCACCGCCGCCCACGATAAATGTGACGTCACGAAGTGCAACATCCTCTATGTAGTGACCCGTGATCCCCGAGAATATGAACGCTGAGTTGACATCGCACATGGAGTTGTCGACCAAGATATTTTGGAACATGAATCCACCCATATAGTCGAGTGGTGCAAGCTCCTCAGGGGCATCCGTGCAGGCGCGCTGCTGACAGAAAGTCATGAAAACAGGTCGCGGAACGTTGGTCATCACGAGGTTCGAGAATACCATGTTTTGCATCTTTCCGCCCTCGTTTTGTTGAATCTTTAGCCCCGAGTCCTTGATGTCGCGGAACGTGCAGTTGCTCACTGCGACATTCGAGATAGTCGACCTCGAAAGCAACCCAATGCGTATCGCTGCCCACTTAGAGGCAAAAGTGCAGTTGGAGATCACGACATTTTGACACGGTTTCTCGGGGTCGGACGTCTGCAAACAGATGCAGTCATCCGAGGTGTCGAAGTCGCTATTTGTCACCCTAACATTCTGACAACCATCGAAATCGAGACCATCACCATTGTTATTCACGCGACTATGTATTGTAATATCCGACACTGCAATATCTGTGCAGTAGAGCCACGCAGATGTCCACGCAGCAGGGTTGATTAACTGCAAGCCACTCAAGCGGATCTTTGAACAATTGATAAAGCGAATCATCATCGGGCGCACCTTTTTGAAGTTGCGAAAGTGTCCGTTGCCGTCAATTGTTCCGCCACCCTCTAGCGAGAAGTTGTGAGCATCGCGCGCAAAGATAAAGCATCTATCCATGTGAGGCTCATTCTTATACATGTTTTTGTGCGTGTCGGTAGGGTAGCTCTCAATGTCGGGATTGGCGAGGAGTGTCGACCCCGTCTCAATGCGCAACGTCACCTCCGACTTCATGTAGAGGGTGCTCGACATATATGTGCCGCCATCGACCACCACGACACCTCCGCCATCGCTTGAACAGCTATCAATGGCACTCTGTATAATTTTGGCGTTGTCCACTTCGCCACCTCGCTGTGCCCCCAGCTGTGCGATGTTGTAGACGCCAGCATATGCAAAAATAGGAGCAAGCAACACTATCGCTAGTATTGCCTGCACTTTAAATCTTATACTCATAGTAAATATCTGTATGTGAGTCTATTACTTTATCTTTTCAACCTTTACATTGTCGACATAGATATCCGAGCCCGACTTTCCAGTAGAGATAGTTACGCGGTGGTAGCCCTGAACCTTGGTCTTAAACTCAACATCGTAGTGCTTGTAGCCTCTCTCGCTAGAGATCTCGACTCTCTTCAACTCCTCAAGTTTCTTGATTTTAGGGTTGTAGAACGCAACAACGATAGATGCTGGATCGGGTCCCCAAATGTGGTTGAGATCCATCGACACCTTATATGTGGTCTTTGGCTCTGGAACGTTGAAGTTGAAATATGTACCCACTTTAACCTCTAGGGCATACTTACCATCTTTGGCTTTGTCTGTGACGTTATTGGTTTTGTTCATCCACACGCCCCACTTCTCGGGTGCTTTGCCATCCTCAAAATCGTATGTCGAAATAACCTGTGCCGATGCCGTAGCGACAAATGCCAAGGCTGCAATAAGAGATAGAATCTTTTTCATAGTTTTTTGGTTTTAAGTTCTTTATATGGTAACAAATGTATCAAAAAAATGTTGAAATCGCAACTCTTATGTCGATATTTTTCTATTTTCTTCCGCGATTTTTCGTGTTGCGAGACGATGGTCTTGCCGTTGGTCGACCTGCTGGTTTTGGTTTTCCTCCTCGCTGAGGTGTCCCCTTATGTGGTGTTTTGGGCGACGTTGGTCGCTTGGGTCTCTCCTCTCGCTTGCCTGCACCTGCTCCGCGCGAAGCCTCCTCGCGTCCATCTGAGTGCTCTATGCTGGCGAATAACTGCGATAGCTCCTTGTGCTCCAACTCTCGCCACTGCCCTGTAGCTAAGGGGGCGAGGTTGATATTCATGATTCTGACGCGCTTGAGGCGAACAACCTCATAACCAAAGACTTCGCACATGCGGCGGATCTGGCGATTAAGCCCCTGCGTAAGGATTATTCTGAACTTTTTAGCACCCTCTACGGTCACTTTACAACGTTTTGTAGTCGTTCCGAGGATCTTAACCCCCGAGCTCATGCGCTCCGCAAATTGAGGATCTAACGGCTTGTCAACCCACACCTCGTACTCCTTTTCGTGGTCGTTGCCTGCGCGGAGAACCTTGTTGACAATATCGCCATCGTTGGTTAGCAGAAGCAGACCCTCCGAGTCTTTGTCGAGTCGTCCAATATGAAAAATTCGTGATGGGTAGTTGATGAAATCGACAACGTTGGTCTTGTCCGAGGGGTCGGTAGTACTCGTCACTCCCACGGGCTTGTTGAGGGCTATATATACACTATCAACTGCGTCATTATCAATGAGATTGCCATTTACGCGCACCTGATCCTTGGGGGTCACCTTGTCCCCTAATGTTGCGACAACCTTGTTTATGGTCACCTTGCGCTCCTCGATAAAGCGATCCGCCTCCCTACGCGAGCAGTAGCCCGAGTCGCTTATGAACTTATTTAATCTTATTTCCGCCACGATATCTCTAATTTGACCACAAAGATAGGTAAAATTTCCTTAGATCTTGCACGCTTCGACAAAAGCACCTACAATAGCCCTCGAACTCTGAGATGTGTGGAAATTGAACTCAGGATGCCACTGAACCGCCCAAACGAACCGCTTTGAGGGCATATATACAGCCTCGATAAGTCCATCTTCGGAGGTTGCCATCGTGGCTAAATCTGGTGCAAGGGTTTTGATCGCTTGGTGGTGGTAGCTGTTGACATCTAGTATCTTAGCCTTCGTGAGTAGGTGCAGAGGGCTACCATCGACCACGCTTACCCTGTGGCAGGGTTGGTCGTATGGGGGCGACATTTGGTGAATCTCGCGGCACGATGGATCATACTCCGATGGTAGATCCTGATATAGCGTTCCTCCGCAGAGGGCGTTGATGATCTGTATACCGCGGCAGATGCCCAAGATAGGCATATTTCGCTCCGTAGCGTAGTTGAAAACCCTTGTCTCTAGGCTATCTCTCAGTGGATTAGCATCTCCGCAATGTGGACTCTTTGGCTCGTTGTAGAGCGATGGCGAGACATCGTGTCCGCCCGTGAGGAGAAATCCATCACAGTGGTTACAAAGCTGTTTCAGATCCTCATCTTCAATCTCTAGCGGTAGAATCGTTGGGATAGCACCCGATAGGCGTAGAGCATCTACATAGCCTGGGAGCATCCAAATGCTGCTCTTTTGGTTATCCCACAGTGGGAGAACTCCAATAATTGGTTTTTTCATCATCACCTCCTTTGGTGACAAATGTACAAAAAAATGATTAATGATTAACGCCGATAATGATTAATTGTTAATCATTATCGGCGTTAATCATTATTGGTATCAGTACTACTTAAGCTTTACCTTATATACTATAGCCTCGGTGAATGGTGCTTTTTGAGCCGCCTTGATCTTAAGACCTGCCGCAGTGTGCTCCCACTCGATCTTCTCGTCAGAGCCTAGAAGTGTCACAGACTCAATGTTGCGCGCTGCACCCTTCTTGCTCTTAGCCAATACTTTGAGTAGATACTCAGAGCCTGCCTTAGATGGTGCAAGCTGTGTAACATATAGGTTGTCGCCCTTGACTGTGTAGCGGAAATCTGTATCGGTGAACTTCACGCCACGCGCCTGAACGCCACCAAAATTATTCTCTTTGAGCTTAGTTGTACCCTCGCCATAGACAACGAATGGACGTGTGCCATAGACAGCCTCTCCGTTGACTTTGAGCCACTTACCAACCTCCAGCATACCGTTGCGTTGCTCCGCAGGGATCACTCCCGTAGATGTCGGTGTGATGCCGAGGATCAAACAACCGTTCTTGCTGATGATGTCGATAAGCTCGTCAACAATCTGGTCGGGAGTCTTGTTTTTAAGATCAGCCTTCCAGCTCCAACCATACCACGCGTATGACGAGTCTGTGAGCCAAGGGTAGTCGGTCTTGTCGTTCATACGTCCCTGCTCTAGGTCGATCACCGCAGTGCCAACAGGAAGGTCGAGGTTTTTGTATGTCAAGACCACCTCTTGGTTGTTCTTCTTAGCTTGGTCGTAGTAGTAGTTGACCATCTCGGCACGATCCTCCTCTGGCAACAAGAATAGACGGCTATCGAACCACAACAAATCTGGCTCGTAGCGATCTACTACCTCGTAGATCTTGTGCTTCCATGTGTCGACAAATTGACGTGATGGGGCATATTGAGGCTTAACCTCGCCATAGAACTGCCCACTAGCGGCGTGCTTATGCGTCGATGTGAAGCTATTGAATGTCTCCTTGGGGGTGTACTCACCATAGAAGTCGCGGAACTCAGGATCTGAGTTGTCGATGCGACCGCTCCAGAGGTTGTACCAACCCCACTCCCAGCTGTGGTGGAATGTGGTAACGAACTTCAACCCCTCGCCCTTGATAGCCTTCTCTAGCTCTCCGACGATGTCGCGCTTAGGTCCGTAATTAACGGTGTTGTATCTGTTGACCTTGCTGTCCCAGTTTGAGAAGTTGTCGCAGTGCTCTGCCACAGGACCTGCGAACTTAAATCCAGCCTCTTTGAATAGCTGTGCCCAATCCTTGGCATCGAACTTCTCGGCTGTGAAGAATGGGAAGAAGTGGTGGTAGTGTACATTCTCGCCATATTTTTCTATGTGGTGAGGACGGACGTTCATACCAAAACCCTTAGGTATTGAGTCATACATATGGCGCGAGTACCACTCACCCTGACCCATAAACGAGTAGACTCCCCAATGGAAGTATACACCAAATTTGGCATCCATGAACCACTCGGGTACTTTGTGCTCACGTGCCTTGTCCCACATCTCTTTCTCTTTCCACTCGATACCGCTCTCATCCCACATTTGAGCCTGTGAGGTTGCCAGAGGAGCGCAGAGTAGAGCTAATGCTAGTAACTGTTTTTTCATCATTAGGTTATTAATAAGGTTTGAGTTAGTAGTACAAAGGTAGTATTTTTTTCGTTAATAACAATCTATTGTTTTGTTATTATGCAATAAATATATACCTTTGTAAGGTTAATGTGTGCGAACACAAAAGCAAATAAATAAACCAAAAACCAAACAAAAACAATGAACAAGCAGAAAACAAAGTTCGGCAAGCTTCTTAAAAGAGGTGTGTTGTCGATTTTCGCTCTCTGTACGGCTCTCAGCTCTCAGGCGCAACCAGGACTTTTGGAGTCGGGTATCGCTAATGGGCAGATCGTTCAGGACCTCTCGGGGTACAACTGGAAGATCAAGATGATGCCTATCGGTGGCGGAGTGCCAGGAAACATCCACAAGATCTATCCCGAGGATCTCGAAACATCGGTGTGGCTACCAGGTAAAGTCCCTGGAGACATCTACACAGACCTCTGGAAAGCGGGGGTTATCGAGGATCCTTATTTCGGTCAGAACTCATTTAAGGCGCAGTGGGTGCAACACTACGAGTGGTGGTATACTAAGCAGTTCTTCATTCGCCAAGATATGAAGGATAAGAAGGTGCGTATCCAATTCGATGGTGTAGATTATAGCTGTGATGTGTGGCTCAATGGTCACTACTTGGGTAAGCACGAGGGTGCATTCGAGGGCTTCGAGTTCGATGTTACGGATAAGATTCGCGTAGGAAAGAATACTCGTACAAGTGCAAACATGCTTTTCGTGCGCTTAAACCCACCTACACATATTAATACAGAGCTTATTGGTCTTAAGACCCCTTGGTTTGGCGACTATTGGCGCGATTTGATCCCATTTGGTATCTACCGTGAGGTTCGTATGGTGTCGAGCGGTAATGTCAACATCGACAACGCTTTTGCGCGTACAACGCTCAGCAAGGATTACAAGGAGGCTAACGTATCTATGGAGGTGACCCTAAACAACTCTACAGCTGAGACTAAGAAGCTTGATGTGGTGGCGACAATCGAGGGTAAGAACTTTGAGTCTAAGCCTCAGACGGTTCGCTTCTCAGTTGACGCTAAGCCAGGTAAGCATACAATAACTAAGGATATCTTAGTGAAGAACCCTGAGCTTTGGTGGCCTTGGGATATGGGTAAACCTAATCTTTATAAGGCATCTATCGTAGTTAACGAGGGTAAGACAAACCACGACACCGAGATCTTTAACTTCGGTATTCGTGAGATCACATCGGCTTGGAACCCAGGATTTAAGAAGGGTGTAGATGTCTCATTCCCACGTACAACGGTTATCAATGGTAAGCCAATCTTCATCCGTTCAGCTTGTTGGGGTGGACCTCCAAACATCTTCGTTGGCCGTACAGCACCAGGTACTTACGAGAAGTTGCTCGTAGCGGCTAAGGAGGCTAACCTTAACAATATCCGTATCTTTGGATGGCACAACCCCGAGATCCCTGAGTTCTACGAGATTTGCGACTCTTTGGGTCTTTCGATCTGGCAGGATATGATTCCTCTAGGATCGGGTAATATTACGCGTGAGCCTGAGAAGATTAACAAGATCATCGAGAGCGGTGTTGCAGTGGCTAAGGAGCGTCGTAACCACCCATCGTTGATTATGATGGAGGGTGGCGAGGAGTACTTCTTGCGTACTCGTGACGCGAAGTTCGCTAATGACTTCTTGTTGCGTCTTGGTGACTCTTTGCAGAAGTATATTCCTATCCCTTACGTTCCAGATTCACCGATGACCTGCGAGGCGTCATACGAGGCTGGATATAAGAAAAAGGAGGCTCACCACGCATTGGCATACTTCTACGGTATGGGTCGCTGGTTGGCTGAGGATTGGTATCGTCGTTTGGAGTACCCAATCATTCCAGAGTTCGCAATCACCTCTGTTCCATCGGTTGAGAGCTTGAAGAAGTTCATTCCTGAGAATGAGCTTTGGACTCCTGGACCTAGCTGGGGACACCACTGGGCAGACCTTAATAAGCTACGTATGCAGAACTACGATATCTTCGGTGAGGAGATGGCAGATAAGTCTTTGGAGGAGTTTGTGGAGTCTACGCAGATTACGCAGGGTGTCATCTTCCAGAATGGTGTTGAGTTCTTCCGTCGCCAGAAACCAAATCTAAGCGGTATCGCACTTTGCCACTGGATGACATATTGGCCAGATATGAAGTGGGGTATCATGGATGGCTACCAAGAGAAGAAGCTCTCTTACGACTATGTTAAGCGTGCTTATCAGCCTCTTCTTGTCAACCTCGACTTCACACGTAGACGTTGGCACACGGATGAGAACTTCAAGGGTGCGATCTGGATCATCAACGACCTCTACGACACTCACAAGAACCTAACGGTTGAGATGAGCGTTAAGGATGACTCGGGCAAGGTTGTGAAGAGTGAGAAGTTCGATGTTAAGTCTGTTGGTGAGAACTGCGCATTCAAGCTCACAGATATCAGTTGGAATGTCCTTTCGGGCGTTCAGAAGAAGTTCTATGTTGAGATGTCTCTTAAGGACAAGAGCGGCAAGGAGTTGTCGGCGAATGAGTACTTCTTCCTTATTGGAGATCAGAAGGAGGCTACCCTCGTGATGAATAAGATGCATAAAGAGGAGAGTGCTTCGATCCAGAAGTATACCAACGGTAACTACCTCCGCTACTTCCCATCTATCGTCCAAGAGGATGGTTTGAACTACGAGTATGAGGATGATGTTCCACGCGCTAAGGGCTATGGTCCAAAGAAGTAGGACAAATATTTAATATATAGTGATAAATGCCGATAATTGAAAGATTATCGGCATTTGTTATTATATTAAAGATGGTACGAAATTTGACCCTCATAGTGTAAAAATCAATTTTACGCGCTATGAGAAGAATAATGTTGTTAATGATCCTCTTTGCTGTGGGGTGTGGTCACAAATCGCACCGCAGTAAGCAGATGAGCAAGACCCCTCCACCTCTCGAAATTGAGGTTGCGGAGGTTATCCAAAGAGCTATCGCCTCGACCATGACGTTTGCCTGCCAAACCTATGGACTTCGAGAGATAAAGATAGAGCCTCGTGTGGCTGGATATCTGCGCGAGATAGGTTATGAGGAGGGTATGCCTGTGCGCAAGGGGCAGCGATTAATCTCCATTGAGCAGGATGAGTACCTTGCGGATGTTGCCTCGGCAGAGGCGTCGGTAGCCTCGGCAATAGCTCAGAAGGTGAATGCTCAAAATACATATAATAGGTATCTGCCTCTCGCCAAGCGAAACGCAATAAGTCAAAGTTCGTTGGACTCCGCCACGGCAGATCTTCTGCAAGCCTCCGCGGATGTTAAGAGTGCCAAGGCGACTCTGCGGAGTGCTCAAACCAACCTCTCCTACACCGACTTCTACGCGCCTTTCGATGGAATTATTGGGGCTACAAACGGCTCTGTGGGGGAGTATGTCGGCGTGGGTACGGAGTATGAGATAATTAACACAATATCGGATTTGGACTCTATCTATGTTCACCTCTCTATTCCTGCGAGAATCTATCTTACGCTTGTTCAGCAGGAGTTTCTCGGGGTGCAACTCTTTGATAATCAGCATCTGTTGTCGAATATTAGAATGCGGTTATCCTCGGGTGAGCTATATCCCTATGAGGGGGCGTATAAGTTCACTGAGCGCGCTGTAAATAGCGAAACTGGGTCGGTGGTTATCTATGTGTTGTTCCCCAACCCCGAGAGGATCTTGAAGTCGGGTGAGTATGTTAGTGTTGAGGCAGACTTGGGTAGTATGCGCGAAAAGATGCTGATACCCTCGCGTGCTGTGATGCAAACCCAAGGGTCAAATGGGGTCTTTACGGTCGATGCTAAGGGTGTTGTGCGCTATCGGGCGGTGACGCTTGGCGAGACACACGGCACGCTATGGGAGGTTCTCTCGGGGCTCAATCCGCAAGATAGGGTCTTGGTTGAGGGGTTACAAAAGGTGCACAATGGTGAGACTATCAAACCGATACTAACCAAAAAATAGCGCGCCTTATGTCTGAATTTTTTATACGTCGTCCGATCTTTGCCTTTGTGCTTTCGATCATCATTGTTATCCTTGGAGCTATCTCTCTCAGTGGGTTGCCTGTGGAGCAGTACCCCGACATCACGCCCCCCAATATTCAAGTTTCGGCATACTATCAGGGGGCGGATGCTATGGCTGTGGATGAGGCTGTTGCAACCCCTATTGGCGATGCTATTGTGGGTGTCGAGGATATGTTATATATGCAGAGTACAAGTGCCTCGGATGGCACGATGACCATAAATGTCACCTTTGCCGTGGGTTCTGATCCCGATATGGATGCTGTTTTTACGCAGAATAATGTCGCTACGGCAACGGCTCTGTTGCCCACCTCCGTAACGGAGCAGGGGGTTACGACCACCAAGTCGAATAGCGATTTTTTGATGGTCTACGCGCTCTATAGCGATGGTCGATACGATGATCTTTTTCTCTCGAACTACGCCTCTATCAACCTCCAAAATGAGCTGTTGAAGATCAACGGAGTTGGTAATGTGCAGGTGTTGGGTTCGGGCGTCTACGCAATGCGCATCTGGGTCAACCCCGAACTACTCAAATATTATAGTGTTACGCTGAGCGAGATTGTTGATGCTGTGGAGGCGCAGAGTGGCGTCCATTCATCGGGAAAATTGGGGGCTGAGCCCAATAGCTCTAAGACAGAGTTTACATATACTGTTACACTTCCTGAACCCATCAGCCGCGCGGAGGAGTATGGCGATATCATCATCAAGACGCTGTCGGATGGTAGCAGTCTGCTGTTGAAGGATATCGCGCGTCTCGAACTAGGGTCGGAGGATTACGGAGGTATCTCGAAATTCAACGCCAACCCAGCCGCCATAATTGCTGTGAGCCAAGCCCCTGGTAGTAATGCCATGAGTGTGGGCAGTGCCGTAGATGCCAAGATGGAGGAGTTGAGCGCGAGATTCTATGACGGCATAGGTTATGAGGCGGTTATCAACGCCTCGCAACCTATCGAGAAGGGTATTCGAGATATTATCTTCACCTTGGCGTTGGCTCTCGGGTTGGTGATATTGATTGTCTTTATATTTCTTCAGGAGCTGAGGGCGATGTTGATTCCGTTGGTGGCAATCCCCGTCTCGCTGATTGGAGCGTTTATGTTGTTCCCTCTGCTAGGGCTGTCGGTCAATGTCTTTTCGCTGTTGGGGTTGATCTTGGCTATCGGACTTGTTGTGGATGACGCCATCGTGGTTGTTGAGGCTGTGCAGGTCAACATCGCAAAGGGGCTAACTCCGATGTTGGCTACGCGCGAGGCGATGAGAGCGGTGTCGTCACCAATCATCGCAACCTCGGTGTCGTTGGCAGCGGTCTTTGTTCCAGTCTCCTTTATCGCAGGTATCACGGGCGAGTTGTACAAGCAGTTTGCCGTTACTATCGCGCTGTCGGTCTTGATCTCGGCATTCAATGCGCTGACCCTCTCGCCTGCGCTGTGTTCGATAATTTTGCGTAGTGGCGAGGAGAAAAAGAGCGGACTCTTTGGAGCGTTCAACCGTTGGTTTTCGAGACGACGCGATGGCTACCTTAGTTTTACACAAACATTTACGCGCCACTCCGCGCGAGCGTTGCTCTTTATTGCAATCTTTGGCGCAGGTCTATTCTTCTCAATGAGGGCACTGCCGACGGGATTTTTGCCCCAAGAGGATGATGGTTACTTTATGATTGCCGTTCAGCTTCCCGATGCTGCCTCTGTGGAGCGAACCGAGGAGGTTTTGGAGGAGATCCGCGATGTCGTGAGGAGGTCGGATGCTGTGTCGAGTGTCGCCTCGTTGGCAGGATTTAATATGTTGTCGCAGGTGGAGAGCACCAACAGCGGAATCCTCTTTGTTCAGTTGGTCGACTACTCCAAGCGAAAAATGTCGGCAGGGGAGCTGGTCGACAAATTCAATGGCGAGATCTACTTCGCGGTGCAGGGTGGTGAGGCGTTTGCTTTTCAAGCACCAGCCATCCCTGGTTTGGGAACAGCGTCGGGACTGTCGCTTGTGGTTCAGGATCGAGGGGGCAACCCAACGAGCTACAT
The DNA here is from genome assembly GCA_047173185.1 of Rikenellaceae bacterium. Classification (GTDB taxonomy): domain Bacteria; phylum Bacteroidota; class Bacteroidia; order Bacteroidales; family Rikenellaceae; genus Alistipes. Next base: position 71,258 of record JBCQVH010000003.1, read on the forward strand.
CGCCAAGAATGCCAAACGCTTTATTGCTCAGGCGAAGAAACTACCTCAAATCTCATCCTTAACGACTCAGTTCAGCGATGACGTTCCGCAACGTATGGTGCTTATTGACCGTAACCGCGCGATGCAGGAGGGTGTCGACCTCACGGAGCTAAATACACTTCTGAGCACCTTCTTGGGTGGAACATATATCAATAACTTCAACCGCTTTGGGCAGATATATGAGTGTTATATCCAGAGCGAGGCGGAGTATCGACAAGAGAAGTCGAATATCAACAGATTCTATATCCAAAACTCTAGTGGCGAGAGTGTTCCATTGGGGGCGTTTGTCGAGGTTGTCGACACTACGGGCGTTGCATATATCGAACAGTTTAACCTTTATAGGTCTGTTTCGATCAATGCCAATACCGCCAAGGGTTACTCAAATAGCGAGGCTATGGCGGCTCTGGAGGGGCTTTCGGATACCATCCTGCCCAAGGATATGAGTATCGCATGGAGCGGCATGTCCTACGAGGAGCGTAACGGATCTTCGGGTGGAATGGGAGCATTCGTCATCGCCTTTCTCTTTGTCTACCTTATTCTTGCGGCGTTGTACGAGAGTTGGTCGTTGCCATTGGCAGTTGTTACGGGTGTCCCTATTGCAGCCTCTGGAGCTGCTGCACTGCTTTGGTTGGCACACCACTTCATCCCGTCGTTTGACAATAATATCTTCATGCAGATATCGCTGATTTTGCTTATTGGACTCTCCGCGAAGAATGCGATCTTGGTTGTGGAGTATGCCAATACGCTATTTTTCGAGCAGGGGCGAGGGGTTGCGGAGTCGGTGATGGAGGCTGCGAAGTTGCGATTTCGTCCAATCTTGATGACCGCTCTTGCATTTGTTTTGGGAGTCTTGCCTCTGGTCTTTGCTGGAGGTCCAACCAAGGTTGCTCAGAATACGCTGGGCGTGGCTCTGGTGGGCGGTATGACCGTTGCGACAATTTTTGGAATATTTATATACCCTGCACTCTATATGTTGGTTGCTAAGGTGGGCAACTTCGAGGCTGTGCGCCAACGTAGAGAGGCTAAAGATAAGGAGTTGAGAGATGAAAAATTGGTTTAAAATCTTTGGGGTAGGGCTATCTGCTCTATATTATATAGGTGCTGTGGGGTGTTCGGGTGCGCGATTTGTCGAGCCTAAGGTGGAGATGCCTGCGGAGTATCTCAACACAACCCCATTCACGGATATCTATGCGGAGGTTGACCCTCGCTGGTGGCACAACTTTGCAGATCCGATGTTGGACTCTTTGGTGAGCGTGGCGTTGGAGAACAACCGCGATCTGGAGATCCTCTACTCGCGCGTTGTGGAGTCGAGGTTACAACTCAAAAATGCTCGCGCCGCTCTCGCTCCAACCTTTTCGTTGGACAAAGAGGCGGAGGGCGAAAAGCTACCATCGGAGTCGACAGTTCAGAGCTACACCATAGAGCCAACAATCAGTTGGGAACTAGATCTATTTGGGAAGTTGAGGTACGCCGCCGTGGCGTCACGTGCCGAGATGATGGCTGAGCGTGAGAATATGGAGGCGATGAAGATGTCGTTGGTGGCGGAGGTCGCTACAGCCTACTTCTCGATTTTGGAGTACGACCTCTCGCTAAGGATCTCGGAGCAGACGTTGACGTTGCGCAAGGAGGCGTTCGCCTTGACTTCTCTCTTGGCGATCTATGGCGAGGCAACAGCCCTCACATTGGCACAGAATCGCGCACTTGTTGCCACGGCTCAGGTGGCGGTGGAGAGCTACCGTATGGCGCGCAATCAGGCGATAATGAGCCTCAGCACAACGCTTGGAGATAATCCTAAATATATCTCCGTGGATGGGCGAAAGCTCTTGGATTACGACATCCCAAAGGAGGTTCCAGTGGGGTTGCCATCGGCTCTGCTAATGCGTAGGCGCGATATTCGAGAGGCTTACTACACCTTGGAGGCGGCATATGGAGATGTTGGCGTGGCGATAGCTAACCGCTTTGCTACGGTGACCCTCACGGGCGAGGGGGGACTTATAAGCTCCACGGTCAAGGATCTATTTCGAGGCAATCCATTTGGGTGGACGGCAACGCTCGATATCGTGCAGCCAATATTCACATTTGGGCGCAATAAGCGCGCTGTGGAGATCGCTAAGCAGAAGCGTGAGCAGTCGTTGCTCTCCTATGAAAATAGCGTCATCACAGCCCTTAGCGAGGTGGAGTCGGCACTCGTTGGCGTAGAGTCATATGCACGCCAGAGGGTGGGGCAGAGTCAGCTGGTGAAGTCAAATCGTATATACGAAGAGTTCACCTCCGAACTGTATAAAGCTGGTGAGGTGAGCTACTTAGATGTTATTGATGCTCAGCGTGAATACTTCTCCGCACAGCTCTCCTACGCCTCGTTGTTGAGTAGTCAGCTATCAAGCTACGTGACTCTCTATAAGGCTCTAGGAGGAGGCTATTGATGATTAATGATTAACGCCGATAATGATTAATCATTACCCTCTGTGGATTCACGGAGGTGCATGGTTGCATCGAGGACGATGGAGCGAACGGGAGATGTGAAGTTGTTGATCCTCTCCAAGATGAGCTTTGCCGACTCGACGCCCATCTGGTGCAGTGGTGGCTCTACGGTGGTGAGCTGAGGGGTAACGATAGTGGCTAGAATCGTCCCCGAAAAGCTCGCAATGGCAATATCATTGGGAATAGAGCGACCCAACTCACGAAGTCTATTCATCGCTCCGATGGCAAGGGTGTCAGTGCAGGCGAAGATAGCGTCAATCTCAACACCTTGATCCACGATCTGTTCAGCGGCATATTTTCCATCCTCAAAGCCCATCCCTTTGATGTGGAGCTGAACCTTGGGAGTATCGAGTTTAAACTTCTTCATTGCGTCACGGTAACCTTTGGCGCGTTCGTGTGAGTTGTATACAGCGTCAGAGCCATTTATATATAGTATACGCTTGCGTCCCGAACGAATGAGGTGCTCGATAAGGAAAAAGGTCTTGTAGTAGTCGTCGACAATAACCTGCGACACCTCCATCGAGTGGGGTATGCGGTCGAAGAATACCAACGGCATGCGTGAATCTTGGAGACGCTGATACTCGTCAAGGTTCTGTTGGTAGTCGCTGATGCAGACGATGATGCCATCCACCATGAAACGCTCCATGTTCTTTATATTCTCGCGCTCGTACTCCCACGACTCGTGTGACTCAGCAATGATGACCTTGATACCTTGGGGCGACAAAACCTCCTGAATACCTCCAATAACCTGCGAGGCAAAGGGTGTAATCATCTCAGGGACAATGACTCCAACGGTGTTGGTACGTCCATATTTAAGGTTTGTAGCCACTGGGTTTGGCTTGTAGCCAAGGATCTTGGCAGCCTCCAACACCTTCTCCTTGGTCTCGCTACGGATGTTCTTGTCGTCGGTGAGGGCGCGCGATACTGTCGAGACCGATATGGTCAAGTAGTTGGCTATATCTTTTATTGTTGTACGTTTCATGATATATATATAATATGAAGTATAAGGTTTGGTTAGATGCAAAAGTAATACTTTTTTCCGATATTTCAACCTTTGGGAACGTTTGCAGATTTTGGGAACGTTTGCGGGAACGTTTGCAGAGCCTTTTTGAACAGTAATTGTTGCATTTAGGGGGTGCTAGCCTCTATCTTTGTGATAACTAATAACTCAAAAACTATTACTATTATGAAAACGAATAACTTTAATTACTCTCGCGAGAAGATCAAAACATCTATCCTTCACTTTGGAGTTGGTAACTTTCACCGCGCACACCTACAGTACTACACTAATGAGCTTCTTGGCTCTGAGGATCAGTCGCAGTGGGGTATCTGTGGAGCAATGCTAATGCCACAAGATGAGAAGTTGTATAACACGTTGAAGAGTCAAGAGGGTCAGTATACGCTTACAGTATGTGGACGTGACGGCGTGAATGAGATCTTCAAGATCGGTTCACTTGTTGAGCTTCTTTGGAGCGGTGATGACGTTGAGGCGATCATCAACAAGGTTGCTAACCCTGAGATCCGTATCATTACACTTACAATCACCGAGGGTGGTTACAATACAGACAAGAGCTCGGGTGAGTTTATCTACGAGAACGAGGCTATCCAGAACGACCTCAACAACCCACTCTCTCCAAAGACTGTCTTTGGATATGTTGCCGAGGGTTTGCGTCGTCGTGTAGCAAATGGTGGAGCTCCTGTGACAATCCTTTCATGCGATAATCTCCAGCACAATGGCGACACATGTAAGCGAGTGTTCAACGCTTTTGTATCAAAGCAAGATCCTCAGCTAGCGGAGTGGATGTCAACAAACGTCACATTTCCAAATAGCATGGTCGACAGAATTACCCCTGCAACAACTCCAGCAGATGTTGAGCGTATCAACGAGACTTTGGATGCTCACGATGGCGCGCCAGTATATTGCGAGGATTTCATCCAGTGGGTTGTTGAGGATAACTTCATCGCAGGACGTCCAGCATGGGAGCGTGTAGGCGTTGAGTTCACTAGCGATGTCGATCCATTCGAGAAGATGAAGCTTAGCCTTTTGAACGCTTCGCACACCCTTTTGTCATACCCATCGTTTGTAGCGGGATATCGCAAGGTTGACGCAGCTTTGAGAGATAGAAACATCTGGCAGTTCATCCGCGACTTTATGGATAAGGATGTTACCCCTTATGTTCCAGCACCTGAGAATACAGATTTGGAGCTATATAAAAAGACATTGTTGGAGCGTTTTGCTAACCTTGCTGTGAGCGACCAGATTGCGCGTTTGTGCGGTGATGGAGCGTCGAAGTTCCCAGTATACGTTATGCCTATCGCAGCGGAGATGGTGAAGAATGGCGACGACATGACACGTATTGCGTTCCTTATTGCATCATACCGCCACTACCTAAGATACCGTATTGACGACAACAACGCTAAGTACGACATCTTTGAGCCTTGGTTGACTGAGGAGGATAACAACCTTATCGCAGATAGCGACCCTAAGGCGTTCCTTGCAGCATCACCATTCAGTAGCGTAGATCTTGCCTCTAGTGAGCAGTTTGTAGCTCTCTATGTCGATATGGTTGCGAAGATCTCGAATGAGGGTGCTATGGCGACTCTTCTCACGATCATCTAAGATGAGGAGGATGAGATCATGGGCAAAGATACAAAATATGGGTTAGCACCGTTTGCTATCCTTACGTTCATATATTTTATTGTTGGTTTTCTTACAACCGTAAATGGTCAGTTCCAAGGGCCTTTGAAGGTTGCGTTTCTCTCGGATGTCACCCTGTTGCGTAACACGCTGGTGACTCTGATACCGTTCTTTTTCTTCTTGGGCTATCTACTCAATAGCTCGCTTGGAGGTCGTTGGATCGATAAGATGGGCTACAAGATGACCCTTATGAGGGCATTGGTTATTATGGTGGCGGCGATACTTTTCTACCTTTTGGCGTCATATATGGCGACATCGTTTGGAGAGTATGGCGTGATGGTGGGCGAGGATTATATACCTTACGGTTATATGGTATTCCTTATCGGTTCGTTCTTGATGGGTACTTCGGCGGCGATACTTCAGGTGGTTATCAACCCCTATATCTCCTCTTATGAGTTGCCAAATACACAGCCTGTTCAGCGCATGAGCATCGTTGGAGCTATCAACTCTTTCGGAACAACTATTGCTCCATTCTTTGTGACGGGAGTGATGTTTGCAGGGGTGCCGATGGATAGCGTTGAGTCGGGACAGTTGATTATGCCGTTCATCGTTATGGGAGCATTTATCGCCTTGGTGACCTTGGTTACCTACCGTCTGAGACTTCCCGATATCGAGGGGACATTCAGCAACGAAAGCTCAGCGACAGAGCGAAGTATCTGGTCATTTAGACACCTTAGATTGGGCGTTGTGGCGATATTCTTCTATGTTGGAGCCGAGGTGGCGATAGGTGTTAATGTCAACCTCCACGCTATTGAGTTGATTGAGAGTGGGCGAGGGCTGTCGTTCTTTGGACGTGATGGAATTGTTGTCGCAGGTTTGGATCTAGGTATCCCTGCCTTGTTGGCGACACTCTACTGGGGAGGATTGATGGTTGGACGAACAATGTCGAGCTTTGCGCGCAAGATTTCTCCACGTACTCAGCTGGTTGTTACGGCATGTGGCGCGATACTTTTAACAATAATTGCTATCTTGTCAAACAATCTATGGGTTTTGGTTGCTGTGGGTCTCTGCCACTCCATCATGTGGGGTGCGATCTTCACCCTTGCGGTGAAAGGGCTTGGAGTCTACACCTCTAAGGCGTCGGGAGTCTTTATGATGGGAGTCTTTGGAGGGGCTATATTCCCACTTATTCAGGGAGGAATGGCAGACGTGTTGGGTTCATGGCAGTGGACATGGAGCATGGTTGTTGCGTGTGAGTTGGTAATTTTGTACTATGCGATCTTTGGGTCGCGCATTAAAGAAAAGGAGCTAGAGTAGTTATGAAAAGATATATTGTAGGCTTGGGAGAGATCCTGTGGGATGTTCTTCCAGATGGAAAAAAGGTTGGTGGTGCACCTGGAAACTTTGCATATCACGCTTCGCAGTTTGGATATAATGGAGCTGTGGTGAGTGCTGTGGGAGATGATAAGCTAGGTGATGAGTTGCTAGAGAATATCAGCGATAAGGGAATTGGAGAGTTTATCCAACGTGTGGAGTACCCAACGGGTACTGTGCAGGTGAAACTCGATAATAACGGCATTCCGATGTACGAGATTAGAGAGGGTGTTGCGTGGGATAATATCCACTTCTCGGCTGATATTGAGCAACTTGCTAAGCAGACTCAGGCGGCAGTCTTTGGGTCGTTGGCTCAGCGAAGTTCAGTGACCCGCGAGACGATTTATAGCTTCTTGGATGCCATGCCCGAGGGTGATAATCAATACAAGATATTCGATATCAACTTGCGTCAGGGTTTCTACACCAAGGCGAGTGTTGAGGAGTCGTTGAGGAGGTGTAATATCTTGAAGATCAACGATGAGGAGTTGGTTGCGATAGGTCGCCTTTTTGGAACATCGTCTACCGATTTGCAGGATAACTGTTGGAAGTTGATCGAGAAGTATGGTTTCAAGATCTTGATCTTGACGTGTGGAGTGAATGGTAGTTACGTCTTTACCAAGGATAGTGTTTCGTTTGTTGCGACACCCAAGGTTGAGGTTGCCGACACAGTGGGTGCAGGAGACTCATTTACAGCCACTTTCGTGACGTCGATTTTAGGGGGGAAGAGCATCCGTGATGCGCATCTACACGCTGTTAGAGTCTCGGCATATGTATGTACACAACATGGGGCTATGCCTCAGTTGCCCGACAACCTGAAGGTATGATAAGGGGTGTAGTCGTTTCGATTCTCCTCTCACTCATAACGACAGCCAGCTATGCGCAATTCGAGGCATCGGCAAATATCCAAACCAACCATCTCTGGCGAGGTGGTGAGGTTGCGGATGGGGTGGTTGTCACAACGGATGTCGCAACGACTTTATTGGGTGAAAATTTCCGCCTTGGAGTGTGGGGCGGTATGAATACGCAGGGGAGCTACAAGGAGTTTAACTACTATGCAACATATACGCTTGGCGGTCTTTCGTTGGCGTTGTGGGATACATATAATTTTTCGGATTACGCGACCTACAACAACGAAGAGTTCTTCAACTACGATGCCGCAACAACAGGGCGATTTTTGGATGCAACGGTGGCGTATAGGTTTGGTGAGGGTTTTCCTCTGAGGGTGAGTTGGTCGACAGTGATCTTTGGTCGCGACCGTACCAGCGACAATAGTGCTAATAGATACTCAACATTTTGCTATGCGGAGTATCCTCTTTACAATCGGGATTTATGGCGTTTGGATGTTGGGCTAGGCGGTGCGTTTGCCATAAACCCGTGCGGAGAGAGAGCAAATTTTTATGGCGAGCAGAGTGGCATTGTTCATGTTTCGATGGCGATATCTCGTGACCTAGTTTTGGGAAGCTACACGCTTCCTATCACAGTTACGACGATGTGGAACCCTCAATCAGATCAGGCATATCTGCAGTTAGCGGCTAGATTACTTTCTTTTTAATTATTTTTTTAATATTGTTGTTTATAGGTTTTATTAGGTTGGTTTGTTAGTGTTAGGAGTCTTACATTTATCTGCGGATAGAGGTAAGACTCCTAACCATTTATAGGTGAGCCTTGACCTGAGCAATGAGCTGGTCATACTCCTCGTCTGAGAGATATACCTGCTTGGGGTTCATCTCGAAAAGAGCACCGAAATCCTTAGCTTCAACATACTTCGGAACGAGGTGGAAGTGGAGGTGTGAGAGGGTGTCGGAGTATGCTCCGTAGTTGATCTTGTCGGGGTTGAATGCCTTCTGCATCGCACGGCTTACTCGCGCCACATCAGCCATAAAGGCGTTGCGTTCCTCGTCGGTTAGCTCGTTGAGGTCGTGGGTGTGTGCGATGTGAGCGACGAGGCAACGCCCTCTATAGCTCTGCTCCTTGAATAGGAATACGCGCGAGGCGTCGAGTTGCGCAAACTCAATCATAAGGCTCTTTAGGAGCTCGTTGTTCTGACAATAGAGACAATCTTTGGGATCAGTCATTTTGGTATAAGTTTTTTAAGGTTATGGTCTATGGGCGACGCTTATGCGTTACGCTGAAACAAACTTACAAAAAAAAACGAAATAATACTATGTGTTACGCCATATTTTCCTTTTTTTTAATCTTAGATCGCTAAGGTGAAATTTGGATTTTGTCTATTTTTTTGTATCTTGTCGAACAATTGAAACCTAAAACTAACTAAATATGAAGAGAACTTTAACTCGAATTGCTGCCTCGGTGGCGATGATGGCTACGGCGGTGGCGTGCGCAGAGACAACGCAGACCGCCGAACCATACGCAGATGATTGGGAGAGCCTCAAAAAACATAAGGCTACTCCAGAGTGGTTTGCAGATGCTAAACTTGGCGTATACTTCCATTGGGGCGTATACTCTGTACCTGCGTGGGGCACCGAGTGGTATCCTCGATTTATGTATATGCCCGACCGTGATAAGGGGTGGGGGCACGATATATATGAGTACCACGTTGAGACATATGGCAAGGATTTTCACTACCACGACTTCATTGATATGTGGGATGGCGCACCAAAATTTAGTGCCTCTCAGTGGCTCGATATGTTCGAGGGTATGGGTGCTAAGTTTGTCGGCTCGATAGCTGAACACCACGATGGCTTCTCAATGTGGGACAGCACAGTCAACGAGTGGAATTCGGTGGATATGGGTCCCAAGATCAACGTTGTGGACTCCATAGCTACCGAGACTCGCAAGCGTGGACTTAAATTTATGGCGACATTCCACCACGGATTTAACCATATCTTCTTCCCTAAAAACAAGAAAGATGCTCCAGAGCAGATTATGCCTGTGTGGGAGAGCGAGGAGGAGAAAGATAAATATGTTATAACTTATGACAAGACCCTCGTTCCGCAAGACCCGAAGTATAAAAAGCTCTATGGCACAATGAGTTACGATGACGCCAATGATCTGTGGTTAGCGAAGTTGGATGAGGTGATCGAGGAGTTCTGCCCCGACTATATCTGGATGGATTTTGGACAGCGTTATATCAAGGATGAGTATCGCCGAAAGTTCTTGCAACACTATTTCAATAAGGCGCAGGAGATGGGCGTAGATGCCGTTGTGAACACCAAGGGCGAGTTCTTCCCTAGGGAGTTGGCGGTTGTCAATGTCGAGCGCGCAACGATGGCAGATATCACCCCCGATGTCTGGATCACCGACTTCATATTGGGCAGTAACTGGTGTTTTAACCGCGCAAAACGCAACGCAATCGACCCCAAGATGGCGATCAAGATGTTGGCGGATGTTGTGAGCAAAAATGGCGTTATGTTGCTCTCAGCAGGTCCTATGGCGGACGGAACAATCCCCGAGGAGCAGGTCGAGGCGATGGAGGGTATCGGTCGTTGGATGCAACCCTATGGAGAGGCGATATATGGCACGCGCCCATTCGTTGAGTATGGTCAAGGTACAACCAAACTTACGGGTGACCCTGCGGATGAGTGGAACGAGTATGGAGCTATCAAATATGGTTTCAATAAGCTCTGCGCTGAGGATATACGTTACACGATGGACAAGAAGAAAAATATTGTCTACGCCTTGCAGTTGGGTTGGGCTAAGGAGGGGATAAGCCACGATTTGACAGCCTTTTCACCAGCCTCAAAGTTGAGGGTTAAGTCGGTGAGCGTCTTGGGCAGTGATGAGGCGATAGAGTGGTCTATGAGCGATAAGGGGCTATCTATCAAGCAACCCAAGGCGATGCCTGCGGAGGGCGACGCTGCGACAGTCTATAAGATTCAGTTAGCGAAGTAAAAGGTTAACGCCAATAACGAATAACGCCGATAGTGATTGTCATTGTCGGCGTTGTTTATTAATCCCTCTCTCTTGGCATAGAAGTTGCCATACATTGTATATTCACCATTTAAATTTGAGTATACAAAGATGAAACAGAGATTAACAACTGCATCGGGGCGTCCTGTTGCCGACAACGAGAACTCGCAATCAGCAGGTCATAGAGGACCTCTATTAATTCAAGATCCGTGGCTTTTGGAGAAACTTGGGCACTTCGACCGTGAGGTGATCCCCGAGCGACGTATGCACGCTAAGGGTTCAGGAGCTTTTGGAACATTCACCGTCACAAACGACATCACAAAGTACACGTGTGCCTCGATTTTTAGCGAGATGGGCAAGCAGACGGAGTGTTTCGTGCGATTCTCAACCGTTGCAGGTGAGAGGGGTGCGGCGGATGCTGAGCGAGATATTCGAGGCTTTGCGATGAAGTACTACACCGATGAGGGTATCTGGGATCTCGTGGGCAACAACACCCCTGTATTCTTTCTGCGTGACCCCTTGAAGTTCCCCGATCTGAACCACGTTGTCAAGCGTGACCCTCGAACAAATCTGCGTAGCCCTAACTCAAATTGGGACTTCTGGACGCTTCTTCCCGAGGCTCTGCATCAGGTGACCATCACCATGAGCGATCGAGGTATTCCTGCCTCTTTTCGACATATGCACGGCTATGGTAGCCACACGTATAGCCTTATAAACGAGGAGGGTATGCGCACGTGGGTGAAGTTCCATTTTCGCACTCATCAAGGCATTAAAAACTTGACGGATGCCGAGGCGGAGGCTATCATCGCCAAGGATAGAGAGTCCAACCAGCGAGATCTATATGAGGCTATCGAGCGAGGCGACTATCCACGTTGGACGATGAGTATCCAGACGATGAGCGAGGAGCAGGCGGAGGGCTATCGTATCAATCCGTTTGATCTCACCAAGGTGTGGTCTCAGAGGGAGTTTCCGCTTATGGAGGTGGGCATTTTGGAGCTAAACCGCAATCCAGATAACTACTTTGCGGAGGTGGAGCAGGCGGCATTCAACCCGATAAACTCAGTGAGAGGTATAGGTTTCTCGCCCGATAAGATGTTGCAAGGTCGCTTGTTTTCGTATGGCGATGCACAGCGTTATCGCCTAGGTGTCAACCACATGGAGATCCCTGTAAATAAGCCTCGCTGTCCCTTTAACCCCTACCATCGAGATGGTCAGATGCGCACGGATGGCAACCACGGCTCACGCATAGGCTACGAGCCAAATAGCTATGGCGAGTGGAGCGACTCACCCGAGCTGAAAGAGCCACCGTTGAAACTTCATGGTGACGCCTACAACTATAACGAGCGCGAGTTCGACACCGACTACTACTCTCAGCCTGGAGATCTCTTTAGGTTGATGTCTCCCGATCAGCAATATATGCTCTTTACCAATACAGCGCGCGCTATGGGCGACTCTGAGCTAAAGATTAAGCAGAGGCATATCTACAACTGTTATCAGGCAGATAAGGCGTATGGCGAGGGTGTCGCTATGGCTTTGGGGCTGGATGTCACAGAGGCAATCAACGCCCAGAAGATAGCACCGACTATGAATTGATGTTGATAATACATTTGAGAGTTATAGGGAGGGCGACTCTCTATAACTCATTTTTAGCTATCCAGTCGCCAAAATCGGCTTGATAGGTGCGCCCGATGGGCAACGAGACGTTGTCGTAGGAGGTTGTTATACTTCGGCTGTTAAAGGTCGATATTGTGCGACGAGCCACGATATAGGACTTGTGAATGCGCATAAATTGGTCGTGGGGGAGGAGTGCCTCAATCTGCTTCATGCTCATCTGAGGTAGTATTGGGCGAGAGCCATCAACGTGTATGCGGATATAGTTGTCCATTGCTTCAATATAGTGTATATTGCCCATTGGGATCTTGATACTCTGGTACTCCACCTTGACGGTTATCTCGCTCTCTAGCTGAGGCTGTTCGCGCGTTTGTAGCTGTTGTAGAGCCTTGTTTACCGCCCTCTCAAAGCGCGCATAGGCAAAGGGCTTATGGAGGAAATCTACAGCGTTTAGCTCAAAGCCATCTATCGCAAATTGGGCGTAAGCGGTTGTAAATATGAGGCTTATACCCTTTGGGATGGTGCGTGCTAGCTCCACGCCACTCACGCCACCCATCTCGATATCGAGAAATAGAATATCGGGGTTGTGGAGGCGCACATACTCGATGCCCACCATTGGGTCGGAGAATGTCTTAAGCTCTATATCTCCAAATCTTTTGCAATATTGTTCGATGATTGCCAACGCAATAGGCTCGTCATCTATGGCTATACACCTCATGGCTAGGTTAGTTTAATGGTTAGCGAGACGTCGAATTTGTCGTCATTCTCGTTGATAAATAGGGTGAAGTTGGAGGGGTAGAGCATCTCTAGTCGTTTGCGACAATTCTGTATGCCTATGCCCGAACCCTTCTCCTCGGTGGTGCGCTGGTGCTTGCGGTTGGATGTGGTCAATACAAGGAGCGAATCCTTGACTGTGAGGCGAATATCTATGTTGCTCTTTGCGTGCGACGACGCCCCATATTTGATGGCATTCTCGACAAAAGTTATGAGGATCATGGGAGCTATCTGCGCTGTACAGCTTTTGACGTCCACCTCGTGGTCGAAGTTGACACACGTATTCTCGTTGAGCCTAAGGCGTTGAATCTCAATATATTGATCTATATACTCGATTTCGGTTCTAAGGGCTACATGCTCCTCGGTGCTACTGCTACACATATATTTCATCATGTTTGTGAACTGTATGAACGCCTCCTCGGCACGCTCCGATTTGGTTATAATCAGCCCCAAGAGGGTGTTGAGGGTGTTGAATAGGAAGTGAGGGTTTATCTGCGCTTTGTATAGGGCTAGCTCCGCCTTTTTCTTCTCGAAAAGGATATTCTGTTGCGCCTCATTTTTCTTGTGTAGCTCACTCAGCAGAGCCACGACAAAGCTAAACGAGGTCACCATAACGTATAGAAACCAAGCCGCCTGTTTGAGTATTCGATTTGATGGCGAGTGTCGACGATCGGGAGGCTCTGGGAGGTTAAACTCCTTGGTGAACTCGACGAATTTCGAATATCTATCACCGCTATATGTGAGCTGATACTCCGAGAAAAGATAGGCTATGAGTAGCGATATTGCGATTATTGCGATTGCGACTATTGGGTTTCGTCTCTCGCCAAATAGCATCGGCACGGTTAGGAGACGGTTGATTGCGTATGTTGTGTATAGCCAGCCTAGGAGCATCACCACGAGGAGCATATTGTTCTCGATCCACTTGTCGACAGGTAGCAACATCATCAGCGCAGGGAGCAGTACCACCGCAAAGAATAGGTCTATTGTGAGTGTGAGGTTTCTATTTGTAAGTTTCATAATAATGATTTACGCCGATAATGATTAATGGTGTTGCAAAGATATTGGATTTTTGCGAGATAAAAAAATCTTTGCGATGTTGTTCGCCACTACATTTTGGTCGTTCGCCACCACTTGTGTCGCAGGGTTTGATGATCTCGATTGCCGTCCCTATATTTGTAGCGTGGAGAGTGAGTAGCGTCTAAATTAGGACGCTTTGAGGGGCTTACCTAATTAATATAATAAAATCCTAAATATCATGAAGAGAAAGTACTTTTTAGCAATTTTAATGTTGATTGCTCCGCTGTGTGTTATGGCGCAATCTACCGCAACCGTGTCGGGCGTGGTGACCAATAAACGTACTCAGCAACCTATACCATACGTTACGGTGAGCTTGGTCGTTGAGCCCAACTCCAAGCTCAATAAATACGCTGTGACCAACGACAAGGGGCAATATAGCTTTAGTGGCGTTGCTCTGCGTAACTATACTCTTGAAAGCTCTTTTGTGGGTCTTGAGTCGATTTCTCAGCCTCTGGAGGTGAAGCAGGCTAAGGCGTATAAGGTCAACCTATCTATGAAGATTGACTCTAAGCAGATTGACGATGTTGTGGTCAAGGGGCGCGCTACACGTGCTACTCAGCAGGGCGACAGCTTGGTATACAATGCCGATGCCTTTAAGGTGCTAAAGGGTAGCACTGCCGAGGATCTCTTGGCTAAAATGCCAGGTATCGTGGTCGAGGGTGGCGAGGTACAGGCGCAAGGCGAGACGGTGCAGAAGGTTATGGTCGATGGTAAGGAGTTCTTCGAGGGCGATGTGAACCTTGCTCTTAGAACCCTCCCCTCGGATATCATCCAGAATATCGAGGTCTTTGATAAGAAGAGCGAGCAGGCGGAGTTTACAGGCTTTGACGATGGCGAGCAGATCAAGACCATCAACATCACAACAAGAACGGGCTTTAAAACAGGTACTTTTGGCGAGGTATACGCAGGTTACGGATCAGATGATCGCTACAAGGCAGGCGGAAATGTCAATATCTTCGACAACACGAGACGTATATCTATCTTGGGTCTCTCGAACAACGTCAACCAGACGAACTTCTCGCAGGAGGATTTGGCAGGTGTGATGTCGGCAAACACCAACAAGCGAGGTCCAGGAGGCAAAGGAGGACCTGGTCAGCAGTCTGAGAGCTTTATGGTAGGCTCTACGGATGGTGTCACATCGAGTAACGCTTTTGGTCTCAACTACACGGATGAGTGGGGCTCTAAGGTGAAGTTTACAGGTAGCTACTTCTTTAACCAATCGGACAATACAACAACGACAGATCTCCTCCGTGAGTACTTCGAGACATCGTTGCCGATGACCTATACCGAGTATTCAAACTCGCAGATGGAGAACTGGAACCACCGTGTAAACGCCAAATTGGACTACGAGATCAACAAGAGCACAACCTTGACATTTATTCCAAAGGTTAGCTTCCAGAGCAACGAGACGATATCATCGTATTATGGTACAAATATCGAAGATGGGGTTGATACAAACACTGTTGATAGCAATAGCGACAAGGAGACAGATGCTTACAGCGCGAGTGCTGAGCTGATCTTCCGCAAGCGATTCAATAAGATGGGACGCACATTCTCGATCATGATGAACGGTTCGATGACGAATACCCAGAGCGACACATACTCGGACTATATCTCTCAGGTGTTGGCATCAGATGGCTCTGTAACCTCTACAACGACCACAGATCAGCTTAAGGTGAGCGACACCCCATCGTATACTCTACGTGCAAATGTGATGTATACGGAGGCTCTCACGCGCTCTATGATGCTCTCGCTCAACTACGAGGCATCGTTGACCAAGACCAACTACGAGAAGTCGGTGCTTGACTATAACGAGGTTGACGACCTCTACGATCAGCTAGATGAGTCGCTATCGGGAGCTTTTGATACCAACTATTTGACCCAAAAGGCGGGTATTGGTGTCCGTTTCTTTGGTCTCGCAGGCTTGTCGGGAATGGCAAAGGTCGACTTCCAGATGGCAACCCTCAATGGCGACCAAACGCTACCTTATGAGACCTCTCACGACCACAGATACCTATCTGTTTTGCCTAGTATCTTCATGCGCTATGGTAGGGATAAGGAGAACTCGTTCATGTTCAGATATCGCAGCTATTCGTCGACACCATCGGTTACCGACCTTGCGGATATCGTGGACAACTCAAACCCTCTCTTTGTATCGGCAGGAAATCCTGAGCTAGATCAGCAGATCAACCATACAGCAAACCTCCGCTACGTGAGGACATCTAAGACAGGAACTAGCTTTATAGCGATGCTGGGAGCTGTCGTTCGTCAAGATTACGTTGCCGACAACACAATTGTTGCTACTGAGGATATAACCTTGGATTCAGGCGTTGTGGTTGAGCAGGGTGCGCAGTACACCACCCCAATCAACTTGGATGGCTACTACTCGCTTCAAGCGATGTTGACATATGGTTTCCCAGTCGATTTTATCCGCAGTAACATCAACTTTAGCCTCTCGACAAGCTACGCCAACGTTCCAACGCTATTTGATGGCGTGGAGAGCAATACGCGCGAGCTTACATTAGTGCCAAAGGTTATCATCGGAAGTAATATCAGCGAGAACCTCGACTTCACGGTGACCTACTCGTCATCTATGAGCTACGCATTGAGCTCAGGCGACAGCACCGACTCGGACGACTACACCACCAACACAGCAACAGCAAATCTAGGTTGGACATTCTGGAAGGGCTTCACACTACGTTCTTCGTTCTCGTATGTGGGCTATACAGGCATCGAGATGGACGACCCTAACTACTACCTTTTGGGAGTATCGCTAGGTAAGAAGTTCCTTAAAAACAACGCTGGTGAGCTGAAGATCGAGGCTACTGATATCTTGGATCAGAACCGCGCATTTAGTCGCACAGTGGGTAGCAACTACTACGACTACACGACAACAAACGTCCTACAACCATACGTAATGGCGACATTTGTATATACATTTAGATAGACTCAGTAGTCTAAATAGAGCAAAAATAGAGCCACGGATATCGCTATGATATCCGTGGCTCTATTCTAATTAATACTTATTGCTTTACTTCTTCTTTTTCTTTGATGTGTTAACCTCGGGGATTAGCTTGCTTGGGATCTCCAACTTCTTGTCGTCGCTACCCTTGGCGAAGTTGCTCACCTCGAAGTCGTTCTTTACAGGCCAGTTAACCTCTACGCGACCATCTCCCAAGACGATGTTGCCCAACTTTGTGCGGAACCAATCTGCCAACTCTGCATACTCCTTAGTGTAAGCTACGTTGTTGACCTCCGATTTGTCGACGCGCAAGTCAAACAGTGCCATGCTGACATCCTCACGTGGTGCCTCAAGACCCCACATAATATCCTGATTTGGACGTACCTTATCAGATGGTGCACGCCAATCCTTGCGGATCTTCATCGAGAATGCGAAGTTCTTGCTACGTAGGTAAGCGCGAGGACCTCCCGAAACGCTAGTCTCACCCAATACGTAGTCACGACCCACAACCTTGCTTGTAGCAGTAAGAGCCAAATCACGACCATCCAAGTAGTCGAAACGCTTATCCTCAGCATCAAAGCCTACTGCAGAGACAAAAGTAGGGTAGAAGTCGACATACTCCACAAAGTCGGTTACAACCTTGCCTGCAGGGTATGTTTTCTTGTCTGAGCTAACAACGACAACTGCTGTCTCGTTACTCTTGATATATCCCGATGCCTTGCAAGATACTCCCTGCTCGCCCAAGTGCCAACCGTGGTCACCGCACGCAAAGACGATCAAATACTCCTGCTTGTTATCAGCACAATACTTCTTGAACTTATCTACAACATCTCCAATGAGCTTGTCACCCATTGCGCAGAATGCGTAGTAGTCGCGGATAATCTGCAATCTCTGCTTAGCGTTAAGGTGGTCGAGGCTGCTTGATTTTTGCCATTGGCGAACCTGCGCAGGCATCTTCTCCCACTCCTCGTCTGTAAGCTCAGGAACGTTGTAGTTCTTGTTGAGGAACTTGTCGCGGAACTCCTTAGATGGAACAACGCTCGTGTGTGGGAAGTGGAAACCAACATTGATGAACTGTGGTTGTGATGGCTTAGCTCCCTCCATGTTGCGACCGCTCAATGTCTTGTAGCTCTTGTCAACATTGGTGATATAGGTCATAAACTCCTCAGCAATACGTCCATCAAGGGTCTTTTCGGTAGGCATTGGGCTCTCGCCTGCAAGCACCTGAGTACCCTTCTTATCACGAATAATGAAGTGTTTCTTATCGAACTCAGCCTTAGTTTTGAGATCCTCCTTGGTTAGCTCAGCGTTCTTTCTGTTAAGGTAGTACGAAGTTGTACTTCCATCTGGATAGTGCCAATCCTCACGCTCTCCAGGAACTTGACCCTTCTGATATACAGGAACTTTACCCCAATCGGTGATCCCCTTGCGAGCCAAATCGCCCTCCATCTCCACCGAGGCGTCGTAGATCTTGATTGTGCCGAATGACAACTTCTCAGGCGTGTTGCAGATACGTGTTCCCAACTTACCGAAGTGCGTTGTCTTATATCCTGCCTCGCGCATAACCTCCACCATGAGTGGGTTAGCGAAGTCATTCTGGTTGTGCGCCAATCTAAAATCTGGCAATCCATTGTGGTGTGGGTACTTTCCAGTCTGCATTGATGCACGCGATGGAGCACTTACAGGGCTGTTGCAGAATGAATTAACAAAGAGAACACCCTCCTCAGCCAACTTATCCACGCAGGGTGATGATACATAGCCTAGAGCACTCTCAGCCTTACCTGTGGTTGCCTTGTTCCAACAAGCTAGCGCATCCGCGCGGTGGTCATCTGTGATGATCCACAAAATGTTGGGTTTTGTCTCCGCTGCAACAAGTGCCGACACAGGGGTCGCAACTGCCAACAGCGTGTGTAGTAATTTTTTGGTCATTGTTTATTAGGTTTAGTTGTTTTTTTGGTCTAGGTGTGTGCGCACACAATTGCGCTATACACCTACAAAGTTAGGTAAAATATAATGAAATACAACATTTAACAATAAAAAAGTTGCAGATCCATATTTCGGAACTGCAACTTTTTAAAGTAATATATTTCTGAAGATCTACTCAAAAGAGTGTATTACAACGCCTGAACGCAACTTTGGCTCAAACCAAGTGGTCTTTGGTGGCATGATATTGCCTGTGTCGGCAATGTTGATGAGCTGCTCCATAGAGACTGGATACAACGCAAAGGCTGCCGCCATATCGCCACTATCAACCCTCTTGCTCAACTCTCCCAAGCCGCGGATTCCACCAACGAAATCCACACGCTTAGATGTTCTAAGGTCGCTGATACCCAACAGCTTATCCAAAACTAGGTTCGAAAGAACCGTAACGTCCAAAACACCAATTGGGTCTTGATCGTCAAACGTGCCCTCCTTAGCTGTAAGGCTGTACCATACACCCTCCAAGTACATTGCGAAGTTGTGCAACGCTGATGGCGTGTAGATCTCAGCACCCTTAGCCTCGACAACGAAACTCTCCTCTAATGCCGCAAGTAACTCACTAGCACTCATGCCGTTGAGATCCTTAACAACGCGGTTGTAGTCGATGATTCTGAGCTGTGACGCAGGGAACGATACTGCCAAGAAGTAGCAGTACTCCTCCTCGCCAGTGTGGTTCGCATTGTTAGCCATGCACTCCTGACCTACGCGTGCAGCAGCAGCTGTACGGTGGTGTCCATCAGCGACATACAAGGCTGGGATACCCTCGAAGATCTTAGTGATCTGAGCGTTGATCTCCGCGCACTTGATAACCCAGAAGTGGTGACCAAAGCCATCCTCAGCGGTGAAATCGTAGTCCGCTTCATGCTCAGCAACATACTTCTCGACAATTGCGTTGATTGCATCGCTATCTGGATATGCAAAGAATACAGGCTCGATATTTGCCTTTTGGTTGCGAACGTGCATCATGCGATCCTCCTCCTTGTCGGGACGAGTAAGCTCATGCTTCTTGATATCTCCCGAAAGGTAATCCTCAAAGTGACAGCACATTGCAAGTCCATACTGTGTGCGACCATTCATAGTCTGCGCATAGATGTAGTAGTGCTCCTCGCTGTCCTGCTCCAACCAACCCTCGGCTCTCCACTTTGCGAAGTTCTCGACAGCCTTGGTGTAGACCTCCGCGCTATGCTCATCAGCGATAGGGTCGAAGTCGATCTCAGGTTTGATGATGTGGAGCAACGAACGCTCCGTAGCCTCAGCCTTAGCCTCCACAGAGTTCAAAACATCGTAAGGACGAGACGCCACCTCGGCAGCGTATGCTTTGGGAGGGCGAATTCCGCAAAAAGGTTTGATCTTAACCATTTCTATATTTTACTTTTAATAAGAAAAAAGGGTGAAATGACCTTTGAACTTCACTCCACCCTTTTTATCGGTATTTAATACTATTTGTTTACCTGGAACTTTGTCACGCCATCACGAAGGAAACCAACGATCTGACGCGCAGCAGCAAGACCTGCGTTGATATTTGCCTCAGCAGTCTCAGCACCCATCTTCTTAGATGTTGCGAAGAAACGCTTGCCAAACTTCTCAGCCATCTCCTCAGCAGCTGCTGGAGCGATATCCGAGATATACTTCAAGTCTGTACGCTCTGTCATCGCCTCGATGATACCAGCCTCGTCGATAACCTCTTTACGAGCTGTGTTTACCAACGTCGCACCCTTAGGCATAGAGCTCAACAACTTGTAGCCGATAGAACCCTTAGTCTCAGCAGTAGCTGGGATGTGAAGTGATAGGAAGTTAGCGCGAGAGTACAACTCCTCGATAGAGCCTACCTGCTCAACACCATCGTTAGCGCAGATAGCTGGATCGGTGATGAATGGATCAAAAGCGATAACATTCATACCCATAGCCTTACCCTTCAAACCTACCAAGCGACCTACGTTTCCGTAAGCGTGGATAGCCAACGTCTTGCCCTGAACCTCAGAACCTGTACCTGGTGTGAACTGGTTGCGTGACATGAATACCATCATAGCCAAAGCCAACTCAGCAACAGCGTTAGAGTTCTGTCCTGGTGTGTTCATCACAACGATGCCACGCTCAGAAGCGGCAGCCAAGTCAACATTGTCGTAACCTGCACCTGCACGAACTACGATCTTCAACTGCTTAGCAGCAGCGATAACCTCAGCAGTGATTTTGTCCGAACGGATGATGATAGCGTCTGCATCGGCAACAGCCTCCAAAAGCTGAGCCTTCTCAGTGTATTTCTCTAGCAAAGCCACCTCGTAGCTAGCCTCTTTGATAATCTCTGTGATTCCGTCGACAGCCTCTTTTGCAAATGGCTTCTCCGTAGCGATTAATACTTTCATAATATATAAGGTATTATCTCTGATTATTTGTGCATATTCTCGAACTCCTGCATGCATGCGATCAACGCCTCCACACTCTCCTTAGGACAAGCATTGTAGCAAGACGCGCGGAAACCACCGACCAAACGGTGACCCTTAACACCAATCATGCCCTTAGACTTAGCGAACTCCATAAACTCTGGAGCCAACGCCTCGTTACCCTCGGTCATTACGAAACAGATGTTCATGTTAGAGCGATCCTCTGTCGCTGCAGTACCTACGAACATTGGGTTGCGGTCGATCTCAGCATAAAGAAGAGCTGCCTTCTCAACGTTTCTCTTCTCGATCTCCTCAATTCCACCGATAGACTTAACCCACTTCAAAACCTCGTTAAGAACGAAGATAGGGAGTACTGGAGGTGTGTTGAACATTGAGTCGTTAGCTACGTGAGTGTTGTAGTTAACCATTGATGGGTTCTCGCGAACTGTCTTCTCAAGAAGGTCGTCGCGGATGATTACGAATGCAACACCTGCAGGACCCAAGTTCTTCTGAGCACCACCGTAGATCATTGCGTACTTAGTAACGTCGATCTTGCGGCTAAGGATGTTAGAGCTCATATCTGCGATCAAAGGCACTGGAGAGTCAAGATCTGTCTTGTACTCAGTACCATAGATTGTGTTGTTTGATGTGATGTGAACGTAGTCCAAATCTGCTGGGATCTCTACTCCCTTAGGGATGTAGTTGAAGTTAGCCTCTGCTGAAGTTGCTAGCTCTACAACCTCGCCGTAAAGCTTAGCCTCTTTAAGAGCCTTCTTTGACCATACACCAGTGTTGATATAACCTGCCTTAGTGCCCAAGAAGTTAGCTGGAACGTTGAAGAATTGTGTGCTTGCACCACCACCAAGGAATAGGATTTTGTAGTTGTCTGGGATGTTGAGAAGCTCTTTAAGCAAAGATTTAGCCTCTCCTAGCACATCTTCGAAATCTTTAGTGCGGTGTGAGATCGAAAGCAGAGAGAGTCCAGAGCCATTTAGATCAATAATTGCCTTTGCGGCATTCTCAAGAGCCTCTTGCGGAAGAATCGATGGTCCCGCATTAAAATTGTGCTTTTTCATAGCTGGTATTTTGATATGTATTTTAATTATATATGTAGCTTTTACAACCAATGCCACCTCCCAGAGCTTGGGAAGTGTCACCGAAAACGGCACCTCTGTCGCTTTTCGAGACACAAAGGTAATTAAATATCTCTAACATTGTACTCTTATGCCTATTTTTTTGTTACATTTTTGCATATTTAGTTTTTTTACCGTTGTTTTTATTACTTTTGTGAAAAATTTTGAAAACTGATGATACGATCAATGACAGGCTTTGGTAAATCCGAGGTCGCAATACAGAACAAAAATATTACCGTAGAGATTAGAACCCTCAACTCTAAGCAGATAGATCTCTCGCTCAGATCACCTAACGCGTATCGCTCTGTGGAGGCGGAGGTGCGAAATATCGTATCTAAAGGGGTTGGTCGTGGAAAGGCAGATGTCTCTATCTCAGTCACTTCGGCGGCAGGTATCGAGAGTACCACTGCGATCAACAAGGAGCTTTTTGCGGAGTATTATCGCCAAATTGTCGAGGCGTGTCGCGAGGCAGGTTACGAGGGTGCAATTGATAACGCTACGGTTTTGGCAGCGTTGAAGATGCCCGAGGTTGTATCATCTCGCAATGAGGGTGTGAGTGACGAGGAGCTATCAGCCGTTAAGCAGGCGGTTGCGGAGGCGGTTGTTCACCTTAATGAGTTCAGAGAGCAGGAGGGCGCAATCTTGATTGCCGATCTGTTGCGTCGTGTGGAGCTAATCGAGGAGTATAAGGCGGCAGTTGTCCCTTTTGAGCAGTGTCGTATTGATAATGTCAAGGAGCGCATCCGTGAGCATATCGAGAAGCAGAAGATTGAGGTTGACAACAACCGTTTCGAGGCGGAGATGATCTTCTATGTCGAGAAGTTTGACATCACCGAGGAGAAGGTGCGTCTGGCAAACCACTGCAACTACTTCCGAGAGGTTGCAGCCGAGGAGGAGGGAGTCGGTCGTAAGTTGGGTTTCATCGCTCAGGAGATGGGTCGCGAGATCAACACAATGGGATCTAAGGCGAATGACGCCAACATCCAACGCCTTGTGGTGAAGATGAAGGATGAGTTGGAGAAGATCAAGGAGCAGGTGCTTAACATCCTATAATATACATGTATGAATAGTCGTAAGTTGATTATATTCTCAGCCCCTAGCGGTAGCGGAAAGAGTACGATAATTGCAGAGTTGTTGAAGAAATTCCCTCGATTGGAGTTCTCAATTTCGGCAACATCGCGCGCACCTAGGGGTGTCGAAAAGGATGGTTGTGAATACTATTTTTTGAGCCAAGAGGAGTTTGCTAAGCGTGTCGAGGCTGAGGAGTTTGTAGAGTGGGAGGAGGTCTATGCAGGGACATGCTACGGCACATTGAAGTGCGAGATGGAGCGTATCTGGAGCAAGGGCAACACGATAATCTTCGATGTTGATGTCTTGGGCGGTATTGGTCTTAAGAAGATCTTTGGCGAGGTGGCGTGTTCAATTTTTATCATGCCTCCATCGGTTGAGGAGCTACGTCGTCGCTTGGTAAATCGAGCTACTGATGCCCCCGAGGTTATCGAAAAGAGGGTAGGTCGCGCAGAGTTTGAGATGACCAAGCAGGGTGAGTTTGACCATGTTGTTATCAACGACACCTTGGCGGAGGCTGTGGCTCAGGCAGAGGAGATCATCACCAATTTTTTTAAATAAGCTAGATACGCGTAATGCCAAATAAGAGTCGAGTTTTACTATATTTCGGAAGTTTCAACCCTATCCATAATGGTCACGTTGCCTTGGCGGAATATGCCATAGATCGGGATCTTTGTGACGAGGTTGTGTTGGTTGTATCGCCACGCAATCCGCTCAAAAAGAGTCGAGATCTAGCCCCCGAGATGGATCGTTTCGAGATGGTTGAGAGGGCGTGTGCCCAGAGCCGACACCCCGAGAGGATCAAACCATCGGTGGTTGAGTTTCTGTTGGAGCGACCATCATATACAATCAATACATTGCGTCACCTGAGCGAGAATTATGGCGATCAGATGTCGTTCTCGATCTTGATGGGTGGCGACTTAGTTGGACAGCTGATAAAGTGGAGGAGCTATGAGGAGATCTTGGCGAACTATTCTATATATGTATATCCGCGTGAAGGTGAGGAGATTGTCTCTCACTTGGATAGGGTCAATATCTTGAAAGA
Source organism: Rikenellaceae bacterium (assembly GCA_047173185.1). Lineage (GTDB taxonomy): Bacteria > Bacteroidota > Bacteroidia > Bacteroidales > Rikenellaceae > Alistipes. The sequence continues at coordinate 95,691 of JBCQVH010000003.1, forward strand.
TGCTCCACTGTGGAACTTCTCATCTACGGAGATTCGCGAGGCGTTGATGCGTGGCGAGTCAATACAGAGTATGGTGTGCAGTGATGTCGCGGAGTATATCAAGGGCAAGGAGCTGTGGAGTCCCGAGAGTCTGTTGCTTAGGTTAACCGAGGAGATCGACGAGTCGCCAACAGCGGAGCTTTATATTGCTCGCGGAGGTTGGCATCAGCGACACGGAGCACATGGCGAGGCACTTAACGACTTGAATAGAGCGTTGGAGCTAGAGCCCGAGAATTGTGAGGCGCAGGAGCATAAGAGAATGATAGAGCAGATTTTAGCTTTTAGATATACCGATATATATAATCCATAGAGATATGAAGAGATTAAAGATTGCGTTGTTGGCAGGAGGTAACTCCTCGGAGCGCGAGATAGCACTCCAGAGTGCGGCACAGATAGAGTCGACTCTCGACCACGAGAAGTATGATGTGACGTTGATTGATATTCACTACCGCGAGTGGAAATATACCTCGCCCGAGGGTGCGGAGTACTTGATGGATCGCAACGATTTTTCGTTGACGGTGGATGGTGTGAAGCGCGAGTTCGACTATGCGTTGATAATTATTCACGGTACACCTGGTGAGGATGGTATGTTGCAGGGCTACTTGGAGATGATGGGTATTCCATTTTCGTCATGCTCGATGACCTCGTCGGTTATCACCTTTGATAAGGTCTCGACCAAGAGAGCTGTTGCAGGCTGTGGCGTCAATCTCGCTAAGGAGATATTCTTGGAGCGCGGAACGAAAGTCGATGCTGAGGCTATCGTGGCGGAGTTGGGGTTGCCTATCTTTGTGAAACCTAACGCTAGCGGATCTTCGTTTGGAGTGAGCAAGGTGAAGTGTGTCGAGGAGATTGAGGTGGCTGTTGAGGCGGCATTCAAGGAGGGTGACGAGGTGTTGATTGAGGAGGCTATTGTTGGTCGCGAGATGGGTTGCGGAGTCCTAATCACAGCTGAGAAGGAGTACTTGTTGCCGATCACGGAGATGGTCACTAAGCGCGACTTCTTCGATACAGAGGCTAAATATACAGCAGGTTTGACCGATGAGATCACCCCTGCGCCAATCAGCGAGGAGATCCGTCAACGTCTTAATGATATGACCGTTGCAGCGTATAAGGCGTGTCGATGTCGCGGAGTTGTGCGTATTGATTTCATCGTTACGGAGGCTGGTGAGCCATACCTTATCGAGGTTAACTCAATCCCTGGAATGAGTAGCGGAAGCCTTGTGCCTCAGCAAATTCGCGCGGCAGGAATGACCATTTGTGAGTTCTTCGACCTCGCTATTGAGGATACCTATAAAAGTCAAGTTAGGAGTTAAAGGTATGATGATCGAGATTGATGATAAGATTGTGAGCATGGATCTGCTCCAAGAGTGTTTCGCATGCGACATATCGAAGTGCAAGGGAATCTGTTGCGTTGAGGGTAATGCAGGTGCTCCTTTGGAGTTCGAGGAGATTGATATCTTGGAGGAGCAGTACTCTGCCTATCGACCATACATGACCGCTGAGGGTATTGAGGCGGTTGAGCGTCAAGGGTTTATGGTTGTAGACTCAGATGGAGACTATACAACACCTCTGGTTAATGACGCTGAGTGCGCATACGCCTATGTGGAGAATGGATTGACACTGTGCGCCATAGAGAAGGCGTGGAGAGCGGGGGAGTGCTCATTTCCCAAGCCGATATCGTGCCACCTCTACCCAATTAGATTGCTCAACCTCTCGAATGGCTCTGTGGCTCTCAACTACCACCGCTGGGGTGTCTGTGGCTCGGCATGCGAGAATGGTAAAAAGCTCGGAATACCAGTTTATAAATCGCTCCAAACAGCCATCACAAGACGTTTCGGCGCAAAGTTTTATGAAGCGTTGGATGCAGCTGCAGAGATGCTAAAAGAGTCTGAGTAACAAGGCGAGTTTTGGGGCTTCACGAAGCCCCCAAACTTATCCTTGTTACTCAGACTCAATAAGAGGGGTTAACCTACTCTTTAATCCAACACTTCTCGATAATTCCCATGTAGATTTTGTGGAGGTTGCCGTGACCTTCACCATACCATTGGGCGTAGATATCTTTGTCAACAAAGCTCTCCTCGCTCATCATCTGCCCAAATATTTTGCGACACTCCAAGACGATTCTTGCCTCTTGGAATGTTGGGTTGCCCATCTCTGTAAATATAGGTGTGAGACCTGCCGCTGAGATCTTATCTCCAGCGCGTCCCGAATTTTTGCCCAAGTAGACCAAGGCATCGCGATGTCCACCTTCGAGGATGGTCAGCGTGAAGTGGCTCTTACTCTCGATAAACTCGTAGGTGTAACGCTCTGGACGGATGTAGATTGTTGCAACACTCTTGTTGGAGTAGAAGCCCACAGCTCCCCAACTCGCTGTCATTGTGTTGTATTTCGTTGTGTCGCCTGCGCTGACCAATAGCCACTCTTTGCCGATTAGGTCGATGACGCTCTCGGGGAGTTGTGATGGCTCAATGAGCTTGAAATTTTTCATGTAAATTGTTATGTGTAAATTATTTATATCTCCTCGCGTCTAACCTCATCGACACAATCAATGGTGTTGATGTAGGCGATAGCGCGTTGCAACTCTCCAATCGAGTGGACTGAGAAGTTGATCGAACAGGTCACAATGGCATCTACGGTCTCCGTGTGGAGCATGTCAATACCCAACTGCAACTTGTTGGTGATGCAATCTATAAGGTCGCTCAAAAGGTGGTAGCGGTCGACTGCCCTGATGGAGATCTTGACGGGGAACAAGAAATCTCTGTCCTCGAAGAACTCAACAGCAACGATAGAGTCGCCCTTCTGTGACGCCAACTCAATAGCAACTCGACAATCACGTTTGTGCACAGAGATAGAGCCGTCATCCTCCTTGAATCCAATAACCTCGCCACCAGGTAGAGGCTGGCAATATTGGCATCGGTGGTGGGGGATATGTCTCTGTTTCTTAAAGTAGGTGTAGAGGTTGCGTTTCGCCTTGTATGTCTTAACGTGGTCGAGCCAATCCTCCGAGGGAGAACTCTCTCCGCTGGTTGCTATCTCCACACAGTCGCCTCTGCTAAGTTGGCTCTTGACTGAACACAACCTGCCATTGATGCGAGCATAGCGCGCGTGAAGTCCCACCTTGCTGTGTATCTCAAAAGCGAAGTCGAGAGCCGTAGCTCCAAATGGCAATATGATACCCAAGCCTTGGGGTGTAAAGACCATGATGTCATCGTTGTAGAATGCGGTAACCACACTCTCCATATAGTTTTCGCTATTCTGATGATATGCTATATCTTGAAGTACGGCTTTGAATTTAGCTATCCACTTCTGGACGTTGTTGTGCGAAATATCTGCTTGGCAACCCATCTGTGAGTTATGGAGCATCCTCTGCGATAGAATGTGTATCTCCTCCCACGCTCCGCGGTCGCTGAGCAACCTGACGTGTAGACTCTGATAGCCATTCTCCTTGGGTGCATCGACATAGTTGATGAAGCTCCCTGGTTTCTCCTTGAGCTTGTCGGTGAGTATCGAGTAGATGCGTAGACATGTATCTTTGTCAGAAAAATATGAGTCGCTCTCGAAGATCACACGCGTGATGTGGCGATGGTCGACATGGTGGAAATCTCGTCCCGTCTTGCGCATCTTACGCCATATGCTATATGGCATGCGGTAGATAACCTTTATGCGCGCCTTGAAACCCTCCGCCTCAAGAAGTTCGTTGATCTTGGCGGTGAAGATTGTGAGCCACTCGCGGTTGTTCTCCTCGTCAAGAGTGAGGTTGCTCTCCATGATGGCATACTCCTGAGGACAGCGATATTTGAAACTTAGATTCTCTAGCTCCGTCTTGACATCATAGAGTCCTAAGCGGTTAGCCAATGGTGCGTAGAAGTAGTCGGTCTCACCTGCGATTTTCATCTGCTTGTCGGGACGCATGCTCTCCAAGGTGCGCATGTTATGTAGGCGGTCAGCGAGCTTTATGAGCAGCGCGCGCAGGTCAAACTGCACAGAGTCGAGCATCTGCTTGTAGTTGTCTAGCTGCTTCGACATCTCATAACGCTCCTTCTTCTGCTTGGTGATGATGTTGACCAAAAACGCCACATCCTCGCCAAAGCGCGACTGGATATCCCCAATAGTATATGATGTATCCTCGACGACATCGTGAAGAAACGCCGCGATAACTGAGTTAGCATCGAGGTTTAGCTCCTCAGCAACAATGCGAGCAACAGCGATTGGGTGTATGATATATGGCTCTCCGCTCTTGCGTTTCTGGAGGGCGTGCGCCTCATTTGCAAGTTCGTAGGCGGCGCGTAGACGCACCAGATCCTCGGGCGTAACGCGAGGTGCCATATGGTTGCATATCTCCGTGATCTCTCTCTCTATTTGTTCTTCAAAGCTATTCATAGTCGATGGTTTGATAGTGTTGTGAACTCTGCTCAGAATGGCGTTGTAGGGTTGTTGACCCTAGACTCCACACCGCAAAGGTACAAATTTATCTCCAAAAACGGCGATGTTTATCATCTTTTATGTATACATCTGTATTCAAATACGGGCTACAATATTAAATTGTGAATATTTATAACCAATAATAGTTGGTGAAACGCTCCTTTTTAGCTACCTTTGTTGCCGATGAAGTGTGTGCGCTTGGATAAGTTTCGTTGCAGTGAGAGGTGTTTGTGGGGGGGGGGTAGTGCGAAAAGGCGTATATGTCGCATATTTGGTTCGTAAGTGATTGGTTATTAGCGCGTTGTGCTGATTCCAAAGCAGAGTAGGTTTGTGCATATGCCACGATAATATTAAGTATAAAAATCAAAATATATAGTTTAGCATGAGTTTCAAAAGAAGTATCCTAATTACAGGAGGTGCAGGTTTTATCGGTAGCCATGTCGTAAGGCTGTTTGTTAATAAATACCCTGATTATCAGATTGTTAACCTTGATAAGTTGACCTATGCAGGAAATTTAGCAAACCTTTCGGATGTTGAGTCTGCGCCAAATTATAAATTTGTGAAGGCTGATATCTGCGATTTTGAGAGTATGATGCAGCTTTTTGCTGAGTATCAGATAGATGGCGTGATCCACCTTGCTGCGGAGAGTCATGTTGACCGCTCAATCAAAGATCCATTCACATTTGCTCAGACCAACGTGATGGGTACTTTGTCGCTACTTCAGGCTGCTAAACTCTCGTGGGAGGGGTCGGAAAATGGATATGAGGGTAAGCGTTTTTACCATATCTCAACAGATGAGGTCTATGGAACGTTGGAGTTCGATGGAACATTTTTCACCGAGGATACATCGTATGATCCCCACTCTCCATACTCGGCATCTAAGGCGTCATCGGATCACTTCGTGAGGGCATATCACGATACGTATGGAATGCCTACGGTGGTGACAAACTGCTCAAACAACTACGGACCTTATCAGTTCCCTGAGAAGTTGATCCCGTTGTTCATCAATAATATTCGCCACGGAAAGTCATTGCCTGTCTATGGTAAGGGTGAGAATGTTCGCGATTGGTTGTATGTCGTTGACCATGCACGCGCAATAGATGTCATCTTCCATGAGGGTAAGACGGCGGAGACCTACAACATCGGCGGTTTCAATGAGTGGAAAAATATTGACCTCATCAAGGTTATCATCTCGACAGTCGACAGATTGTTGGGCAATCCAGAGGGTCATAGCCTCGGTTTGATTACATACGTTACGGATCGCGCAGGTCATGATTTGCGCTACGCTATTGACTCCAATAAGTTAAAGGCGGAGTTGGGCTGGGAGCCATCTTTGCAGTTTGAGGAGGGTATCGAAAAGACAGTTGCGTGGTATCTCGACAACCAAGAGTGGATGGATAACATCACCTCAGGCGAGTACGAGAAGTACTATCAAGAGATGTATAAAGCATAGGGAGCTATATAATTTTAAATAGTTTGTCAGTGTCAGAAAATTCAGCAAATAATAAACGTATTGCGAAGAATACGTTTATGCTATATATGCGCCAGATAATAGTGATGGCGGTTGGTTTTTATTCTGTTCGAGTAGTTCTATCGGTTCTAGGTGTCGAGAATTATGGTATTTACAATGTTGTTGGAGGAGTTGTGTCGATGCTCTCTTTTTTATCGGGGACGATGGCTTCGGCAACACAGCGTTTTTTTTCGTTCTATTTAGGACTGAATGATAGCGAAAAACTCAAAAAAGTATTCTCTGTAAATTGTGTTTTGTATCTGCTACTGCTTGCTGTTGTATTTGTAGCTTTAGAGAGTGGTGGACTGTGGTTTGTTAAAAATCATCTGGAGATACCCGAAGGACGAGAATCGGCAGTGTTGTTCATCTACAAATTCTCGGTATTGACTTTTCTGGTCAGTATGATATCGTCGCCATTTGTTGCTGCGATTAATGCTCACGAAGATATGCAGATATTTGCGTATATTTCAATTATAGAGGCACTACTTAAGCTATCTATAGTCTATATGTTGAGTTGGATTTCGTTTGACAAGCTTGAATTATATAGTATCTTATTATTTGCCGCGACCTCTCTTACAACATTAATTTACATTGCGACCAGTTTGATAAAATATGCAGAGTGTCAGATAACAAAACTATATTGGGATTACTCTATTTTCAAAGAGGTAATGGGTTATACTGGTTGGACTTTATTTGGACAGGTTACAACAACAGCTCGCATGCAGGGTGTCACAATTCTTATAAACCAATATTTTACCCCTATAACGGTTGCTTCTAGGGCTATTGCATCACAGATAACAGGTCAACTGAACTCTTTTGCAGGAAACTTTAATCGAAGTTTATACCCACCAATCATTAAGAGTTACTCGAGTGGTCGTCTGAGGGAGATGTATCAATTGGTGTATCGAGGGTCGAAAATAGCATTTTTCTTGATGTGGGTTTTGTCTCTTCCCATTTGGGTATATATGGATAAGATCCTATCTATTTGGTTGGATGTTGTGCCCGAGAGAGCCGTTTTGTTTACTCGCCTCTCTTTGATTGAGGTGTTGATTCAGTCGATAAGCTACTCTATTATGACTGCGGCACGTGCCCCTGGCAAGATGCGAAATTATGAGTTAATCCTAGGTCTGATGCAATTTGCATTTTTTGGAGCCGTTTGGTATATAGTTAGTTTAGGTTATCCCGACTACTCTGTGTATGTGGCGATTATTATTCTAAATATTGCTATGTTCTTTGTGCGTCTTATTATAGTTAGGGGGCTTACAGGATTGCCTTTAAGAGGTTTTGTGTTGAATGTAGTTCTTAGAATGGGCGGTGTTGTGGTTGGATCATTATTGCCATTTATCTTCATGTCGCAAGTGGTGCCATATAGCTTTATTAGTATGTTAGTAGTAATGGTCGTTGGAACTCTTATAAATTGCTTGATGATGTATTTCATTGGGTTGAGTGGAACAGAGAGGGCGGCAGTGTTGAGTATGGTTTTAAGTAAGATTAAAAAATAATCATTTTATGAGGGTATTATTGTTAGGAGGTACTGGTGCTATGGGTGTCTATCTGGGTCAAATATTGTCAGATAAGGGAGTAGATACACATATCACATCTCGAGGAGATCGTGAAAGTGAAGGGAATATAACCTACGTAAAGGGAAATGCAAGAGATATAGATTTTCTGAAAAGTTTGTTAGTCGGTCAGTGGGATGCCATTGTCGATTTTATGGTTTATGACACAGCAACCTTTAAGAGTAGAGTTGACCTATTATTAAATTCGACATCTCAATATATCTATCTCAGTTCAAGTAGAGTATATGCTGAATGTAAAGATTTAATCACCGAGGAGTCGCCCCGACTACTTGATGTTTGTACCGATAAAAAATACCTAGCAACAGATGAGTATGCTTTAACCAAGGCTCGCCAAGAGAATATTTTACGAGAATCGGGAAGAGATAACTGGACGATTATTAGACCATATATCACATACGGTAAAGAACGATTGCAGTTAGGCGTTTTAGAGAAAGAACACTGGTTATATAGAGCATTAAATGGGAAAAGTATCGTATTTAATGAAGAAATAGCATCAAAAACAACGACGTTAACAAGCGGTTACGATGTGGCGCGTGCTATGGCTGAGTTAATTGGTAATACAAAAGCCTATGGTGAAGCTTTTCATATAACTAATACGAAATCAATAACTTGGTGTAAAGTGTTAGATATTTATTTAGATGTTTTAGAAAAACATTTAGGAAACAGACCGAATGTCAAATTTATAACATTACCCCAATTTATCTCTTGTTTTAGTACTCCTTACCAAGTAAAATATGATAGATTATTTAATAGGGAGTTTGACAGCTCTAAGATTGGGCAATATATTGATATAGATACATTTGCCGATGTTGAGGATGGCTTGAGAAGTATGCTTATGCAGTTTGTTAAGAGTCCAAAGTTCTTAGCGGTTAATCACTCTCTAATGGCAAAGTTCGGTATCTATGCAGGGGAGGGTAATTTTTCGGATTACAGAATAATCTTAGTAGGATATCTTAAAAGGGTTGTAAAAAAAATATTGAATACGATAAAATTAAATTAAATTAGAATGACTACACACTACACTGACGAAAAAGGGGCTCAAATAATAATTTCACTACTTAAGCAATATGGTGTTCGAAAGATAGTAGCATCGCCAGGTACAACAAATTTGGTATTAGTTGCAAGTATGCAAAGTGATCCTTATTTTGAAATGTACTCGTCTGTTGATGAGCGTTCTGCAGCTTATATAGCTTGCGGTTTGGCTGCTGAATCGGGAGAGCCAGTTGCTTTGAGCTGTACGGGAGCGACTGCTTCTCGCAACTATATGTCAGGACTAACAGAAGCATATTATAGAAAACTGCCGATTATAGCTTTAACAGCAACTCAAAGTGTTGCAAGAATTGGTCAGCATGTGCCTCAGGTAATTGATCGAAGCGTATTGGCTAATGATATCACAAGATATAGTGCTACACTACCATATGTTAAGGACGAGGAGGATATTTGGGATTGCGAGGTGAAAGTCAATAAGGCACTCTTGGAGTGTCGTCGTAATGGTGGCGGTCCAGTGCACCTAAACCTTCAAACAAAATATAGTCCAGACTATAGTGTTAAAGAGTTGCCAAAATATCGTAAAATAGATAGAGTAACTTTAGCTGATAAATTCCCAGAACTACCAAAAGGGAAAGTTGCAATATTTATTGGTTCTCATGCAAAGATGAGCGATGAACAAATAAGTGCAATTGACAACTTCTGCGCAAGCCATGATGCAGTTGCATTTTGTGATCACACAAGTAGCTACAATGGTCGTTATGCGGTAAATTTTAGTGTCGTTTCTGGACAGGTGAATTTGGATGTTAGAAAGACATACAGTCCCGATTTATTAATACATATTGGTGAGGTAAGTGGCGATTATTATAGTATGGGTATTGTAGGACAAGCTAAAGTTTGGAGGGTAAATCCAGATGGGGAGGTTCGAGATACATTTCGTAAATTGACATCTGTTTTCGAGATGCCAATTGAGTTTTTCTTCAATCACTATTCACAGCCAAATGAGAGTAACAACTCATACTTGTTGTTATGTCAAGATGCGATATCGCAGATTAGGGCATCCATTCCTGAGTTGCCATTTTCAAATGTGTGGATTGCTCAGAGAATCGCACACCTAATTCCTGATGGATCAGTTGTTCACCTAGGTATATTAAACTCCTTGAGGTCGTGGAATTTCTTTGACCTGCCCAAGAGTGTTTACTCTATGTCAAATGTTGGAGGCTTTGGTATTGATGGTTGTACATCGTCACTTATTGGAGCATCGTTGCATAATAGAGAGAAGTTGTATTATTTAATAACTGGTGACCTCGCATTCTTCTATGATATGAATGTTGTCGGAAATCGCCACGTTGGTAACAATATCCGTATCTTGTTGGTGAATAACGGTAAAGGTACAGAGTTTAGGAATTTCGGACACCCAGCGGCGCGATTTGGAGAGGATGCAGATGCATATATGGCGGCAAGTGGTCACTATGGTAATAAGTCACCCGAGTTAGTTAAATGTTATGCTGAGGGTCTCGGATATGAATATCTTACAGCATCTAGCAAAGAGGAGTTCGATAAGGTATATTCACGTTTCTTAACACCCACAGTAACCGATAAACCGATGATTTTTGAGATCTTTACCAATAATGAAGAGGAGAGTGATGCCCTAAAGACTATACGAAGTATAGAGGCAGATACCACCTCTATTGTGAAAAAAGCTGTGAAAGGTATCATTGGTCGAGAGGGTATATCGGCAATAAAGAAAATTGTTAAAAAGTAGTAATTATAATGAAGATAGGAATACAAACATTGCAACTAAACACCAATTATGGTGGTATACTTCAAGCATATGCTTTACAAACGGTGTTGCAACGAATGGGGCACGATGCGAGTGTTATAACAAAGTTTTCAATCTTTGCATTTCCACTTTGGATGTATCCGTTGGCGTTGGGTTTTAGGCTAGTTAAGAAGTATATTTTAGGTCAAAAGAATATTGTTATCTTTAACGTCAAAAAGCGTAAAGAGGAGGCGGTAATAGTTCGTCAACACACGCAGCGATTTATTGATACATATATCAATAAGCTAGAGTGTGAGAGATTTATTAGTCTGCCTGAAAACTGCGTTGATGCAATTGTTGTCGGTAGCGATCAGGTGTGGCGACCACGATATTTCGGAAAAAAGATTATCGCGGATGCTTATTTGGAATTTGCGCGTGGTTGGGATATTAAACGCCTCTCTTATGCTGCATCTTTTGGAACGGCCGAGTGGGAGTATTCTGAGTCCCAAACTGCGAAGTGCAAGGAGTTGATTGCGAAGTTTGACGCAGTGTCGGTTCGCGAGGAGTCGGCAGTGGGGTTGTGTAAGGATCACTTTGGTGTTGAGGCTCAGCACCTTTTAGACCCAACGATGTTGCTCTCGAAGGAGGATTATATCGCGTCGGTCGAGAAGAGTCGCGGAAAAGAGGCTGTTTCAGTTAGCTTTAGAGATAAGACCAATGTAGGTTGGAGTGCTCATATAGAGTCGTTGACGTTTGATGATGGAGTATATTATTCACATTCATTTAGATATCTATTTTTCGAACATGTGATGTGTCGTCATTCGTGCGGAGTATGTTATTTTGCAAATACGACAAGACCCTCTGATGTGACAATTGCGGATTTTTGGGGGTGGCAGAAGGTCGATCCGAAGTTCAATAAGGATGATAAGGGGTGCTCACTGTTGTTCTGTAATAGCGCAAAGGGCGTCGAGTGGTTTGAAACAGTAAAGGGCGAGTTGGATATTATGGAGACTCCGCTTGAGAGTTGTATGCAGCCCAACCTCAAACAGCCATCATCGGTGAGCCCTAAGCGTATGCAGTTTGAGGATGATTACCATGAGCGAGGATTTGAATATGTCCAGAAACGTTATGGTAATGTGGGGTGGGGATATCAACTTCGCGAAAGGTGTAAATATATTTCGCGACTCCCTATGAGGGTGAAACGCCTTATGAAACGAGTGATAAAAAGATAATATAATTATAAAATGAAGAAAATCGGAATATTAACGTTTCACCGAGCACATAACTATGGTGCTGTACTGCAATGTTATGCATTGCAGGAAGTGTTGAAAAATTTGGGGTATGATATCGAGGTTATTGATTATAGGCAACCAGTTATTGAAAAACTATATTCATTATTCGACATACGAGTAATTCGTCAACATTTAACTAACCCAAGAACTGTGGCTGGATATTTAAAGTCATTTCCTAGAAGATTGGCTGGAAAAAATATCTATCAAAAATTTGATAGATGGTTAAGATTATCGCGTGAATGTGATCAATCAAATATAGTGCAAGATTATGATATCTACATTATAGGAAGTGATCAGCTGTGGAGTTTACATTGTTTGGGTTGGATGCTAGACCCAATCTATTTAGGAGAGTTTAAAAGACCATTAGAATCCAAGGTATATGGATATGCAATCAGTTCAACCTCAAAATCAATTGAAGATATTTCAATATCTACATTGGAGAAGTATATCCCTAATTTCACAACTCTTTCTTTTAGAGAGAGTGTAATCTCTAAATTAGTCGCAGAGAAGTGCGGAGCTAAATCACGTGTTGATATCGACCCTACATTACTTGCTGATGCTTCTGTTTGGGATGGGATGATTAATGATAAGTGGGCAAAAGAGAAGTATGTACTACTTTATCAGGTGCGCACACCCAGTAATGATAAAAAATTACTATATAGAAAGGCTAAAGCGTTGGCAGAACAACTCAATTGCAGGGTTATTGATTTGTTGGCAGAAAAACCACTAGTCGAAGATTTCGTGTCGTTATTTAAATATGCTCAGTGTGTTGTGACCTCTTCATTTCATGGAACAGCTTTCTCTATTATATTTGAACGACCACTACAGTCTGTAATGTTAAAAGATGGGCATGATGGTCGTTATGAAAATATTCTTAGGGCAATTGGAGCAGACGAGTTGTTGGTTGATATGGATTTTACACCTGTCGTACCTACGGTTGATTATAAAGCAATAAAGGCGCGTTTGGCTGAGTTGCAAGAGTTCTCAATGGATTATTTGCGAAATTTATAGATAAAGCAGAGGCTGAGCATAATGAAAGTTGGGATAGTAACATTGCCATTGAGTGCAAATTATGGAGGAATTCTCCAAGCGTATGCTTTGCAGAGTGTATTGCAACGTATGGGGCATACTGTGTGCATGTTTGCTACTCCAACAAAGCCAATATTGCCATCGTATTTGGAACCTCTTGTGTGGTTGAATCGAGTGGTGATGCGCAATGTCATAGGCAACAAAAATGTTCGACCATACCTTAGCCCCCAAAAGCAGAAGTTAGTGTATCAACACACGCAGCGATTTATTGATACTTATATCAATCAGTTACACAGTGTAAGATATTCGGAGCTGCCTGAAAACTGCGTTGATGCAATTGTTGTCGGTAGCGATCAGGTGTGGCGACCACGATATTTCGGAAAAAAGATTATCGCGGATGCTTATTTGGAATTTGCGCGTGGTTGGGATATTAAACGCCTCTCTTATGCTGCATCTTTTGGAACGGCCGAGTGGGAGTATTCTGAGTCCCAAACTGCGAAGTGCAAGGAGTTGATTGCGAAGTTTGACGCAGTGTCGGTTCGCGAGGAGTCGGCAGTGGGGTTGTGTAAGGATCACTTTGGTGTTGAGGCTCAGCACCTTTTAGACCCAACGATGTTGCTCTCGAAGGAGGATTATATCGAGTTGGTTGAGAAAAATGCGACACCCAAGAGTGCTGGCGATTTGATGGTTTACATATTGGATGATACGGCAGACAAGCAGGCTGTAGTTGATGCCGTGGCTAAGATCAAAGGATTAACCCCTTTTAGGAGTAATTCAAAAGCTGAGAGCGGTAACGCGCCACTTGAAGAGCGTATTCAGCCCCCTTTGGAGCAGTGGTTGCGCGGTTTTATGGATGCTGAGTTTGTTGTTGCGGACTCGTTTCACGCGTGTGTTTTTTCGATAATCTTTAACAAGCCATTCATCGCGTTGTGTAACAAGGCGCGCGGAGCGTCACGCTTTGAGTCGTTGTTGAAGATCTTTGGCTTGGAGGATCGACTTATTGAGACGTCGCAGGAGCTAACAGCCGAGCATATGAGCGATATTGACTATCAGCAAGTGAACAAAATAAAAGAGACGTGGGTTGCTAAATCTATGGCATTTTTGTCGAAACTAAATTAAAATAGCAATGAGTATAATAGGTAAAATCTGGAGTCAACGGTGGATAATGCGCTCCATCTTTAGTTCGATATGGTTTAATTTTCACTACCTGCCATTTAAACAGGCTGTGAAGTTGCCGATTTTATTATATAAACCCAAGCTGTTAAGGTGTCAAGGTACAATCTCGATTGAGAGCGATAAGGTCAAGTTTGGCTTGATCAAGCTAGGTAAGTATAATGTCTCGATATATCCCAATAGTGGAATTATATATGAAAATAAAGGCGGATCTATAGTCTTTAAGGGAAAGTGTAATATTGGTAATAATTCCGCTATTTCAATAGGAAAGAGCGGAAGTGTCATCTTCGGAGATAGATTCGTTGCGACTTCGACAATGAAGTTGGTTTCATACAACAAAATTGTGTTTGGAGAGAGAGTGCGTATTGGTTGGGAGTCTTTGGTTATGGATACTGATATGCACAGATTGACTAAAGTAGATGGTGGATATTCAAAGGGTTATGGGGATATTATCATAGGTGATAATAACTGGTTTGGCACAAAATGCACGATTTTCAAAAATACCGTAACACCTAACTATGCGATTTTTGCTTCGGGCAGTATTACGAATCGCAGATTTGATTATCCTGAATATTCACTTATTGGTGTGTCGAATAAACTAGAGGTCAAAGCCTCTGGTATCTGGCGTGATATAGACAACGATGTTATAGAGTATAGATAAATGGTTGAAGAGATAAGAGAGAATGTAAGTATTGTAATTCCTATATATGGAGTTGAGAAATATATTGAGCGATGTGTGCGAAGTCTCTTCGAACAGACCCTCGATAGCTTAGAGTATATCTTTGTGAATGACTGCACTCCTGACCGTTCGGTAGAGATCTTGGAGCGAGTCCTTGAGGAGTATCCTCAGCGTAGGGAGCAGGTTCGCATAATAAACCATGAGACGAATCTGGGGGCTGCGATAGCTCGAAAGAATGGAATCTTAGCTGCAACGGGCGAGTATATAATTCATTGCGACAGTGATGATTGGGTTGATAAGAATATGTATTTCGATATGTACGCTAAAGCTAAGTTGGAGGATTTGGATGTGGTTATATGTGCATATAATCGTTGCTCAACAACAACTAAGGATATAATTTATCAACAGCTAGGCGATAATCCACTGTCCACTGTTTTGAGTAAACCTATATTATGTTCTCTATGGAATAAGTTGGTGAGGCGTGAATTGATTACAACTAATGATTTTCGATACCCAGAGCACCATATGATGGAGGATGTTGCGATATGTGCTCAGATGTTTTATTATGCCAAGAGCGTCGGATATATAGATAAGCCACTCTACAATTACATAGTTCACGATGAATCTATTAGCCATGATCAGAGAGAGGTGGTTTGTGTAAAAAGGTGGCGTGACACATGTAGTAACGTCGAGTTGATTATTACGTTTCTAAAGGATAAAGGTTGTACTTCTCGATACATAGAGGAGTTGATTAGTCTTAAATATTGTGTGCGCGGTTTTTTATGGTCGCTATTGAAGAAGGATCTAAAATATTACCCGCAGTGGTACAATACATTTAAAGAGCTCAACTATCAATTTTTGTTTGCCAAGAGTTTGTCGATGTCTCAAAAGTTCTTATTTTTAGTAACTTTATTGGGTTTATACACCCTAATTTCGAAATTTAAAAGATAAATATATGATTCCAAAGAAGATACATTTCTGTTGGCTTAGTGGAGATGAGTATCCTCCATTGATTGAAAAATGTCTCGAAACATGGCAACGTGTATTGCCTGATTATGAGATTATTTTGTGGGATACAAAGCGTTTCGACATCAACTCAGTGGATTGGGTGCGCGGTGCTTTTGAAGCTAAGAAGTATGCTTTCGCAGCAGATTATATCCGTTTCTATGCGCTGTACACCGAGGGAGGCATCTACCTAGACTCTGATGTTGAGGTGTTGAAATCCTTTGATCCATTGCTTGATGCAAAATCTTTTATGGGCTACGAGGCGGCGACAAGACTTTTTGAGCCGGCAATTGTTGGTGCTGAGGCAAATACGGAGTGGTGTGGTAAGATGCTTGACTTTTATAAGGATCGACAATTTGTGTGTGATGTTTTATCCAAGGTTGTGATCGCTCCGCGAGCTGTGGAGCGGGTTTTTAATGATCTTTATAGTGACTTGCCCAAAGCTATGCCGACAACGAAGGTGACCATTGGGGGTGGAGAGTTGGTGTTATACCCTGCGGAGTATTTCTCGCCGATAAAGTACGATCTGGATAAGAGTTACAATGAAGTGAAAAAGATAAATCAAGCATTGTACAAAAACCCCAATACGTATTGCATCCATAGGTTCAATGGTTCATGGACAGAAGGAGGACCTCCGAGATGGATGCAAATTGTTGACATGGTGAAGAAGTGGTTGTACGGTATATTTGGGAAGAGACGAGTTGAGACTACACTCAATCTGTTGCGCGCAATGATGGGTAAATCAAAGATGAGAATTAGAGAATAATGAGATAATATATTACGGAGATGATAACAGTAACTTCACCACTATTGCCAGACTTGGATGAGTTCAAGAAGTCGTTGGATGACATTTGGGATCGTAAATGGCTAACTAACAATGGTCATTATCACAAAGAGCTAGAGTCGGCACTCTCTCAATACTTGAAGGTGCCATATCTGAGCTTGTTTACAAATGGAACATTGCCGTTAATCACGGCTTTGCAGGCGATGCGTATCACAGGCGAGGTGATAACAACACCATATAGTTTTGTTGCAACGACACACTCGTTGTGGTGGAATGGTATTAAACCTGTTTTTGTGGATATCGATCCTGCGACATGTAATATTAATCCAGATATGATTGAGGCGGCAATAACCCCTCAAACCACAGCGATAATGCCAGTGCATGTATACGGAACGCCATGTGATACGGAGCGCATTCAGGCAATAGCTGATAAATATGGATTAAAGGTGATTTATGATGCAGCTCATGCCTTTGGTGTGGAGGTTGGAGGGAAGTCGATCTTGGAGGCTGGCGATATGTCGACACTTAGTTTCCATGCTACAAAGGTTTATAATACTGTTGAGGGTGGAGCACTTATTGTTAATGATGCAAAGAGTAAGCAAAGAGTTGACTATCTCAAGAATTTTGGATTTGCAGGCGAGACGGAGGTAATTGCTCCGGGAATCAATAGCAAGATGGATGAGATAAGGGCAGCCTACGGTTTGTTGAATCTTCGCCAAGTCGATGATGCAATTGCTTCGCGCAGAGCGGTTGCAGAGCAGTATCGAGCAGCACTCAAAGATGTTGAGGGAATTACATATCTCGAAGATTTTGAGGGTGTAAAACATAACTACTCTTACTTCCCGATCTTCGTTGATGCCGACAAATACGGAATGACGCGTGATGAACTCTATTTTAAGATGAAAGAACACGGAGTCCATGGTCGCCGATATTTCTACCCCCTTATCAGTGATTTCACAACCTACCGAGGCTTACCCTCAGCGAGCAAAGCCAATCTACCAGTTGCCAACAAAATTGCCGATATGGTTATTTGTTTGCCTATGTATGCGGGGTTGACAAGTGTAGAGGTTGAACAAATTATAAAATATATAGTATAATGATTACTTCAATCTTAGCATTTTAAATTATATGATTAAACAAATAGATATATCGAATTTTGATGAAGTTTTATCTTTATTATCTGAGATAAAGGATGATTTTGGTTTTTCGTTAGACGACAAAGTAGCAATAGATGAATATGCTGAAAAGTTTTTAAGTTTAGCATATTGTTTAGGTTATTATAAGGATGGATGCCTGGTGTCGATAATTGCGACTTACTGCAATGACTTTATAAGCAGGAAAGGGTATGTTACCATTGTAGGGACAAGAAAACAATATAGAGGACAAGGGGTTACAAAATTACTATTTAAAGAGTTATTTGTACACCTTGAGTCGCTACCTATAGAGGTAATTGATATTACTACATCAAATCCAATTGCGTGTCAATTATATTCGAAACTTGGGTTTGTTATCACACAAGAGTATGTAACAGATTCTGGCTTGCAACGTTGGGAAATGTCAAAAAGAATTAAAAATAAAGAGTGATGAATATATTATTGACATCAGTAGGGCGTAGAACTTATCTTATAAATTATTTTAAGGATGCACTAGATGGTATAGGTTTGGTTTATGCAGCAAACAGTATAATGACATACAGTCTAACACAGGCGGATAAGTATACGATAACCCCAGCGATATATGACGAAGGGTATATAGACTATTTGTTGGATTATTGTGATAAGCACTCTATAACGGCAATAATATCATTGTTTGACATAGACTTGCCTATATTGGCTGCTAACAAACATAGGTTTACAGATATAGGGGTAGAGGTTATAGTCTCTGATTTGGAGGTGATTGATACTTGTAATGACAAATGGAAAACATATCAGTTCCTTAAGAATATTGGTCTTAATCAACCGCAAACTTATTTGAATATAGATAGTGTTAAGCGAGAGATTAGTGAAGGGAATTTAACATTTCCTGTAATAATAAAGCCTCGTTGGGGAATGGGAAGTATTGGTGTTTTCGAGGCAGAAGATATAGAGGAGTTAGATATATATTACAAAAAGTTGAGTCGGTATATTTTTGAGACTTATTTAAAATATGAATCTCAAGCAGATGTTAGTTCTTGTATAATAATACAAGAAAAGATTCAAGGTGTAGAGTATGGTCTAGATATCTTTAATGATTTTAATTCTAGGAATGTTGCAGTTATCCCTAAAGAGAAAGTTGCTATGCGAGCAGGCGAGACTGATATTGCACGAATTACATATCGAGCCGATTTGATTGATATAGGGATAAAGCTCGCAGAAACTTTAAAACATCAATGTAATTTAGATGTAGATTGTTTTATTGCTGAGGACAATGAGATATATGTGTTGGAAATGAATTGTCGTTTTGGCGGACAGTATCCGTTTTCCCATGTGGCAGGAGCCAATTTCCCACGTCAAATAGTTAGGTGGCTGTTGGGTGAGTCTACAGATATTAATTTAGTTTCAGCAAAAGATGGTGTAACAGCATGTAAAGAACTTCTGCCTGTTATAATTGATAGTATTAGTAGTTAGAAGGATATGAGTAATATTAGTTGTTTTGCTCCAATAATAATTCCGACATTATGTCGCTATGATCATTTTAAGGCGTGTGTAGAGTCTTTGAAGAGGAATAGTGGTGTAGCCCAGACCGATTTGTATATTGGGTTGGATTACCCCGCAAAGGAGTCTCATTGGGTGGGATATCGAAAAATTGATGAGTATCTAAAGTCATTGCAAGGGTTTAGGTCAGTTAATGTATTTCGCCGAGAGGAGAATTTTGGAGCTGCCCGAAATCTTAGAGATTTATTGATGCGAGTTAAAGAGAACCACGATAGGTATATCTTGACAGAAGATGATAATATCTTTTCACCTAATTTTCTTGAGTTTGTCAATGGTGGTTTGGAGAGGTATAAAGATGATAAATCCATATTTGCGATCTGTGGGTATCGTCACTTCTACAGTGTAAAATATGGCGACAACAACTACTATCTACAGAATGCTGATTTCTCGGCATGGGGGTATGGAACATGGTTTGATAGGCGCGAAGAGATGGAGAGAATAGGTACGAACAAGTATTTTAGGAGACATCTCCTAAATCCATTTGTAGCATGCGCGGTATTGTATCGTGGTATAAATCAGCTACATTCGTTATATGCAGCGTCTAAGCCGAGTCGCGGAACAACCAAGCCATTGAATTTTCCTGATGGTTATGTTAGTGTATATATGTATCTTCGTGGAATGTACTGCGTTATGCCCGTGGTCTCGAAAGTGCGCAATAATGGGTTTGACGGATCGGGGCTTAGTGGTTATACGACCAGTGAGCTGGAGATACAACATAGAGAACAGCAGATAGATGGCAGTGATAGATTTGTTTATCAGGGCGAGGATAAGTTTATTTCACATAATCGTCGTGTGTATAGAGTCGAAAATTATGGTAATAAGTTAATTCTAAGGAGTTATTTTAGTCGATTACGAAAGTTCCTGTTTAGGCAATAATCTAATCAAAGGACGAAAATCAAAGTTTTTTAGATGAAGAAATTATTTTCGCTACAGGGCATTGCAACATTTATTCTGGTGTTGATGTGTATTCAATATGTGCCGATTGAGGGAAGTCTTATCAGTCCGTTGAAAGTTGGTGTGATGGCTCTAACTCCTGCGTTGTGGCTTATTGCGACCCCTAAGTTCACTAGGGCTGTGGCGTTTGGTGTATTATATCTTATGGTTGTCTTTTTTGCGGGAATGTTTAATCCAGATAGTTTTAGGGCATCTACGGTTATATATCTTTCACTTTTTGTTGTGATGTTTATGGTTTACTATAATCTGATCTATTGTGAAAAGGTATTTAAGATTGATTATTTTATCAAGGTTATACAGTGGTTGATATTGGCTTTTTTCATCTTCTTGGTTTTGCAACAAATATCTCGTCTCGCAGGTATCAACTATTTTCCTCTGATAAATCTTCATGGAGGAGATCATCGAGGTATTTTGATTGGACGCTCTCTCTCTGTCGAACAGTCGTACACTGGTCGTGTTGTTCCAGCTCTGTTTTTGTGTTTGATTAGGATGTATGAGGTGAAGTGGGGCGAAAAAAATATCACGATAAAGAGGATATATAATGAGAATAAATTGGTTGTGTGGGGTTTTCTGTGGACAATGATTACCATGGGTAGTGGAACTGCTTTTGTCTCGTTGGGTGTCTTGTCACTCTACTTTATCAAACGTCAATATATTATGTCGGCAGTGCCGTTGTTGGTGATGTTGTATATTGCTATTCCGTACATTGACTATACGCCATTGAATCGAGCTAAGGCTACTTTTGATGCCTCGCTTACGTTAGACAGAGAGGATATTATTGAGGCAGATGGTAGTGGAGCTAGTCGTATTACACCAATGCTCAATACACTTCAGCTAGATTTTACGGCTAAAGAGACTTGGTTTGGACGCGGTATTGATACGGGTAGAATAGGTGGTCTTATGAATTCGAATGAAACGGTTGGAGGTATCTCTGATTATGGTTTCTTGGCATATTTATTTTCGTTGTTACTTGTGTTTCAATGTATGATCCGTAAATTTTTCTCTATTGAGACTATATTTTTCTTTGTGCTTTTGGTTGCAGGACTCTATAATGTAGCCTTTTATTGGGGTATCTTGTTGTTGTTTACGACATCGTTTTATTTCCAGATGCAGAAACGGGAAGATCCTTCGCTTCAACAACCTGTAGATTAGTATATGATGAATGTATCAATTATAATCGTAAACTATAATACTAAGGTGCTGCTTGGTCAGTGTCTGGAGTCGGTATTCGAGATGACGCGAGATATCGCTTTCGAGGTTCTAGTTGTTGACAACGCTTCGTCAGATGGCTCAGAGGAGTATATTACCTCGAAATTCGCGGATGTGGTTTGGATTAACTCGGGCGGAAATCTTGGTTTTGGAAGGGCTAATAATCTTGGTGCAGAGCATGCGAAAGGAGAGTATCTGTTTTTGCTGAATTCGGATACAATCCTTAAGAATAACGCTGTGAAGATCTTCTATGATTATATGCAGAGTCATAAAGATGAGCGAATCGGCGCGTTGGGTGCGTGGCTATATGATGATATGGGTGGCATTAACCATTCATGTGGCGTGTTCCCAACAATAAAATCAGAGCTGTCTTATTTGTTGAGTAGACTTTGTCTTTCGTCAAAACGTCAAAACGTAAGAGTGGAGAAAGATGTTGATTTTATCATTGGTGCAGATCTATTTATCCCGAAGGTGTTGTTCTTAGATTTGGATGGTTTTGATGACAATATATTCATGTATTATGAGGAGACTGATTTGCAATTAAGAGTGTGCAAGGAGGGCTATATACGTAGAATTATAACCGAGCCCTATATTATTCATCTTGAGGGTGGTAGTTTTGAACCATCAGAATTTAGTATTAAGAGATATAAACTATCACAAGCAAGTTATGGCTATTATATAAAAAAGCACTTTAAAGGTGTTTCGCGATTTATACTATCCTCTATAATGTATATTGTCCGTTACGTGATATTGTTTAGAGTAAAAATTAAAGGTTCTTGAATTTATGGTAAGTCTAGATAATATTCTACCAATCTTATCCACAAGATTTAAAGATTTCTTTTCGCTATGGAGGCACTATAGTTTTGGATTTGCTATAAATGGGCTACTATGGTGGATCTGTTTTTATATGCGACCTCCGTATGGATTGAGACTCTCTACCTATTTTATAGAGAACAAAACGAAATGGTTAGATCGTTATTTAGAAAATAACTATAGTGAAATATTAGAGCGTTATAAAGGTTGTGAATTACCAATATCGCAGGTTGATCAAGTATATATTTGGGTGTTTTGGGGGCAAGGAGAGGAGTCGATGCCACCATTAGTCAAGGCGTGCTATAAACAGTTAATTCACCACAACGATAATGTTTGTTTGATTACAATGCAAAACATAGATGATTATATCTCGTTGGATAGCAGGATAATAAAAAAAGTATATAATGGGACAATTCCGTGGGCAAACTTCAGTGATATCGTTCGAACAACATTATTGGCTAAATATGGTGGTTTGTGGGTTGATGCAACTGTTTGGATTGCAGGAAAGATCTCTATGTCAGAACTTTTGCAACATAAGTTTTATTCGGTAAATAATATATCTCAAGGTGTTCCGTATTGCAAGTTTTGGTCATCATATGATTGGAATTGGAATAGCTTCTGTATGTGGAGTAATAGTCGGAATTATAAGTTATTCTCTTTCGTGAGCGATATGTTACAGGCGTTGGCTATCAAAGAGAGCTATTGGGTTGATTATGTGATACAAGATTATCTGATATATTATGCGTGTAGGAACTTTTCAGATGTAGGTTATGATGCTAGTAATATGACTATACATAATGAGCATTGTATTGACCTAGTTGGTTTGCTTAATTCGCCTTTTGATCAAAAGGTATATAATAAGTTATTAGCTACCGATGTGATTTTTAAGTTGCGGTATAGAGTTTATTGTACATCAAAAACGGCAGATGGGCAGCAGACTTTTTATGGTAGGATAACCTCTGGTGTTATCGAATAAATGAATATGAATATTAGATGAGTAAAAAGCGAATCTTAGTTTTGGCATATATGATATCTCCGACACGAGGGTCTGAGTTCTCGGTATCGTGGAACTACGTCAAGCAGATGTCTCAGAATAACGAGCTTGTGGTGCTCTACGGAATTTCGGGTGCTCATATGGGAGATATTGACGAGATGGTGGAGTATGCCGAGAATTCGCAACTTCCCAATGTGCGCTTTATTCCAGTGAAACCCAATGGGTTAGCAAATGCTTTGAATTGGTTTAATCGACACGATATCTTCGTTTATACGTTTTACTGGGCGTATGCTGTGTGGCAATGCTTGGCATATAAAAAGGCTCTGGAGCTAGTTAAGCAGGAGTCGTTCGACCTGATCCACTATGTAGGACCTATCGGCTATCGAGAGCCTGGATATTTGTGGAAAATTGATCTGCCATATATCTGGGGACCTATTGGAGGAGCACTGAATATCAACCCTAAACTGATAGACTCTCTGACGAGGGGCGGAAAGGTTAAGTTGGGTGTGAGGGCGATTTTGAACACTATTCAGCTCCGTTTTAGCCGAAGGGTGCGAAAGGCTATAAAGCGAGCAGATCTGTTGTTGACCGCCACCACTGAGAATCAAGAGGTCTTTAAGCGAGCATATGGAGTCGAGTCGATATATAACCCCGAGAACGCCATTGATGGCTTATGCCCTCTTAAAATGTCGAAATTTGAGACCATTGCGGAGTGTGTAGATCTAATCTTCGTTGGAACGTTAGATAGCCGAAAATCGGTAATAACGATATTGAGGGCGTTGTTGCGAATGAGCACTTCAAATCGAGTTAGACTGCACGTTGTGGGGGATGGCGTGTTGAGGGGCTCTTTGGAGCAGTTTTGCAGGGATAACAGCCTCTCAGGCTCTGTGGTGTGGCACGGCAATGTCTCACGAGAGAGAGTCTCGGAGCTGATGAATAGTGCCCATCTGCACATTATAACGAGTGTTTCGGAGGGCAATCCAACAACTATTTGGGAGGCTATGAGTGTTGGTCTACCAACCCTCTCTCTCGACCATTGCGGTATGCACGACACGATCTGCGAGGGGTGCGGATTTAAGATACCGATTATCTCCTACGATCAGGTGATCTCGGATATTGCAGAGACTCTGGATAGGTGCGTTGGCGACCCTAAGATATTGAAAATCAAGGCTGAGGGGGTGCTTCGATGCCGTGAAAAGTACACGTGGGAGAGGCGAGTTAAATTCTTAGAGGAGTGCTATGATAAGGCTCTCGATAACTATAAACGCAAGAGATAATTATGAGGTTACTTGTTGATATGCATTGTTTTGATCTCAAGACGAGTGAGGGTATAAATACCTATCTAAGAGGCATTTACGCTGAGTTTGTCGAGATAGCGAGCGATGTTGAGTTTTTCTTTGTTGCGCGCGATATTCAGAAACTAAAGGAGATATTTGGAGAGCATCCCAATGTGACCTATGTTGCTTTGACATCCGAAAATCGGTTTTATAGGTTGCTGTTCGAGTTCCCTGCGATAATCAAGAGGCATAAGATAGATTACGCTCATTTTCAGTACACTACGCCACTGATTAAGAACTGCAAAACCATCGTTACGCTCCACGATATCCTCTTTTTGGACTATCCGCAATATTTTCCTCTGTTGTATCGTCTGGTCAAGGGTGCTCTTTTTCGGTTGTCTGCCAAGCGAGCTGATCTGTTGTTGACCGTTTCGGAGTACTCTAAGGTTCAGATTGCTAAGCATTTCGGTATTTCGGAGCAGAAGATACATATAACCAACAACGCTGTGAGCGATCAGTTTGCCAAGACGGATCTTGCTGAGGCTGAGGCTTTTGTTCGGAGCGAGGGTGTCTCGAAATATCTACTCTATGTGAGTCGTTTTGAGCCTCGTAAAAACCACCTTAGAGTGCTTAAATCTTACGTTCAACTTCGGCTGTGGGAGAGGGGTGTGAGCCTTGTTTTCATCGGCAAGCAGACCATCGAGATCCCCGATTTTGACCGATATTTGGGGTCTCTGCCTGAGGATGTTAGGGGGCATATCCGCATCTATAACCAGACCTCATATAGCGAGCTGTTGATGTGGTATCGAGCGGCGACACTCTTTGTCTATCCCTCTTTGGCGGAGGGGTTTGGCATCCCTCCATTGGAGGCGGCAGTTGCAGGAGTACCGACAATCTGCTCCAATCGCACGGCAATGTCTGAGTTTCGGTTCTTTGGCGAGGGTCATATTGACACCGAGGATGAGAATCTTCTTAACGGTCTGATTATCAAGAGTCTATCCAATTCGGGGCGTTGTGATATCTCCCAAGAGGTTTTAGCGACCTATAATTGGCATCTTTCGGCAACTATTCTGAGAGGGTTGCTGTCGTAGGCTAACGTTCGATAAGGCAACAAAGCGTGTAACCGAAAATAGTTTGTTAGAGAATAAACTTTAATTTTTTATTTACATTGATAATAAATAACGCTGATATTATGCACAACATAAATATTATAGTAAAATCAATTATTTGGGGAAAACCAATTGAAAAATGTTTTAAAGTGTAATGATATGTGTCTCCAATAAATTTATGAATAAAGAATATCGAGGATGAAAAATGAGCTATTTGTTTTGTGTTAGCTTTATATTTCGGATGCTTACTGTAACGTGATGTAAAAAGAGAAAGGCGAGGTGATAGATCCTTAGGCTAACCACAAAAGATAACGAGGCTAAGTGCGCAGAATCGCGTGCTTAGCCTCGTTGCTTATAATGCTAGTGTGTCGCCACATGCGAGGTAGTGGATGTTGGGCATCTTGGAGCGCATATATCGGTATACGTTGACCCCCGTGCAGTGGCAGGTGTGGAACTCGACACCTGAATACCGCTCTAACCTCTCGATTATCTCATCTATCAAGGTTTGTGGCTCATCTTTGCGTGCCGAGGGGTTGGTTAGGTGAAACCCTCCAATACAGACCTTTGGCGAGAATTGCTCAGAGCGTTTCATGATATTTACAACTCCGTTATGTCCGCAACCCATAATCAAAATCGGCACTTCTCCACTTATGATGAGGTTCTGCTCGTGGTCGAAACGGTCGGGGTGAGCCCCCTCGTAGAGCGTGCTATTTGCCCCAGAACAACACTCCGAACTATCCGTGACCTTGAATAGTTGTAGCTCATCGTCAATGGTGTAGTCGCCATCGAGGAGTACAATGCGGTCGCTATCAAGCAATGTCGTATCGAGACCTATATACCCCACACCCGTTGGTCGATGGCTAAAATGTGGCGCAAAGGCTTGTCGCTGGATGTATATCTTCGCCTCGCTGTTCCTCGCCAAAAAGAGAGGGAGTGCCCCACCGTGGTCATAGTGTCCGTGCGAGATTATAACAATATCAACCGCCTCGATGTCGATGCCAAGTCGGTGGGCATTCTCCAAAAATGTATCATCTTTGCCCACATCAAAGAGCACTCGATGGCGTGGAGTCTCAATATATAGCGATAGCCCGTGGGCAGTTCTGAAACCACACACTGTGGTATTCTCAACCAGAGAGACGATCTTTACCATTTGAATACCTTTATATCCCCCTTGTAGTTGCGAGGCTTGATCCTCTTATCCATCGACATATCTAGCTCGATATAGCGACCCTTGACCCCTCGGAGGTTTGTCCAATCTGTTGCTGGATCACTCCAAAAGGGATCTTCCGTGGGGAGTCCCAAGGCGACAAAGACAAAGTTTGCTAGGTAGAGGCTACCAATATTGATGTATGCCTCGCTGGTCGCTGGCTGTTCACCATAGACGCCAATTTTTAGCCACCCATCTTTGTCGAATGTGCCGTGTGCCGAAATCTGGCGATTGATAACCTTGGTCAAGGCTGAGCGAACCTGTGACGGCTTAACCCAATAGGGTAGAATACCCCTATAAGAGGCATCCGATAGCGCGTAGAACGCCCCAAAACGATAGCATATAGAGCGTCCTATGATGGGATATGTACCCTCGGGAGATATCTGACGCTCCAAGATCTCGGCATAGCGACTCATGCGTAGACGCACCGTAACAGGGTTTGCTGAGCATTTGTAGCCATTATCGCGCATATATTCAACGCAGAAGAGCATCATGGGGTGCATAACAAAGCTATTGTAGTAGTCGGCATGGAAATCCTTGCCATCGCCATATATGCCGTCCCCCTTATACCAACTCTCCATATTATCTATGGCGTAGTGGATCTTCGACTCGTCCCACTCTCCGCCAAACTCTTTGAGTCCGATCTGCACCATTGCGCTGAAGAGCACCCAGTTATTATTAGCGCCTTTGAACTTATTTGTCTTTTGGAGCGACTCCGCCAAACGTTGTTGCGTTTGGCTATCTAGCTTATCCCAGATAGCACCTCGACAGCGCAACATTCCATGGACTAGAAAGGCGGCATCGACAAGATTTTGACCCTTTTCGTCAAATTGTATGCAGTCGGGGCTCTTGGGGTCGACAATATTTTGCAACCCCTTGATAACCAACTCTCTGTACCTCTCTCTGAGTGCGCACTCGTCGCTGTCTCCGCTGTTAGACTCCAACCAAGGGGCGATTCCCGACATTGTGCGACCTATAGCCTCCAGATATGTCACCCTACCACGAGCTGGTCTAACGTATGGGAAGTTCTTCTTGAGCGTCCCTGCGGAGAGGTTCTCCAAGAGTGGGCGAGAGATCTTATCCATCGCCTCCAACCAATCTTTGCGGTCGTTAGATTGAGGGATACGCTCAGCAACGTAGCCGATTGTCTCCCCTGCATTTAGCTGTTTTTGGCGATATAGCGACTCCAAATAGTAGTAGTCTGCGTAGTTTAGGGGTGCATCGACCTCTGAATTGGCTTTGAAGTGACCTGTCGAGTGTTTGAGTAGGAAGTTGTGGTTTGAGCCAACCTCAGCGAGATATTCGGGCGCTGAGAGCGATGTTAAGAGTCTATCTGCAGTCTGCTTGTACTCCTCCGATTTAGAGTAGGTATATAGCTCATATAGAGCCGATGCTGTGACCGCTGCTGCCGAGGCATCACGTGGGGTATCGCTCTTTTTGGGGTAGTCAAAGTCCCAATAAAATATGCCGTCGTCAATCTTCTTGGACTCCTTAATCATTAGGCGAGCGATCTTCTCCGCCATATCCAAATATCTCTTATCCTTGGTGTAGCGATAGGACATTGTGTAGCCATATAGCCCCCACGCCTGCCCACGTGCCCAAGCGGAGCTATCTTTCCACCCTTGATGGGTTCGTTTGTTGAGAGGCTTGCCTGTTGAGAGGCTGTAGTTGAGAACGTGGTAGGAGCTGTTATCTTTTCGGAAGTGGTTGCGCAAGGTGACATCTGCGTGCGATACCGCAACGTTGTAGAATGTCGAGTCGCCTGTGAGAGCTGTTGTCTCGAAAAGTAGCTCCAAATTCATCATGTTGTCGATGATTACGAGGCATTGATTTGGGGCTTTTGGGTCTTTATAAGCCGAGGCATCCTTAATCTCGCCCCACGACTGTATAGCCCCCACAGATGGTCTAAATCGCTTTGTGAGCGTCCTTGCGGATTGTATAATCTCGGGGAGGTAGTCGGTGTGTCCCTCAAATCGGAATCCGTTGCCGTAGGTTGCCATCATCATAAAACCGATATCGTGGTTGCGCACCATAAATTGCCCATTATTAAGGAACTCTGTGTACCTCTCAGCCTCTCTCAGCCACTTGTCGCTTTTATCGTTCGAGAGTTGATTTATATACCAAAGTGAGCCTGTGAAGAATCCAGCTGTCCAGTCGGGGATATCGACAAATTTCACCTTGTCGTTGACAACGGTTCTGGGTATCTTTATAAATTCGAGGTCGTCAATTTGGCTAAGCATAAGCTCTGTTTGTTGCTCAATTGTAGGCAAAACGTCATCGACTATATTTTGTGCCGCATATCCCGTAGATAGCGCACAAGCGAAGATAAGGGAGGTAGCACCCAATAGTAGTTGTCTAGGTCTCATCGGTTCGGCTGTGTTAGATAGTGTTGGTTTTTGATTGTGGTTACCCTACAAAGGTAAAAATTTTAATAGATAATTCCTAATTTAAAATGGTACATGTTTGCTTTTTTTGTGGTTTGTCATACCATCTATATAGAGGTAGCTAATGCACAAAAAAAGAGCCTCGCCACCGCAGACTTATCCGCAGTGACGAGGCTCTTGCGACCTCCTCCGAGCTGTCGATCCCCTAGAACTCGATCTTAAAGAGGGTTGCCAAGGCGTCCATATCCTCAGCCGATGGTGGGGTGGTGACGGTTAACTCAAATGTCTCCTCGTTCATAGACCACTTTACAGCCTTGTTTGAACCCATAACAGTCACCTTGCGAACGCTCTTTTTGTCGCCATTCATGACGCTCTTAAAGGTGAGGGGGGCGTTGGTCTCTGGCAATCCCAAGACAAAGGCATACAGGGTATTACCATCCTTAGAGCGCGTGTAGCGGATATCCTCGTTGGTGTACTCCAGAGTCGCCTTTTGACCTCCGTGGTGGTTGTCCTCCACCTTGGCACTTCCGTAGCCGTAGATGTAGTGAGAGCGTGTGCCATAGATAGCCTCCTCGTACTTGCGAATCCACCTGCCCATATCGGCTAGAACTGCGCGTTGCTCATCGGGAATAACGCCATCCGCGCGTGGCGAGATATTCAACAATACAACGCCTCTCTTGCTCCAAACGTCGATCATATTGCGTACAACCATCTCGACAGGCTTGTAGGTCTGCCCCGTTACGTAGCTCCAGCTAGAGTAGCTGAGGGTGATATCGGTCATCCAGTAGTCGAATGGCATCTCTTTCATGCCCCCCTGCTCGATATCCATAACGGCAAGGTTGCGAGGTAGATCCTCATGCTTGTAGGTGATGATGCTCTCCTCCTTGTTGTTGTACTGCATAGCGACCATCTTCTTTAGGTAAGCATCAGGAATACGATCCAACCACGTATCAAACCAGATGATATCGGGGCTATAGCCCTGAATAACCTCTCGCAACTCCTCCAACCAATACTCATGGAACTCATCGGCAGGCATATTTCCATAGAGCTTGCGGAGCTTAGGGTCGGTCGTTGAGGTCACTAGGTCGGGTCCATAGGCAAAATGGCTATTCCAAGCCCCATACCAGTTGGTGGTATCCTTAGCATAACGCTGGAGGGTACGCGCGTGGTGAAAGGTCGCTATGGTCTTCATATCGGCTCTGTTTAGCTCCTTAAAAAGCTCACCCAAGATGTTGCGCTTGGGTCCCATATCGTTGGCGTTCCAAGGGTTGACCTTGCTATCCCACATAGCGAAACCATCGTGGTGGAGAGCCGCTGGACCTGCAAATTTAGCACCTGCATCCTTGAAAAGCTCAGCCCACTCCTTGGGGTCGAACGCCTCACCTGTGAACATCGGGATGAAGTCGTGGTAGTCGAAATCCTTGCCATATTTAGTGATATGGTGGTTGTAGATCTCATATGGACGCCCTTTTTTGCGGTGTTGGTTCTTGTTGTTGTACATGTAGTGAGGATACCACTCGCTACCAAACGCAGGGACGCTATATACCCCCCAATGGAAGTAGATACCCAATTTTGAGTCCTTGAACCACTCAGGCTCTTTGTTGTGCTGAGCTAGCGACTCCCAGTTATCCTCATACTTGGGTTTCGAGGTGTCGCAACACTTGTCGGCTGTCGAGCAACACGCCGTAGCAGAGATAGTCGCCAGAGCGAGCGCACATATTAAGCTCTTAAAATTCTTCATAGTCGATAATTATTTAGGTTAGTTTATTTTTTTTTTCATTTTCCGCTTTTCCGCTTGTAGTAGTCGTGCATAACGTACCAGATCTGCTTCTTCTCGCCAAACTCCGAGAGGAGACCCTTGCGATTCCAACCCTGCTGATGGCGAAGATTTGGACGCGTAGGCGAACGGAAGTCGAACATAACCCAAGGCGTCACACCGCAAAGGTTCGGTATATTGGCGAAGAACTTCACATAATCCTTGTACAACTGCTCACCATACCCCTCGCTCCAAGAGCTAGAGTTGTTGGCATCGCCATAGTTAGCGTAGACTACACCTGCTCCAAACTCCGTTACGAGAAGTGGCTTATCGGCACGTGCAATCCACTCTGTCTTGGCTGGATCGCCACCCCAGTTGCCATACCAACCAAGGTATTTGTTGACTCCAACGATGTCGAGATGGTCGGCTAGAGGGTCTTTTAAAACGAGTTTCAAGGGGTTCTCCTTGTCGAGATATGAGCAGTTTGATGCCGCCGATATGGCGCGTGTGTTGTCCCACTCTCGGCACTTTTTAACCAAGTCCTCGAGGTATGTGTTGCGCGCCTTGTCGGTCGCCTTGGTCTCGTTGGCAACGCTCCAGATGCAGACGTTGCAACGGTTTTTATCGCGCTGGATCATCTCATCCATCATCTGCGTCATAAGGTCGCACACCTCGGGATTGTCGTAAGCGAGCATATTACCCCAAGCAGGGATCTCCTCCCAAGTGATGATGCCCAACTCGTCACACATGCGCGCCATATGCTCCGTTGGTGGAATATGTGCGTAGCGGAGGTAGTTGCAACCCAACTCGATGACTGCATCCAACAAGAACTTGGCATCCTCAGCGTTGACGGCTCTGCGCCTATCGTGTGGAATCTCCTCGTGGATGTTGACGCCACGCAAGAAGATCTTCTCGTCATTGAGGTACAGCTCAGTGCCCCTCACCTCGAAACAACGAAATCCAATGCGATCTGTGATGACCTCCTCGCCATTTGCGATGGTGATATCGTAGAGCGATGGCGACTCTGGCGACCAAAGAGCCAACTTCGCATCAAAGGCGATTGAAGCCTTGCCCTCAGCATTGGTCTTGATCCTCTTGATGATAGGTTTCCCCTCTCTGCCTTGGATTGTTAAGATAACCTCTTTGTTTGCTGACTCTGAACCATTTAGCTCAATATCGGCAAGAACCCTGCTCATAGAGCCTCTTTCGAGACGAACCCAGTAGTCATTAATATAGGTGTTGGGTGTTGAGATCAGATCCACATCGCGCGTGATACCCCCATAAGGCCACCAATCGAAACGCTCCGAGGGTACCGTGTTGGCGTTGTGGCGGTTGTCAACCCTCACCACCAGCTCATTCTTACCCTCCTTAATAAGGTCGGTAACCTCTATCTGAAATGGGGTGTATCCGCCCTCGTGGTGGCCTATCTCCTTGCCATTGAGGAAAACTATCGCCCTCTCGCAAACCGCTCCAAAGTGCAAGAAACTACGCTTGTCGCCCTCTCTCTTGAAGTCTAGCGTGCGCTGATACCACACGGGGCTTATTAAATATAGGTATTCGGGGCGTTGGCTATTCCAGTCCCCTGGAACTGTTACCTGCGCACCCCCCTCGTAGACCACCTCGATATGGTCAAGCGGATGCTTTTGTTGCCCCGATTGCCCCCACGACTTCCACTTGCTGTTACCTTGGTCGCTGATGTCGGGTAGGAATGCCCACTTACCATTGAGGCTCACCTTATCAGCGCGCCCCTGCACGTTCTGCATCGCCATCTCGCTCTTAGCCGAGACTGCCGATGTGGTCATCGTCGCCGCCAGAAGTGCTAAAACTGCTCTCTTTAACTTCATATATTTAGTGTATTAATAGGTTGTTCTCTCTATAAAGTATAGTTTCGGATAATTTTAAACCAGCCTCTCTGTCCTGTGTCATTGCGGACTTGATCCGCAATCTCAAAGCGAGTTAGTATTATTTCTTAGAGATTGCGGGTCAAGCCCGCAATGACACGCGGAGTAAGAGCATAGGATGCTCTCTTATGCTATATACTCCGCAATAGTGGCGCGCATGCCTTGCTCCATAATGGATGTCATGTAGGCAGCTGTCAAAGCCTCCAAACCCTCGATTAGAGTGAGATCCTCACCCCAGATTGACTCGTCACATAGAACGGCATGCGCAATCTCTTGGGTCGACCTCTCGCCACTCCACAACGATGCCAACAGCTCGATAACACGTGGGTCATCCTTTAGCTCGATGCTCTCCTCTCCTCGCTTGCCACCCTTGTAGTAGACGATTACCGCCGCCAAGCCCATAACTAGACCCTTTGGAAGTGTGCCATTTGTTGTGATATAACGTTTCAAAGGGGGTAGGTTGCGGCTCTTATACTTCGAGAACGAGTTGAGCATAATACCCGTAATCATATGGCGGATGTATGGGTTTTTGAAACGATCAACAACATCGTTTGCAAACTGCTCTAGCTCCTCACGAGGTAGCGATACCGTGGGCAACAACTCGTCTTGCATAACTCGCTTAACGAACTCACCAACCTGCTCATCCTCGACACACTCCCTAACAGTGTCCAACCCCGAGAGAAATCCAACGGGCGAGAGTGCCGTGTGAGGGGCATTGAGGAGCGTCACCTTGCGCTCACGATATGGGGTGATATCATCAACAAATAACACCTGAGCACCCGCCTTATCTGCGGTAAACTCCTTGGCGATAATCTCGTCACCCTGAATCACCCAAAGGTGGTAAGGCTCACTCTCGACAACTAGCTTATCTGTGTAGCCAATCTCCTCGTGTAGCTCCTCGACTCCGCTCTTAGGAAAGCCCGATACTATTCTATCAACCAAGGTGTTAGCGAAGAAGTTAACCTCCTCAACCCACGCCTTAAACTCTGCACTCAAAGCCCAAAGCTCAGCGTACTTCATAACGCACTCTTTAAGGTTAGAGCCGTTATTTTCGATCAACTCACATGGGATAATAATAAAACCTTTCGATGCGTCGCCTCCGCAAACCTCGAAACGATGATACATAAGTTGAGTTAACTTCGCTGGAAAGCTCATCGCTGGGACGACATCAAATTTGTCGCTATCCGAGTAGGCGATGCCCTGCTCTGTGGTGTTCGAGATGATGAATCGGTTGTTGAGATCCTCCGCCAACGCTATGAACTTATCGGGGTTAGAGTAGGGGTCTATGCACTCGTTGACAACATCAAGTAGCGACACTGTGCGACTTGCTACGCCATCCTTAATACCCTTAGTAACAAGGTGATACAAGCCACCCTGCTCGTTGAGAGTGTCGTTCTGTGACCCTACAACCGATTGGATTATAGTAACGCCCATATCTGTATTTAATTTGGTGTTCATCTCGGAGATGATCCACTCGGCAAATCCTCTGAGGAAGTTACCTTTTCCAAACTGTATAACGCGATTTGTGTAGCTGTTGGCTTGCGCTGTTGTGCGATTTAAACTCTGTGTGCTCATTTTATCTTTAGGTTTTTGGTTTATTCTGAATTAAAGTGTTACACCCTGCTTGAAGATGGCGATCTCGCTGTAGCCGTTGATCTCGTTGCGACACCTCTTGCCACTCGCAACCTCAACAACAACCTCAACAAACGACTCTAAAAGCTCCTCCATCGTCTTATCTTCGAGAAGTGCCCCTGCGTTGAAGTCTATCCAGTTGGATTTCATCTTCGAGAGTTTCGTGTTGGTCGAGATCTTCATTGTCGGTACGAATGTTCCAAATGGAGTTCCGCGACCGGTGGTAAAGAGTACCATTTGACACCCTGCCGATGCCAACGCTGTGGATGCTACAAGGTCATTGCCTGGTGCGGTGAGAAGTGTCAATCCATTGGTTCTGAGCCTCTCGCCATACGCCAATACATCACGCACGGGGGTGTTGCCGCTCTTCTGTACACAGCCCAACGACTTCTCCTCTAGCGTTGAGATACCGCCAGCCTTATTTCCAGGTGAGGGGTTCTCGTAGATGGGCTGATTGTGCGAAATAAAATACTCCTTGAAGTCTACAATTAGATCCACGCAACTCTTGAATAGCTCCTGCGTTTGGCAACGATTCATCAATAGCTGCTCAGCTCCAAACATCTCAGGAACCTCGGTCAAGATCGTTGAGCCTCCTCTGGCAATGAGATAGTCGGAGAGGCGTCCTAGCAGAGGATTTGCCGTGATGCCACTAAAGCCATCCGAGCCACCGCATTTTAGACCTATATTTAATGTAGAGATAGGGCAGGGAGTGCGCTGATCTTGCGACACAACATCGTAGATCTCGCCTAACAGTTTCAAACCCTCCTCAACCTCATCTTCAACCTTTTGAGAGGTCATGAACTTAACCCTGCGCGGATCTAGCTCAACACCCGACTCCTTGATGAACGCCTCAAAAGCCTCGATCTGGTTATTCTCGCAACCTAGACCAACAACCAGCACACCACCGATATTTGGGTGGAGGACAATATCGCGCAACACCTTGCGTGTATTCTCGTGGTCATCACCAAGTTGCGAACAGCCGTAGTTGTGGGTATATGCCCAAATGGAGTCAACCTTTATATCCGAAACGGTAGCCTTGAACCTCTCGACAATCTTGGTAACACAGCCATTGACGCAACCCACCGTAGGCAGGACAACCACCTCATTGCGGATGCCTACGCGACCATTTGCGCGAAGATAGCCATCAAAACACCTCGACTCCCCAATCGACTCCGTAAGGCATGAGGTTGGGGTATAGCTATACTCAACATCATTGCTGAGTGCCGTTTTGACCCTCTTTTCGTCGACCTTCTCGCCCTGCGAGATCTCACCTCTCGCCACACCTATTGAGTAGCCGTACTTGGTGATCTGCTCTCCTGCGACAAAATCTTTGAGTGCGAATTTATGCCCTGCCTCGACATCTGCCAAAAGTGTTGTTGTGACCCCGTCGATCTCAACAATCTCCCCCTTGGATAGGGTGTCGATCGCAACGGCAACGTTGTCGGTCGGTGCAATTTTGATATGTCGTTTGCTCATCGGTTATTGGTATTTAAAGGTTGTGTAGTAGTTAATATTCTCAACCATAAGCACATCGAGAGGCATATAGTTGTATTGAATAACATCGCGCTTAAGGATGACACTCTCGCAAAGGCTCTTAAGAGCACGGTAGCCCTGAAGTCGTGGGTGGGTGCCAATGAGTGCTGTTACGTGTCCACTCTTCATCGCCTCGACGCTTTTAGCCAAGACATCAAAGCCAAAGAGGACAATATCATCTCTTTTTAGCTCTGCCAACGCCTCCGCCATGATAAAGACCCTAGAGTTGAAGGCGACCATAGCGCGACACTTGGGGTGGCTCTTTATCGACTCAATGACGATGCTGAGAGACTCCACCTCGTCATCAATGGGGATCTCCAAAGTTGTTACCTTTAGCTTTATGTTGTTGCTGTCGAGATAATCCATGAACCCTGAGTAGCGCGAGGCAATCTGTGTCGACTGCTTGTTGCCGACGAACTTAGGTAGAAATAATAGCACCTCATCGCCATTGTCGATATTCATCATCATCAACTTGGAGATGAGTCGCCCCGAGTCGACACCATTCTGCCCAAAGTACGAGACTATCTTTTCGGACTCAACATGAGAGTCAAATATCGTTGCCCCGACACCCATCTCAGCCAACTTGTCGATAAAGTCGATCGACTCGTGCGCAAAGGTGGGGGTGAAGATTACACCTTGGGGTGGGTTGGCGAGGATCTGAGCCTTTGCCTGCTCAAAGGTGGTGTAGTCGTTCTGGTCGAAGTAGTATCGCTCTAAATTTATATTTAAAGCCTTCAGCTCAGCGTAAGCCTCCTCAACACCACGCTCAACCTCTTGCCAGTAGGCACTATTCTCGATTGCAGGTGTCAGCGAGACGATGTTGTGCTTCATTCGTTTGAACGCCAATGCCGACGCATATATATTAGGTGTATAGTTCATCTCTTGCAGAGCAGCCTCCACCTTGAGACGGCTCTTCTGCGAGACGCTACCACGCTTGTGGATCACTCTATCCACCGTACCCTCGGAAACCCCTGCAACAGCAGCGATATCTTTTATCCTTATCACATCGCTCTTCTCCATATCATTCAATCTTTAGTCACCCATTTTTACTCTTTTATACGCACAAAACACCTCAAAAACTGTGTGCGCACACAAAAATAGCGTAAATTCTTGCATAATACAAATAATCTTAGATATTTTTTTATACCTTTGTGTCGGAAGAGGCACGAAAATGTAACATTTAGAGATTAAAAAGCAACAAAATTAACCAAATAAATAACAGATGAATTACCTAAAATCACTACTCTGTGGAGCTGCGATATTGCTCTCTACGGCACTAGCGTCGGCCGCCTCTTTTGGGCAGCGCGAAAACTTCAACAAAGATTGGCTATTCACCCTTTCGGACTCCAACGATTACGGAATGGAGATCTATCGCCCCGAGGGGTGGCGAACTCTCAACCTCCCACATGACTGGAGTGTTGAGCACCCTTTCAATAAGGATGGCAACGGTTGTGTTGGATATCTCCCTGGAGGTATCGGGTGGTACTCTAAAGAGTTTAAGACAACCAAGGAGCGCAACGAAAAGACATTTATTGTCTTTGATGGGATCTACAACAATGCGCAGATCTGGATCAATGGTCGTGTGGTGGGGACTCACTACTATGGCTACTCTCCATTTGTATACGACCTCACGAAGTATTTAAATCCTAAGGGTCAGAACAACCGTATCTCTGTAAGGGTTGACCGCAGTAGGGTAGCCGACTGTCGTTGGTACCCTGGTTCGGGAATCTACCGTGATGTCGAGATTGTGACGACTCAGAGACTCTATATTCCAGTCTGGGGAACATTCGTCAAGACCCCTGTGGCAACTAAGGAGAGCGCGGATATCTCGATTGATGTCGAGGTTGTCAACGAGCATGAGACGGCACAGAAGGGTAGCGTGGTGACTCGTTATTACGATCCATCGGGCGAGTTTGTTAAGACGGTATCTACACCTTTTGAGATTGCGGCAGATAGCAAGATGAGCGTTACGCAATACACTCAAATTGAGAACCCAAAGTTGTGGGATACGGAGAACCCAAATATCTACACCTCAAAGAGTGAGATCATCTCTGCAATGGGTGAGACAATCTGCACTGTTGATAGCGAGTTTGGTATTCGTACAGCGCGTTTTGATGCAGATCAGGGTTTCTTGCTTAATGGTGTGAGCACCAAGATCAAGGGTGT
Source organism: Rikenellaceae bacterium (assembly GCA_047173185.1). GTDB lineage: Bacteria > Bacteroidota > Bacteroidia > Bacteroidales > Rikenellaceae > Alistipes. The sequence goes on from JBCQVH010000003.1 coordinate 133,581, forward strand.
ATGTATCCACCACGATGGCGGTCTTGTGGGTGCTGCAGTGCCTGATGATGTCTGGATTCGTCGTTTCAAGATCCTAAAGGAGGGTGGATGTAACGCTATTCGTACAGCTCACAACCCTGCATCGGAGCGATTCTTGAAGTTGTGTGACCAGATGGGATTTCTTGTTCAGGAGGAGTTTTTCGATGAGTGGGATCTTCCTAAAGATAAGCGTTACAACCAGTGGGAGCGTCAAATCGACTACATCACGCGCGGATATGCTGAGCACTTCCAAGAGCACGCTGAGACCGACTTGAAGGATGTCATGAAGCGTAGCCGTAACCACCCCTCTATCATTCAGTGGAGCATCGGTAACGAGATCGAGTGGACATACCCAACAAATAAGGAGATCACAGGATTTTTCGGTGACAACAAGAAGCCTGTCAAGGGTGGTTACTTCTGGGCGGAGACTCCATATACACCTGCCGAGATCGCTAAGTTGTGGGCTGAGCAACCTGAGCAGACATACGCTATTGGCGAGACAGCTGCGCGCCTCTCAAAGTGGACTCGTGAGATGGATGACACACGTGCTATCACGGCTAACTGTATCCTCCCATCGGCAAGTTTTCAGACAGGTTTAACCGATGCTTTGGACGTTGTTGGATTTAGCTACCGTCGTCGCATGTTCGACTACGCTAAGCGTCACTATCCAGATAAGTGTGTCATGGGAACTGAGAACCATGGTCACTGGCATGAGTGGAAAGCGGTTCTCGATCGTGACTTCGTATCGGGAATGTTCATCTGGTGTGGTTTCGATTTCATGGGCGAGCGCGGAGGTAACCGCAAGGCTTGGCCTGAGAAGCAGAGCGTGAAGGGTCTTTTGAACCTCGCCTCATATCCTCGTGGCTCGTACTTTATGTTCAAGGCGTTGTGGAACGATGAGCCTTCGATTGCTCTATATACACAGACTGAGGCTAAGTCAATCTTCAAGAAGGATGAGAATGGTAAGGCGGTAGAGAAGAAGCCTGGAAAGTGGAAGGAGACAACTTGGTTGTGGCAGGATGTGACTGAGCATTGGAACTACAATGCTGGCGAGGCTATCATCGCCGAGGCATACTCAAACTGTCCCGAGGCGGAGTTGTTCATCAATGGCAAGTCGTTGGGTAGGCAGTACCTTAAGGATCAGGAGGATCATATCTATAAGTGGGCGTTGCCTTTTGCGGAGGGTACTCTAATGGTGAGAGGTTACGACAAGAGCGGCGTAAAGGTTGAGGATAAGCGTATCACATGTGCTGAGCCTGCTAAGATTGTCTTGTCGGCAGATCGCGCAACGATGTCTCCTAACGAGGATGATGTAGTTCACGTATTTGTTGAGTTGGTGGATGCTAAGGGTAACCCTGTGCGCCAGAACGACAAGCGTGTAAACTTCGAGATTAGCGGTGATTATCGCCTCCTCGGTGTTGATAATGGAGCACCTGGAAATGTCAATACATTCCAGACTAAGTCGGTGGAGACTGATGCAGGTCGTTGTCTGTTGATGTTGCAGTCGACCGACAAGGCATCGACTTTGGAGATCACAGCAACCATTGACGGAGTCGATAACTCGAAGTCAAACAAGGTGACTGTAAAGGTGAAATAGAGGTTCTGAGTAGACCTGAGTAAAGCTGAGAAGGGCTGAGTAACGCGTTACTCAGCCCTTCTTAGCTTTACTCAGTTTTACTACTCAGCCTTGCGATATACTCCATTGCCAAGACCAACACAGCACCAAGAATCATTAGCCCAATAGCTGGTAGGATCAACTCATTTGGGGCGATGTTGCGTGTCATCTCCACGTCGTTCAGCATGTAGATCTCTTTCCAAGGCCAAACCTTATTGATCGAGCCGACCATAATTCCCGTGAGCAGTGCGATGGTGATATCCTTGTAGCGGCTCAACAAGAATGACAACACATTCGAAAATAGAACAATGCCGATGGCGGCACCTGCTCCAAAGACAGCAATTATCGTGAGGTCAAGGCTCTTGATTGCATCCATGATGTGGTGGTATTTGCCCATCAACAGCAGAATGAAACTTCCCGAGATACCTGGTAAGATCATTGCGCAGATGGCGATTGCACCGCATAGAAATATAAAAGGTAAACTTTCGGGTGTCTGTGCAGGAGTTGCGACGGTGATGTAGTAGGCGAAAGCTACACCTACGATAAACGAGATCCAGCTGCTCAGTTTCCAACTCTTCACCTCCTTGGACATGGAGTAAGAGGAGGCGATAATCAACCCCAAGAAGAAAGACCAGACTAGGATAGGGTGGTGCTCCAGAAGATATGTAATCACTCGAGCCAACGAAAATACGCTAATGCCAACGCCTAAAAACAGTGCTGCGAGAAAGGGCGCATTCACCGCCTTGAGTAGTTTTCCGAATTGGAATGTTACCAAAAGTTTTATAGTGGCGAGGTTGACGCTTTTGATCGAGTTAATAAGCTCGGTGTAGATTCCCGTGATAAAGGCTATTGTTCCGCCCGATACCCCAGGGACAACATCCGCGGCACCCATAGCCATGCCTTTGAGGGTTAGTATCAAATACTCAGTGATGGTTCTGTTTTTCATTCTAATCTCTTTATTGTTGAACTATATCGACCGCAAATATATGGAGATTAATTGTTGAAATAGTCATAGCTATTAGCTTTTTTCGACAAAAAACACCTCCTAGGGGTACAATATTGCAAATTATTACATATCTTTATGGTAAGGAAACATTTTTATTTACTTAAAACAATAAGAATTATGTGTAAAAAATTTCTAGCTGAGGCTGTCGGAACGATGGTCTTGGTACTTATGGGTTGTGGAGCTGCGGTGCTTAATGGTGGTGCAACATCTGTCGCTGCGGTGTTGACTATCGCATTTGCTTTTGGACTCTCGGTTGTCGCTATGGCGTATACTGTGGGTAGCGTTTCGGGGTGTCATATCAACCCTGCAATCACACTTGGTGTATGGATGTCGGGCAGAATGAGCGGCAAAGAGGCTCTATCGTACATGTGTGCTCAGGTTATTGGAGCTATCGTTGGTTCGGCAATTCTATTCTCTATCACATCTGGATTGGGTGTCGAGGGTACAGGTGCTAACGGATATGGCGAGGGTCAGATGATTCCTGCGCTGATCTCGGAGGTTGTCTTTACCTTTATCTTCGTTCTTGTTGTTTTGGGAGCTACGGCAAAGCAGAGTGGTGCTGCATCTCCTTTGGCAGGCTTGGCGATTGGTCTTACCCTTGTGTTGGTTCATATCGTCTGCATCCCAGTGACTGGAACATCAGTAAACCCTGCGCGTAGTATCGGCCCTGCAATCTTCCAAGGATGTACTGCTCTATCTCAGCTTTGGTTGTTTATTGTTGCTCCATTTGTCGGTGCTGCACTTTCGGCTGTTGTCTGGAAGGCTCTAGGCGAGAAGGAGTAGTTTATTACTTGAATAAAATAGGGGCAGGGTGCGAGTTGCATCCTGCCCTTTGTAATTTAATAACTAACCTCTGAAAAATGAGAATTGTACGCTGCCGTAGCTACGTGTCTGCCAGAAGTTGGGGTGATCCTCGAAAGATATACCCTTGGAGTGTTCGAATATCAGCATGCCATCTTCGCGAAGTAACTTCCCACTAAGCACCAACTCTATAACAGCCTCGCTACCCTCAAGGTCGTAGGGGGCATCGGAGAAGATGAGATCAAACTGCTTAGAGCAACTCTTAAGGTAGAGGAACGCATTTGCCTTGACAGCATATAGGTTCTTGATCCCAAGATCTGTGGCAGTGCGCTTAATAAAGTTGTAGTGCACGGTGTTGATCTCTACGGATGTAATATTTTTCACTCCGCGCGATGCAAACTCATAGCTTATAGATCCAGTCCCTGCAAATAGATCCAACACCTCCAGCTCCTCGAAGTCGACGAGATTGGTCAATACATTGAATAGGTTCTCTTTTGCAAAATCGGTTGTAGGTCGAGCCTTCAAATTCTTAGGCGGGTTTATCGCACGCCCTTTATACTCACCACTAATTATTCGCATAGATGAACATCTTTATAGTACTTCAATAAAAGATTCAAGAGGTTCTTGGTTCCGCCATATATATTAATGGTATATAGTGGGATGTCAAACACCGCTGAGAGACGAGCCAAGCGATAGAGAACATCATCTTGTCCGCTATACTCATACATGTCGCAGAATATGACCCCTCCATCCGCAAAGACCTTTATAACCATTAGATCCTCACGTAGAGATATAACCACCTCGTAATCGCCTTTATTGCCACACTTTAGGATTGGTGACGTGTATGCAATAGCCTCGGGAGTGTAAAGTTCATTAAGCTCATCAATAAGCGAAGATGGTACAACCACGAGTGCCGCCATCTTTCCTTCAGGTGTAATAATAACGACATCTTCACTCTCTCTATCGACAACCACACCGCCAAACTCCATAGATGAAAGTAGGCTCTCGACATCGCTAGTAACGTTAGCTGACGGAATCAACATTGATCGCATTGACAGCAACTCCACTGTCACCCCTCTGCCTGATTCTGGCTTTGGAGCCGACGCCTTAGAAAAAGAGTGTCCACTCAACCTAAGTCGAATGGACACTTTGTTCTCTTCGGCTCTGCGATTACTCCCAGTTACCAGCCTCATTGTTACCACCCTCCATTGATCCGAACTTGATACCTGGATATTTGTTGTAGTTGTTGACGTCGTTGTCGATCAAGTTGATGATCTCCTGACGATACTTCACTGTATCAAGATACATTGTGTATGGCACGCGACACTCAACGATAGGGATCACAACCTTTGACTCGGTAGTGATCTTACCTGCGTTAAGAATGTACTCAACCTTGTTGTCTGTCAAAGGTATATAGCGCAACTCTTTAACCTGAGCAGGAGTAAGCTTCTTAGGTGCAAACACTGTGTCAAGAACCGCTACGTTGAACTTCTCAACATTTTTCTTTTTAGCCTTCATAAGCTCAGCCATACCTACTGAGTCATCCTCATCAACGATCTTACGCTCCATCTCAAGTGAGTCGTTAAGGACAAACAAGATGAGTGTGTCGAAGTTGTCAGTGAAACGCTGATACTTCGCTTTGTAAGCTCGCTGTGCAGAGCGAATAGATTTGATGCGCTCGATAACGACAGCATCTTTCTGAGCCTTCTCAACCTCAAAATTGATTGGGGTAGAGATCAGAATGTAGATAACGTAGATTAGTCCTACGATAGCTACAGCTAGAAGTAATTGAAAAATTTTTCTCATTTTGAATATTTGTTATTAAGTTTGTACAAAATTTAAGCGTTACATTTTTTAATCCTAATCGTTAGCACCCTATAATTATCACAAAAATATGACAAGTAGTAGTATTGCGTCCCAAATTTACACTAAAATTTGTTTCGAAACAACCCTTAACCAAAAAATAATAGTAGAAAAATTATCAAATTGGTTAATTTCTGCAGATTTTAACACAATTTTTGTCCTGAATGGCTATGCTGGTACTGGAAAAACTACTATTATCTCCGCTTTGGTGCAGGCTCTCGACGAGATGGGACACAAGAGTGTCATGCTTGCACCTACGGGTCGAGCCGCCAATGTGTTAGCGCGATACTCGGGGCGAACAGCGCAGACAATTCATAAGCATATTTATCGCGAAAAAACCAATGCCGACTACGAATCGAAGTTCACACTCAACTTCAATCGTGAAAAAGATGTTATTTTTATCGTCGATGAGGCGTCAATGCTTAGTGATACCGTCAATGATGGTGCTCAGTTCGGAAGTGGGTCGCTTCTCGATGATCTAATATCGTTTGTTCGCGCGGGCGTCAGATGTCGTCTGATTCTTGTGGGTGACAACGCTCAGCTTCCTCCAGTTGGGTCGGATTTTAGCCCAGCCCTCGACCAGAATACAATGATGGGGTATGGCGAAGTAGAGTATGCAACCATGGATGAGGTGGTGCGACAAGAGGCGACATCTGGAATCCTATTCAACGCGACCCTTGTGAGGTGCATGATCGAGCGCGGAATATATGAAATCCCGAAATTCGACATCTCCTATAAAGATATAGAGTTAATCGAGGGTGGCGACTTCACTGAGAAGCTCCAAGATTGCTACGATATCTACGGTCGTGATGAGACCATTGTGATAACTCGTTCAAACAAGCGAGCAAACCGATATAATGAGGGCATACGTCGTTACTCGCTCTGTGCCGAGGAGCAGATCGAGAGTGGCGACATGTTGATGGTGGTTAAGAACAACTACTTCTACACCGAACGCCTCAAAGATTGTAACATGAGCTTTATCGCCAACGGAGATGTTGCGCGATTGACACGCATACGCAGGTTTGAAGATCTATATGGATTCCATTTTGCCCATGCCGTAATGACATTCGGAGATTATAATGACACCGAGATCGAGTGCAAAATCCTCCTCGATACCCTATCTAGTGAGTCGCCATCGCTGAGTTACGATGACAGCAAACGTCTATTCTATGAGGTGGAGAAGGATTATCTCGACACTAAGAGTCGCATAAAGCGGTTTAAGGAGATACGCGAAAATGAGCATTTCAACGCCCTGCAAGTGAAGTTCTCGTATGCTGTGACATGCCACAAGGCGCAGGGTGGACAGTGGCGTGCCGTCTTTGTGGATCGCTGCATCTTCGGTGATGAAGAGATGTCGCGCGATATGTTGCGCTGGCTATATACCGCAGTAACACGCGCAACAGATAAGCTCTATCTTGTCAATTTCGATGAACGATTTTTCTGAGTAAATGGTCAAAAAAAACTTGGTGAATCACTTCACCAAGCTTTTTTGACCATATTTTCATTGAATTACTTCAACGCCTGAGGTTTTGTCTGTGGGTTGTAGTAGCCCTTAGTCAAAGCCAAGAACTTAGTCTTAAGCTTCTCTACCAACTCAGGGTTCTCCGCTGTAACATCACTCTGCTGAGTAATATCCTTAGAGAGATCATAAAGGGTGTAGTCCTCTACAATACCCAACTCGTTACCTGTGTTGTTTGTCTTCTGACCCTTATATGGAGGGATCAAAGCGTACTGCTCTGTGCGGTATGCCATGCGACCTGTAGCCTCAACAACGTAGTCTGTACGACCCTTTGTGCTCTTACCCATGAATACATCTAGGTGGTTCTGAGTGTCCAAGCCCTCAGGAATCTTCTCGCCAATAAGCTCAGAGAAAGATGCCAAAAGATCCAAATGTGAAATCAAAGCATCAGAGACAATAGGCTGGATGTGACCCTTCCAATATACCATGAATGGAACGCGAGTACCTGCTGAGTAGAGGCTATACTTACCTCCACGAAGCTTACCAGCTGGAGTGTGGTCGCCCAACTTCTCCCAAGCGTCATCCTTGTAACCGTCGTTCATAACTGGACCATTGTCGCTAGAGAATACGATGATTGTGTTCTCCAAGAGACCCTCTTTCTCCAACTTCTGGATAAGCTCTCCAACACACCAATCTGCCTCAGCGATAGCATCTCCACGAGGACCCAATGTTGTCTTACCTACGAAACGTGAGTGTGGCGCGCGTGGCACGTGTGGCTGGTGTAGACCATAGTACAGGAAGAATGGCTTATCCTTGTTCTCGTCCACGAAGGTCATAACCTTATCAACGAAGTAGTCCGCCATATCCTCATCAACCCACTTAGCCTTCTCGCCACCCTTCATAAATCCAATACGTGGGATGCCGTTAACGATAGAGGCGTTGTGACCATGAGCCCAATGCATCTTACACAACTCAGGGTTGAGCTTACCAGTAGGCTGGTCGCCGAAATTTGTCTTATAGTTAACCTCGATAGGATCGTTTGGATCAAGACCCACAACGTCACCATTCTCTACATATACAGTAGGTACGCGGTCATTTGTCGCTGCGATAAGGCAAGAGTAGTCGAAGCCGATCTGGTTAGCTCCTGGCTTAACTGTCGCATTCCAGTTAACATTTCCGTTACCCATTCCAAGGTGCCATTTGCCGATTGCTGCTGTTGTATAACCAGCTGCGCGGAACATCTTAGGCATAGTGAATTGATCCTCTCCAATGATAAGAGGTGCGTCACCATCAAGGATCTTAGCGTCTTTATTTTTCCAAGGGTATGAACCAGTGAATAGGGCATAGCGGCTAGGGGTAGATGTAGCCGATGTTGCGTGACCGTCAGTAAAGCGAACACCTTCGTTAGCTAGCATATCCATATTTGGAGTCTGGATAGCCTTGCCGCCATAAGATCCAGTGTCACCGTAGCCAAGGTCGTCAGCCAAAATCACAATGACGTTAGGTCTCTTAGCTTCACTTTTTGCATCTGCCGATCCGCAAGCAACCATAGAGACCGCAACAGGAGCCGTCATAGCTCCTAAGAGAATAGTCTTTTTCATTTAGGTTAGTTTTTAAAAATTGTTTTTAGAGTACAAATATAAAGATTTTTTTTCGGATAATCAATGTAACGGCTCTTTTTTTGCCATCTATTTTTATATGTAGCTGGTACATTAATATATAGTGTATGTATTGGGGAATTTGGCGAGAATACTTTAGTAAAAATTTTCAATTAAGGATTAAAATTTGTACCTTTGGCGATTGAATATAGTGTTTACAATCGACTTACTTAGGTCGAAAATTTAGGATATGTCAGAATTAAAGGATAGAGATATAATCGAAGATCTTGGAAATCAGGAGTATAAGTATGGTTTCACAACGGATATCGAGACGGAGATAATAGATAAGGGGCTTAACGAGGATGTTATTCGCCTTATCTCGATGAAGAAGGAGGAACCCGAGTGGATGACAGAGCGTCGCTTGGAGGCATATCGTCACTTTTTGACTATGAGCCACCCCGAGTGGGCACACCTCACTATACCATTCATTGACCTACAGGCTCTCAGCTATTACGCTGCACCTAAGGCGGTCAAGAAGTTAGGCTCTATGGATGAGGTTGATCCCGAGTTGAAGCTAACATTCGATAAGTTGGGTATTCCGCTTGAGGAGCAGATGGCTTTGGCTGGTGTTGCGGTTGATGCAGTGATGGACTCAGTATCTGTAAAGACCACATTTAGAGAGACTTTGGCGGAGAAAGGCATTATCTTTTGCTCGATCTCAGAGGCTATCAAGGAGCACCCAGAGCTGATTAAGAGGTATTTGGGTAGCGTTGTTCCATATCAAGATAACTACTACGCGGCTCTCAATGCGGCGGTATTTTCGGATGGATCGTTCTGCTACATTCCTAAGGGGGTTAGATGCCCAATGGAGCTGTCTACATATTTTAGAATCAATGCCTCGGGAACGGGACAGTTTGAGAGAACGCTGATCGTGGCTGATGAGGGTTCGTATGTCAGCTATCTAGAGGGTTGTACAGCACCGCAGCGTGATGAAAATCAGCTACATGCCGCGGTTGTTGAGATCGTGGTTCATAAGGATGCTGATGTCAAATACTCAACGGTTCAGAACTGGTATCCAGGCGACAAGGAGGGTAAGGGTGGTATCTACAACTTCGTGACTAAGCGAGGTGTATGCCACGAAAATGCCAAACTATCGTGGACGCAGGTTGAGACTGGATCGGCAGTGACATGGAAATATCCTAGTTGTGTGTTGTTGGGAGACAACTCAGTGGGTGAGTTCTACTCTGTTGCGATGACCAACAACTATCAGCAGGCAGATACAGGAACCAAGATGATTCATATTGGACGCAATAGCCGTAGCCGTATTGTCTCAAAGGGTATCTCGGCAGGTAAGAGCCAAAATTCATATCGCGGATTGGTAAAGGTGGCGAAGAGGGCAGACAATGCGCGCAACTACTCGCAGTGTGACTCATTGCTAATTGGCAACGAGTGCGGAGCACACACATTCCCAGTGGTAGAGAATTTCAATATGTCATCTGTGGTAGAGCATGAGGCAACGACATCTAAGATATCTGAGGATCAGCTATTTTACTGCAATCAACGAGGCATCACAACAGAGGAGGCTGTGGGCTTAATCGTCAATGGATATGCTAAGGAGGTGCTCTCAAAGTTGCCTATGGAGTTTGCTGTTGAGGCGCAGAAGTTGTTGGCGTTGAGCTTGGAGGGCAGTGTTGGTTAATGAGTTTAGAAAATTAAAGTTAGGAGGTATATTATATGTTAAGTATCAAGGATTTACGCGCCACAGTAGGTGATAAAGAGATATTGAGAGGTCTTAACCTTGAGGTTAAGGCGGGTGAGGTTCATGCGATCATGGGTCCGAACGGTGCTGGAAAGAGTACCTTGGCATCGGTATTGGCTGGAAATGAGAAGTTTACGGTGACTGGTGGCGAGGTTGATTTCATGGGACACTCGCTATTGGAGATGAGTATTGAGGATAGAGCGCGCTTGGGGCTATTCTTGGGCTTCCAATATCCAGTAGAGATCCCTGGAGTTTCGATGGCTAATTTCATGAAAATCGCTGTAAATGAGCACCGTAAGTATAGAGGGCAAGAGCCTTTGACATCGGGTGAGTTCTTGAAGGTGATGCGCGAAAAGAGCAAGATTGTTGAGCTTGACGCGAAATTAACCTCTCGCTCTGTGAATGAGGGTTTTTCGGGCGGTGAGAAGAAGAAAAATGAGATCTTCCAGATGGCGATGCTAGCTCCGAAGTTGGCAATCCTTGACGAGACAGATAGCGGACTTGATATTGACGCGTTGCGCGTTGTTGCTACGGGTGTTACAAAGCTCAAGACCAAGGAGAATGCAACGGTGGTAATCACTCACTATCAGCGACTTCTGGACTATATCGTTCCTGATTTTGTCCATGTTCTATACAAGGGACGCATCATCCATACGGGCGATAAAAACCTTGCTCTTAAGCTAGAGGCTGAGGGATACGATTGGTTGATCGAGGGTATCAAGGAGTAAAAGGGTGAGAGAGATGGATAATTTTTTGAAATCCCTAACGGATGGTTCGCTCGCTGAAAAACTTGGAGGTGCACAGGTTGCTGTAAACCCAAGTAATTTGAGCGTTGATGCTATTGGTAGAGAGGGGGCAACAGAGATTGTTGTTGTTCATACCGAGGCTAGCAACGATGAAATCAACATAGATGTCAAGAGTGGTGCAAAACTCTCATTAGTAGAGATTTTCGCATCGTCATCTAAAGTAAAAGTTAATGTTGATGTTGCGCAAGATGCAGCATGTGATATCACAACTTTTGACCTTGCAGGTGGTGATGTCGATTATACAGTTTCACTTAATGGTCGAGGCGGAGAGTGTGTATTTAACTCGTTGCAGTTGACCACCAAAAGTGATAACTCGAAGATTGATTGTTGTATACGTCACATCGCGAGTGATTGCATAAGTCGTTCTCTATCCAAGGCGATTGCATCGGGTGACTCGACAATCGTATTTAAGGGCATGGTTTATGTGGCACAGGCCGCCCAGAGGACAATATCGGAGCAGAATAGCAAAAATATACAGTTGAGCCCAACATCACATATCACATCTGAGCCTCAGTTGGAGATCTACGCGGATGATGTGAAGTGCTCGCACGGAGCTACGGTGGGTCAGATGAATAGCGACGCAATATTGTACATGCGTCAACGTGGACTCAGTGAGGAGTTGGCTCAAAAGCTACAACTTGAGGGGTTTGCTGAGGATATTGTATCTCGCTGTAGTATAAGCGGTTTGATAGATCAACTTGAAGTGTTAGTGCAGGAGCGACTTCACGAAATTTAGAGGTTATTTACAAGGAGATAAAGAGTATGTTTGATATAGAGAAAGTTCGAAAAGATTTTCCGATTCTTGCGCGCGAGGTGCACGGTAAGCCTCTCGTATATCTGGATAGCGGAGCGACAGCACAGAAGCCAGAGAGCGTAATTCGCATGGTTGATTATCTCCACCGCGAGATGAATGCAAATATCCACCGCGGAGTGCACTACATGTCGGAGGAGGCTACGTCGATGTACGAGGTGGCCCGCGAGGCTGTACGTGCATATATCGGTGCTGAACATCGCGAGGAGATCATCTTTACCGCAGGAGCTACGGCATCCATCAACTTGGTTGCTTATGCGTGGGGTGAGAAGTACCTTCGTGAGGGTGATAACATCATTGTATCGGAGATGGAGCACCATTCAAACATCGTCCCTTGGCAGCTTGTTGCAGAGCGTAAAGGTTGCGAGATCAAGATGTTGCCATTTAACGATGAGGGTCGTTTAATGACGGAGTTGTTGTCCGAGTTGCTTACGGATCGCACCCGAATGGTTGCAGTTACGCAGTCGTCAAATACATTGGGAACGCGTCCCGATTTGGAGTATATCATCAAAACTGCACATGCAAGTGGAGCTTTGGTTTTGGTTGATGGTTGCCAAGGAGTGGTTCACGGTGGTGTAAATGTCAAGGAGTTAGATTGCGATTTTTACGCATTTTCGGGACACAAACTATATGGCCCAACGGGAATCGGCGTTTTGTATGGCAAGAGGGAGATAATGGATGCTATGCCACCATTTTTATGTGGTGGAGATATGGTTGACAGAGTATCATTTGCAAAGACGACATATGCGCCATTGCCTTTAAAATATGAGGCTGGTACAGCAAATTATATCGGAGCTATTGGTTTAGGTGAGGCTGTTAACTATCTCAATACCTTTGATATAGCTGATATTGAGGAGCATGAAAATTCGTTGTTGAGATACGCTACTGAAAAGCTAACGAACATTGTCGGGTTGAAAATTTATGGCACTCAACCCAATAAATCAGGTATAATTTCGTTTAATATCGAGGGTGTTCATCCGTATGATATGGGAATGATTTTAGATAAGTTAGGAATTGCTATACGTACTGGTCAGCACTGCGCTGAACCGACCATGGCTCACTTTGGAGTTGCTGGAATGTGTCGTGCGTCATTTGGAATGTATAACACGCTAGGCGAGGTCGACACTCTGGTTGCAGGTGTTGAACGCGCGGCGAAAATGCTGAGATAGAGATGTTTATAGTCCTTGAGGGTCTTGATGGAGCAGGAAAATCCACCCAGATTGCTAAGTTGCGTAACTACTTCGAACAGAAAGGTTTGGAGTGCGAATATCTACACTTTCCACGCTTTGACTCACCAATATATGGTGATCTAATTGCTCGCTTCCTAAGGGGTGAGCTTGGTACGTTGGAGCAGGTCAATCCATACATGGTTGCTCTGCTGTATGCTGGAGATCGCGCCAATGCCTCGGAGATGATTCGTGGCTGGTTGAAGGAGGGTAAAGTTGTGATATTTGATAGGTATGTCTACTCAAATATAGGTTATCAATGTGCTAAGGTTGACGATGTGCAAGAGCGTGATACACTGAGAGATTGGATCCTTGACCTAGAGTATAACTTTAACAATATTCCACGTCCAGATATTTCAATATTTTTGAATGTCCCTTTTGCTTTTACAGAGGCAAAACTGACTCAACAGCGTGAGGGCGATGATCGTGATTACCTCAATGGAGCAAGTGATATTCACGAGGCATCATTGACACTACAACAGCGAGTTCGCCAGGTCTATCTTGATGCCGCCAAGAGTGATGAGTCACTCAAAATTGTTGACTGTTCAACCGAAGAGGGAGGCATGGCAAGTGCGGAGATAATCTTTGGTAGAGTCTTAAATGAAGTTAATATAATAGGTTAAGTTGCACAGTGGAACAATCTGCAAATCAACGAAGTAGAATCATAAAAATCCTTGCGTATATCGCGAGGATTTTTATGGGTACAACCTTTATTCTATCGGGGTTTGTCAAGGTTGTAGACCCTTGGGGAACGGCTATCAAGGTCAATGAATATCTCGCAATTTATAACCTAGAGTCGCTAAAACCACTCAGCATGGCATTCTCCATTTGGCTATGTGGCGCAGAGTTGATGATGGGTTTGATGCTGATGTTCAAGGTTCGCATTAGGTTGATATCCATCTTCGCGTTGATTTCCATGAGTTTCTTTACGATTTTATCACTGTTCAGCGCAACACTCTTTCCAGTAGAGGATTGCGGTTGTTTTGGAGATGCAATAAAACTCACGCCATGGCAGACCTTTGCGAAAAATATTGTCTTGTTACCTATGGCAGCGATAATCTGGTATCGCTATCGCCCCGATAAGATATTCGCTTTCAATAGGTTAGAGTTAATTATGGCGACAACATTCTTTTCGTTCGCCATGGGTTTGGGTATTTATAATTACCTCTATCTTCCAATTATTGATTTTAGACCATACAAAATAGGTGTAAATTTGCCATCTGCAATTGGCGAGGCCTACACCTCAATACCTGAAATTAAGACGGTACTAGTCTATAGAAACATTACAAACGGACGTCTCAAAGAGTTTGATTTAGAGGATGTTGAGTGGCAAAATGAAGCTAAGTGGGAGTGGGTCGAGACACGTTCCGAGACCATTAAAGAGGATGCCTCGCTTATTGGCGAGTTCGCTCTATTTGACCATAAAGATGAGGAGGTGACATTTAATATCATTACTCATAATGGTAGGGTTAATATGCTGTGCATCACTGATTTATGTGACATATCAAAAAGTTGCTATCAGTCGGTTGTGTCGTTTATACAGCGAGTGCAGGGTGCTGGGGAATCGGTCGTAATTATAACGCCACAACCTATTGATAATAAAGCGTTTAATATAGGTGGTGTAGAGGTGGAGTGTTACAATATCGACCCATCGACGATGAACACAATGATTCGTGCAAAGGTCGGTTTGGTTGTGCTCGATGATGGTGTTATTGTTGATAAACGCAACTGTCGAGATCTGTGATTGGATGATTGAGTTATCGGATCACTAAGTTTACAAAAGGGGGTATATCTCTTGGTATGAAAGTTGATTATGTCGAGGCATAATCAACTTTTTGTACATCTATGAAATATATTATAACAGTGTCGCTTCTCGGGCTGATATCGTGCGGGGGCACTACACACAGTGTGAAAGAGAGGCGAATACCTCCCGTAAAGAGTGTAGTGGCGGAGAGTAGCCTCTATTTGGATCGAGACTTTGTCGGATTATCAACACCTGATGAATCTGTGAACTTAGCCTTTAAAATCGCTGGTCAAGTACTTGATTTTCCAGTATATATGGGGGAAAATGTCGCGAATGGCGAACTGCTAGCACGTCTTGACCCTCAAGATGTTGAGTTGCAGCTAGCTGCTGATAGATCGTCATATGAGCAGGCGAAATCCAATCTGTCGCGTATTCGTCGTCTCTTAGAGCATGATGCTGTCTCGCAACAGGAGTTTGAAACTGCCAATGCCTCATTTATACGAGCTAGATCTGTCTATGAGAACAGTCGCCACTTATTGACAGAGACCGAGTTACGAGCCCCATTTAAAGCGATTGTTGAACGAACATATGTTGAACCATACCAACGTGTGCAGGCTGGCGAGGCGATTGTTCGCCTTGTCTCTCCTGTGTCGATGACTGTTGACTTCACAATCCCTGAAAGCTCACTTGCGGCTCTTGCAGATAGCTCGACAATCTTTAATGTCAGCTTTGATGCCTATAAGGATGTCTCTTTCCCTGCCAAAATTCGGGAGTACGCAAAAACCTCCTCGGACGCGAGCGGATTTCCCGTATCACTCACTATAACCGACGCCAAAGGGTACACAATTTCATCGGGCATGTCGTGCGTGATAACCATGTCGGTACGCGATAATATCAGCGGAAATCTAATTGCTCTACCTATCTCATCAATCTACGCTCCGACACAAGGAGGTATCTACGTTTGGGTGATAGCCAAAGATAATATAGTAAGATTACAAGCTGTTGAGCTAGGTGAGATAACAGGCTCTAACAACGTGATAATCAAAAAGGGAGTCGATAGCGGAGAACGTATCGTAACAGCTGGAGTTTATCAACTAACCTCGGGTGAGAGGGTCAAAATTCTTAAGTAGCTATGGCATCAATTCCGCAATTGTCAATTTGGAAAAGCAACCTCACATGGTTCGTTCTTGCCATCTTTTTGATCGGTGGTGTATTGGGATTTATCAACCTTGGAAAGAAGGAGGATTCCACATTCGTGATAAAAAGTGCGTCGGTGATATGTAGCTATCCAGGCGCAACGCCATTGGAGGTGGAACAGCTTATTACAGAGCCCATTGAGCGTGAGATTCAATCAATGCGCAACATCTACAAGGTGACTTCCGACTCGAAATTTGGACTATCGAAGATCTTGGTTGAATTAGATCCTGCCGTACCACCTAGCGAAATCCCTCAGATGTGGGACGAGCTTCGTCGCAAGGTGATGAATATTTCCCCAAGGCTTCCATCTGGAGCATCGCAAATCACTGTTGCTGACGACTTTGGCGATGTTTACGGCATCTATTACGCCATCTCGGCTGACGATGGAATCACCTTTAGCGAATTGAGGGAGTGGGCGCACAAGATAAAGCGTGGCGTAATTACAGTGGATGGTGTTGAAAAGATATCGCTTTATGCTGAGCAACAGCCAGTTGTGAACTTACAGATCTCATTATCAGCATTGGCGAATTTCTCCATAAGACCCGAAACAATCATTGCAACCATCAATCGTCAAAATACCATCGTGAGCAGTGGTGATAAACTTGCAGGCAATCTTGAGATTAAAATTTTAGAGGAGGGTAGTTACCAGAGCCTCAGCGATATAGCCAATCAATTATTGATCTCATCGGATGGAAAACAGTACCGCTTAGGTGATATCGCGCGAATAGAGCTTGGATATATTGATCCACCAACAACCCTTATGAGAGTCGATGGCAAGCGGGCAATCGGCATTGGAGTATCGACCGAAGGGAGTGCCGATGTTGTAAAAACGGGATCAAAGATAGCTGATGTAATTGATGATATAACACACGATATACCGTTAGGTATCAATATAGTAACGCTATATCCTGAGGGGCAAATTGCGCGTGATGCAACTAATACCTTTCTTTTGAATCTTATGGAATCCATTCTCATTGTCGTGGTTTTAATTATGTTGGCAATGGGTTTAAGGAGCGGAGTGTTGATTGGCTCGTCACTCCTCTTTTCAATTGGCGGAACGCTCCTGATTATGCAGTTTGTCGGCGAGGGGCTAAATCGAACCTCGCTAGCTGGATTTATCATCGCGATGGGAATGTTGGTCGATAATGCAATCGTTGTGACTGATAATGCTCGCGAGGCGATGTCTCGTGGCGTTGCTAAATTTAAGGCTGTGACAGATGGTGCTGACCGTCCCAAATGGAGCCTTTTGGGTGCAACGTTAATCGCAATTTTTTCATTTTTGCCACTATATTTAGCACCTTCGGCAGTTGCTGAAATCGTTAAGCCGCTGTTTGTAGTTTTGGCAATATCGTTACTTTTGAGTTGGGTGTTAGCTCTGACTCAAACGCCTATGTTTGCGAACTTTATACTTGTTAATTCAAGTGTTAGTTCAGGTGCGACGAGTAGAGGTTTTCTCAACTATTTTGATCTTTTTTTAGAGAGGCTGATTGCCTTTCGTTGGATTGTGGTGATCGGTGTTGTCGCACTGTTTTTGGGCTCTTTGAAAGTGATGTCCTCGTTGCCGCAGAACTTCTTTCCTTCGCTCGATAAGGAGTACTTTAGAGCCGATATTATCCTGCCCGAAGGGTATAATATTCGCGCTACGGAGCAACACATGATGGAGATCGAGGAGTGGCTTCGTAGACAACCCGAGGTGAAAAGAGTTTCGATGACCATGGGAGGCTCTCCACCTCGCTACTACCTCGCTAGCAGTGCGATATCTTTGATGCCAAACTTTGGAAATATCTTGGTAGAGCTCCACAATAGCGACCAGACAGCTGATGTCGAGAACCGATTTAATGAGTATGCAATATCCACATATCCAGATCTTTGGGTGCGTTCATCTCTGTTTAAACTTTCACCAGTACCCGATGCTTCGATTGAGATGGGATTTATCGGCGAAAATATTGACACACTCATACGACTGACCAACCAAGCCGAGGCGATAATGTGGCGAAACAGTGACGCTACCAATGTCCGCAACAGCTGGGGAAATCGCATACCTACCTGGAAACCAATATATTCACAGATGCTAGGGCAGCGAATTGGGGTGTCGAGAAGCGATCTTGCTAGTGGTCTTACAGTTGCGACCAGCGGATATGCTCTGGGAGAGTATCGTGAGGGGGATCAATTTATGCCGATTTTGCTCAAGGATGCCAATGTGGGCAACTATAATCTTACCAATTTGGAGACCTTGCCGATATTTTCACCATCGGGCGGACTATATTCGGCGGAGCAGGCGGTGGCTCAATTTAAATTTGGATATGACCTCGGAGTTGTCAAGCGATACAACCGCCAACGAGTTATGAAAGCGCAGTGCGATCCTGCTCGTGGAGTAAATACCAAACAGTTATACCAAGAGTTATTGGATTCAATAAAGTACTCGATTACAGTGCCTAATGGATATCTATTTAAAGTATTTGGTGAGGAGGAGAGTCAGGTGGAATCGAATGACGCCTTGGCGGAAAATATGCCTTTGGCGATAATTTTAATATTCATGACATTGCTACTATTATTTGGAAATTATCGCGATCCTGCAATGATTCTGCTTCTTATACCGCTGATATTTATCGGTGTGGTTTTGGGGCTTGTCGTGGCAGGTAAGCAGTTTAATTTCTTCGCTCTACTTGGACTTTTGGGACTTGTGGGTATGAATATCAAAAATGCTGTGGTTCTCGTTGCGCGAATAAATGAATTGCGTTCGGAGGGTGAAATCCCATATAACGCTGTTATTAAGGCTACTAGGAGCAGAATTATTCCCGTTGTAGTTGCTTCGGGAACTACGATTTTAGGTATGATCCCACTGCTTTTCGACTCACTTTTTGGCGCGATGGCTGCAACAATAATGGGTGGATTGCTGGTTGCTACTCTGTTGACAATCTGCGTGTTGCCTGTCTTTTATACTATTTTTTATGGAATTAAGCGATGAGAAAGATAATTTTAATGTTGGTGTTTTTACCTAGTGTGCTGCGTGCGCAGATCTCTTTGGGCGATTATCGCGCCGCGGTATTGGATTATAGCTTGGATCTTAAGGTGTCGAAAAATGATGTGGATAAGGCGGAAGAGTCTGTTGCGTTTACGCGTCTTTTGAGACTTCCAACACTTTCTGCCAGTGGAAGTTACTCTCATCTACTTAACAACGATTCTGGCTCCAAAGATTGGCGTTTTTACCTTCAACCTCAAATCATCCAAACCTTATATTCGGGTGGTGCGGTGAGTGCCGCCATCGAACAGTCGGAGATCTCGCGTGGCATCGCCATATGCAGTGAGGAGTACACATATTTAGAGGTGCTCTATGCCGCAGACTACGCCTATTGGAGCGTTGTCGCAACCAAGAGATATCACGACGCAATGCGCGAATATGTAAAGATTATCACCACGCTAAAGAGTGTTGTAGATCGCAGATTTTCAGAGGGATACATTGCCAAGGGGGATGTGTTAATGATCGCATCAAGACTCAGCGAGGCGGAGTACGAATTGGTATCTAGTGAGCAGTCATATGATGTCGCAAAGCACAATTTTAATATACTTCGGGGAGTTGATTTCAGGGAACAGTTCGCGACACTAGCGATCAAACCTGATACGCTTACTAGGCTATTACGGGTTGGTATTTCGGAGATCATAGAGAGGCGTCCAGACTTTAGTGCGGCAGAACTTGGTATAGACTATTACGTTGAGTCAAAACGCTCAACCAATGCTAGTTATATGCCGCAACTTAAACTATCAGTTAATGCAACTTGGCAGACGTTAACACCCAATATTTCGAGTTCAACTCACGTGGATGGCGCAGCTGTCGTAGATCTTTCGATGCCAATTTTTCACTTCAATGCTCGAAAAAAAGCCTTGGCTGTTGCGCAGCGAGACATCGACAAAAGTGTGCTAGAGAGGGAGATGTTGGTTGACAATATCCAAAAAGAGGAGTCCAACGGATGGACGACGCTTCAGGATAGCCATGCGCAACTTCTTAACTCTCAAAGATCTCTTGACATAGCAAGCGAAAATCTGAAGATTAGCACCTATTCATACGAAGAGGGTGTGGCGACAATTTTGGATGTTATGCAGGCGCAGATAAGCTGGATTCAGATTTATAATAACGCGATCAATTCGGAGTATAACTATCTAATTGCAAGGTCTTTATACCGCAAAATCACTGCGGCAATCGAGTAGGGTATCAAACCGTTGAAAATAGAGAAAAAATATTGGGATGAGAGTATGGAATATCGAGAGAAATTTATAACTTTGTGGCTATAACTTTAGATATTTGATATGTACAAAAAGATATTTTTCACGGTTGCGCATTTAATGTTAGTTGTTGGTGTCTCGGCATCGGCACGAGCAACTGCGTCGGCAACCCGTCATCTCAATCGCGCGAAGGAGCTTTTGAGCTTTGAGAGGTGGGAAGATGCGAGGTTCGAGCTACTTCAAGCAAAACATAAATTAAACAGTGATAATACCTCTATAAATGAGGAGATTGAGAGGTGTTTGATTATTTGTGCTGTTGAGCTACAAAGAGCTCTTGCCTCATTTCAAATTGTTGAGTTTGAGGAGCAGTACAAGCCAACTCTTAGAGATAATAATGTTGCATTTTTTAAGGCTATAGATGCGTTTAACCGCAAGGATTATGATGCTGCAAAGAGTGGATTTGAGTCGCTTGATTACTCTGATTTAACTGCCGATGAGGTGCAGAGAGCTGACATTCGAATGGCTTACATTTCGTTCAAGTTGGGTGATTACAACGAAACAAAACGTTATACGAGTCGCATTTCGAAGGTTAGCAACGTGCGAGATCATGCGCGTTACTACGACTCATATATAGCATATGTAAATGGCGACTTAGACTCTGCTAAAGAGGGATTTAAGACGCTTACTTCAAGTAATACATATGGTGCAATTGCGCCAATTTATCTACTGCAAATTGAGTCACAGCAGGGTAATTATCAATATGTTGTTGAGAATGGCGAGAAGATCCTTAGTCGCGCAACGGATCTACAAAAAGGAGATATTCTAATAACGTTGTCTGAGGCGCATTTCAAGCGCAATGAGTTTAACAAGGTGGTTGAATATCTAACGATATACACGGCACAAGGCGGTATGATGGGGCGAAACGAGAACTACATGTTGGGATTTTCTAAATACCAGCTAGGGCAACTCTCTGAGGCTCAACAACCTCTGCGCGAGGCATGTGGTGCAGATGATGAGATGACTCAAAATGCCTCATTCCACTTGGCGGATTGCTACCTCAAAGCAGGAGATAAGAGGCAGGCGATGTATTCGTTTGCGATGGCGTCTAATGAGCAGTTTAACGCTGAAATTGCCGAGGATGCACTCTTCAACTATGGTAAGTTGCAGTATGAGTTGGGAGGTGGTAGATTCAACGAGGCGATAAATATCTTGACTCGCTATATTGATAGATATCCAGAGAATAAGCGCGCTTATGAGGTCAAAAAGCTGTTGGTTGCAGCTTATTATAATTCAGATAATTACGATGCTGCATATAAAGCGATTAAAGAGGTTAAAAACCCCGACGCTGAGATCAGATCTGCACTTCAGAAGATTGCATATTTCAGAGGCCTCGAAGCGTTCCAAAGCGGTGATTTCACGTTGGCTCGTCAATGTTTAGAGGAGTCGGCGGCTGTTGAAGTGAGCGTTAAGTATAGCGCGTTAGCGAGGTTCTGGATTGGTGAGATTGACTATCTGGGTGGTGACTTCAGCGCGGCTCTCAAGAACTACAATATATACCTTTCGCGCGCACCAAAAAATGATCCAACATATTCGATGGCTCTTTACAGCACGGCATATGCTCTATTGAAGTTGGAGCGAAAGGATGAGTCACTTCAATATTTCAAGAGGTATCTTGCTCAGCAAAAGATAGATACACCAATGGTTGCCGATGCAAATAACCGTATAGGTGACATATTATATGGACAGCGCAACTTCACGAATGCTACGCAGAGCTACAAAATTGCGGAGAGATCACAGAGTGCACAGAAGTATTATGCACAATATCAGATTGCGCTGATAGATGGTATACAGAGCCGTAACAGCGATAAGATCAAGAGATTAGAGGATATTGTTACCGCAGACAAGGGCGATTATGTCGAGGATGCGATGTACGAGTTGGGGCGTACGAACATATCTCAGGAGAATTATCGTCAGGCGGTGTTGGTGCTGGAGCGATTTATTGTGAAGTATCCACACTCTCAGATGCAACCCAGAGCGTTATCTGATCTGGGATTGGCATACCTAAACCTTGGTGATAAGAAAGTATCTATAAAGTATTATGACAGAGCGATTAAGGCAGCGCCTCAATCATCTGTCTCTAAAGATGCTATTCAGGGTATTCGTGAGATATATGTGGATCAGGGCGACGCGAAAGGTTACTTTCAATATGCCGAAAAGATGGGGTTGGAGAGTGATCTAAATGCTGTGGCAAAGGATTCATTGTCGTTCGCGTCCGCACAACGTATTTACCTTGCTGGTGAAGATATCTCGAAGGCTGCAAAATCGCTATCAGATTATATAAGTGATTATCCTAGTGGTTATTACCTCAGCGATGCATTGTTCTTGGTTAGTGACTGTTACCTCAAGAGTGATAAGAAACTTGAGGCGATATCAAGTTTGAGTAAGCTCGCTGAGCGAGGTGCAAATCAATATAGCGAGCGAGTATACGATAGGCTCTCGTCACTAACATTCTCGGAAAAGATGTACAAGGAGTCTGCTGAGGCATACCGAAAGTTGTATGATATAGCCAAAGAGGCGACAAAGAAGGAGCTTGCAATGGAGGGATATGTGGATGCCACAATCAAAATAGAGGACGATGAGACGACAATTAAGATGGCGGATGATGTCTTAAAACATGGTGATTCTGGAGCTAAAGCAATAGTTAAGGCAAAGTATGCTAAAGCAACGATTCTCAGGGAGAGAGGTGAGTGGAGTGAGGCTACAAAATTATATACTGATTTGAGTAAAGAGCCCACGACAGCAATGGGAGCTGAGGCATCATATTACATAATTAGTGACGCATATCGTCGAGGCAAGGGCAAGGATGCCGAGGAGTTAATCTTGAAATTTGCGGAGACACAGACCAACCAAGCATATTGGCTAGCTAAGGCGTTTTTGTTGTTGGGAGACATCTATGTTGACCGTAGCGACGCATTCCAAGCGCGCGCAACATATCAGAGCATTGTTGATGGTTATGACAACGCCACAGATGGCATTATTGAGGAGGCAAAGGGTAAAATCGAAAGACTACAAGAGTAATGAAGAGAGACAAATTTAAATATATATTTGGCGTAGCAGTGGTGGCACTAGCTACATCATTGACGCAACCTAGTGTTATGGCGCAAATATCTAAGCAGGTGGAGGTTACCAAGGCTTACATTCCTGAAATTACACCTGCGCAGAGGTTGTCACATACCCCCGATATGTCTGATACGGTGCGTCTGCGCCCTGAGATTTCATATTCGGTGGAACCTCAATCCATCGAAAGTCGATTGGCGCAAAGTATCTATCAGCCCACCGATATTGAGTATGTCGAGGTTCGCAAACGAGAGGACTTCTATATTAAAGCGGGGCTTGGACTGCCTTTTCAGACGGAGGGAGATCTCTATTTCTCGAAGCCCGTGAACGAATCTAGTTACCTATTGGGTTACATAAGCCATGCTGGTCAATATGCTGATATTGAGGATGTTTCGGCATCGAGGAGTCACAATAAATTTGGAGTTGCCTATGCCTCTGAGTTGTCGCAAAACAGAGAGTTTGGGATGGATTTTTCCTATAATATTGATACATGGAGTCGATATGCGACACCCTCGCCACAAAGTGCAGATCCACGCTATAACACCCTCGCATTAAGTGCTGCGTATAGCGATAAATTTGTGCAGTGGTCGCAGTGGAATTGGGGCGTTGACCTATCTATGGATCGTTTTTGGAACAACAGCGACGTCAACAGCACGGAGCTAGACTTTGTTACGTATGTCGGTCGTGAGGTGGGTAGTGGTCGATTTGTAGCCTCTCTCGACTTCGAGACCATCGGTGGAGGTGGAGATAGCGCGTATGACAACTATGGTAATAACACCCTCACTGTGGGTGCAAAATATGGCATCAGGCTATTCAATAACATCAAGTCGACATTTGGACTTGCGTATGGGTATGATCGAATAAAAATGGGATCAGAGAGTGAGACACATGGTTATCTGCTACCATCGTTGTCAATGAAACATGAGGTTGGCAGGGCTATATCTCCATTCTTTGAGGTCGAAAGTGAGATCTTGCGCAACGACTACGCCTCATTGGTAGAGGTGAATCCATATATCATAAGTGGGGGATTTGCTAGCGTGAATACCGTTGATTATAATATGCGCGTAGGAGTCGAGGGTATTGTTGCTGCGAATAAGCTATCGTATAGATTGTCAGCAAATTACAAGATCAGTGACAATGCGCTATATTGGGCTTTGGTTGAGCAAGCATACGCGATTGATGCCGATAAAATGGGGGTTGACAACTACTACGTGGTGACCGCAGCAACTCGAAAATCGTTGGCGTTGAATCTGGAGTCGGAGTATCGTGCATCGCGAAATTTTGGTATCACAGTCGATATGTCGCTATCGAAGTATTTTGATTCTGAGCGAGTTGCGTGGAGTAATTCACTTCCTGCCTTCGGGATGGGGATAGGTGCGAAGTACACCGCTGGAGCTGTTACGTTTGATCTCTCGGCTGATTTTGAGGGGGTAGCCTACACAACGCTAATCACTCAGAGTGAGACGCTTGGAGAGGTGATGACAGATGTACAAACCCCGACAACGGTCAATTTGAGTTTTGGTGCAGATTGGCGAGTTAACAACAGGTTGGCTATTTACCTACGTGGCGACAACCTCGCAAATGCAGATCTTTATCGTTGGATGGGGTACAAAGAGTATGGAATCGGTGTTATTGCAGGTGTGAAGGTTGAGTTTTAGGGAGAGGGCTGGAGTGCTTAGAATCTCCGAACGACACCTTGAGGTATAGATACAAAAAATGGGTAAGCTACTTATATCGCACTGCTCGACCACACGCCCTTGCTTGATTCCTCACCTGGGGGATTAGTAGGAGCTAGTCGTATAAGACTTACCCGTCACAAAAGTATATAAAAAAGTATATAAAACAAAATATGTTGAAGAAATATTTATTGGTTGCAGCGGCAATTGTCTGCTTAGTTGTTGGTGCTGTGGTGATTGGAGGGCAACATTTTTTTTCTGATACCGTTGTCGAGGAGGGGGTAATCTACATTAGTGGTGACGAAATCGATAGATTGGGCTATGAGCAGGTGGTAGATAGCATCGTCAAACCGCGACTAAAATATCCTGAGGCGTTTGATATCTACGCTGAGCGTCTAAATCTTAGTCGTCGAATTTGTAGCGGTCGTTATGAACTGCGCAATGGTATGAATACTATCGACGTGGTGCGAATGTTAAAACTTGGATTGGAGAGTCCAACAACATTGACATTCAACAATATACGAACAATCCCACAACTTGCAGGTCGTCTTGCAGCAAATATAGAGTCTGACTCTTTGAGTATTCTTGGGGCGTTGCACTCCCCCGAGATGCTACGCAGATATGGTTTCACAACACCCGAGGAGTTGCTCTCAATTTTTATCCCCAACAGTTATGAGGTCTACTGGAGCATATTGCCCGAGAAGCTAGTCGCGAGGATGAATCGCGAGTATCAAGACTTCTGGAATAAGGAGCGACAGGCAAAGCTTAAGGAGTTAAAAATCACCAAGATGGAGGCTATAACATTGGCGTCAATAGTCTACGAGGAGACGACAAAAGAGGATGAGATGCCTCGTGTCGCTGGAGTCTATATCAACCGTCTAAAGATCGGGATGCGACTTCAGGCAGACCCCACGGTGAAGTATGCAGTTGGCGATTTCACAATCAAGCGCGTGTTGCACAAACACCTAAAGTTCGACTCGCCCTACAACACTTATATATATAAGGGTGTGCCACCAACACCAATTGCAATGCCGAGTATCGCGGCGATTGATGCCGTTCTCAACTACGAGAAACACAGCTATTTATACTTCTGCGCGCGTCCGATATTTGATGGCTACCACAACTTTGCACGTACGCTCCGCGAACACAATGCTAATGCGAGATCGTACTCAAAGGAGCTAAATCGTCGAAATATTAAATAAAATTCGTATATTTGCCTTATGATTGTTAAGCTCTATAAGGATAACACCTCCGAAAAGGATCTGCAACGCGTGTGCGACACACTGCGTGGCGATGGTGTGATTATATATCCTACGGACAGCGTCTACGCCATGGGTTGTGCAATCGACTCACCAAAGGCGGTTGAGAAACTTAAGAAGTTGACGGGTAAAGATGTTAAGGAGTTGGCGGTTATCTTCAACGATATCAGCACAATGGCGGAGTATTGTCGTATCGACAACGCGACTTTTAAGTTGCTGAAACGCAACCTCCCAGGGGCTATAACATTCATATTGAGGGCATCATCGCGTATTCCCGACAAGGTGTTGGCAAAGCGAAAATCAATCGGAGTTCGTATTCCCGACAATCGCATTGCACGCTCAATTGTTGAGACGCTAGCTGTGCCAATCCTCACAACATCATTAAAAAGCGATGGCGAGGATGAGTATCTCACTGATCCTGAGCTAATTCATGAGGAGTGGGGTAGCCGTGTAGATCTTGTTGTGGATGGAGGGTTTGGACAAATCACCCCAACAACGGTTGTTGATATTAGCGAGGGTGATATTGAGATTATTCGCGAAGGCGATGTAGAGCTAAAATAGTTGATTTATAAATATTTATGGAGGTAAAAGGAATGTGGAATAGTGCTGCAAAGTGGGGTTTTATTCTCGGTGTGGTGATGAGCTGTTCCCGAATTTTCGAGCAAAGTGTTATGCTCTCAGGCGAGGTTTCAAAGTTTGCAGTTCTCGCGCTGGAGTGGATTTTCGTAGCTGTACTTATGGGTGCGATAATCACCAAGGCAATCAAGGAGCGGGCGGCAGCTCTTGGCGAGGGTGTGGTCATGAGGCTAAATCAAGGTGTTAATTTCGCAATCTTGGTCTCTATATTTGCATCTATCCTATCCGCTGGCGCATATTATGTATATGTCACATCGCAGGTTGGCGGTTTCGAGGTCTACGCCCATCAATTGGTTGAGTCGCTCACCAAGGTGATCTCGGAGGTGGAGATATCATCAGATATTAGGTCTATATATCTCGACTACTTCAGGCAGATCGAGAGCGCGGAGTTCTCGCAGATCACAATGTTCAATATCGTTATCAACACCATGTCGAACTATATCATCGTTGGCGCGGTGTATGGATTGGCGATATCATTTTTCGTGGTTCGCAAGTTTAAACGCGTGGCTTCATCGAATAATAACAGCAACGCTAATACTCTAAATAACAATGAGTAACGAGGTCAAGAGATTGGATATATCTGTTGTTGTCCCACTCTACAATGAGGCTGAGTCGTTGCCCGAATTGGTGAGTTGGATAGATCGCGTTGCGAAGGGTAACAACCTCACCTACGAGATTTTGATGGTCGACGATGGATCATTCGATGAGTCATGGGAGGTGATTGAGCAGCTGAGAGGTCTACGAGGTAGCGCAATTCGCGCAATCAGTTTTTCGCGTAATTATGGAAAGTCGGCAGCCCTATATTGTGGTTTTGCGGAGGCGAGAGGCGAGGTGGTCTTTACCATGGATGCGGATCTGCAAGACTCGCCCGATGAGATTCCAGAGATGAGGCGAATGATTGTGGAGGATGGTTACGACTTGGTGTCGGGTTGGAAGCAGACGAGGCATGACCCATTAAGCAAGCGACTCCCAAGTAAATTTTTTAATGCCACGGCAAGACTCTTTTCAGGGATCAAACTACACGATTTCAACTGCGGACTTAAGGCATATAGACGCAAGGTAGTGAAGTCGATTGAGGTCTATGGTGAGATGCATCGCTATATCCCAATCTTGGCGAAAAATGCTGGTTTTAAGCGCATTGGCGAGAAAGTCGTGGATCATAAAGCGCGAAAATATGGAGTCTCAAAGTTCGGAATTGAACGCGTTGTAAAGGGATATCTTGATCTTATATCGGTGACCTTCATGTCGCTCTTTGGTCGCTCACCTATGTATTTCTTCGGTGGGTTGGGAACATTGATGTTTATGGTCGGAGGTATCACAACTGCTTGGGTTATAATTGATAAGCTCGTCAAGCAGGCGCACGGCATCGCTGTGCGAGGCGTAACCGATCAGCCTCTGTTTTACATTGCAATTGTTGCGGTGCTTATTGGTGTACAGCTATTTTTGGCTGGTTTCCTTGGTGAACTTATCAATCGCGGATCTAGCGATCGCAACAAATACTTGATAGACAAAACTTTAGAATAATATATAACGAAATATGATACAGAGAATCCAATCCGTTTATCTGCTATTTGCAGCGATATTCATGACTATTGTCGCGGTTTTTCCGCTAGCCTACTTCACGGGCGAAAATCAATTTTTTAACCTTTACGCTATTGGTCTCAAAGATCTCGATGGGGTAATGGCGCAGTCGACAATCTACATGTTTGCACTTGTCGTTGCATCGGCAATACTTCCATTTGTCGCACTGTTTCTGTTTAAGCGCAGAATGTTGCAGATCCGCCTTTGTGTTGTCGAGGCGGTGTTGTTGGTCGGATCTTGCATCATGATTGGTGCTTATATCTTCCTCAGCCACAGAGCGTTTTCTGGTTTAGAGCTATTTTCGCAAGGCTACAAGCCAATTTTGGTGTTGCCAGTAGTATCAATTTTTTTGGTGTTTTTTGCTGCCAAAGCGATATTCAAAGATGAGCTACTAATTCGTTCGGTCGATAGAATCAGATAATAAACAGACCTTTTATGGATGTCAAAATTGGGGATACCATCCGCTTCTTAAATGATGTTGGAGGCGGTGTAATTGTTGATATTCAAATAGATAGAGGAGAAGCCATCGTCAAGCAAGAGGATGGCTTCTCTTTTCCTACACCCTTGGCGGAGTGCGTTGTTGTGGATCGACCTCAGCAAATTGAAGTTAAGCCAGAGGTCGTTGTGGTTAAACTACCCAAAGTGACGCGTAAAGAGCCTAAAGTAGATGATATATCCAAGAGTATCAAGAGGTTGCAGGAGGTGATGTCGAGTCGTAACACCTCTATAATTGCAAAACAAACAACGTCAAAATCTCGAAAGGTGAAGGCTGTACCGCAGCTTATTGAGGTTGACCTGCATATAGATAAACTTTTGGACTCCACTGCGGGTATGTCGAATAGCGATATACTTGAATATCAGCTAGATGTACTTCGCCAAACTATCAACGAACATGCGCAATATCGCGGACAGAAGATAGTCTTTATCCACGGCAAGGGCGATGGCGTCTTAAGGTGTGCTATTGAGCGAGAACTTAAGCGTTTGGGACGAATTAATAAGACTCAGTACGCCTCATTCAAACGATATGGATTTGGCGCACTGATAGTTGTAATGTAATGGGGTAGAGGTGGTTAGCCGTTAAGCCTCACCACCAAACTCCATAAGATATGATTTGATAAAGTCATCGATCTCGCCATCCATAACACTGTCAACATTTGATGTC
This sequence comes from Rikenellaceae bacterium, assembly GCA_047173185.1. Taxonomy (GTDB): domain Bacteria; phylum Bacteroidota; class Bacteroidia; order Bacteroidales; family Rikenellaceae; genus Alistipes. The sequence goes on from JBCQVH010000003.1 coordinate 163,136, forward strand.
TGGCAACCTGTGCGGTGATCCTTAACTCGCCTATCATCAAAGACATAGGAGCGAATTTGCGATCCCCACTCGATACGTTTCTTTGTCGCCTCCAGAGCCTGCTGTGTCGCCATGCGTTTGTCCAGCTCACGTTGGTAGAGCTTAGATTTAAGAATGCGCATTGCATTCTCGCGGTTCATAAGTTGCGAACGCGTCTCCATATTCTCGATCAAGAAGTCAACCGACTCCCCATTATCGGGATCTATGGCGTGGTAGCGCAGACGTACAGCGGTCTCCACCTTGTTGACATTCTGACCTCCAGCACCGCTCGCGCGATATGTATCCCACTCGATATCAGACTGATTGACCTTGATCTCGATGTTGTCGTCCACCGCTGGCGAGACAAAAACTGATGCAAAAGTTGTCTGACGCTTGTTGTTGGCGTTGAATGGCGAAAGTCTCACCATGCGATGCACGCCATTCTCGCTTTTGAGGTATCCATAACCATACTCACCCTCAAACTCCAAGGTGCACGACTTAACTCCTACCTCGTCACCTGCCTGATAATCAAGTACTTTGACTTTGTATCCATGCGACTCGCCCCAGCGTGTATACATTCTGAGCAACATATCTGCCCAATCCAACGCCTCGGTACCTCCTGCACCTGCGTTGATATCCATTATTGCGCCCAAGCGATCCTCCTCACGGCGCAACATATTGCGTAGCTCCAGTGCCTCGACATCAGTAACTGTCTGTGTGTAAAGGTCATCGAACTCCGCCTCGCTAGCTACACCCTCCTTAACAAATTCGGGCATGAGCGTCAAATCCTCGCACTCCTTGCTGATGGTGTCGAAATCCTCGACCCATGACTTTATAGCAGCGACCTTCTGAAGTTGTTTGCGTGCAGCTTCAGCATCGTCCCAAAAATTTGGCTCTTGGGTGCGCTCCTCCTCATTTTGTAGCTCGATGCGCTTGGAGTCGATATCTAAGCATCGCTCCAACGCCTCGCACCTCTGCTCTATATCCTTTATTTGATCTAAGGTAACCATCTGTAATGCAGTAATTTGCGTGCGGATTACTCTAGTTCCCAATCGCAACCATCCTTGCGATCCTTGACACGAATACCTGCCTCGACCAAGCCATCGCGGATCTTATCCGAGAGTCCCCAATCTTTGTTAGCCTTAGCCTCCATTCTCATCGAGAGCAACATCTCGACAAGTGGTGAGACGTAATCTTTGCCCTTAGTTGAACCTGCACTCTTCTCGTCCACAAGTCCCAATACATCAAAGATATATCTATTCACAATGCCCTTAAGCGTCTCCAAATCCTCCGCTGTAATTGACTGTGCACCATCCACAAGTTGGTTGATAACGCGCACCCAATCAAAGAGTGCCGAGATCACCATTGGAGAGTTCAAGTCGTCATTCATAGCATCCGCACATCTCTGCTCCAACTCCGCAGGGTTGACCGTAGATGTAGCTGATGTTTTGATCTTAGAGAGAGCCTCGACACCCTTCATCAAGCGGTCAAGACCCTTTTCTGCTGCCTGTAACGCCTCATTCGAGAAGTCTAACGTTGAGCGGTAGTGAGCCTGCAACACGAAGAATCTAATGGTCATCGGGCTATACGCCTGCTCCAAAATAGCGTGCGTACCGCCGAACAACTCCTCCAAAGTGATGAAGTTACCGAGTGATTTACCCATCTTCTGACCATTGATGGTAATCATATTGTTGTGAACCCAATATCTTGCTGAGTCATGCCCCAAACCTGCTGTTGATTGCGCAATCTCGCACTCGTGGTGTGGGAACATCAAATCCATACCACCACCGTGGATATCGAACTCCTCGCCTAGGTACTTGGTACTCATGGCAGAGCACTCCATATGCCAACCTGGAAAACCCTCTCCCCATGGTGATGGCCACTTCATGATATGCTCTGGTGCTGCCTTTTTCCACAACGCGAAGTCCACTGAACGACGTTTGTCGCTCTGTCCATCCAACTCGCGCGTATTGGTCATGATATCATCCAAGTTGCGTCCCGAGAGCTTGCCGTAGTGGTAATCGTTGTTGTACTTCTCGACATCAAAATATATAGAACCATTTGACTCATAGGCATATCCATTGTCAAGGATTCGTTTCACGAAGTCGATCTGCTCGATGATATGTCCCGACGCATGTGGCTCAATAGATGGCGACAAAACATTAAGTTGGCGCATGGCTCCCGTGTATCGCTCCGTATAGTAGTGGGCGATCTCCATAGGCTCCAACGCCTCTAGACGCGCTTTCTTGGCGATCTTATCCTCACCCTCGTCTGCATCATGCTCCAAGTGACCAACATCGGTGATGTTGCGAACGTAGCGAACCTTCAAACCCAACGACTGCAAATATCTAAACATCAAGTCGAAAGTGACCGCTGGACGCGCATGTCCCAAGTGTGGATCTCCATAAACAGTTGGCCCACAGACATACATACCTACATGTTTGGGATTTATTGGTGTAAACTCCTCTTTCTTACGCGATAGCGTATTATATAAAAATAGTTTCGATTCCATCTATTTACTCTGTTTTATCTGTTTTTCTCTTATTTCTAGTTCTTTGCGCTGTCAACACTACTCACCGTCTTGAGATCCTGATCCGTAGCTCCCAATGAGCGGTAGTAGTCGTTCATCCAGTTGACAAGATCGGCTCTGCGTGCCGAGTGCACCAACCCATATATCTGCTCCAACTCCAACAATCTATCATTAAGCAGATTGTCCGTTGCGACCATCTGATCCCCCTCAAAGAGTAGATAGTACTCAATATACTCGATGATGTTGGTGATATACTCGTGAGCCAAGGCATCACCCTTATCATCTGCGCCAGCGAGGTAGTACCCCTCGATATGAGGCAGTGTGTTAGACTCTTGGAATCGTAGCTGCCATGTCGGCAACCTATCCAAACCTGCATCCAGCAACTCTATCGCCTTGTCATACTCTCCGCGAGCAGTATAACTCTTTGCGACCCTTGCAAATCCCTCACGCGCCTTCGAGGCGTTGATATTATACTGAATAAAGTTGTCGGCATAGACCCTTGGATCGTTTAGATTTCCAAACCTGAAAGTATCCAACAACAACGGTGCTGCATACTCTGGATCTATACGTCCCACCTCCCAAGCACTTGTGAATGGAGTCTTGATCGGAACAAATCGGTAGGCATAACCATCATATTGTAGATAGTCCAAAAGTCCCAAGTTGTGGAGTATATATATCTGTGTGAAGTAGATAGGTCGTTCCCAATTGAAGTTAGCCAACATATCCAAGATCATCATCTCCGACTTGTCGATTGTAGAGTTAGGCAACTCAAAATAGATTGTGTCGACCATGAGGTTGTAATCCTGCTCCTTGACAATTCCCGACTTGATGGCGTTCTCCTTATTTACAGGTAGCGAGATCTTTCGCGTAGGGATATAGTCGGTCTTTGTTCCATCCGAAAGGGGGAACTTCGTGCGATCATCCTCGCTGCGGATAAACTCAATCACCTGCTTGATATCCAATGCGCGATCCACACGGCTGTCGATAGGCAAAATATCATTTGTATAGGCATACTTGCTCCTTGGCAATGAGAATGGCACTGGCGCAGAGTCATTTACAGGGAGTTTCATCTCGTCAATATACCACTCGCCACCCATGTAGCTAGTATTCATAATGCGAACATCCATGCGCACACCATCCACCTCTTGGTTGAACCACAGTGGGAATGTGTCATTGTCGCCATAGTTTAGAATTATGGAGTTCGGGAGGGTAGACTGCAAGTAGTTCCAACCGATATCTCGCGCCATGGTACGGTGCGAACGGTCGTGGTCATCCCAGTTCTCCGATGCCAAGATTGCAGGGACACTCATCGAGATCACCGTTGCGGCAACCACCACACCCTTGCGCTCAAAACCATTTGGAATCACCCTTGCCAAAGCATCGCGCAGAGCCACAACACCCACTCCAATCCATATAGAGAATGCGTAGAAAGCTCCTGCAAAGACATAGTCGCGCTCGCGAGGCTCCGATGGCGAGGTGTTGAAGTAGACAACCAATGCCACACCCATCATTATAAATAGGAGCATCACGATCGAGAAGTTCTTCGTGTCGCGGTTGAGCTGATACAACAAACCCAACAGTCCCAACAAGAATGGCAAGAAGAAGTATTGGTTACGTCCCTTGTTGTTTGCAACTTCGCGTGGAAGTGACTCCTGAGGTCCAATGTGCGCCTCGTCAATAAACTTGAATCCTGACATCCAGTTACCATCGGCGATGGTCTCTCGTGTCGCCTGAATATCACTTTGGCGACCCACAAAGTTCCACATGAAATATCGCCAGAACATATAGCCTAACTGGTAGTTCAAGAAGAAGTTAACATTCTCGGCAAAGGTAGGCTCGATAATCTGTTGACCATCATAATTGATAGCCTTACCGAAGTCGTATACCTCGTTCATAATCACCTTACCCGAGGCGTCACGTTGCGGATTACCCTCGCTATCTCGCTGAGCCTCCAACTTAGTTCTATATGCAGCCCATGGCTTATACTCGCGCTCACCCTTGCGTGCATCCCACATGCGAGGGAAGAACTTCACAAACTCAGAAGGGTAGGTGTAGCCCATCAGTAATGTGCTCTTTTTGTACTTCCCATCCTCATCAAGATAGTAGAACTCCTTGCTCGAATAGTCTTCAATTGGTGCTGCATATGACGCTCCCGTAAGGAGTGGTCGCGCACCATATTGGTCGCGGTTGAGCAACGACAATAACGCGTGAGGGTTGCTCGGATTGTTACTATTCATCGGAGGGTTCACCGCCGCACGAATAGTTACCGAGGCATATGACGAGTAACCGACAAACAACATTGTCAGCGACAACAGTATCATATTAAGAAGTACCTTGCCCCTCTTGTGCGCCACAAATGAGGCATATCCCAACCCCAAGATCAACGCCAATGAGTAGATAACCATACCCATATTGACAGGCAACCCCAACGTATTGACGAAGAATAGGTCAACCATCGCACCCAAATATATAGACTGCGAGAGGACAAAGACATTAATAAATAGGAGTATAACACCCGAGACTGCAAAAGCGATAACGATACCTAGCTTTGTAATCTCTTTATACTTGCGGAAGTAGTATATAAAGACCAACGCAGGGATGGTAAGCAGATTGAGGATATGGACACCAATAGAGAGTCCCATCAAATATGCAATCAAGATGATCCATCTCGAAGATCGAGGCTCATCCGCCTCATCCTCCCATCTCAACATCAACCAAACAACCAGTGCCGTAAACATCGACGACAAGGCGTAGACCTCACCTTCGACTGCCGAGAACCAGAATGTATCCGTAAAGGTATATGCCAAAGCACCAACCACTCCTGCTCCCAGTGAGATCAACTTATGGTTGTCGCTCATACTCTCCATGTTCTCACCTGTTCCGTTGACCATTCTGCGCACCACGTGGGTGATAGTCCAGAATAGGAACAAGATGGTAAATCCACTAGCAACACAGTTCATGGCATTTACTGCGTGAGGGACATAGTGAGTCGAGGGGGCTAGCATTGTCGCCAACCTCGCCATTATCATAAATAGCGGAGCACCTGGGGGATGTCCCACTTCAAGTTTATACGATGTGGCGATAAACTCGCCGCAATCCCATAGGCTCGATGATGGCTCCATGGTCATTAGATAGACTGTCGTTGCGATAGCAAAAACGACCCAGCCTGTGACGTTGTTCAGAAATTTATATGATCTCATTCAAAAATCTTTTTAGGGCATTTTTCACCCTTCTGTAATTTGTCCACAAAGTTAATCAAAATAATTATATTTGCGAATATCCGCCCGATGTTTCGGTTTTTTATATATTGAAACGCCGTAACTGACGAAAAAATTATATCTTTGCAACTCATACAAATAACCAAATAGACAATCTATGAACAAAATGAATTTTTTTGCGAGCATTTCGCTCATTTTTGCTTTGGCTTTAATCTCTGAGAGTGCCTTCGCACAACCTCAAGCCCCCAAGGGTTTTCGTTGGGAAAAGGTGGAGGAGTTATCTGATGAGTTCAACTCGTGGGACAATACAAAGTGGACAAAATCGCTATGGAACTATGGAGTCCCTGTGCAGATGGTAGCGGAGAACTCTGGTGTTAGCGATGGTAAACTTTGGATCAAGGCGACACTTGACGAGGGTGCTGAGCGTTGGTTTAAGAGCTCGCGTGTAATGTCGAAGAAGAAGATCAAGTTTCCAATGTACACTGAGTGTAATATGCGTTCGTCGGATATCTCGGCATACAGCACATATTGGCTAAACAACGGTAATAGCAACTCGCGTGATGAGATTGATATCTGCGAGAATAACTCAAACCCATCAATCGAGTCGCAGAAGAATACACGTCCCTACACAATGTATTCGCAATATTTTGTCGTTAAGGATGGTAAGACTGAGCGCGCGCACGGCAACTTCGACAACCGCAAACTATCTGACAGCAATCCTATGAAGGGCAAGAAGTGGAATGAGCAGTTTCACACCCTTGGCGCGTGGTGGATGGATGAGCACACAGTGCAGTTCTACATCAATGGCGAGGAGGCTGGTCGCGTAGAGAGTAAGCAACCATTCACCTTGGAGCAGAATATAATTTGGGATCTTTGGTCATCAGCCGACAGCTGGGTGGGTGGACTTCCCAAGCAGGAGGAGCTTCACAACGACAAGATCAACACAATGTATGTTGACTGGATTAACACCTACCGCCTTGTGAAAGGTAAGGAGAAGAAGAGCAAGAAGTAGTAACTTCAATATCAAAAATAGAGTGGGAGCCTTTCGTTAGATTGGCTCCCATTCTTTATGGTGTATTTGTATATGTTGATCTATCGAACTATAAGGTTGTCGATCTCCCAAGAGCCTTTTGAGGCGTTGCACGCTGGCTCAACACGCACCTGCATAAGTTTCTGTTTCAAACCTTTGAATTGCGAAATTGGGATGGTGAACTGCTGCATCTTCTTGCTGTTTGGCTTCATCTCCACCTCAACAAATGAACCCTGTGACCAATCGCTCTTAACGGGATATACATTCCAATAGAACTCCTTAGGATTTGTTCGAGGGTTCATGTAGGACATCATACCGATGCGAAGTTTCGTTGCTTTGGTCTCATTGCGAATCTCGATCTTAACCTCTTTAAGATCTTTGATCTCAGACATCAAGAATATTGCACTCTCGATAGCTGCATTTTTCTCTGAGATATCGCCCTTGATGCTCTCAGTCGATTTGTCATATTTAAGCGTTGTTCCGCTCGTTGCGTGCCAACCCATCTCAGATGCTCCAAATGTATAGTCGCGACCATTTCCAGGGTGTACTGCCTTGATCTTTGTGGGGGCAATAGTTCCATCCTCGTTGAAGTATACTGGTTGCAGGCCTACGCCACGATAGAAGCAGTTGGTGTCGCTAGTCTCGTGAATTCTGTACCACACGTCGTTCCATGTGAAGAAGCTACAGTGACCTCCGCCACCAAGACTACCTTTGAAATCGTAAGGACCATATAGCTCTTTGGACATTGCGTAACGACCTCCCGATACCAAGTAGTACCAATCGCCACGCTTGAAGAGTGTAGGCTTGTCGCCCATGCCAAAATGTTTACCATCCTTATCCTTTACAGAGATTGCACGTGGTTTTTCCTTTAGTGACTTCATATCCTCGCTAAGACGTGCCATGTAGTATACTCCAGCACCGAAACAGATGTGATACTCTCCCTCTTCGTCGATATAGATCTCAGGGTCATAAGGGTGAGTCTTAGCCATGTCGGGCGTCAAGAGAGGCTTGCCAAGTAGATCTTTGTAAGGTCCAGTGATCTTGTCGGCAACCATAACACCAGTGTTGAGATTGCGATTCGAGAAGAACCAGTAGTATTTGCCGTTGCGCTCACAGATATCTCCAGCCCAGCAGTTGGGTTTGTCACCTATATATGTCTCTGTTGGTTTGATGGTAAGCTCATGTTGCCAATTCACAAGGTCGTCTGTGCTCCAAAGCTCCCACCTATCCATGATCCAAGTGTTGACAGGTTCCCAGCTTTTATCTCCACCACAGAATGTGTAGAGTCGTCCATTCTCGATCCAGACGTGAGGATCTGCCATTCCGCGATCTGGAATCAAAATTCCGATAGAGATGTCGCCGTGTTCGGTTTTAACGATTTTTTGTGCTTTTGCGGTCTCCTTCTGCGCGAAGAGAGAGGTTGTGCAGAGCAGCGCAACTGCTGCTAATAAAATTATTTTTTTCATAGATTAGTATTTGGTTTGGTTATATATTTTGTACGCTCCTATTTTTCGCCACTAATTGAGTCGTATAGCTCCGTTACAGAGTCGGCTGGTGGGGTGGTGATGTTGCTGACAATTAGACCCATGATGGTTGCCAAGATAAAGCCTGGGATCAACTCGTAGACTCCTGTTGATGCCGCCAAGAAGTTATTCCACAACACAGCAACAGCAAAACCCGTAACCATCACCGCGATAGCTCCCTGATAGTTCATCTTGCGGTAGAACAACGAGAGGAGAACCAAAGGTCCAAACGCCGCTCCGAAACCTGCCCACGCATATTGAACCATCGACATCACGGTCTGGTTCTCATCAAGTGCCAAGAATGCAGCAATGATAGAGACAACAACGATGCAACCACGACTGATGATAACCTCCTTTTTATTTGATAATTTGCGTTTGAAAACCACCTTAACGATATCGTTGGTGAATGAAGAGCTAGCACTCAAAAGCTGAGAGTCCGCAGTGCTCATCAACGCTGCAAGGATTGCCGAGATAAGAATTCCTGCGATAAATGGCGCGCATGTATCGAGGGTCAACTCAATGAAGATTGTCTCAGCAGCCGACGGGTTGTTGAGGTAGCTATTTCCGAAGTACATACGTCCAATAACACCCAAGAAACATGATGCCACCAAGGTGATTGAGACCCAAACCATTGCAATACGCTTAGATACTTTAAGTGTCGCTGGGTTCTTTGTCGCCATAAAGCGAATCAAGACATATGGGATACCGAAGTAACCAAGTCCCCAAGCTAAGTCGTTAAGGATAGAGATAAAGGGTAGAGGCTCTCCATTGGTCTGCTGTAACATATTGAAATATCCAGAACCTGCCTCCTCAATATTTGAGATCGCTTGCGATGGTTCAATCATTCCATAAACCGTAAGTGGGATGATGATGATGGCGAAGAACATCAACATACCTTGGAATAGATCTGTCCAACAAACAGCCTTGAAACCTCCGATAACTGTATATGAAACGACAATGAATAGCGTTGCCAATAGCGATGTCTGATAATCCAATGATGGTAGAATTATTGAGAATAGCTTACCTCCCGCGCTTAATCCCGAGGCTGTGTAGAGTGTACAGAATACAATGATGATGACGCCACTCACAACTCTCAAAAGACGCGTAGGGTCATTGAATCTATTCTCGAAATATTGTGGTAGGGTGATGGCATCACCAGCCTTTGCAGAGTAGCGACGCAACCTCTCGGCTACGAAATGCCAGTTTAGGAATGTTCCGATTATGAGACCTATAGCTGTCCAGACGCCATTTGCTGCACCAACGCCACTGAGGTACAAAACACCTGGGAGACCCATCAAAAGCCAGCTACTCATGTCGGATGCTTGTGCTGAAATCGCGGTGACCCATGTGTTGTTACTACGCGCTCCAATGATATACTCATTGAGGTTTTTGTTGCGTTTTGAGAAGAATGCACCAAAGGTTAGCACCAGTGCGAAATAGAGTAAAATTCCAAAAATTGTAGCCATCTTATTGGGTTAAAGTGTTGATAAAAAGTAAATATCGCCTCCTGCTAAACCTCCGTCAGCAAGAGGCGATACAATAGCTATACGCTATTACGCCACAAAGATAGTAAAATTTTGTTATTTTTGAAGCTGTAGAATTGCAGAAGTTACATGACCTGTGCCCTCTTTGAAAGTTACCTCCACGCTGTTAGTACCCTCTTTGATGAGCGAGATGTCGAATGGAATCTCCAACGCTCCGAAGAACATCTTACGTGTCGCCTGATCGTATCCCTTCACGACATCCTTGGTGATCTTAACCTCTGTGCCATTGATCTTCACGATGTCGGGCACCTCATTGAACTCGTGTGCACGACCAACTCCAAGGCGCAAGATAGCCTCTCCCTTAGCCGATGCAGGCACACCCTCAAAGGCAAATGTATTGGCTGCATTAGGCTTGATAACCTTTAGATAATCTTTCGAGTAGTACTTTGTGCGAACCTCTTTGTTTGTGAATTTAATAGGTTTCTTGCACTTAAACGTCACTACGACAGTCTCGCCATACTCTAATGAAACGCTCTCAGGGTTAGTCTTGTAGCTCTTAGTTTTTAACTCAGGCTCGCGATCCTCGAAGATTTTTAGGCTCTTAACCTCCACGCTCTTTAGCTCTTGAAGTCCAGCAATATCAAGCGACACCTCGCGAGTCTCGGACTCTAGGTTGTTGAGCATTACATATAGCTCATTGCCACTCACGAAAGCGAGGGTCTGAAGGTCGATATCATCTGAGTTAATCACAACGTTGTCACCCTTAAGATCCTTCATCATCTCGAAGAATAGACGTCTGTTTGAGTACTCAAATGTTCCATCCTCCTGCTTAACCCAAAGCGATGATTTGCAGTACATTGCAGTCTGTGGAGCTTTTCCGATGGTGAAAGGGCAGGTGTTGACAATCTCATTTTGACGGTTCATGAAACTCATAACCATATGTAGCTGTGAACGAACAGCCTGAGAGTTTGTTACAGGGTGGTAGTTGCTAGCCTTAGCTTTTGGGGCATTTGCTGCGAGGTCGTTACCTTTCGCTCCAGTCTGAGCCGCCCACTCTGGTTGGTTGGGAACAAGACGACCATACTCCGTGATCGCCATAGGAAGTACCTTGCCTAAGCGTATGTAGCTATATGTCTGCAAGATATCCATGATAGCCTCTAGGTTTGAACCTGTGCGTCGACCGCCTTGGTTGTTGATGCCCGAACCATCGTAGAGGTGGAACGACAAGATGTCGATATCCTCACCTGCGATGTCGATAAATTGGCGGAAACGTGTATTCCACAATCCGAAGTTGTTAGCCTCAAACTCAGGGAATGCGCTACCAAATCCCATCACCTTGACATCCTTAAGCTCGGGTGTGCTCTTTATTGCGCGCGCCACCTCGCGGTGATACTCACAAATATATGTAATCACAGCCTCGACCGCTTTTCTGCGCTCCGCACCCGATACGCTTTTGCAGAAATCCACAGCGTGAACCATCGGCTCGTTGAGGGGTTCGAGGTAGCGAGGTACGCTCTCCCACTCATTTTTATATGATGATGCGATATACTCAGCCAGAGACTTGATATGTCCCGATAGGTCATACTCCGCGTAGTTGAGAGTCTTGTCGAAGAATATGTTTGCTGCCGTTCCAGTGGCGATATATTCGTTGACCTCGCGCACTCCATTATACTTATTCTGCACCTTTGGTATCGCGCCACCTTTTGCCTTTGCGAGAGGGTAGTAGAAACTTCTAGTTCCGATATAGTCGGGGTTGAGGTTATATTGGCGTTTGAACCTCTCGAAGTCATCATCTTCGCCCTTTTGGAGCATGTGGAGACCGACGAACTTATCGCGATCGAGGGCTGAAACATCGCCAAGGAATTTCTGCGTAGTGGGCGTCACAGAGACCTTTACGCTCTTAGGTTGGGGTGTAGCACCTAGTGTTGTCGACACTGTGGATGCAAGCAGCAGAGCTGCCATAGTCATTTTGAAACTCATGATTTTTAGGTTTGTTTGTTGAAAATACTCTGCAAGATAGTACTTTTTTTTTGAATTTTGAGTGTTCTGTGCTATTTTGTTTATTGTATTGTTGACTATTCGATATTTTTACTATCTTTGTTGTTTAACAAAAACCTATAACAAACCAAACTTATGAAAGGACTTAACTTAAAGATGCTCAGCGTCGCGCTTCTTGGTGCGATGATGACAGCGGAGGCTAAGGAGATTGTGCCTCTCAATGGAAATTGGGAGTTTGCGCTTGGACCTGCCGTGGAGCACTCTGCTGTGGTCGACTACCCAACGACCGCAACAATCATCAAAGAGTATAAAAACGTCACTATTCCCCACACGTGGAACGACAATGCCGTAAAACGTATTAACGAGGGGGAGGAGTTTTACTGGAGCAAAGGGTGGTATCGCAAGGAGATCGACTGCCAACCAGAGTGGAGTGGGAAGCGTATATTCATTAAGTTTGATGCAGTTGGTACTCAGGCGATTGTCTCTCTCAATGGCGAGAAGATCGGAGCGCACAAGGGTCCATACTCAGCATTTTGTTTCGAGATCACCGACAAGATACGAAAGGGTATAAACCTCTTGGAGGTGGAGGCGAGCAACCTCGCTGACCACTCGATGGTTCCCTCGCAAGCGTTGTTGCAGACTAGCTTTGGAGGTATCTATCGACCTGTCAACATCCTTGTCGCTGAGCAGACATGTTTTTCGCCTCTCGACTTCGCAACCTCGGGAGTCTACGTAACGCCTACCAACGTCTCAAAGAGCAGCGCGAATCTGCAACTCGACATTGTGACCTCTTCGACAAAGCCACTTAGTGGCGTTAAGATCTCTGCGACACTCAAAAATCGAGAGGGGAAAGTGGTCAAAACATTTTATAAGACCACCGATATTATAAACGGAGAGGGGAAGGTATCACTTAGCGCGGAGATCAAGAGACCGCGACTCTGGGATGGTGTGCGTGATCCATATATGTATAGCGTGGAGACTACGATATCTACTGCGGATGGCGTGGAGCTTGACCGCACGGTTGAGCCTGTGGGATTCCGATACTTCGAGTTTAAGCCTAATGAGGGTCTGATCCTCAATGGTCGCCACTACGATGTCTACGGAGCGAGCAGATGGCAAGATTGGGAAGAGGAGGGCTTTGCGATAACCCCCAAGCAGGACTCTGTGGATATGGCTCTTATGATGGAGCTAGGTGCTACGGGTGCGCGTTTTGGACACTATCAGCAGGATGAGACGATATGTAACCTCACCGATTCATATGGATTGGTTTCGTTCGCGGAGTTGTGTTTGATTCCACCATTGGTCACTACCGATGCCTACCACAATAACTGTCGTCAGCAGTTAGAGGAGCTTATCAAGCAGCTATATAACCACCCATCTATCATTGTGTGGAATCTTCTAAATGAGATATTTCCGCCTGAGAAACACCTAAAGAGTCTCAATGACCTTGCTAAATCATTGGACTCTATACGCCCAACGTGCGTAGTTTACAACCGACCCATCAAGAAGGGTCAAGAGGGGTGGTATAAGATCCCCGACCTTGTATGTTCGAACAAATATCCAGGGTGGTACAAAAATGCAGGTGATGCCTTTGGTAACGCTGGAGCTTTCGCAACGCGACTTCGTCAGGTTCAAGAGGTGCGCCCCGATGTGGTCTTTGGAATCACGGAGTATGGAGGCGGTGGCTGTATCTCGCAACACCAGCAGAATCCACAAAAACCAGATGATACCGTGACGGGACGTTTCTTCCCCGAGGAGTACCAGTCACTTCTTCACGAGAAGCAGTGGGAGACACTCGCAGGACACAATGAGTATTGGTGTAAGATCATCTGGAATCTTGCCGACTTCACATGGGCATATGCCAAGCGAGGCGATATGTTGGGTCGCAACCACAAGGGTCTAGTGACTCACGACCGCAAGGTGAAGAAGGATGCTTTCTACTACTACAAAGCAAATTGGAACAAAACTGAACCTACGATATATTTGACGAGTCGTCGCCACACGGAGCGCGAGGATGCAGTGACCCCTGTGAAGGTATACTCCAACAGCAAGAGCGTTGAGCTTTTTGTAAACGAGGTGTCGCAAGGGGTGGTTACTCCAAGTGAGTTCTGCGTATGCGAGTGGTCGGATATCAAGCTCAATAAAGGTGTTAACAAGATACGTGTTGAGGGAAAATACAAGGGCAAAGCTCAGAGTGACAGCTGCGAGTGGACGCTTAAATAGAGACGAATAAACCAAACCAATTATGTATGAAAACAAACATTTTACTATTCGCATTGGCACTCATTGGTGTCGGGTGCAGTAACTTCGACTACGAGAAGCACGCCAACTCCGTAGTTGTCAAGCAGGGTGAGATTATCACGGAGATCACCGTTATGAATGACGAGATTATGCGTGTTAATAAGAGCTACGCCGATACTCCTGAGCGCAAGATCCCAGAGTATGTTGTTGAGATTGAGCCACAGGCGGTTAATTGGAGCGTCACGGAGCAAGATGGTAATCTCATCGTTGAGAGTGGCGCAATTAGGGCGAAGATGAATGAGCAGGGCGAGATCAGCTTCGAGACCAAGGATGGCAAGTCGTTGACATCCGAAGTTGGTAGCAATACATATATTAATAAGGTAGGTGATGGCGATTACGCGGTTGCGCAGGCCTTCACTTCTGGTGATGAGGCTCTTTATGGATTGGGTCAATACCAAAATGGACTTATCAACTGGAAGGGCACACCTGTGACACTTATGCAGTGGAATCAAGAGATCGCTATACCTTTTGTGGTATCTACCGCTGGCTATGGTATCTATTGGGGCAACTACGGAATTACGCAGTTCAACTACCCCGAGAATGAGATTGCACTTCCCGAGGTTGTGAATGAGGAGCGCAAGATCCGACGTGGAAAGTTCACGCCTCAGAAGTCGGGAGTATATAACTTCTTGGTGGATAGCCAAACGCCGTTGAAGAATAATCGTCGACTTTGTGCTATAAACCTCCTTATAGACCAAGATACTGTGGTTAGCTACACGACAATGTGGGCTCCCGACTCTTTCGCTGGACGCAAGGAGCTAAAGGCTGGTACGGAGTATACGGTAACGTTGGAGGATTGGGGTGCTCAGGTGGATGACGCCAAGGTTCTCTACAATGAGCCCGACCACAGCTTGACAACCTTTAGTAGCGACCATGGTGAGTCACTTGACTACTATATCATCTGTGGCGAGAACCCTGCAAAGATTCTAAACTCTTATAGTGTGTTGACTGGAAAAGCTCCACTGTTACCACTCTCATCATACGGTTTTTGGCACTGTCGTGAGGCGTATCGCACTCAGGCGGAGTTGTTGGAGAATGCCAACGAGTACCGTAGACGTAAAATTCCCGTGGACAACATCGTTCAGGATTGGGACTATTGGCCTAAGGGGACGCGTTGTCCAGAGTGGAGTAGGGATCGCTACCCAGACCCTAAGGGGATGGTTGACGAGCTTAGTCGCCTCAATATGAACTTGTTGGTTTCGGTGTGGCCTGGAGTAAATAGCAAGAGTCACGTTGAGCGTTACAACCTCAAGAAGATCGACAACGGTAGCTATATCAACGCCTATGACGCTGAGACGCGCGATAACTTCTACAAGATGTTGAGCGACTCGATGTATAAGATTGGGGTTAGATCTATCTGGATTGATGGTAGTGAGCCAGCGACAGTTCCCCCTGCGGAGTCGGAAACAGGAGTTGGAAACTTCGAAAAGGTGATGAGCATCTACTCACAGCGCGTTACGGGTGGTGTCTACGAGGGTCACCGCAAGGAGTTCCCTGACAAGCGCGTTGTAAACTTGACACGTTCGGGATTCTCGGGACAGCAGAGGTATGGAACAATCGTATGGTCGGGAGATATTGATGGAACATGGAAGCAGTATCGCGAGCAGATTCCAGCAGGTTTGAACACCACAATGGCGGGACTTCCATACTGGACAACCGATATTGGCGGATTCTTCAGAAATATGACCCACTCGAACACTATCGACCAAGATCAATACAGAGATCCAAACTATTTGGAGCTATTGACAAGATGGTTCGAGTATGGAACATTCTGTCCAATCTTCCGCATTCACGGTTTCAAATCTCAGACCGAGGTGTGGAGATATGGAAAGCAGTTTGAGCGTATCGCGCGCAAATATATCGACCTGCGCTATCAGTTGATGCCATACATATATAGTGAGGCTCGCAAGGTGACAACCGACGGAGCACCGATCATGTCGCCACTTGCGTATCAATACCCTGAGGATAGCAAGGTGTGGAATATCGACGACCAATACCTCTTTGGTGGGTCTATGATGATTGCCCCAGTTACAGAGTATAAGGCTAGGGAGCGTGAGGTCTATCTTCCTGAGGGTGTGTGGCATAACTTCTGGAGTGGCGCGAAGATCAAGGGAGGTAGGAGCATCACCGCTAGCGCACCTATTGACGAGATGCCGATCTTCGTTAAGGGTGGCTCTATCATTCCGTTCGGTGCTAAGGTTCAGTACGCTGAAGAGCCCAACGATGAGCCAATGTTGTTGAAGATTTACAGCGGTGGTGACGCAACATATCGCCTCTATATTGACGACTACAACTCTTACGGCTACGAGAATGGCGAGTATTCGGAGATTATAGTTGCCTACAATGAGTTCAAGAAAATTGTGGTAATTAAGGCGGCTGAGGGCTCACATATCGACTTCAAGAGTAACCCACGCAAATTTGTCATTGAGATGGCTGGCGTCAAGGGTCGTTCGGGAGTTCACACATTCAGTGGCGACAAACTCGTAATCAGCTGTGCTCGATAGTTATGAGTTTAGCAAGAGTTGAGCGAGGTGCAGAGAGAAATAACAAAACCATTTATAAAACATGAACAAAAAAGTAATTACTTCAGCTTTAATGCTGACCTTGGCTTTGGCGACAACAGCCTCAGCCACGGAGAAAGGGCTGTGGGCAGAGCAACAGGTCTACACGATGGGTACAGAGCCGCACGCCTGTACTCACTACAGCTTTCCAGATGAAAATTCGGCTAAGGAGGGTATCGTTGAGAGATCACCATATGTGATGAGCCTCAATGGCGATTGGAAATTCAACTGGGTTGAGAAGTTGGAGGAGCGACCCAAAGATTTCTTTGAACCATCGTTTAACGACTCGGCATGGGCGACAATTCCAGTACCTTCGTGTTGGGAGCGTCACGGATATGGCGTCCCTTCGCACCGTGGACTTGGAGATCTAATTCGCGGCTATAAGATCAAGATTCCAAATCTTCCTGCCGAGAACCCAACAGGAAGTTATAGAACAACATTTACTCTACCCGAGGGTTGGGCTGATCGTCAAACTATGATCCACTTTGATGGTGTCGCTAGTGGCTTCTACCTATGGATTAATGGCGAGATGGTGGGTTATGATGAGGACTCTTTCACAGGGTCGGTATTCAACATCACCAAGTATGTCAAGGAGGGTGTAAATAGCTTGGCGGTGCAGGCTTGTAGATGGTCTACGGGTAGCTACCTAGAGTCGGGTGATACATGGACTTTTGGCGGAATCTTCCGCGGCGTCTACCTCCAGAGTCGTCCCGATGTTCAGATTAAGGACTTCTCGTTAGTCTCTGATCTTGATGAGAACTACAAGGATGCAGAGCTTAAAGTTAAGGTCAAGGTGCTCAATAACAAGGAGAAGGTCATTCAGAAATACCGTGTAAAAATTGGTGTTTATGATGAGGCAGGAGTGTTGATCTCTGACCCTAAATTCTCGACCGCTAAGATCGGTTGGAAACTTGGTGTCCCAGGTACTGAGACTGTGCAGGAGTGTTCGACTGTGATAAAGTCGCCAAAACTGTGGTCGGCAGAGTATCCTAACCTCTACACTGTTGTCTTGACGCTCCTCGACCCCGAGGATAAGGTTGTTGAGGCTACGCAGACGAAGTTCGGTTTCCGCGAGGTGGAGATCAAGAACTTGCAGGTGCATGTCAACGGCAAGCCAATCTTGATTAAGGGTGCTAACCGTGGAGAGTCTGACCCTCAGGGCGGCAAGACTCTCACCGAGGAGTCTATGATTCAGGATATCATCATCATGAAGCAACACAACTTCAACGCTGTGAGATCGAGTCACCACCCCAATGACCCACGTTGGTATGCGTTGTGTGACAAGTATGGTCTCTACGTTATGGATGAGGCTTTGGAGTCGTGCGACCAATCTATCCGCACCAATGTCCTACCAGGTAGCGATATCGCGTGGATGGCACCCTCGTTGGATAGAGTTGTTGCGATGGTGGAGAGGTCGAAGAACCACCCATCAATCATCTTCTGGTCGTTGGGTAATGAGTCTGGTTGGGGTCAAAACTTTGCCTTGGTGAGTGATTATATTCGTTGCTTTGACCCTACGCGCCCAATATCGTACGATGGTCGCGAGACAGATTGTTGGGCGGTAAAGGATTACTTCGATTTGAATAGCTCGATGTATCCATTTATCGAGGATGTTAAGAAGATGGATCACTGGAAGAGCCTTAAATTCTGGTCGACACCTCGTTACGATAAGCCATATATCATGATTGAGTATGCACATGCTCAGGGTAATTCACTCGGTAGTTTCTGCGAGTATTGGAGAGTTGTGGAGAAGAACCCATCATTTGTGGGTGGATATATCTGGGATTGGGTAAACCAAACCTACGACATCAAGATGGAGAACGGTGGAGTGCGACAGAGCCATAAGTTGGATTATCATCCGACAGAGGGTGTTGCTATTGATAGCGACTTCTCGAAGGTGGATCGTCCAAATCCTGCATGTGCCAAGGGTGCTGTTTGGGCAGACCGCACGGTGAAACCTGCACTTGAGGAGATGAAGAAGGCGCACCAATATATTGAGATCACCGCTAATGGAGACAACAAGTATGAGGTTCGCAATAAGCACTACTTCACAAACTTGAACAACTTCGATGGCAGTTGGAAGTTACTTAAAAATGGCAAGGTAGTTCAGAGTGGAGTAATTCCTGCTCTTGATGTTGAGCCATACAAATCTGGAGAGTTTACTCTCGCACCATTCAAGATGGAGGAGGGGTCGGAGTACTCTTTGCAATTTAGTTATAGCCAAAAGGCGACAACGTTGTGGGCAGATGCTGGATATGAGGTTGCTAAGGAGGAGATCGTAATGCAGAAGTGGAGCGACGCCCCAGCTAAGAGATCTTCAGCTAAGGTGAACTTCACGGAGATTGGCGACAAACTCATTGTAAAGGGTGGTCGTTTTGCGGTCACTTTCGACAAGGTTTCGGGTGTTATCAACTCAATGGTTTCGAATGGCAAGGAGCTTATCGCTCAGGGTGGCGACATCTCGGGTGCAAAGCTCAACATCTACCGTTCACCAATCGAGAACGACAAGAACTATGTTAAGGAGTGGAAGGCTGCTGAGTTGAAAAACCTCACAGCTAAGTTGGTATCTCTTACAGCTAAGAGCGTAGATGCCTCAAAAACAGAGGTTACAAGTGTTATAGAGTACGAGTGCAAAGGCGGTAAGGTTCTCCACACAGCGGTCTACGAGATTGCAGGCGATGGAGCTATCACCATGAAGAACAAGATGACTCCTAGCGGATTTGAGAAGATGACCACACTTCCAAGAGTTGGTATCAAGATGGCTATTACGAGTGGTATGGAGAGTGTTAAGTGGTATGGTCGCGGACCTCAGGAGAACTACACAGATCGCAATGAGTCGGCATTCTTGGGTCTCTACAACACTACGGCAACGGATATGTATGTGCCATATGTTGTGCCACAGGAGAGCGGAGCACGTTCTGATACTCGTTGGATGGAGATGGGATTCTCGGGAATAAAGAGCTCTGCACTACGCGTAACATCTAGTGCGCCTTACCTCTTTTCGGCTCTGCACTATGATGCTACGGATTTCGACAAGGCTATTCGTCCTGAGTTCTTGAAGTCGCGTAAGGAGACAATCTTGTCTCTTGATGCTCTGCACCTAGGACTTGGAAATGCTAGCTGTGGACCTAATCCGCTAGAGCGATATGTGTTGCCAGTCAAAGAGTATGAGTTTGAGTTTACCCTAAAACTCATGTAACGGAGAGCTCTGTCTCAGTAATAAGTTGAGATACCTATATATTAATTGCCCTGCGAATTGTAGATCCGCAGGGCTATTTTATTATATTTACCGTGAAAATTATTGTACAAATTCAAATAGTTAATATTATTTTTATTACATTTGCTAGATCAAAATGTAAAACTAAAATAAAAACAACAATATGAAAAGAGTAATTATTGCAGCTTTGGCCCTCGCAGCGGTAGTTGGATGTGCAAAAGAGAGTGTAACAAGTGGTGTGTCAAGCGATGTTGTAGCAACATTTGCTGGATCTGAGATCGGCACTCGTACAACAGGTAACGATTGGGATGGTGACGAGAATGTCGGTATCTACATGTTCAAAGAGGGAGAGACTGCTAGTAGCGGCTACTCGCTTGAGAAGTTGAACGTTAACTACACATCTGACGCGAGCGGTCTATTTACAGTCGCTACTGATGTGACTCCAATCTACTACCCACAGAGTCAAGCTGTAGATTTCTACGCTTACTATCCTTATTCGGCTGATGCGACAACTAACGACACATATACACTCGACCTTACAGCGCAGAATACTGGCAATCAGGGCGATGTAGACTTTATGACAGCTAGCCTTCCAAATCAGTCAAAGCAGACAACTGATATTTCGTTTGCATTTGACCACAAGTTGGCTATGGTAACTCTAGTTATCTTGCCTAACAACAGCGTTGCCGACCTTAAGGGTCTCTCAGCGACTTTGACAGGCACATACTCTAGCGTTGTTGCTAATGTTATCACAGGTGGTGTAACTCTACCAGAGCCAGCCGTTACGGGTGATATTAACTTCGCAACTGAGGATCTTGAGACAGACGCAGACACAGGTGTTGTATCAAAACTTCAAGCGACAGCTATTGTAGCACCTGCGGCTCTTGCAGATGGTGCTAAGCTCTCTTTCTCATTTGAGAGTGGACAGACCTTTACTGCATCATTCCCAGATGGAACAACATTCGGTGCAGGTGACAACCACACGTTCAACGTGAGCATGGGTAACCTAGAGGCTACAATTGGCGTTAGTACAATCAACGGTTGGGATAAAAGTGAAAATGATACAGACGGCGTAATCGACGCTGAGTAAGTTTATAACCTAGCTCTTATATACAAAAAACCTCTCCAGATTCTGGAGAGGTTTTTTGTATACTATGTGTATTGCTCGCCCTCTTACTTAGTTGCGTATGCTCTAAGGGTTAGGCTACTAACAAATCCATCGGTGTCGGGGAATGTGACGCTGATGTTGTTGGTTGCTTTGAGTAGTTTGCCATCAACCTCAATCTCGACCATGCCGAAGAATTGACCGCGAGGGGTCTGGTCATCACCCATGAAGTTGTCGGGCACTTTGACATCCACGCCATTAACCTTTACCTTTGGTGTGCGCGATGTGTTGAGCTTGCGACCCATCGAGAGGCGAATTACACCCTTGTTGATAGGTGTTGAGGTCTCAACGTTCTTGATTGTGAAGTCGATGCTTTTGTTCGCCTCGATTGGCTGCAAGTAGCTCTCCGCGTAGTATTTGCGCTCGGTCTGTACCTCTGCGATCTTGACATCTCCTGCGAAACGATACTCTACGATGACTGTTCCGTCGCGCGAAATAGAGTAGCTATCCCCCTCTTTGAGCTTGCTCTGAGCAATCACTGGAGCCTTGCCGCCCCATTTCAACTCTTTGGCTGTGACGCTCTTGAGCTTCTTACCACCCATCTGTGCTAATGCGATATTTATTGTCTGTGGATTTTCGTCAAGGTTGCTGAGGATGACATACAATTTGTTACCATTAATATATGCGTCGCTCATGATATCGGGGTTTGAGCTCTCAATAGCGACCCTCTGACCCTTGATATCAGCCCAAAACTCGTAGAACTTCATCTGCTCGGTGAGGACATATTCTGGATCTTTAAACGACTCAGGCTCATCAATATGGCGGAACATGCGCCATGGATATGGGTACTTTGAATCGCCCTTCTCCTCATACTTCACCTTGGTGAGGATGAATGGAATAGCTTTGAGAATGTTGTTTGGACGATCCA
This sequence comes from Rikenellaceae bacterium, assembly GCA_047173185.1. GTDB lineage: Bacteria > Bacteroidota > Bacteroidia > Bacteroidales > Rikenellaceae > Alistipes. The sequence goes on from JBCQVH010000003.1 coordinate 185,049, forward strand.
TAAAGCTCATCATCATAGGGCTAAACGACTTTATGAATACCCAATCGCGCTCTGCCGACCATACGCCACGCTCCATCTGGTGGTTGCGACCGCCATACTCCGAGATGAGGAATGGTTTCACCTTGCCGAGTGTGAGGTAGCTATACTGCTCCATCATGTCGAGAGTCGCCTCAATGCGACCACCGCGGAAACGCTCCGTCTTGGCATTTTTCCAAACCTTGTGGTGGGGTAGTGTTGGGCGGTTGAAGTCGTAGAAGTGTACCGAGATGAAGTCCATGCTTTCGCCACATGTGTCGTAGAAGAGCTTCATGCGCTCGTTCCAACGCTCGAAGTTCTGGAGGTCGAAGTAAGGGAATGCCACGGTGTAGCCTCCAATCTGAACATCTTTGTTGTGCATGCGAATACCTCGTGCGACATCGTTGTGGAAGTTGAAGATGTCAATCGGTGGCTTCTTCTCCTCGGGTTTCAACATCCAATCGTCAATGAGAGCGTAGAATGGCTCGTTGACAACCTCTAGGTATTTGGGCTGCTTCTGTCCCATCTCGACACTCTCGCTATCCTTGCGGTAGAAGTTGTTGAGGTAGAGACCCATGAACTCGCCAACTGCCTCGCCACTTGCCGACTCATAGCCACCTGTCTTATCCCAGAATGGACGCGTCTTATTACCTGGCCAACACCAACTAATCTGACCTCCGACCATCATTGCCGACTTGTCGTCATATTTGTGAGCCTCTTGATGCTTTGTTGCCCACGTCTTGCGTGACGCCTTACCAAGCTCCTCGATAGAGTATTTGTCCCCCGAAACGAGAGCATAGCCTTTGCGCGAGGGATCCTCCTTTGCGGTGTTAAAGTTCCAGCCCATTGAACCGTTGTCGCGTCCGAAGTAGGCGTCATACTTGTTTAGGAGGAGGTCGAGAGCCGCAGGCTCATCTTTCCAGTCGCCATCGGTGAGTCCCGAGTGCATTACAATATACTTCTCGCGGTCGAATGTCGACACCTCGCCCACCTTGTGGAGCGTGTTGGGGTAGACCTTGACATCAACCTGAGCCGAGAGAGACAACGGCAAAGCTATTGCCGCAGCTATAAATAGGTTTTTCATAAATATTAGTTTGGTTTTAATCTAACTGCAAAGATAATTATTTGCATGAAATAACTCCAATTATAATTGCCCAAAATGTTGCATGGGTGCATTTATATCGCTACATTTGCCAAAATTTTTAAATTATCAAAGATGAACAAGCGACAAGACCGCCAGCAAAAGAAACTCCATGAGTTGGGAAACGAGAAGATTCCTAAACTTTTGTGGAGATATTTCGTGCCTGCATTTACGGGTATTATAATCAATGCCCTCTACAATATTGTAGACCGTATCTTCATCGGGCAGTATGTAGATTCAATGGCGTTGGCTGGACTTAGTGCAGTCTTTCCGATAATGACTATCATTGCGGCGTTTGGTATGATGGTGGGACTTGGTGCAGGTGCGCGCGTATCCATAAATATGGGTAAGGGAGACCTCAACCGCGTAGCTCTCGTAATTGGTAATGCGGTGGTTTTGACCTGCATAACAGCTGCTTTTTTGACTATTACGGGCTACTTTGCTCGTGAGCATATACTCGGGTTCTTCGGTGTTGGAGAGGCTACATATGGCTATGCTAAGGATTATATCGACATCATCATCGGAGGTATTATCTTCAATATCATGGGCTACTCAATGAGCGATTTGATCCGTTCGGAGGGTAATGCGCGCGTGGCGATGACATTCTTGATGATTAGTGCATCGACAAATATTTTGTTGGATTATATCTTTGTTGTGCACCTTGGTTGGGGAGTCAAGGGTGCGGCATATGCTACGGTGATTTCGCAAGCTATTTTGGCAACGTTGGCACTCTCGCACTTCAGAAGTAAGCGCGCTGTGGTACAGTTCAAGAACTCCGATCTGAGACTCACCAAGGATATTATCTGGTATATCTTCTCTATCGGTTTTGCCCCTTTTGCTATGCAGATTGCGTCGAGTGCGGTGTTTGGATTCTTGAACGTTCAGTTGGTTAAATATGGTAACGATACCGCTGTGGGTGCGCTGGGTATCATCATTAGTATCAACTTGTTGGTGATTATGACCGTAATGGCTATCAATATGGCAAATCAGCCGATTATTGGCTTTAACTACGGCGCGGGCAACCTCAAACGAGTTAAAGAGACGTGGGTCACCTCAATGGGCTTTGCAACGCTTATATCGCTCTTCGGATTCTTTATAATTGTGTTTTTCCCCGAGGCTATCATCAAACTTTTCAACAGCGATGATGCTGAGTTGCTAAGCATTGGAGTTGATGGTCTTAGGAGGTTTTTGATTGCGTTGCCCGTGATTGGTTTTCAGGTTGTTACGGTGAGTTACTTCCAGTCAACAAGCCGACCAAAATACTCTGTGTCGTTGTCACTTACGCGTCAGGTGCTGGTGCTTATACCTATGATCTGGTTGTTGCCTCAATTTTATGGTTTGCAGGGTGTTTGGATAGCTCCAGCCGTTGCGGATGTTGTTGCGGCGATAATCACCTTTACCGTTGTCTGCATAGAGTATCGCAAGCTCAATCGCTCGATCTCGGAGATGGGTGAGCCTATACCTGCCGTCTGCTAAACAATGCTGGCGACAAGTTGAGTTTTATAAAAAAATTGAAATATTTGTTGCCTAAAATTGCCAAAACCTCGAAATAAAAGGTATATTTGCGAGTCAGACAATATTAAGGGGAGTTCTATTATCTCCCTAAAATACTTTTTTGCTACTAACCACCCCTTTTCGATTTCACAAAAATCGGTGGTAGAGCCACCACAACCCACTTTTATAAAACCAAAAATGGGTAATTATTAACCAAAAATTAAAATCAAGGAGATAACAGAACTCCCCTTAAGATTTTATAGAGTATGAGCAGAGATATGGAGATGCACTTTAGCTCAACGGCTAAGGAGCTGTTAGAGTTTAAGGGCGAATATATTAATAGGTGTCACTATGCACCTCCAACGGCAAAGGTTCTCAAACCGCTTGTTATGGAGATTGCGGAGGTGATATTCCCTGGGTATTTGAACACCACAGCGGTGCATGCTGAGCCTTCTGTGCATGATATAGCCATGAGCCTTGAGAAGATAAATATAGCTCTTGTGGATCAGGTGGAGAGGGCTTTGAGGTTTTGTAGAGATAACAACACAATAGCCGATACAGATAGCTCTAGGGAGTCTTTGGAGCTGAAGGCTCGACAGATTGCGTGCGACTTCATCGACTCAATCCCCGAGATCCGTAGACGCTTATTGACTGATGTGGAGGCTGTCTTGATGGCAGATCCTGCCGTTACAGGTATTGGCGAGGTTGTCTTTTGCTATCCAACGATTGTTGCCCTCACGCACCACCGTATAGCACATATGCTCCACAAGTTGGGGGTGCCTCTAGCTCCGCGTATGATTACCGAGATCGCGCACTCTAAGACGGGTATCGACATACACCCAGCGGCGGTTATTGGCGACTATTTTGCTATTGACCACGGAACGGGTGTCGTGATAGGTGAGACAGCTATCATTGGCAAGCACGTAGTTATCTATCAGGGTGTTACCCTTGGAGCTAAGAGTTTCAAGCAGGGTGAGGATGGACGTCTGGTTAATGAGCCACGCCACCCGATAATTGAGGATAATGTTAAGATCTACTCTAATGCGTCGATTTTGGGGCGCATAACAATAGGTCACGACTCTATAATTGGAGGCAACACATGGATTGACCAAGATGTTGCGCCACATTCAAAAATAACACAGTTGAAGAGATCATGAGACGAGTGAAAAAGATTACCGAGCTTATTGGAGCGACTCCAATGCTTGAGATTGAGGGAGATGGGGCACAGAGCACCATCCTAGCTAAGTTAGAGAGTTTTAACCCTTGCTCCTCGGTTAAGGAGCGTGTTGCTCTAAATATGATTGAGGAGGCTATGGCTGAGGGGGCTATTGACCTCAACACGACGCTTATAGAGCCGACGAGTGGAAACACTGGTATTGGTCTGGCGATGGTAGCGGCGAGCCTCTCGATGAAGTTGATTTTGACTATGCCCGAGAGTATGTCCGAGGAGCGCAAATCGCTCTTGAAACTCCTTGGTGCTGAGTTGGTTTTGACCGATAAGGCAAAGGGTATGAAGGGGGCAATTGAGAAGGCTGAGGAGCTGTGCGCAACGATTCCCAACTCATATATCTTCAATCAGTTTGCCAACCCTGCCAACCCTCGCGCGCACGTCAAGAGCACGGCTGTGGAGATCGTTGAGCAGTTGGGTGATGATATACCAACCTATTTTGTTGCAGGTGTGGGCACGGGAGGTACTATTTCGGGTATTGGCAGTGTGCTTAAGGCTAAATACCCCAATGTTAAGATGGTGGCTGTTGAGCCGATGGACTCACCTGTGTTGTCGGGTGGAGGTGCAGGAGCGCATAAGATCCAAGGTATTGGAGCAGGCTTTGTCCCAGCGAATTATGATAGTGATGTTGTTTCGGCGATTATGCCCGTTAGCTACGATGACGCCATTGCGACGCTACACAAATGCGCAAAAACCAATGGTATGTTGATCGGCATTTCGTCGGGAGCGGCAATGTGGGCAGCGGAGCAGGTTGCGCGCAGAGAGGATGCTAAGGGTGGCGTTGTGGTAGTGCTGTTGCCCGACTCTGCGGATAGATATCTGTCGATGTTGTAGGTGATTATTTATACGTATTAGTTAAAGTGTTGAAGTTCTGTAATATAGCGACTGTAGTATTGGTCGCTTTATTTTTTGCTACAAGTTGTTGTGGCAAGCGAGGAGGTGTGGGCAATAGTTCAGATACCTCCGCATAACAACCTGCAACAACAGCTAATACGATTACGCAATATATGCCCCCTGCTGTGCCATCTGTTGTTGCGACAGATGGGGAGCGAATGGAGTATCTAGCTCAAAATTATTGGCGAAATTTCAACTTCCGAGATACGGCAACAATAAGCTCCAAGGTTGCGGAGCGAGCATTTCCAAACTATCTATATACACTCGAAAATGTGTCGCGCGAGGTGGCGGAGCAGAGTATTACGAAGCTTTTGAAGGCGTCGTCGGTTGATAGTTTGATCTTCGAGAATTTTATCGACATATTCGAGAAGTATCTATACGATCCCAACTCGCCAATGCGTAATGAGGAGCTGTATATTCCTGTATTAAAGTATGTTATATCATCTCCAAAAGTGGATGAATGGAACGGGAAAAACAACCATAATAAATATATTAAATGGTTATCTAAAACCTCACTCGGGGACGTGTTCCATCTTCGGGGAGTCGATGGATTGCATCCGCCCCGAAACCAAAGCGCGAATCGGTTTGTTGCTTGAGGGACATGTTCAGCACGACTTCTTCAACGTTATTCAGATCGAGAAATTCTATAGCAAATTTTTTTCCTAATTGGAATCGTGATATATACTTTGAGCTTCTTAAGAGACTTCAAGTCACTACAAAGCAGCCTCTGAGCACTATGTCGTGCGGACAACGCTCGCAAGTGACGCTTGGTCTTTTGCTGGCTCAAAACCCTGATATTCTGATTCTTGATGACTTCTCGATGGGTCTCGATCCTGGCTATCGTCGCCTCTTTGTCGAGTATCTCAAAGAGTATGCAACCGCGGAGGATAAGACAATATTTTTGACATCTCACATTATTCAAGATATGGAGATGCTCATTGATGACTGTATGATCCTCGACTACGGTCGAATTTTGACCCATCGCCCAACCTCCGAGATAATGGAGAACTTCAGACGTTACACCTTCTCGTCGCCTAAGGATCTGACAATCAACGATGAAAGATTATGGAATTTGGAGCGTGTTGCGGATGGCAGCTGGGAGTGCTACTCTTTTTGTCCCCAAGAGGAGGTCGCTCAAATCTTGACCCCGACACTCAGCGAGAGCATCAAATGCGAAAAGTTGTCGCTAGAGGATGCCTTTATCGGTTTAACAGGAAAATATTAGAGGATGGTAAAAGCAATATTTTATAATGAGTGGATCAAGTGTCGAGCATTGATGATGTTGCTCATTTTGGTCGCTGTGGCGTTGGTTGTATACCTATATATTAGTAACGCAAATCTACTTAGGACGAGCGGTGCGGTTGCTGTGTGGTCGCAGATCGCAGAGGGATGATACTCGCTATTTTCATCCTATATCACTATGTTTATGCCCTTGGCGGCTTTGAGTATTGCGGTGATGCAGTATCTGTCGGAGATGAGCCACAAACGTTTCAAATTAACGCTTCATCTTCCGTGTTCGGAGGGTAGTATCATTGGTGCGATGCAGATGTTTGGCGTCTCAATCATCTATGGCGTCTCGGGCATGATTGTCAACCATATGGGCGCGACCGATCCAGCTTTTAAGACGGTTCAGGAGAGTATTCGCATAGATCAAAACCTTATGCAGGGTGAGCTACCTAAAGCCTTCGAGGATAGAGGGTTGCCGACGATTAAGCGTGTTGCTCAGATAGATGAGGAGCATACGCGAGTGATGTTGGAGGGTGGCGTTGGAGTCTACAACTCAGCGACTGGTGAGTTGGTCTACGAGCAACATAAGCAGCGACCTGTGGTATATTGGTTCAATAGGTTGCACTACAACCGCGTGAAGGGTTGGAGCTTTATGGGTGACTTTTTTGCAGCGTCACTAATCTTCTTCGCTTTGTCGGGAATCTTTATGGTTCGTGGTAAAGTTGGCGTAATGGGTCGAGGCAAGTGGTATCTGATAGTTGGTATCTTGATCCCTCTGCTTTACGTTTTTCTATCTAAGTAGGGTAAATAACAAATTATGTACAAATATACACTCCTCATATTAGCCTTTTTCGCTGTCGCTTTTCCGTGTGATGTAGATGCAAGTACCAACTTCATCACAATACATGGAGAGGTGAGAGATAGTCGTACCAAAGAGGCTATAGTGGGAGCGTCTGTTATTGTGTCGGGCGACTATTTGTGGGCAACAACCGATAAGAATGGTTGTTTTACAATCAGAAATATAGATGGTGCTGGAGAGCTTAATATCTCTCATTTGGGCTATGTAAGCGGCGTATCGACGTTTGCGGATGGGGATTCCAAAGTTGTCATCTATCTACAGCCAAGCTCATTGGCTATTGACGAGGTTGTTGTCATTGCACAGAATAAAAATAGCGAGGTTAACACCTCCTATGTGATAGGACGAGAGGCGATTAAACATACCCAAATTACTACACACCATTTACATACAACACATATGTACTCCCCGACGGCTACACAATGCCTACGACACCCGAGATTAAGGTTGACTCGCAAATAGGTGATATATATGTGCGCGATATGAGTGACGCCAACGGATCGTGGAGTGCGATGGATGTGAATGTCACAAACACCACATTCACAAAGACAACATATGCCGATAATGGGGCTGATCATCCTCCTTGCGCCATGCCGATTGTTGCAGGTCTTGCAGAACAGGGATGTCTTTCGCGAGCTTTGCCGACTCCTTTTCGTAGCGTTCGATCATCGGCTGCATCTTATCCAGAGCACTCAGGAAACTAGCCGTAGCGAGCTGAGGATCAACGGCAATGTTACCATTGTTGTGCGTGTAGCGAATACCACTCTCACCAACAATTGCAAACTTATTCATCACCAAGCCATCACCCTCAAAGAGGTTAGCCTTGCCGTTGGAGGTCTCCGTTCTGACCACGATTTTAAAACCATACAGCGCGCCAATCTCTAGGTCTTGACCATGTGTGCGCGCCTTGGTGTTGATCTCTGCGAGCTTTGCACCTATCTGCTTGGGGTCGTTGCCATTCACGCCATTTATCACAATGGGATTGAGTCGATTACCATCTACATCTCGTTGCTCACGACTCGCCAAAATATCCATGTCCGACTTGATACGTTCGATCATCCCATCGTTGCCTGCAATCGAATGACTGATGCCATCCAAGCGAAGTTTCGACTGCGATTTACTACGATTAAACGCTTGACGCTCACTCTCCAATGCGGCAATCTTCTTCTCGATCTTCGCCTTTTCGAGGAGATCCGTGTTGCCCGACAATATCGCCACATACTCCGAAAAATTCATCCCCGACTTCTCGTCCATCGAACCCTCGTCAATGGTTCGTGCGCCAAGCTGATTATTCTTCAACTGCTCGATGAACATCTGCTTATTATGGAGCAGATTAAACTTATAGGAGTCTAACGATTTCTCCACCGCATAGATAATCACATCTACCTTATTATCAGCGTATAACTTCGCCACTTCGTTGCCTTTTCTGACCGCTCTTCCAACGCGTTGCTCCATGTCGGATGGCTTCCAGGGGGTATCGATTTGATGGATGGCGACAGCTCTTTTTTGAGCATTTACACCCGTTCCAAGCATAGATGTCGAGCCGAACAAAACACGTATGTCGCCACGATTCATACCCTCGATGAGTGCCGCGCGAGCCTTATCGGTCTTAGCCTCCTGAATGAACCTCACCTCATGAGCAGGGATACCGTGATCCTCAATGAGCTTGCGCTTGATCTCCGAGTATGGATTCCACTCTCCAGGCTTGTAAGTTCAGAGGTCTGAGAATACAAATTGTGTCCCCTTGTGGTCATCATACTTACGATAATACTCAGCAATCTTAGCGGCACAGTGGCTCGCCTTGTTGTCGATATGATCGCCATAGCTAGGGTCAATCATTCGCATATCTAGCGACATCTTGCGCGCATAATCGGTGGCAATCAACATCTTAGCAGTCTCCTCACTCTTACTCAGAGGCTCACGTCCCAAGAGCGTAGCATCGCCATTTCGCGCAAACTCTACGAGCCTCTGAATGAACTCCTCCTGCTGTGGTGTGGGTGGAATATTGTGCATAATCTCTCGCTTTTCGGGACGATCAATACCAATATCCTTAGCTGTGCGGTAGTCGGTGATCTCAGCATAAAATGCCGCCAACTCAGGCACCTTGATGAAGTATCGAAACCTCTCTTTCTGCACAATCTCGTTGGTTACGGAGAACTCGTAGTCGGTGGTCTTCTTCGCAAATATCGCAGCCCACGCATCAAAGGTCTTGATGTTTTGACGCTCTAGCTCCTTAGGTCGCAAGTACTTGAATAACAAGTACAATTCAGTGAGAGAGTTGCTAATCGTTGTACCACTTAAGAACGTGCATCCTAGATCTCGCCCTGTCCGCTCCTGAATGGTTCGAATGGCAAAGAGCATGTTCAAAGCACGCTGACTACCAGCACTATTGCCAAGACCAGCCACACGGTCATGACGCGTGTTGAATGTGAGATTCTTGAACTGATGTGACTCATCTACAAAGAGATGATCTATACCCATGGTCTTGAAATCGGCAACGTCATCCCTGCGCTCCTCGATCTTCAACGCTATCTCTTGTAGCTTCACTTCGAGGTTGGCTTGTCGCTTGATGAGACCCTTCTCCATGCCACGCGAGATGTTACCTCCTTGCTCGCGTATCAGCTCCAAATTCTCCTCCACAGAGTCCAATTCCGACTGTAAAATTGTGCGCTGTATCTCGGGTGACTGAGGTATCATCCCGAACTGGTCGTGCGTGAGGATTATGCAGTCCCAGTTGTTGTTCTTGATGTCGTTAAAGAGACGCTCACGCTTGTCGGGTGTAAAGTCATTCTTACCTGGTGCGAGTACCTTTGCGTTGGGATATGCTGTGCGAAAAGTGTGCGCAAGCTCCTGAATATTAGCTTTCAACCCAAGGATGACGGGCTTGTTAGCAAGTCCTAATCTTTTCATTTCGTAGGCTGCGATACACATTATGAGAGTCTTGCCAGCCCCCACCTGATGATCCGCAATTCCCCCGCCATTCATCTTCAACATCCAGATGCAGTCCTTCTGACTTTGGTACAAATCGGGAATGCCGAGACCCTTTAAATCGAGGTCGGGGAATGTCTGATGTGAGCCGTCAAACTTCGGACGAACGTAGCAGTTGAACTTGTCGTTGTAGATCTTTTCGAGGCGTGTTTTAAAGGTCTCATTTTGCTCGTTCAGCCACTCGATGAAGTTACCACGAATCTCATCAATCTTAGAGTTAGCCATCTGAATAGCCTCAGCGTCACGTACCTTAACCTCCTCGCCATCCACGAAGATCTTCTTCGTGATGTCGGGCGTGGTGTTGAGCAGAGCGTGCTTCATCAGCGTGATGCCGTTGTAGCTACGACTATCGGCACGCACGCAATATTTGTCATATATCGTGGCGTTGTAACCCTTGCAGTCAACCGAGTATTCATCCGCACTGGAGTTGTAGGCGATCTGGGTCTCCACGCCAAAGAGATGTGTTGCAAACGCCTCATATACACCCGTTGGAATCCATCGTTCACCGAGGTTGAAGTCGAGATCTGAGAATGGAATCTTCGCAGGTCGTGCGTTGTTAAGTGCCGTGAGTGACTCCTTCGCACGTGCGTCATCGGGAGATGTAAGTAGATAACTCTCAATATCTTCGATCTTGGAGACGACATTTCCCGAGATAAACTTCTCAGCAATTTCGTAGCCGTTGGACATCGGGTTGAAGTAGATCTTCTCCTCCAAGTCGGCAATGATCTCATTGGTGCTAAGGTCAGGAACTAGCGAACTCATATACTCCAAGTCGACACCGCCACTCTTGTTGAGCGATGCCGACAGAGCCTTTTGCGCTGTGTCTACCTGCGTAATCTCGTTGGGGTTGAATGAGACTGGTTGCACGAAGATATCCGCCTTGATAGTCTGGTTATTATCCCTACGCTCAAGGTATAGAACTTCGCGACCTGAGGCATCCATCTGGATGAGGTCGTTGTTCTTGCAGTCGTTTAGGTAGCCATACTTCTTCACGAAACTATCGTAGCTCTCATTGAGCAACTTTCGAGTCTCATCATCTGCTTGATGGTGGAGACTCTCGTAGTTATATAGCTCGTGATAGGTGTCACGAATTGAGATATACGCCATCGCCTTATCTTGTGTATTAGTTGGCAGATCAAGAGGTTGAAATAGATTTTCGCCCTCCACACTTTTCGCAAATACTCCAACTTGACCATCCTACACAACCATAGAACCCTCACGGATATGATTGCTCATCACGCCACTCTTAAGAATAACAGATTGAACAACAGCTGGAGCCTCTTTGATAATATCAATCAACATTTGTCTTATGTCATCTGGCGACAATGATGACTTATCACTGTTAATTAAGTCAATAATTTTATTTTTCATATCTATCATAATTTACAACTAAAACTTTACATCCCTCTATATTGAAATATTATTCCTTCAAGCAACCAATCGGAACGATGTATATACCATCACTTCTGCGATAGGCATAGTCTCCAGTTGCTGTAAGTATCATCTTGAAACTCGGCTCTTTCATCTTTGAGGTGTCGATTTTTTCGGTAAAGGCGTTAAGTGTTTTTGCACCCTCCTCAATTGCTTTATCTCCTCCTAACTTTATCTCAATGAGACCATAACTACCATTGCGCAGATGCACGACAGCATCGCACTCTAAACCATTCTTATCTCTATAATGATAAACGTTTCCACCCAAGTATTCAGCATAAACTCTTAAATCTCTCACACACAAAGTCTCGAATAGGAAACCGAAACTCTCAAGATCATTAATCAAATCTTGAGGACCAAGACCAAGTGCAGCACAAGCTATCGAGGGGTCTACAAAATATCTCGTATCAGAAGTTCTAACCGCAGTCTTAGAACGTAAGTTAGGACTCCAAGCCTTCATATCTTCAATAACAAAGATCTTCTTTAGTGCCTGAATATAAGAAGATATAGTTTGCTCACTGATAACATCTACCTCATTAGCACTAATATCCGCACCTATTACAGAGAGGGCAACTTGACCTCCCTGATGTCTTGCATAAGAACGCATAAGCCTTTTAGCTCTCTCCTCATCACGGCTAACGTTGTCAACTCTTGATATATCCGATTTAACAACGGCATCGAGATAGTCATAAGCTTGTTCTAAAGCAATATCGTTTCTCATATCAATAGCATTTGGCCAACCGCCACGACATGTAAGGTATGCAATATCTGTAAGCGACAAACTATTAACAGCAGCTATATCTTTTGCTTCTGTAAATAGATCACCCAAACTCACACTACCATTTGACTCGCCAGACTCGCTCAGTGACATAGGACGCATAGTAAGCCACGCAAATCTACCTGTTCCAGTATGCTGAATATCCTCTGTCGAAGCTGGAACAGCCGAACCAGTTAATATAAAATGTCCTACCCCTTTCCTGTGGTCTACCTCAAAACGAATAGCATCCCATAGTTTTGGAGCAATTTGCCACTCATCAATCAAGCGTGGTGTATCTCCTCCAAGTAAAAGCTGAGGGTTTATTTCAGACAAACTTCTGTTCTGTTCCACTTTATTTGGAGTTGCCATATATAAGACACTTTTAGCAACCTGTTCCGCAGTTGTTGTTTTACCGCACCATTTAGGTCCTTCAATTACAACAGCACCTTTACCTAACAACTTCTTTTCCAGTATTAAATCAACCGTTCTTCTTCTATATGTCATAATATATTCTTTTAGTAATTAATAACACAAAGATAGTGATTTTTTCTCAATTATCACATTTGGCTGTGTTTTATTATTCCATTTGGCGTAATTCTATTATTGCGTTTGGCTGATTTTTGCTATTGCTGTTGGCTTATTAATCTTTTATTACCATGAACACTCCTTAAGATAATAGGAATATTCACCGAAATATGCGTAGATTATAAACGTTATTTACCGCACATCTAATAGCTGAGAGAAAATATTCATAGTGTAGTGATAGGAGGGTTTATATCACACGAATTTATAACTTCCACAAATTTAGATCGTCATGGTTCACTCAGAAATATTGTACGATGCACGTTTCATCAAATTCTACACTACTGCTCATAAGCATATCTCTCTTGTTTATGATATCTGAGAAAAATGTTGTTTATGACATCAATAGCCTCATTGTAACGCTCTATTCTCACAACAAAACATACACTTACACGTGCATGTAAATTATTTTCGCAAGCTATTAGCGTATGATCTTGATCCTGAAGATAAACGCTACTTCAGCAGTAGATATTTCGCTACTATTAACCCTTTCCTTTTCGCCGCCAAATAGAAAGCGGACAGTTGAGTTTGGACGATATATCTTTATGTATGTACGTTGCAAGTAGCCATACATTGGTGTTCCCAACGAGTAGTAGTATCTCTTAGGTGCACAGCCCTCGACAAGAGAGACAAATTCATCCAAAGCCACGACATTAAATCGTTGTAAGATAGCTATTGTAATGCCATAAACACCCCAAAAGTCAAGATCATAGCTTGAAAACTCTCGTTGCTTAATCGTGTACTCTCTCTTGGGTTTAGGTTTTGGATCAACACTACTCTGCTCATCTTCGTTGTAGAACATACTAGATCTATATATGCTATAGGAGGCTGTCCAGAATTTCTGGACAGCCTCTAAGTTTGTAGTAATAATCTGAAATAGTGCTAATTTGTGCTATTTACTCGCAACTTAGGGGCTAATATAGCCATTATGTGGGATATAGCACGCTTGTATTTACCTAACTTTGGGGATTGTACGGCAATGGAAATCGCACTACTTTTGCAATAAGAAAATACTAAAACAAAATATTATGGCTAAGATCTTAATTATTTATGGCTCAACAATGGGCAACACAGAGAGTGCGGCAACGCAAATTGCAGGGTTAATGACATCCCATGAGGTGACGTTGTTAAACGTCTCAAAGATGACCAGCGACACTCTAAACGACTATTCAAACCTTATTTTAGGTACATCGACTTGGGGCTGTGGAGACCTTCAGGACGATTGGGAGTGCGAGCTTTCAACGCTCAAATCGGCTGATCTTTCGGGCAAAACTGTTGCTCTCTTTGGCTGTGGCGACTCTAGCTCATATCCAGACTCTTTTGTCGATGGTATCGGTACTCTCTACGAGGTTGTAAAGGCGGCAGGTGCGACGGTGGTCGGAAGTGTCGTGGACGACTACTCTTACTGCTCATCTACTGCGGTTGTTGATGGCGAGTTCGTTGGACTTCCTGTAGACGACGATACGGCGGATAAGAACGACGATAGAATAGCAGCGTGGTGCGAGAGCATATCTTCACAATTTAACTAGGAGGGGGCGTTATGCAGGTATTAGGACACCATATATATGAGTACCAGAAGGGTCTGAGACACCTAGTACTCCATACGATGCACGTGAAGGATCGAGCTTTCGCAGAGCGCAAATTGAGCCACTATGATGTTGATTATGTGGTGGTTCCAGTTACCGATACGAAGATTAACATCTTCTTTGGAAAAAAAGAGTGTGTCGATGTTGTTCGCACATTCTGCGATAAGCCACTAAATAAGCTCACTGCTGAGCAGGATTTTATTTTGGGTATAATGTTGGGCTACGACCGTTTGGCACAGTGTAAGCGATTTATGCAGCGCAAGCCGATGGATACCCCAGTTATGGTCGAAGATGAGGCTTTTCAGTTGAACAATTACTCAGAAATAGGTATCGCTTAAAGCGAATTAAAGGTTAAGGGGAGAAGGATTGAGCCACAGCAATTTGCTGTGGCTCAATCTGTTATAGCTATATTCGTTTAAAACTCCTTAGATGCTGTATTTGTGAGAGTCGGCAGTGATGGTTTTGCCTCCTTTTTTGAGCGATGCCACCACTGTGTAGCTCTCGCCCTTCTTGACCTTGGCGATTTTGCTCACCACGATGTCGAGGTTTGCATACCCTGCGAGGGCGTCGATGCTCTGTGAGGCAACCTTTTTGCCCTTGCTATCGTATACCGTGATCTCGATTTGGCGGTCTCCCTCGGCTGTGTAGCGAATTGAGACGTTTTTCGCGCTCTCTGAGGCTCTAACGTTGATGAGATCCTCGAACATAAACATCGCCTTAGTACCCTTATTTGATGCCTTTGCGTCCACGAGACGGTATGCGCGCACCCAATCGTAGAGGGTTGTGTTGCGAGTGTCGTCCCTTAACTCATCAAGTGTTGGGAGTGGAATCCAAGGGTAGGGGTAGGTCTCCACAACGAGGTTCATACCCATCGTCTGCGTAAAGCGGAATTTGTGGTCATATGGATCTTTCCACGGCTTACCCTGCGCCTTTCCGATGAAGTTGCGGTGGCTCTCCTGCCCATTATTGAGGTAGAATGAGGCGTTCTCCTCGTCTCGCCACCAGACGCCATAGGTGTTGAAACCATCACGAGGAAGTGATCCATCCTCGATTTTGAGGCGTACATCCTTAACACGGACATCTTGACGCTTGCCCTCTGTTGGGCTAAACCAGTAGTGAATATTGGAGTTCATGCCCTGCGAGAAAGCCTTACCAGAGTAGTCGCCCACCTTTCCTACGCACTCACAAACGTCCAGCTCTTGGCTAAAACGTCCCTCTGGTGCACCCTTGGGCTGTGTGCCCTCTGTGGATGCTTGCTTGCCACGTGTCGAGAACCAGAATGTAGAGGATAGGGTGAGCTGATTAGCCTTGAAACTGCACTCATAATAGCCGAAATGAGCCTCTTGTGTGCGAGAGACCACCGCTGCGCCACCTGCATAGAAGTTCGCTAGGCTATCGTTATATTTGATCGGCTCGGGCTTATCAAGTACAGAGCCCTTTAGGCGTAGGTATCCATCTTTGAGCGAGACATTTTCGGGCTTAAATAGGGCAGGGTAGCGACCTTTCCACGTTGGGTGGTGGTCGATCCATTTGGTTTGGTCTAGCTCCGTGCCGTTGAACTCATCGGAGAACTGCTCATTGACAATCCAACGCTTGCCTGAGGGTGGCAGAGGGATTGATTTGATCTCCTTGCAGGTGGGGTAGTTGTTACCTGCGACTGCCGATAGAGCGCACGCCATAAGGAGTGCCGAGGTTGTGAAAATCTTTAGTTTCATTAGTTGATAGTTTAGTATATTAGTTGATAATTCTCTCTATTCGATACAAAGATATAAATTTTATTTGAACGTGGAAAGTGAGAAAGTGGTAATAACTGAGTAGAACTGAGAAAAACAGGGAAAGTTGCGCAGTTGTCTCATCGTTATTTTTTTTGATTTTTGGTACTGTTTTACGCTATTTTTTATATCTTTGCAAGTATAACTAACCAATTTAAGAGTAAACCAAAGATGAACAAGAGAATCTACACCCTAGCCATTGCGGCTCTCGTGGCGTGTGCTCCGACGGCTCTGCAAGCCAAGGATTACTACGTTTCACCAAAGGGTAACGACAGCAACGCAGGTACGCTAGAGAAGCCTTTTAAGACCATTGCCAAGGCGTCAGCCAAGATGAAAGGGGGCGATCAATGCCTCATTATGGAGGGGGTATACCCCGAGACGTTGATAACCTCGGCAGGCGGAACAAAGAAGAAACCAGTGGTCTACAAGGGCTATAAGGGCGCGCGCGTGGTGATTGACGCCACTGAGACGGTGAACGGCTGGACTAAGCATGAGGGCAACATATATAAGGTGCAAAAGGAGCTTTCGGCTAAGGAGGCGATATATAACACCCTATTTTACAATGGCGAGCTGATGGATATTGCGCGTTGGCCAAACAATGCCGATGGCGATAAATTCTCGTTCGATGGTCACCGCATCAAGGGTGGCTCGGGTGCTCACTTCTTGGTGGAGGGGATGCCCGATGTAGACCTTGCAGGGGGATATTTCTGCTATATGGGTGCTCACTCGGGCACTACGTGGAGTCGTGCGATAGATTCTTATAGCAATGGCGAGATCCACTTCGAGGGGGTCGATATCAAAAAGTGGCCATACACGCCTCACAACCCAACCATTTTGAGAAATAAAAACCGTGGTCAGCTATATGTATATGGTAAGCTAGAGCTCTTGGATCACGAGGGCGAGTGGTTCTATGATGGCGACTCTCAGACGATTTACGCTATGTTTCCCGAGGGTGTAGCCCCCAAGGATGGTAGCGTCAAGGTGGGCGTGCGCAAGAGCACGGCGGTGATCGAGCACAACAATGTTATCCTCGATGGCATAGAGTGCTTTGGTGGCGATGTGAGGGTGACGGGCTACGATTGCAAAATCGTTAACTGCAAGATTATCAACTGCTCACAGACCCTCGATGGTCTTATTGGCATCAGCGCACAATCCGAAACAGCCTCTATAATCGTTAGAGGAGGCGATTTTACGATTGAAAACTGCCTCGTTGAGGGTGGCTTGGCATGCGGTCTGCTTATGACCTCTCGTGACGGCTCAGAGGGTATGGTTGTCCACAACAACGTATTTAGGTACTTCGATGCTATTGGTATTCACGCAAATGCGGTTCGAGCGAGGACAAATCGCGCAATTATCACAAATAATACGATATATACCTGCGGTAGAGATGGTATCTCAACCTTTGGATCAGACTCCGAGATCGCCTACAACGATGTATTCGACTGTATGCGTATAAACAACGATGGTGGCGTGTTCTATACCGTTGGAAATAAGGATCTTAAGAACACCACTATCCACCACAACTACTTCCACGACTCGTATGGTCCAGCCTATGCCGATGGTCGAGCGGCAGGTATCTACCTCGACAACAATAGCAAGGGCTACGATGTATACAATAATGTGGTCTGGAATGTCACTTGGAGCGCATTGATGTTCAACTGGAACAACACCTTTTTGAACTTCTACAACAACACCATCTGGGATTGTGGGTTCAATATGGGTCGTTGGGCAAACGGCTACGAGATTGACCGTATTCGTGTGATAAACAACTATGCAAACGTCACCTCTCGTGATAAAATCGAGAAAAAAGGCGACCAAAAGGAGTGGATCGGCACGGAGTTCGCCAACAACGTCATCAACACAGAATCGCCATTTATGGATGCTCAGGGGCGCGATTTTCGCCCTAAGGCCGACTCCTACCTAGTGGATAAGGGTACGGTTATAAAAGGCTTCTCAAAGGGCTTTAAAGGCTCTGCACCCGAGATCGGAGCTTACGAGGTGGGTGAGCCTCTCTGGAAAGTCGGTGCATCGTGGGCTAAGGATGTAATGCCCAAGAACTTCGTATATGGCAAGGGTCGAGGCTCGGACGGCAACGAGGGTCAAAAAGAGTCGGAGGACGACATCTTCAAGCCCAAGAAGAAGTAGCTTTCCCAGTTATTCTCAGTTAGCCCCCTACACAATATCCCCCTCCGCCTCTCGTTATTAAAGAAAAAAGATTTGAGAGAGATACAGAGAGCGATTTTTAGCGCGATAGCGTTGTTGTTGATTGTGTTGCCATTGTCTCCACAGCCCATATATAATAGGTGTACAACGAGCGGAGAGGTCGCCTCGGAGTGTCGATGCCTAGAGGGCGAGGAGAGGGCTGAAAAGCAGGATAAAGGAGAAAAATGCAACTACGGCAAACGCCTGAAAAGAGCGCGCAGAAAGGCTCAAAAGAGCTAATAATGGTGCTTTTTTCGGGCGTTATTGTTTGGAAAACGAAGAAAAATTTATAACTTTGTGACCATTGAGAATCAAAACAACCTAAACAAAACAATTATGAATAGAGATTTTCGCTCTCTTTTAGCCGTTGCTGCGTTGCCAGCGATGGCTGTGGGGTGTCAGGCTACCAAGGCTGAACCCAAACAACCAAACATCATCTACATCATGTCAGATGACCACTGTGCCGAGGGTATCGGTGCTTATGGTGGTCGATTTGCTCCGCTCAACCCAACCCCAAATATCGACCGTATCGGTAAGGAGGGTGTCATCATGCAGAACGCTTTCTGTACAAATGGTATCAGTACCCCCTCACGCGCCTGTATTATCTCGGGTCAGCATAGCCACGTGACGGGTATTCGTGACTTCGAGGAGCCTCTACCAATCGAAAAACAGCACCTCCCAATCGAGATGAAGAAGTTGGGCTACCAAACTGCCGTAATCGGCAAGTGGCACTTGGGTAACCAACCCGAGATGTTCGACTACTACAACGTTTTCTATGGTCAAGGCGAGTATTTCAACCCTGTGATGTGCGAAAAGGGTGCAACCGAGAAGGTAAAGCTTGGCGGTCGTATGGTCGTTGGTAAGAAGTATGAGGGTCACTGCTCAACTGTTATGGGCGACTTGGTGCTCGATTGGTTCAAAAATAAGCGCGATAAGAGCAAGCCTTTCTTGTTCTGCTACCAAGATAAAGCTCCTCACGATATGTTCGAATTTGACCCCAAATATACCGATTATTTGGAGGATACATTCATGCCTGAGCCAGCATCGTTGTGGAACAATAGGGATCACGGATCGGTGGCATCTCGTGGATACAACGACTCTATGAGAGATACTATTGGCTCATCTATCGGTCGCCGTAACACCGTCCGCAATATGGGTACAGACCTCGATATGAAGATGGGTGACGACGTTTCGGATCGTGACTATAAGCGTCGCGCATATCAGGAGTATATGAAGCGTTATTTCCGCTGTGTAAAGGGTGTGGATGACAACGTAGGTCGCCTTTTTGAGTACCTTGAGAAGGAGGGCTTGATGGATAACACAATCATCATCTACACTGGAGATCAGGGCTTCTTCCTTGGCGAGCACGACTATATCGACAAGCGTTGGATGTATGAGGAGACTCAGCGTATGCCATTCATGGTTCGCTACCCTAAGATGATCGAGGCAGGCTCTAAGAGCGATGCTATCGTCAACAACGTGGACTACGCAGGTACTATTATTGATATGGCTGGAGGTAAAGTTCCTGAGTATATGCAGGGCGAGTCGTTCAAGGAGATCCTTTACACTGGAAAAGAGCCAAAGGGTTGGAAGCAAGCGACTTACTACCGTTATTGGATGCATATGGGTCACAACCACAACAACCCTGGACACTTCGGTATTCGCACCAAGGATTATAAGTTGATCTTCTTCTACGCTGAGGATTTCCGTGAGAATAGAGCTAAGGCGAAATGGAACTTGTGTGTAGGCACAAAGACCCCAGTAGCTTGGGAGCTTTACGACCTTAAGAGAGACCCTAACGAGATGCAGAATGTCTATGGACGTCCAGAGTACGCTGAGGTTACAAAGAAGCTTAAAGCGGAGTTGAAGCAGTTGCGTGCCGATATCAAGGATGACGACTCTCAATACCCAAATATCCAGAAGGTTATTGACGAGCACTGGAACGACTAATCGGGGTCGCATATATATCAAAAAAAGTCAGCAGAAGAATTTATCTCTGCTGACTTTTTGTTTTCTCAGTTTTTCTCAGTTTTCCAAGGGTCTCACTGCCTCTCCTTAGTAGTTGTGGCTCTGCGTCGTGTCATTGCGGGCTTGACCCGCAATCTCTCAGAAACAATACCAACTCGCTTAGAGATTGCGGGTCAAGCCCGCAATGACGAGGCTGGTTGAACTTCTGCTGACTTTCTTTTTTTTTGATTCTTTGCCTCTCCGCAAAAGATGGTGGTGGAAAGTGGGAAAGTGGGAAAACTACGCAGATGGACAGAGAGTAGCATCCCCCGAAAAGTGGGAAAGTGAGAAAGTGAATATCCGATGCTTTCCTAGCTTAGTAGTTGCGGTTCTCTCTGTATGCGTTCCACATAGCCATGATATTCTCGGGCGATACCTCCGCTTGGATATTGTGAACCGTTGTGAAAACGTAGCCTCCACCTGGTGCGAGGGTCTCGATATTGCGCTTAACATCGTCGGCAACCTGCTGAGGAGTGCCCTGAGGTAGAATGTGTTGAGTCTCGACTCCAGCACCCCAAAAAACGATATCGTTGCCGAAATCTTTCTTTAGAGCAACGGGCTCCATACCCTTGGCTGTGACGTGTACAGGGTTGAGAATATCTATTCCACACTCGATGAAATCGGGGATGATTGGGCGCACATTTCCGCACGAATGGAACATCGTTTTAGCTTGGGGAGCCTTCTGCTTGATGGTCGACATTACACGCGCTATATGGGGCTTATAATACTCTCTAAATTGGTCTGGAGAGATCAGCTGAGACTCCTGAGTGCCGTAGTCGTCGCCCTCCGCAACAACATCCACAACGTCGCCTAGCTCCTCCAAACACATATTCCAGAACTCGATTTTGAGGTCAGCGATCTTGCCGATAACTCGATCCGAGAATTCGGGGTACAATAGAGGGTCCATCAACGCATTTGTCATGCCTCGCACTCGCTGGTGCATCTCGAAGATACCTGCACAGAGACCCTTTACGATGACTAATTTGCCCTCCTCACGGAACTTTAGAGCCTTTTCACGTAGACCTGCTATGCGTTGTTTATCGGCGGCATATGGCCACTTAAACTCGATTATATCCTGCTCTGTGGGCTCCATGATGTTCTCCATTGGACTCTCCACGAGACCGAACCAATAGCCGTTTTTGAGGAAGTTCCACTTGAACTGCCACTCATCGAAATATTCGAATTTATCGCCCTTATCTACACACTGCTCGAAGACATCCCAATTGTGGCTTGTGAGGGGCGTAAGACCGCGCGTATCGACCTCTAGCCTATCGAGTACCGCTGGCGATGGGTGGACGATCTGTTGCACCGTATCTGCCCAAACGGGGGTTGTCTCCTCGGGAAGTCCGAGATATTTAACCAAATTTTTGTACGATCCCCAAGTGATACCTGTCCACGTGCTACCTGCGAGGTCGTAGGGTATGCGGTCTGGCTCTTGGTGGTTTAGGGTTTTGAGCAATCTCTCTCTTGAATTCATAGCTTTAAGTATAATATTAGTTTGGTTTAACTACACAAATTTATAAAAAAAAAGTCAATATAGAGACTCTTAAACTAAATATTTTGTATATTTGTGTAGTTAAACCAAACTACTTAAAACTTTATGAGCCAAAAACTAACCTCACAATCGCCAATGACGAACTATCGTTGGACGATATGTGCAATGTTGTTCTTCGCAACAACGGTCAACTATCTCGACCGCCAAGTCCTCTCCCTCACGTGGAAAGATTTCATCGCCCCAGAGTTTCACTGGACAGATGCCCATTATGGCGATATCACCGCTTTTTTCTCTATCGCCTATGCCTTGTCAACCCTCGTAGCAGGTCGTTTTATCGACAAAATAGGCACTAAAAAGGGCTTTCTTTGGGCTATTGGTATATGGAGTGTAGGAGCTTGTTTGCACGCGCTGTGTGGCGTTGTAACGCAGATGTGGACGGGATATGAGGGCGCGGCGGCTTTGGAGGCTGTCAAGAGTGGCTCGGCAGCTGCTTTCGCTATCGCCTCGGTGAGCACCTACGCATTTATCGTTGCTCGCTTTGTCTTGGCTTTGGGTGAGGCAGGTAACTTCCCTGGAGCTATAAAGGTTGTTGCGGAGTACTTCCCTAAGCGAGATCGTGCCTTTGCCACTGCAATATTCAATACGGGAGCCTCTGTCGGTGCATTGGTTGCCCCCTTGTCTATACCCCTCATCGCTAGATATTTCAAGAATATAGGCTTTGGAGGGGGCTGGGAGATGGCTTTCCTCATCATCGGAGCTTTGGGCTTTGTGTGGATGGGTTTCTGGGTCTTTGTCTACGATAAGCCTACGGAGTCAGCAAAGGTCAATGAGGCTGAGTTAGAGTATATTATGCAGGACGAGGCGGAGGCGCAAGAGGCTACAAGCCCACAAGAGGCTGAGCCTAGTATCTCATTTATGAAGTGCCTCACCTATCGCCAAACGTGGGCATTCATCGTGGGCAAATTTATGAGCGATGGCGTGTGGTGGTTCTTCTTATTTTGGACACCTGCCTATATCAGTGATGTCTACGGCTACACCTCGGATAGCGGTATGGGAATGGTCTCTATCTTCGTTATCTACCTCATTACGATGCTCTCGATCTATGGGGGTAAGTTGCCCTCTATCATCATGAATAAGAGCAGTAAAGACCCCTATGCGGCACGTATGCAGGCGATGTTGATCTTTGCCTTTTTTCCACTGTTGGCACTCTTTGCACAACCCTTGGGCGAGGTGTCGATCTGGTTACCTGTGATAATAATAGGTATCGTAGGGGCGGCGCACTCGTCATGGGCGGCCAATATCTACTCTACGGTTAGCGATATGTTTCCTAAGTCGTCTGTTGGAACGATTATCGGCATTGGCACGACTGCAGGAGGCGTCAGCTCGTTTCTCATCAACAAAGGCTCTGGAATGCTGTTCACCTATGCCGACGAGACTTCGATGCAGTTTATGGGCTTTGAGGGCAAGCCAGCAGGGTACTTCATCATCTTTATCATCTGCTCGGTCTCGTACCTTGTGGGTTGGTGCATCATGAAGCTTTTAGTGCCTCGCTACGCACCAATCCGTGGCTAATCATATGATCTAGGCGACTGCTATTGTGGTGTAGTTTTCCCTTTTCCCATTTTCCCACACGTTTAACATTTAGAGCAGAGACCTAAGAGAGTGGCTAGAGATTAGCTAACAACAACATAAACAATAATAGTATAAATAATAATATAAAAAATAACAATACAATATAATAAATACATATATAATAAATAATATAGTAATATAATAAACAATATAACAATCATTAATCATTATCGGCGTTAATCATTAGTAGAAGTAATAAGTATGAGGTAGTATTAGACCTAGATAGCTATAAGAAGATTTCGTTCGAGATAGAGAGTAGCACCCCTGGGAAAATGGGAAATGGGAAAACAAACGTCTCATTGTCTCATTGTCTCTCTCCAAGTGCACTCTTTTTTTGTTGATAGCCCCAAGTATAATCTAAAATCTCAAAAAATGTTGTACCTTTGTGGCTAGATAATAATATACCAAGATGATAACGTACAAAATAGGTCGATATAGCGCACAGGACTCCATGAGCGCGCTGATATGTAGCAACTACCCAATGCTGTTGGTGATGAGCCGTTTTGGGCTAGATTTGGGCTTTGGAGAGGCGTCAATAGAGGAGGCGTGCGCTAAGAGTGGGGTAGACACATACACCTTTTTGGTGGTGGTCAACACCCTCCTAACCGAGGATATGCGCCCCACAGAGGTTGACTATGAGAAGATCTCAATGGAGGCGTTGATACAATACCTTCGCAATGCTCACACCTATTTCTTGGAGTATAGGCTACTCGATATTCGTGAAAAACTCAACTCGGCAATACCTCAGAAAGATGCCGTCTCGGTGGCGATTATAAACTATTATGACGAGTATGTTGCCGAGGTGCGCAACCACATGATGAACGAGGAGGAGCGTCTATTCCCATATGTCGAGGCGATTGCTAGAGGCGAAAAGGTGGCAACCTACAGCTCGGGAGAGTTCAGCAAGCACCACGATAGGGTCGAGGCAAAGCTCACAGAGTTCAAGAATATCATCATCAAGTACTACCCTGCAAAGAGCACCAACGAGCTTAATAGTGTCCTCTACGACATCTTCTCGTGCGAAAGAGACCTCGCCTCACACAACACGATAGAGAACCTCTTGCTTGTGCCTACGATCAAATATTTAGAGTCTAAATAGCCCCTATTATGAAGAGAGTGCATATAATCATTGCCGACCCCTCGACCATAATGCGCAGGGGTTTGGTGGCTCTATTGCAGAGCTCCGAGATCAACAATATAGATATCGCCGAGGTGGGCGATATCGCTAATATTGTGGTGGTTAGCCAACGAAATACCCCCGATATCTTGATTGTTAACCCTGCCCAGATGGGGACATTTTCGCCTCAACAATATAGGGCTGAATTGGGCAATGAAAACCTTAGGATAATAGCCCTCAAACACACCTTTACCGAGCCTACGATATCGGCTCTGTACGATGATGCCATAACGATTTACGATAGCGCAGAGAGCATTATTGAGCTTATTTCGAGGGTTGCCGCCATCGAGGTGGAATCGACAGCTGAGGGCGAGGCGGATAGTCGCAAGGTGCTGAGTAGCCGAGAGAGAGAGATTGTTATATGCGTGGTTAAGGGCATGACCAACAAGGTGATAGCGGAGACCCTCTTTCTTTCGACCCACACAGTGATAGCCCATAGGCGAAATATAGCCCATAAATTGCAGATTTCGAGTGCCTCAGGTCTCACGATCTACGCCATCGTCAATGGCTTGGTTAACCTTGAGGATATCGCCAAAGGGGCTGAATAGGGGGCTGAATAGGGGGCTGAATAGGGGGCTGAATAACGTCATTAAATAGCGTAAAATGGAGACTACGACCATAATATCAACAGTCGAAATGGCTGGAACTATGGCATTTGCTATCAGTGGCATTCGCCTCGCTGCGACTAAGCAATTCGACCTTTTCGGGGCTTATGTGGTGGGTTTGGTGACGGCTATAGGGGGTGGAACAATCCGAGATGTCCTCTTGGGGCAGACCCCGATATGGATGTCCGAGGTGATCTACCTCATAATAACAGCCCTCTCGCTACTGTTGGTGATACTCCTAGGCAAGAGTATACTGCTCTTTAAGAATACCTTCTTTATCTTCGACACCATTGGACTCGCTCTCTTTACGGTCGTGGGTCTCGATAAGAGCTTAGATGCAGGCTTTCCGCTATGGGTAGCAACGATTATGGGGGTTGTTACAGGCTCTTTTGGAGGCGTTTTGCGCGATATGATGGTGGGTGATGTGCCTCTGCTATTTCGTCGAGATATATACGCCTTAGCGTCGCTTTTGGGCGGTGTGCTCTTTGGGACAATGACTCGCTGTGGGGTCAACTCAACAACAAATTTTCTTGTTTCGGCTCTCTGCGTGGTGGTTATCCGCATCGTAGCTATGAAGTACCACCTTCATCTGCCAACGCTGGTCGATTCGGGCGATAGTGCCACCAAGATCTCGATACACTCTCGACGACGAGAGCAATAGGGGAGACCCTTTTTCTCATTTTCCCATTTCCCAGGGGGTGCTACCCTTTACGCTACTTTCCCACTTTTCCGCTTTTCCACGGGTGCTACCCTTTACGCTACTTTCTCACTTTCCCACTTTCCGCAGGGGGGGGTAACAGCACAAAAAGAGCGACCAACTACAATAGTTGATCGCCCAAATTACCCTTGTAGAGTACTACTTCTTAGCTGTTGTCTGAGTTGCAGGATCTGGCTGAACCATCGTCTTATCCATACGAAGAGATACGTTGTTGTCCACCTCGATGATAACCGTTACATCCTTAACCTCTTTAACTACACCGTAGATACCGCCAGCGGTTACGACTTTATCGCCACGCTTAAGACCTGCGCGGAACTTCTCCATCTCCTTACGACGCTTAGACTCTGGTCTCCACATGAACAACCACAATACCAAGATCATAAGACCGATCATGATGTATGGGCTCAACGCCTGTGACATTGGCACCTCGGGAGCTGCCTCTAGAAAATTAATCATTGCTCTCTATTTTAATTTAAATGTTTGAATAATCTCTCTTTGGTTTTGTCGCAAAGATAGCTAAGTTTATCAAATTTCCAAACTTATAGGTTAAGAATCTTCGACAATAGCAATCTTGGGGCTATATTACTCGTAGCGTCCCGACTTCAACCTCTCGACCTCCTCGTTGGTGAGGAAACGCCACTGCCCACGCTTAAGGTTCTTCTTGGTCAAACCTGCAAAATAGACACGATCAAGCTTCAAAACCGAATAGCCCAAGTGCTCGAAGATACGTCTAACGATACGGTTGCGTCCCGAGTGAATCTCGATGCCGACCTCATCTTTCGACTCCTTAACATAAGAGACAGCATCCGCATAGACCTCGCCATCCTCTAAGGTGATACCTCGCGCAATAGAGTCCATATCGGCACGCGTAAGGGGCTTATCAAGAGTTACTTGATAGATCTTCTTCTTGCGGTGTGAGGGGTGCGTAAGTTGCTTTGTAAGGTCTCCATCGTTGGTGAACATCAAGAGTCCAAGGCTATTCTTATCGAGACGACCTACTGGGTAGATGCGCTCTGTACAGGCGTTATTCACAAGGTCCATAACCGTCTTATCTGCGTGTGGGTCATCCAACGAGGTTACATACCCCTTAGGCTTATTTAAAACAAGATATACGCGCTTCTCGCCCTGAATACGAGAGTCGTTGAACTTCACCTCGTCGGTGCTCTTAACCTTTGATCCTAGCTCAGTTACGACAACGCCATTGACCGTAACGACACCAGCTGCGATATAGTCATCCGCCTCTCTGCGAGAGCACACTCCAGACTGCGCCAAGAAACGATTTAGACGAATCTCGCCACTCTGATTATTTGGGTTGTACTTAGGATATGAGCCTTGATTCTCGTCTCTATTTTTGCTACGTGGGCGGAAGTTAGAGTTGCTCTTTGCTGAGTAACCCTGAGAATTACTGGATCTATCTGAGTATTGCTTATCGCCATAGCTCTTGCGCTCACCACCTCCATAAGATGGCTTATCGCCAAAGCTCTTACGCTCGCCATAGCTCTTACGCTCGCCATAGCTCTTACGCTCACCGCCTCCATAAGATGGCTTATCGCCAAAGTCTCTATGCTCGCCATAGCTCTTACGCTCGCCACCTCCATAAGATGGCTTATCGCCAAAGTCTCTACGCTCGCCATAGCTCTTGCGCTCTCCATAGCTTTTACGCTCTCCGTAACTCTTTCTCTCGCCAAAGTTGCCACCCTCTTTTGGGCGGTTGTCCTCTGTGAAGTTTGGGTTGTAAGATGCACGTTGTGAGCGGGGTTGCTCCGAATCAGCGGCATCACGCTGCGAACGCGGGCTACGCTCCTCGAAGTTCGGTCTTGCCGATCTCTCTCTCTTATCACGACCAAAGCGTGAAACCTGTGTCGAGGAGTCTTTCTTGAAATCTCTCATAAGATTTGTAAAAATATTATTATTTTTCTGTGTAAAAATTTACTCGGCAAAGGTAATGTTTTTTTTTGGATCTATCTCATTATCTACGCAATAATTACCCCTTGGAGCTATGAAATCGACTGTTGAAAATATTTATTGACGATATGTAGTTGTTGCGAGGCGATGAATTTACTATCTTTGCACTATGAATCGCGAAATTTTAAGAATTGCTATACCCAATATAATCTCCAACATCACAGTGCCTCTCATGGGTATTGTGAGCACAGCCATCGCAGGACGTTGTGGAGGAGATGCAGCAACGGCTATTGGTCAGCTCGCCATCGGAGTCTCAATATTCAACTTTATCTACTGGAACTGTAGCTTTGTGAGGATGGGTACGAGTGGCATCACAGCCCAAGCATATGGCGCAGGAGATAATGCCGAGACGACCCGAATGTTGTACCGCGCACTAGGCGTTGCGGTGGTGTTGGGAGTGGTGGTTCTTATCCTCCGAAACTCTCTAGCAGATGGTGCTGTAAGCCTCATGGGCGGTGGCGAGATGTCGTTGGAGTATGTTAGAGCTCGTATCTGGGCTGTCCCCGCAGGTATCCTCCTCTTTGGATTCCACGGCTGGTATACAGGTATGCAGAACGCAACGATCCCGATGGTTACAGCTCTATTAGTCAACGCTATACATATAGCAGCTAGTCTCTACCTTGTATTTAATCATGACATGGGTATAGTCGGCATAGCCTACGCATCGGTCATAGCTCAATGGTCGGGAGTTGTTGTGGCTACGCTGTTGCTGTTGTTCTTTTATCGAGATAAGATTGTCCGAGTGAGGGTGAGCGATGTGTTCAATCGAGAGGCGATGTCGCGATTTTTTGGCGTCAATAGAGATATCATAATTCGCACGTTCTGCATAGTCTGCGTATATACGTTTTTTACCGCTGTATCGGCACGCATGGAGAATCCTACATTGCTAGCTGTCAACGTCTTATTGTTGCAACTCTTTACGCTATTCTCATATATGACCGATGGTTTTGCATACGCTGCGGAGGCTCTCACGGGGCGATATATTGGTGCTAAGGATGGTGCTTCACTCAAACGCGCAATAAATAGGTGTATGGTGTGGTCGCTCATCGTATCGGTTATCTACGTCGGAGTATACCTAGTGGGGTGGCGTGACCTGCTCTCAATCTTTGTTGAGGATAAGGCTAATAGTGAGGCAATCATCTCTTTAGCAGGAGATTACATCGGGTGGATTATTGTTATACCTCTGGCTGGAGCATTCCCTTTTTTGATGGATGGCGTGATGGTCGGAGCATCATTTACCAACGTTATGCGCAACTCGATGATGGTTGCCTCGGCGATGTTTTTTGTCATCTACTTCGCATTTTCGCCATTTATCGGCAACAACGCTTTGTGGCTCGCCTTTACACTCTACATGTCGTTGAGAGGTGTGGTTCAGTACTTTATGACCCACAGACTGCGCGATATCTACACATGTGTGGAGAAGAAGTAGGGTAGTGATGCCTCTACTCTGGGAATAAATTCCTATCTTTGTAGGCGAAACACGCACACATACACTTATTATAATATATTGGCTATGATCTATAATCAAAGAGAGGTCAATGCGCAAAATGTAATCAACATTGCGCATATGATGATGACCGCAGCTCGCACAGCACCCAAAGGCAAGGGTATAGACGTTATTGAGATTGCTCTTGTCGAGGGCGACGATATCAAACGATTGTCGGACAAGATGTTCGAACTAGCTGCTGAGCTGGGTTTTAAGTTCTTTTTGCGCGATGCAGAGAATATTCTTCAGGCTCAGGCACTGGTTATTATGGGTACGCGCGAGCAGGTTCAGGGGCTCAATTGTGGCTACTGTGGATTTGCGAGGTGTGTAGATCGTAGCGCAGGAGTTCCATGCGCCATCAACGCTACGGATGTCGGCATTGCTATTGGATCGGCATGTTCTGTGGCGGCAGATATGAGGGTTGACACACGCGTAATGTTCTCGGCAGGACTTGCAGCTCAACGCCTTGGATGGCTTGATGAAGGTGTCACACAGACCTACGCAATAGCTGTTAGCGCATCGAGCAAGAACCCATTTTTCGACAGAAAACCCAAACAATAAGTAATTTTTAACCTATATAATATTATGGCAAAGTACGCAATTTTTGAGACTGAGAAGGGAATCATGAAGGCTGAGTTGTTCACCGAGGATACTCCCATTGCAGCAAATAACTTTATCGACCTTTCAGAGCATGGATTCTATGACGGTTTGACATTTCACCGTGTGATCCCAAGTTTTATGATTCAGGGCGGTTGTCCAGTCGGAAACGGCACAGGAGGTCCAGGTTACAAGATCCAGTGCGAGACCTCAGCACCACGCCAGCGTCATGATCGCGGAGTGTTGTCTATGGCACACGCAGGACGCAACACTGGAGGTTCACAGTTCTTCATCTGCCACAATCGCCAGAACACTCAGCATCTTGATGGTGTTCACACATGTTTTGGTCAGGTTGTCGAGGGTGTTGATATTGTTGACGATATTCGTCAAGGTGATAAGATCATCACAATCAAAATCGTCGAGGAGTAGCATTTTCACGATATCTACAAAGAGGTCGTTAACCCATTGGATTAACGACCTCTTTTGTGTAATTATACAGCATTCAACAATATTTATATTATGTTAAATAAAAGGTGCAGAAATATAGCGCAAGTGCCAAAATTAGACGCTTGCGCTATATAAATTAATTCTCTGTCACGTGCCGTGACTTCCCGAAACCAAGGTTTAGTTCTTACCCTTCACCTCGTCTGGTGTGCCCATTCTCTTCTTCAACAAACCACCAAGACCTTGGTTGTAGTATGTCTCAGGCTTGTGAGTGATTGTTGTCTGCTTAAAGACCTTATCATCACAATCTTGACTCAAATCACAATCGAAACGTACAATTGTTGAGTAACGCTTACCTGTAGGACCTACGTTGTTGAGGATGTGACACATACCCCAAGTTACACCACGACCATCCTTCGTGTTTGTGAAGGCATCTGGAGTAAAGCAACCTGCCGCTGTTGGAGCCAACGATACAACACACTGAGGTGTGAAGTTGATACCATCTGGAGCAAACTGAATAGTCTCACGCTCGTTACCATCACGAATTGCAAGAGCTGCGATACCGCCCTTATATGGCCAATATGTAGTCTCGTGACCTGTGTTCATTACTGGGTTCAACTCGCTCTTAACGAATGGTCCATATGGGCTCTCTGCAATCGCAACACCGTGACATACAGCATATTTGTCGCGGACATCTGGCCACTTGTTGAATGCAGACTTGAAGTACAAGTAGATCTTTCCGTTATATACAATTGGGTGTGGATCCTGGGTCTGATCCTTATCCCACTCGCCCTCGCCTCCGAAAGGAATTGTCTGCTTCTGAGTGTATGTCCAAGGTCCATCTGGAGAGTCTGCGTGAGCCATCGAGATTGGACACCAGTCACCACGCAAACCGCTAGGCTCGTTGAAGATCTGGAAGTATAGGTAGTAACGACCCTCCCACATCAAGATATCTGGTGTAGCGAGAGATCTCCAACCGAATTGTGGCTTTGGTGGACGAGCAACAGCACAACCCTGCTCCTCCCAAGTGAAACCATCCGCACTTGTTGCGTACCAGATGTCGCACAAATCCCAATCTGTAGATGGGATCTCGTCAGTAGCCTCCGCAGCACGGCTTGCACCGATTGGGAAATACTTGGTATCACGCTTAGTATACCACATATAATACTTGCCATTGACAAAGATTGGACGTGATGGGTCGCGACGAGTCACAAGTCCACTACCGTTATCGTTGTCAAAGCCCTTAAGCTCAGTGTATTTAAACGTAGTGTAGAACTCATTATCCTGAACACGAGGTGTTGGATAGTTGTCGAACATACGTGCTGTTGCAGCACTGATTGGATAGTCGGGCTTCTCAGTAGGCATCTTGTGTGGGAACACGCCATACTTGACACCACCCTCTTGTGTGCCTTGTTGCTCTGCGCAACATGATACCGCCAACGCTGCCAATGCTAGGGCAAAAGTTGACTTCGTAAGATTAGATATAATCTTCTTCATAAATTTAGTTAATTATTGGTGTTTTTTGATTTTCGTTAACAAAGATAATGTTTATTTATAAATAAGCCAAATTTAACACTAAATATTTAGAATCTGTTTCAGGGCATTAAGTAGGGTAAAACAATTATTGCCATATTTTTAAAAGCACTCTTAAAAACACTCCAATAATTATTTTACCCTACTTATATCACCTCTACTACCCTACTCTACCCTCTCGATTGCTCGCTTTACACCTCCAAATATTCTAAGGTTTTTGGTCTTAATATCTAACCCATGTTTGATCTTTATCGCCGAACCAGCCTCCTCAGTTGCATCTATGGTCACATCATTAAGTTCACAGAACACCACATCGTCCATCACAATCGCGTGGCGATCATCATCACCTCTCAAGGTAAAATCGACGTTAGAGAGTTTCAAACCCTTGATATGGCGCGCATATAGTCCATAGCTAGGCAAAATTCCGAAACGCAGTTGCTCGGGATAGTCAGCCTCGCGCTCCTCGGGAGTCGCTCTTTTACCGTCGGTCATACCAAAGCCAGTATATGAGAATTTGATATTTTCGAGTGTTACATTCTCAATATAATGATTTGGAAGTCCTGTGAACATCATCCCCTCAGTTGGAGGATCAAGACGCCCAGTAAGGCGCGCTGTCATGTTTCTAAATGTGATATTTTTTATCGTACCGATGGGTCGACCCTCGGGCTTAGCACCCTGACTATAAACCTGTTTGATAGATTGTGAGTAGTCGCGACCGCGATTTCCGAGGCGAATGAATATAGGACCTCCACAGTTGAAGAGGTCGACATCTTCGAAGAGAACATTATCTATAGATCCACCATCGACCATCAAAATTTTGATACATCCGTGACGTGAGTCGAAGAACTGACTATTGCGTACCGTGATATTCTTAAACGCGCTCTTAGAGGCTGTGCCAAGCTTTAGGCATGCCCAATAACTACTTACAGTACAATTCTCCACTGTAAAATTCTCACACGCCCTATCTACCGAACTCTTAAGACATATAGCATCATCCTCAACCTGAATATTGCAATCCTTGATCGTTACATTTGAGCAACCATCGTAGTTCATGCCGTCATTATTGCGATTCTCTTTGTTGTATATCGCACATTTATAGAAGTTTACATTGTCGCACTCGCGGAAATAAATACACCATGAACCTGAGTTCTTGAAGATCACATTCTCGAAACGCACATTTTTACACTCCTCTATTCGGAATAATTTTGGACGCTGTTGTGAGTGTTTAAACATATACCCCTTGCCATTGATCTCCGAATTGGGGTGACCAATAATTGTGATATTCTCCTGCCCGAGGCTATAGAATAGGCACTTCGAAAAGTGAGGTTCCTCTGTCGCTATAGGTACATCAGCATAGTCATTCTCAAGATCTGAACTACCAAATAGCTCCACCCCCTTTTCGAGCCTGATTGTTACGTTGCTCCTAAGAAATAGTGTCCCCGTAGTGTATGCCCCCTTGGGGATAATCACCTCGCCTCCGCCATCGCGATTTGCCGTGTCGATAGCGGCTTGAATAGCCGTAGTACTTAACTTGGTAAGCGATGGTCTTGCTCCGAAATCGCGCACATTGTAGCTCTTGCCAAAGGCTAATGATAGACCCACCCCGAAGATGAGCATCATAAATAGTAGTATCTTTTTCATCGTAGTAAAGTTTTAGTCTGTGTAATAGCTCCAGAAGTCGAACTTCGTGCGTTTTCCGTCGGCATAGTCGCCAAGCTCCATCGCCCTTTGGCGCATTTCGGTACGCATCTTATCAATAACCTCTTTATACTCAGGGAAGATCACCAGATTAAGTGTCTCCCATGGATCTTTCTTTATATCAAAAAGTTGCGTTACGCGTGAACCTGCCTTGTAGTCTCCGTGAGGTTTATCCCACCCCGAGGCGCGAACATACTCTATAAGTTTGTAATCACCCTTGCGATAGGCGCGCTGAAATTGCAAATAAGCATGGTAAGTATAGTCGCGAACCGCCTCTTTTTTGCCCTCGATGATTGGCTTAAGGCTCTTGCCCGAGACGCTCTGAGGGATTTTCGCCCCCACCAAATCACATATCGTAGGCATGATGTCGTAGTTGTAGCAGAAGGCATCAGTACGCTTGCCCCTCAACTCCTTATCTATCGCACCACCTGAGAATATCAACGGAATATGTATACCATCCTCATCGTATACATTCTGCTTGCCTATAAGTCCATGGTTACCCACCGCCAATCCACTATCTCCAGCCATAACGATGATGGTGTTTTCATACATGCCACTCCTCTTTAGCTGCTCAATAACACGACCGATCTGGGCATCGAGATGTGTGATGATTCCGTAGTAATCACCTAGTTGCTCCTTGGCGACCTCCTCGGTACGTGGGTAGGAGGCGAGAAGTTCATCGCGGAGATACATGTGTCCATTATCGAACGGATGTTGCAACATATGCGATGGTGGCAGTGTAATCTTCTCGGCAGGGTACATCTTCCGATACTTCTTGGGGGACTGTCGAGGGTCGTGAGGCGTAGGAAAAGCTAGATACATATAAAACGGCTTATCCTCTTTATATTGGCTTATAAATGATATTGCATCATCGGCAAACACCTCCGATACGTGAGGTCCTGTGGTCTCATTGCCTATCGGACCTCGCTTCTCATCCTTAGCCATTGGACGCTTGGTAACATTGCCCTTGGCGTCATATTCGAGCATGTAGCAATCTTTTTTAAGAAGTACCCCCTTGTCATTCCAATCGACATAGGGCATCCTAAACTGGTCGGTCAAGTATGCAGGTGTTCCACACACCTTGCCCCCTGAATTGTATGATCTAGAGAGTGACTTGTGGTCCTGGTGCCACTTGCCGACATGGTGTGCATAATACCCTGCACCCATTAACGCCTCGCCTATTGTCGTCTGATTAGTTGGGATGGTGTGCCCTACCCCATCAATCTCGAAGAGGTTGCGCCCCGTCATCAGCATTGCGCGACTAGGCATACTTGTAGCCCCTGCAAAAGCACCTTGAAGATATGCGTTATCGAAGATCACTCCATTATTAGCCAACTCATCGAGCACAGGGGTCTGCACCGCCTCGCCAGCCAGAGCATGAATGCCCGAATATCGGTGGTCATCGGTATATATAAGCAACACATTGGGGCGTTTGGCAGGCTGTGCAGCAGTGATTTGGTGCGGCATAAATGCCATAGCTCCCGACGCGAGCGAGGCTATTAGTAGAATATCTCTCTTCATTAGGTTGTAAGTTATAAGGGACGTTAACTCCTACAAAGCTAATAAAATATTTGATGATAATCAATAATTAATGCGAATTAAGATCTAAATTTTTTAAACCTTAATTCGCATTAACTTAATAACCCTTAACCATTAGCGGTGTTTCATCGGAACAATTTTGTTGTCGATATTCTGCTTATTCCACTCCTCGACAGCCTTGCCCATAGCCTTGATGCTCTGAGGCGATTTTGAGGCAATATCAGACTCCTCAGTGATATCATTTGTGAGGTTGTAGAGCTTAGGCGCATTCTTGCCCCAGATCATATATTTCTCACCCGTAGAGCTAACTGCCGAACGAGAGACTCCATTGCCTGCTCGCCAATAGATAAACTCATGTGGAGCACCCTTCTGCTTGCCTGTGACATAGGGTACAAGGTCTGTACCCTCCATCATTGGAGCCTTCTTGATGTCGCCTTTAGCCGCCGCAACAGCTGTGCGCGAGATATCTATCGAATTTACAGGATAGTCATATGTCGCTCCTGCCTTGAACTTCGCTGGCCAACACGCCATGAATGGGACATGAACACCACCCTCCAAGAGAGAGCCTTTGTGACCACGGAATGGTGCGTTACAAGATCCATTATCGGTAGGTCCTCCGTTGTCGCTCATGAAGAAGATCAACGTATTTTCGTAGAGACCGTTCTTTTTGAGAGTCTCCACTACCCTACCCACACCGATATCCATAGCGTCAACCATCGCCGCGTATGTCCTGCGCTTCCAATCCTTGATATGTGCATACTTCGCGACATTCACCTTAGGGGCTTGCAGTGGCGCGTGGGGAGCATTGTAGGCTAGGTAGACAAAGAATGGATCATCCTTGTTATCCTCAACAAACTGTACAGCATTGTCAGTCAATACGTTGGTGAGATAGCCCTCAAAAGTCTCCACCTTTTTATTGCGCATCATAACACCCTTAGGGCCATTATCGTTGGGGTCGCTAATCGAGCTAGCGAAGTAGTCGTGACTACCTCCGATAAAGCCGTAAAAGAAGTCGAAACCGCGATTGCAAGGGTGCAAGGCAGGTGCGCCACCCAAGTGCCACTTACCGATAGCGCAGGTCTTATACCCTACACTCTGCATGCGCTCGGGAAAGAGCGTCTCCGAGAGCGGAACACCCTGCATAGAGTTGGGATCGTGCCCAGGGTTCGCCTCAAAGCCGAAACGGTACTGATAGCGTCCCGACATCAAAGCCGCGCGACTAGGTCCCGAAAATGGATGGTTGGCATAACCGTTGGTAAAGACCACGCCATCCGCCGCTAAGGCATCAAGATTGGGCGTCTTGATATCCTTAGAGCCTGTAAAACCTGCATCGGCAAAACCCATGTCATCCGCTAAAATAACGATGACATTGGGTCGCTTTGCTGCCTCTGCGACACTTGCCATTGAGGCACCAAGTGCCACAAGGGTCATAAATTTGTAGTTCAGCATATTTTAGAAAGTTTGGTTTGGTTCATAGAGAGTTAGCAATTAGGTTCGAAAAAAAAACTTAAAGAGACGTTTAACCAGCCTCGTCATTGCGGGCTTGACCCGCAATCTCTCAGAAATAATATCAACCCTCTTAGAGATTGCGGATCAAGCCCGCAATGACACGCGGAGTAAGAGCCTCTTTGAGAAATATTTAATACAAAATTTTCAAGCCTTAATTCGCATTACTAACCTATTTTTTGTAGTTAACATCGATACCCACGGTGCTGATAGTTCCGCTGTCGGCTGGGAATGTCAACGAGATGGTGTTCTTCTCCTTTAGGTCGGCAGGGTTCACCTCGACATCAATAGTTCCAAAGAAACCCTCTTTTTCGCGGCTCTTCTGGTCATAACCCTTCCAGTCGGTTGGGAATGGGTAGACCTTACCCCCCACCTTCAACACTGGATCTAGCGCAACACCCGATGGGCGTGCAACACCAATTTTAAGAGTAGCATTCGCAATCTCGCCCTTGTCGATATTCAACTCGAAAGAGTTCTCAACACCTGCCTTGATAGGCTTAAGGTATGAGGTTGCGTAGAATCGCTTAGAACATAGCTCGCCCTGAGGCTTGATGCTCTTGGCATACTCTGCCGTTAGAATCATCGTCTCACCCTTGCGCACCTTGATGTTTTTAAGGTCGTTAGCTTTTATGTTTTTGTTGCTTATGACAGTCTTGATGTTGCTAGCCTTACCCTCTCCGTAGATGCTCTTAAGTGTCAACTTCTTGATGCTGTTGCCTTTAACCTCAGCAATTGAGAGGTCCACTGTCTGATCCTCCTCCAAGTTGTTCAAGATGATCTGCAATCTCTTTTCGTCAGCCAACGCCATAGACAAGATGTCGATCTCGGAGCTCTTGCTGAAGATATAGTCTCCCTTAAGATCTTGCCAGAACTCGAAATATTTGTAGAGGTCGGTATCAAGCCAGCCTCCATTGCCATCCTTGCGCTGCAACACCCATGGGTAAGGGTGTCCATTCTGTGCACCCCACTCAGCTCTCACGAGGATAAAAGGTATCACCTTCTCGGTGTTGGCTGGGCGCAACATAAACTGCACACTCTGGTGGTTAAGAGCCTCAATGATTGTCCAGTCGCGCTCACGTGTATATGGATATCCGCACATCTTCTTGTGTGTCAAACCATGCTCCGAGATCAAGATTGGCTTTGGAGCACCAAACTTGATGAATGTGTAACCCTCGACAATATCCATCAACGCCTCCATATTACTTCCGCTACGATATGTCTCCTCGCCTGCTACGTTGCGACCATCATAGATATGGAATGAGAGGAAATCACTCTCCTTACCTGCGATGTCGATATAGTTCTGCATGCGACGACGCCAGTGCACGAAGTCGGAGTTGAAACCCTCAAATAGAGGCCAAGCACCACCAAATCCTCCGATCTTCATCTCGGGGAATATTGGCTTTAGGTGAGCCGCCATCTGCTGGTGGTAGCGACACATCTCCTTAATCACCTTGTCGGGCTTGACGCCATCATAATCGTTAGACTTCACAAATGGCTCATTCATCGGCTCATAATATGTAGGTAACTCCACGCCATTCTCCTTGAACATTATACGAAACCATCGCTCAG
Organism: Rikenellaceae bacterium; assembly: GCA_047173185.1. Classification (GTDB taxonomy): domain Bacteria; phylum Bacteroidota; class Bacteroidia; order Bacteroidales; family Rikenellaceae; genus Alistipes. The sequence continues at coordinate 223,193 of JBCQVH010000003.1, forward strand.
CGAATTTAGCCTCATCGGTATAGTCGGCATCTTCGCCCTTCCAATGCAGAGCATACTTGCCACCTGCGGAGTGTTTTGGAGTGGCGTGCGAGACGAGTATCATACCCTTCATGATGTCGGGCGTAACCTCCATGCCTTTCTGCTTGAATGAGTTGAGCCATCTCTGTGCCGACTCTCTGATCTGGTCATCTGTGACGCCCTGAACGACACTCGACCCTGCGAATGGAGACATAGTGCCGCGTCCCATCGTTGCGCCAAGCTCCGCTACCCTATCCATATCCGCCTTGATTGACGACCCCGAGGGTGACTCGTGCATATTGAAAAACTTCTCACGATCTAGCGATTTTACACTCTCGAAGTGCTGTGCAGCGTTCGGATCAACCTTAACCTCCACCTTTTGGGCAAAGAGTAAAGTTGGGCATAGCATCGCAATGGATGCAAATTTTAGTAGATTTTTGGTCATAATTATGGTTGTTATTTAGTTTTTTGGGTTCTCTTTCAATCCACGAAGTTAAACAAAATTATCACTATTTCAATAATTAATCACCATTTTATTAATTTATAACTATATTTGTTGTTACAAATTAACCAAACTGAATTTATGAAAAAACTTTTCTTGTCCTTATGTGCCGTTGCTTGTTGCCTCACAACACAAGCAAAAAAGCAGGCAGAGCCTCGCTATGACATGCTACTGAATCTGGTGCACCACAATCCTGGTGAGCCGCTATTTACCACTCGTTTTAACAACTCTGAGTTCGTCAAGAGCTTAGGATATAACGTTCAAGTTATCAAACGCGAAATCCAGTGTGGCGTAACCTATGACAAATACCCAGAGTATGCCGTGCCTTACGACTCAGCCGAGAGGGAGTGGATCGAGAGACACGCTGCCGCTCTAAAGATTCAGATGAAGCAGATCAACGATGCTGGACTCCAAAATATCCCATTTACCGATATGTTGGTTCTGCCTCAGTCGCTCTACAAAAAGTATGAGAAAGAGATGGTCAACGAGTTTGGCAAGATCACCATCTTCAAGCCTCGCACCGAGGCGATACTTCGTGCCCAGATTGATGAGCTATTTTGGCGATTCCCCGAGCTAGATGGTCTCATGATCCGCCACGGCGAGACATATCTTCACGACACCCCAATGCACGTTGGTGGCTCTCCAGCACGTACTGCCGAGGAGCACTCTCGTTTCATCAATATCTTGCGTGAGGAGCTGTGTGTCAAGAGGGGCAAGACATTGATTTACAGAACTTGGGACTTCAGCAACCTCCACTCTTTTGCTAAGGTATACGATGAGGCAATGAGCAAGGTTGAGCCACATGAGAAGCTATATATCTCGATCAAGCACACAACGCGCGACTTCTTTAGAAATCAGCCGTTCAACCCAAATATCGGTCGCGGAAACTTGCAGCAGATTGTCGAGGTGTCGACAAACCAAGCGGGTCTATACGGTAAAAATGCACACCCTTATTATATCGGTCGTGGCGTGATTGATGGATGGTGCGAGATGCCAGCAGATGGCAAAAAGGGTCTGCGAGACCTCTACGACAACAAGAATGTCCGCGGAATTTGGACATGGACTTGGGGCGATGGTTGGGGTGGACCTTACTTCGACAACGAGTTCTGGATCAAGCTCAACGAGTATGTCATTCGCAACTTCGCCAAAGCACCCGAGCGCACTGAGGAGGAGATCTTTAATGAATATGCAACCAATGTACTCAAACTATCTAAAGAGGATTTAAAGAAGTTCCGTGAACTTAATCTACTCTCTGAGGAGGCGGTATACTTTGGTCAAAGTACACAGCTGTTCAACCCCTTCATATGGTTCATGCGCGACCAATATATCGGCTGTCTACACTTTGAGCAGGCGGCTAAAAAAGGAGTTGTCGAGGCGGCTCTAAAGGAGAAGCGCGAGAACTTGAAGAAGTGGTATCGCATTGAGCAACTAGCCAAAGAGATTAAGCTTCAGAATCCCGAGGATCAGGAGTTCATGGAGGTCTCTACGACATATGGACGTATCAAATACGAGGTTTATGAGCAGGTGTGGATCATGGAGATGATGCTCGCTGAAAAGGTTGTCAACAACAAGAAAATCGACCGTGAGGAGCTTCGCAAAGCGATCTCAGCATACGACAACAAATACGCAGAGTGGCGCAAGCTTAAGGCTGACTACGTATGTTGCCCAACGCTCTATATCGACTATCGAACAACCCACACAGCGGTGACATTCAAGGAGAACCTTGATAAACTTCGCAAATACGCAACTTCGGGGATTGATTTCTAACGAGTAAATAAAGAGGATATATAATTTAATAAACGCGACACTATGAAGAGAGTGATTTTTTTGTCTTGGCTGCTACTCCCAATGCTATCATTTGGGCAGACGATGCAATCGAACTTATCGTTTAGTCAAGCCGATAGCTTGGCAGGTGAGCACTATCGTCGCGCTCTTCATAGCTATGCCGATAAAATCGAGGGGGACTGGAAATCTTTTAACTTAAAGAGCAACGGTTACCAGATGCCTTTCGAGTGTTATATTAATGGAGAGGAGCCTAGTGCAGGCTACCCTCTCTATATATCTTTGCACGGTGGCGGAGGTGCTCTAGCGGCAGAGAACGATCAACAGTGGGAGAACCAAAAGAGACTCTATGGTATTGTTGATGGAGTATACTTTGTCCCTAGATCTCCGACAAATACGTGGGATATGTGGCACCAAGGGTATATGGATGACTTTCTGTTGCAGGTTGTTACATTCGCCATTGCGAGGTTGCACGTAGACCCTTTGAGGATATATATCTTGGGCTACTCTGCTGGTGGTGATGGAGTCTATAATTTGGCGACTCGATTGAGCGACCGATTTACAGCGGCGGCAATGATGGCTGGACACCCTGGAGATGCTGAGATTGAGAACCTTCGCAATCTCCCATTTGCGATATATATGGGTGCTGACGACACAGCATATAATAGGTCGGCATTGGCTGTGGAGTGGTTGAAAGCTTTTCAGCGGCTGAATGGTGAGGATCAGGGCGGCTTTGAGTACAATATAAACATCTATGCTGGCAAGGGTCACTGGATGGATGGTCTCGATGGCGAGGCTATCGGTTGGTTGGCGAACTACCGTCGCGTAAGTGAGCCAAACAGAGTGATCTGGATTCAGGATGATGTCCTCCACACTCGCAAATATAACCTAGAGGTGAGCAACCCCAAGCAAGGTTATAGGGTCGAGCAGAGGATCGACACCAACAGCAATACTGTATATATCGACTCTGCGCACTACTCGGAGGTTACGGTTTGGCTCAACGACTTTATCTTGAACCTTGACAACCCTGTCACAGTTATCTTCAACGGACGAGAGGCGTTCAAGGGGAAAGTGACACGTGAGGAGCGCAATATCGTCAAGAGCATAGATGGTCGCTATGACCCCGAGCATATCTTCTGGAGCAGAGTCACCGTTAGGAAGTAGTGTCGTTTCAGCTAATGACTTGTTGCGAGTATTATTTTTTGCAATAATGCAATGTTTTCAGACAATTATGCAGATTTTATACTATATTTGCATGTTAAAAAGTGCAAAAGTCGCTGAACCTAAAAGAGATGAATGTATTAAAAAACACACGCAACTTTGCGACTCAGTGTAAACGCCTATATATCAACGCGTTATATAAACCCAACGATAGAGAAAAAGAGAGCTATCGTTGGGTTTCGTGTGTATATATCTATCAACTATTAAAGCCGATAACAATTAAAATTTAAATATCTATGAAGAAACTAATTCCATTTTTAACACTTCTGCTCTTTGTCGCTAGTTGCGCCAATGATACGGACGTTTCGTTGGGTGGCACAAAAGCAGTCGCCTTTAGTGCGGAGTCGATTGCGCAACCTACAAAAGTCAACGGCACAAGTTGGAATAAGGGCGATGCAATTGGTATCACGATGTTCAGTGGTAGCGACCAAAGCGTAATCTACGACAATATCGAGTACACAGCTACCTCGGATGGCACAAACGTCTCGTTCAACCCAGTTTTGGAGACTATCCTCTACCCCCAAGATGGTTCGGCCGTAGATTTCAAAGCTTACTACCCCTACCAAGAGGGGTTTGGCTATGAGGATGGTTCAATGATTTTCGACATTTCGGCTCAGGATGGCACATTAGAGGCACAGAGTAAAGTAGATCTTTTGGAGAGTGCAGCATCCGCTAAGGTTGATGGCGATGCGGTGTCGTTCCAATTCACCCACTCACTGAGCAAGGTGCAGATCACAGTGAGCAACATCGAGCTGGGGTCAGCATTTGCTAACTTTAGCGCACTTACCGCTACGCTCTACACCAGCAGGACGCAGTACGATATGCTAGAGGGCACGATTGTGTCAGGTGGTGCGACTAAGGAGCTAGTGATGGTTGCGAGCTCAAATGATGGTGAAACAGCACTATTCACAGCTATCATCGCACCTGGCACTATGAGTGACGAGATAATCTTCAATGATGGCACCTCTTACTACACAACAAGCCTCGCTATCGAGAGTGCCGAGGCAAACAAACAATATAACTATACACTTAAACTGAGCCCGACAGAACTTGTGCTTGATGGTATCACCATTGGCGAATGGGGAAGTAGTGCCTATACTAGTACTGGAACAGCGAAATAAAAATAATGATCAACGCCGATAATGATTAACGCCGATAATCATAAAAAAAAGGTGAGCAAAGCGAACACCACAATTAATCATTATCGGCGTTAATCATTAAAAAAAAACAAAATATGAAAAAGTTATTATACATAGGTATAGCCGCAGCGATTCTCGGCTGTACTAAGAGCGAGGAGCTTTCGACCTCTGCCGCTGATGGGGCTATCTCCTTCAGCGCTGGGGAGATTGCCACTCGTGTTACGGATGGTGGCACTACTCTTTCGTGGGAGAGTAATGAGAAGATTAACGTTACCGATGGCACAACGAGCGCAACCTACACAATTAGCAACACCTCGACAGGTGCTTTGCAATACTATTCGGGTAATGCATTTTACACCTATGGCAACAGTGAGCAAACCTTCTATGGTTGGTCTCCATCGACTCTCACCGCTACGGAGGGCAAACTCAGCTTAGACCTTAGCGACCAAACCTCTGTGAGCCAAGTTGTCGTAGGTACAGCATCGACCACCACCACAACGGCAACATTCGCCTTTGCCCCAATATACACAAAGGTGGTGTTCAACCTCACAGCAGGTGGCGCAGATGTGACTGCACTCACGGATGCTAAAGCAACACTTTCGGGGGCAAATGTAACAGGTAAGTACGATTATGCGGCAGGTACATTCGATGCAACATCCTTAGTCTCAGCAACAATCACCCCTGAGGTCGTTGGTGTTGACGGTGATTCATCCAAAGCCACGATAACCGTCTACATCCTCGAAACCACCTCTATGAGTGGCGAGCTAACCATCTCGGTAAATGGTATTGATTTCGTTAGCTCCCTTGCAGGCAAGAGCTGGGCTGAGGGCGATATGTATGAGTATAATGTCACTGTGGGGGCAACTAACGACTAATAACCAACAATTATGAAAAAGATACTATACATACTATCTGCAGTGGGGTTAATAGTTAGCTCGTGCAGTAAAGATATTGATACGGATTTGAGCAATGTCGGTGATGTTGCGGCATCGTTCACCAATGCCACCATCACCCGTGCTACCGACGGGGTATGGGATTCAAATGAGCAGATCGGAATCTTCGCCTACGATGAGGCAGGGGCGATCTATAACAGCTACGAGAATATCCCCTACATAACCGTCAGTGGCGGACCTCAAGCATCATTCACCCCATTGAACACAATAATCTACTACCCAACGGGCAGTAGCACACTCTCGTTTATCGCCTACTCACCATATCAAGATTTGGCAGACGGACTCTACGATGTAACCCTCACGCCACAAAGCACTACCGAAGAGGTTGCACTTATCGACCTAATAGTGGCGAACGATGGCGTGCAGTACAGCAGCGCAACCCCAAAGGCAAACCTCCAACTCGATCATAAGCTCGCAAAGATCACAATGACATTAAAGGATGGCGATGGCTTGGATGCAAGCGATTTGGCAGGTGTAGAGGTCAAGCTCACAAACATCGCCACCGAGGGAACATACGACCTCAAGGGTGGCACGTTTACACCGAGCACAGCCGACCAAACAATCACCCCACGCACCGTCACCGCAAACTCGAAGTTCGAGGCGATCATATTTCCTTATGCGGTGGCTGTGTTCGATGTAGAGTTCTACCTCCCCGTAACAGACAAAACCTACACGTGGGATCTGAATGGAGAGGCCTTCACAAGCGGCAAAGACCACGACTACACCATAACCATCAAGGAGAACTCAATCTCGATTAGCAGTGCCACACTTAGCGACTGGGGTGTAAATGAGAGCGAGGATCTTACGGCAGATAAAACAACGTTAATCTACAATGCCGAGGATTTAGAGTCCTTTGCAACGGCAGTGAATAGCGGAGAGACATTGCTCAATGGTAAGTTGATGGGCAACATAGAGCTAAGTGGCACGTGGACTCCGATGGTTGCCAATGGAGGTAGCAGCAATGGCTATTCGGGCACATTCGATGGCGCGGGATACTCCATAACTGGTTTGAGTGTGTCGGGCACGGAGTCGGGTCAAGGTCTATTTGGTACGACTGTGAACGCTACAATCAAGAACCTCAAGGTGGGCGGAGATGTAAGCAATAGCGCATCGCACACCGCTATAATCGTAGGTAAGGCGTGGTACACCACCTTCACAGATTGCGAGACTTTGGAGGGTTCGACTGTTGTAGCAAACACTTCGGGCGATAGCACTGCTGGTATTGCAGGTTACGCTTATCAGTGCACATTCACCTCGTGCATCAACCGTGCAGATATTTCGGGAAAGCAATATTCAGGTGGTGTCGTGGGTTATAGCAACGACAATTCAACATACACCCCAATAACCAATTGTGAGAACTACGGTGATATCGATGCTGGTAACTATGCAGGAGGTATAGCTGGCTCGACTAATAGTGCTGCTATATTGGTAATCACCAACTGCTACAATGCAGGAAGTGTAACAACTACAGGTACAGATTTCGCTGGTGGTATTGTTGCCAAGATGTTTGGAACTTCATCTACGAGATATAGCAAGATGATAAACTGTGCAAATGTTGGTGATGTCGTTTGTGGCACGGAGTATTCGGGTGGTTTAGCAGGAGCGAACCAAGGTGGTGCGATATATAATAGCTACAATCTAGGAGATATTTCGGCTAGTTATAAAACTGTAGGCGGACTTGTTGGTATTCACGAAGCTAACAGTAGCTTTGGTGCCGTGATAGAGAACTGCTATACTAGTGGTGAGGTGAGTGGCACATCCACAAATATTGGTCTTGCCTTTGGTCAAGTCACAGCGTCAACAATCACTTCGTGCTACTACGATAGCTCGAAGAGCAATACTCTTTCGGCAATCGGTGCAGATTACAACAATCAAACAGTTACGGCATACTCATCGCTCTCTACGCTACTCACCGACTTGAATAGTGTTGCATCAAGCAATAATAGCTATTCAGCTTGGAAGGTAGGTGATGACTCATACCCAACATTTGAATAACTGAGAATTTGCTGAGTAATTCTGAGAATTACCGAGACTCATGATTACTCAGCAATACTCAGAACTTCTCAGAAAAAAATTAAAAAACTATGAAAAAGATAATTTTATCAATAATAGCACTCTCTGCCCTCGCCTCGTGCCAAAAGAGCGAGGAGCAGAGCACAGCGGTGGAGACATTGACTGCGGTGACATTTACCTCAGAGGTCTCGACCCGTGTGAGCGACACTACGTGGGAGACAGGCGATGAGATTGGAGTATTTATGTACGAAGTAAGTAGCGATGTCTACGACCGCTACGGCACCAATGCACTCTACTACATCTCGTCGGGAGCTGAGACCACGAGTGCGAAATTCATGTCGGACGATCCGCTATATTTTCCTCAAAATTATCCTATGGACTTCGTGGCATACTATCCATACGCAGAGGGCACTGAGAGTGGTACAGCCTTTACGGTTGGCTCGACCGACCAATCAAGCGATGAGAAACTCAAAGCGCAAGACCTTATGGTGGCGAGGGCAGCAAGTTGCTATGATGGGTCGTCGCCCACGCTCTCGTTCGAGCGCAAAATGAGCAAGGTTGTATTTAATGTGGATATCAAAGATACAGCTAAGGATTTGGCGGTGAGCGACTTCACCCTCTCGAATGTTATTAGCGGTGGAACGTATACCATTTGCAACCTTTCGAATGCGCTTTACACCAAAGTCACAGCAGGCACTACCACAGAGAGTATCTCGCTCTTTTTGAACGATAGCGACGAGGTCGAGGCGATTGTACCACCACACACTGCGACAGAGGCAAAAATCTCTGTATCGTTCGGTGGCAACACCTACTACGGAACCTTCTCCGAGACCTTCGAGTCAGGTATGCAGTACACCTACACCCTCATAGTCGGTCAAAACTATGTCGAGCTTTCGGGTGTAACAATCACCGATTGGACAGAGGTAGAGAGTGGCGAGATGGAGACGGCAAAGATTAACTACTATGCGAGTGAGATTGACGCAGATAACGTCCCTACTAACGACACGTGGGTTATCATGGATGAGACTATCGACGACTACACAGGGATCAAGGCGGCACTCGGCGCAGCTAAGACAGCGGGGCGTAAGATCTCTATTATACTACCCAACTTAACAGCGATTGGAGATGAGGCGTTTAGTTCTTGTGGGGCGTTAGTGGCTATTGACGCACCCAATGTAAAGACGATAGGTGAATCTGCATTTTACTATACGAGTATAACTTCGTTCGATTTCGAGGGTGTGGAGAGTATCGGAGCGTATGCTTTTAGATATAGCACCCTTGTGGAGGTTAGTAACTTTAGTCTGAAAGAGATTCCTGACAGTGCATTCGGCGATACATATCTCACCACCTTCGACTTTTCGAGTGTAGAGAGTATGGGGGAGGAGGCTTTCAGCTACTGTACTTTCCTCGCTGAGATTACAAACTTTAGTATAACAGAGATTCCTGCCTCTGCATTCGAGGGCGCCGCCGCTCTCACCACCTTCGACTTCACAAGTGTGGAGAGCATTGGAGAGGCTGCTTTTCGGAATTGCTCTTCCCTTGCGGAGGTTACAAATTTCAGTCTAACAGAGATCCCCTCCTATACATTTTTTAACACAGCTTTTACCACCTTCGACTTCACAGGTGTGGCGAGCATCGGAGAGTATGCTTTTCACAGTTGTACATCCCTAGCGGAGGTTACAAATTTCAAAATAAAAGATATTCCTAACAATGCATTCACCTCAACAGCTCTCACCACCTTCGATTTTACAAGCGTGGAGAGTATCGGAGAGTATGCTTTTTATGAGTGTAGTAAGTTAAGTGTGATTGAGTTAGGAGAGTGTCTACAGTCAATAGGCTCTTTTGCATTCGTTTATACTCCTATAACAGATCTCTACCTCAATTGGACAGGTAGTGCGATTTTAAGTTATGTCACTCGTTGGTTTAGTAGCTCTCCAACAGTACATATCCCTGCTGGCACAACAGCTGATTATGAGGCTAAGGGGTGGAGCGCATTGACACTTAAGGAGAAATAATAATTATAAACATAAACAAATTTTAAACAATGAAAAAAATTACACTTTTTGCACTTGCCTTGGCAGCCTTGGCATCGTGCAGCAAGGATTCAAGCAATCCTGCATCAAATGACCCCGTAGAGGTAACTTTTAGCTCAGCAATTGAGACTCGTGCATCGGGTACTTCTTGGAGCGCAAATGATGAGATTGGTATATTTATGCTTGATGGCACAGACAACATCGACATCCTTAGCTCAAATGTTGCTTACAAAACTTCGGGCGATGGTAAGTTCTCGGGGTCAGATGCGCTTATCTACTACCCACAAACGGGTACAGTAGATTTCTTGGCTTACTACCCTTATCAATCGGATATGGTTGACTACTCTTACTCAATCAACACAGCCGATCAGAGCGATTTGGAGGCTATCGACCTTATGATTGCTACTAAAGTAGAAGATCTGACCGAAACATCAGGTACAGCATCACTATCATTCAAACACGAGTTGTGCGAGGTGATATTTAATCTCCAAAGCAATGGTTCGTTGACAGATGAGGAGCTCGAAGGACTCTCTGCGACATTGGGTAGTGTTTTGACTACTAATGCCTATGATATTTCTGACTCTTCATTTGGTACGGCTGCTGGTGCTGATACTATCGACCTCAATGTGTCTGAAGATGGAAAGACAATCACAGTAATCCTTGTTCCTCAGACGATAAGTGCTGCAACGCTTACATTCACTTTGGAGGACGGAAAAAAATTCACAGGTTCTTACTATGAGACTTTAGTGAGCGGCAAGAGCTACTCATACACAGTACCCGTAGGTCAAAACATCTTCGAAGTAGGTGCTGCAACAATTACTGGTTGGGGTGATGGAACAGAGACTCATGGCGGCACTATCAACACACAAATGCAGTAATAAATTTTCCGCTTTAGACCACAAGGGTTTGATCGCCCTTGTGGTTACAATAAAATATACTCGTATTAGATAGTGCTAATCAGATAATTTTATTATCTTTGCGATTATAGCACACCTCTAACTACCCGACAAAAACAAATTAGCGAGAGATAACACTCTGATAATCAGCAGATAAACACCTACAAATATTTGCAAAAGTCCCTAATTTTCAGTCTCTTAGAAGAAAAGTTTGACCGCTTTTTAACTCTATGAAATCGAAAATTATGGACTCACACAAAAGTACACAACTTGGTAACTTCTCAGTAAAGCACACCTATTGCATAAGTAGCTATCAATCAACAGTATATGATTGCGGTTAAAATTTTATTTACAAATAATGTTACAAAAAGTTGTAGCAATACCTTAATTTGAGTAATTTTGGTATACGAACATAGGAGAAATAATGTTTTGAAAACTGTTTGTTAGACAAAATTTGCCAGAATTTTTAATGATAATCACAAGTAAACAGTCAAGAGTTGTATGCGCAGCTCTCGGCTATTCTTGTTGATGAGTATCTGGCGAAACTCGGTATGAAAAGCTGAGTGACTGTGCATACGTTTGATTAACCACACAAAAAGTATGCAATATGAAACAGATTCACAATTGTCAACAGAAACAGATTCAAAATTCAGCCACTCATAAGAGTCGAGGCTCAAAACACTACTATCGTCATTCAAAGATTCTTCAACGTCACAAAACAAGGCTCCAACGTAACGACACCATCAATTCGTAGCAAGATCAGCATAGGCAACGACAGTCAACAAAACCAAAAACCGCCAACATGGAAACCCGAAATTTCCACATTGGCGATCTATACCTGTTCCACCCAACAAACCCACGCTGCCCCAGCACAAGCTCCCTATGGTGCATCTTCGACAAGCGAGAGAACAACAGAATATACGCCGAGTCAGCAAGCTGTGACCTGCTCACCTTTCGACTCTGGCTACCCATTCCCACCCACTACCGCTATGCACGACGTGCCACACGTTGCGAGCTACGAGACTATATATTCAACTTAAGTTGGTTTGAGTTCTCCTCACGACTCCCCACCCCCATCAACTCACGTGGCATAAGAGTGTGATACTCACTCGGACGTGCAGACTCCGTGAGAGGCAACACCCGAGTCATATACTCAAAAGGATTTACCCCACACCTCTTACAACACGCCACAATCGTATATATAATAGCCGTCCTCTCCGCCGAGGCATCATTCCCACAATAGAGATAGTTCTTCCTACCCAGCGCAATGGGGCGAATGGCATTCTCCACGCCATTGTTATCTATTCTGTATCGTCCATCTGTTATATATCGTGCCAGTCGAGGATAGATCCCCGAAGTATACACTATCGCTTTGCCTAACTTTGACTTTGGAAGTATCTCACCTATAATCTCTATCATCCAATCCTGCAACTTCCGAATTACGGGGAACGCTCTTTGCTCTCTGAGCTTCACCCTCTGCTCTGGTGATAACCCCGTCTCGTCTACTTGAATATACTCCGACGAGCGGATCTGCTCTACGATATAGTTATATAGGGGACGAAGTCTCTCTACTCCGTGCTGCACCCAATTTGTCATAGTTGATGATGCCACCTCATAGCCTCCACGCTTAAATATCTCACCTTGACGATTGAGTGGCAGGTGATCGACATACTTCTGTGTGAGTATCGCCGAGATAAGTGATGCCCCAGCATTGCTTTTGGGGAATGCCATCTCGGGAAGATCTGCGATTATAATGCTCCCCTCGGGTGTAGCATACTTAGGACGACATACCACTCGTACATATACTTGGGCAGGCTTAAACTCCATCACCTCAGTTATCTCTTCGCCGATCCTCTTCGAGCCTTGGGGGATAATCTCTGGCTCTACGACCTCAGGTGTGGCACGCTCGAAACACTCAGGGATAGGTCTGCGCACACCACAGAGAGAATCAAACCCCTTACGAAGATCTACGCCAGAGGTACAGAGATAGTAGCGGTCGCAAGATGTTAGTGAGAACATGAGAGTAAAGATGTTAGGAGTGTGCTGATTTGAGAAATCTCGATATTAGATATTTGAGCATCTACGCCTGAGGGGAGGTGGAGTGTGAGATGTAACACATTCTGAGATGATGATCCATGTGATATGGAGTCGGAGTGGGTGATCTGCACAGGTGCAATAAGGGGATGCGATATCATGATATTCAATATAGACAGGGTTCGTATCTAAATTTTTCCATTTGCATCGGTTCATAGCTTGATAACTTTATTTTACCTCTACATGTCCAAGATACTCGGTAGTGTTGGTGTTGTAACTTTTGATTATGGTGACTATATCATAGATCTCCTTATCGGGAACCATATTGACGAAGCGGAAGCGTCGTATTCGTCCATCTCGATGTATCCAGATAGATTTTCCGTTGCGTTCGTGGTGGGCGGTGCAACGCTTAATATCTCGAATTGGGTAGCGGCTCTCAAATCCAAAGATTGCATTCTTGAATATTAAGGTGTCGTTATCTATTACCACATAGCATATCGAGTGAGAAAAGTGCCACAGAGCATAGAGGAAGACCGCAGGTAGTACGAATAAAACAAGAGCGATGTTATACCAACTATTTTCAAATACTTCTCCATACATCAACCCAACAATCATAACACGCCATATAAGCACATTTATGAATGCAACGGCTATTAACGCATAGGTGTCAAAGCACCCCCAAATTGATTCTTTGCGAAAGGTTCTCATTGTGACAATATTATTGGTTACATCGCAAGATATCCAAAAGTTATTAGATATCCAAATTTGCTTAAGTGTTCTATACATTGAGACCGTTTGACTGCATTTTATATAACCATCTAAATTGCTTAAGGTATGGTAAATAGACAAAACAACTCCTCTAGATGTAAAAATATCACATTTAGAGGAGTTAAATATGGAATATGGCGAACTTAACTATATGTAGCGATTACGTTTTTAGGTAACCATATTTGTAATATTTAGCTTAGTCTCATTAAAATAACTCTATCGGATTCATGGTTAGGAACTCCTCAAGAGGAATGCCACCTGTGCCGACAACAATAACCTTTTTAGGATTAAACTTCTCAGCAAAAATAGCCATACCTTTGTTGGTTGCTCGTCTGCCACTTTTGACCTCAATACCTATAACCTTGCCACCTTGTTCGATAATAAAGTCCACCTCGTCGTTTTTCTCTCTCCAATAGTATATATTAAAACGCTCCATCGCTGCGTAGTTAATTAGGTGTGCTCCGATTGATGACTCTACCAAGCGTACCCACTCTTTAGGATTTAGCACCATATCCTCAAATTTTTCACTGCTTTGAGATGACAAAAGAGCATTGTTGTAGACTTGAAACTTTGGTTGTGAAGCACGAGAACGTACCTGCTCACCTGCATATTTACTCACCCCACCAAGCAATCCACAATCAGATAGCAAAGTAAGGTAGTGAGATAGAGTTGTTGTGTTTCCAGCATCTTGCATCTCGCCAATTAGCTTTGTAAACGACACAATATGTCCCGAATAGATAGATCCCAACTCAAACAGTCGTTTTAGAAGTGCTGGTTTGTCCACTCGTGTTAGCATTAGAATATCCTTTGATATACTCGTCTCGATTAGAGCGTCTTTAACATAGCTCTTCCAACGATTCTCTTCGGCTATGAGTGATGCAGATCCTGGATAACCGCCAAAGTAGATATATTGCTCCAGGCTCCATCCGAAAGCCTCACGCATTTCACCAAATGACCAGTGACCCAAATATGTTTTCTCAAATCGCCCTGCTAACGATTCGGTCAAACCTTTCTGTATAAGCAGACGAGATGAACCAAGTAGTATCACCTTAATATTTATCTTCTCGTTGGTATCCCTATCCCAATTTAGTTTGACAATCTCACTCCAATTCTCAATCTTCTGTATCTCGTCAATAACGATCAAAAACTCTTTCTGCTCCGACATCTTTAGACGAACTCTTGCAGAGTCCCATATCTGATTAAGCCAAGCAGAATTGCTTGATGGCACAGCATCTGCCGACTCAAAAATATATGGCATACCAATCTGCTCCAATAGTTGATTAACCATTGTAGTTTTCCCCACTTGACGAGGACCAACAATCACTTGTATGAACATTCGTTGTTCAAAAACACGTGACTTAATCATTTGTAAATAAGATCTTTCCATATAGTTGTAATATTTTACTCAATGTATTGAGCAAAATTACTCAATAAAATCAATATTTCAAAATACATGCTAATATGTTTCATGATTATTGCTAATAATTCAACCATATAAAATGCCCACTACACCTACTGCAAGTAATGCAAACATAGCGCGCAAAAAACGCGTTGTAGCGAAGATGATAGTGCCACATAATCGTGTAATGCGCAATTAACCAACACTTTGCAATGATTTCGAGGCGTCAGTGTGCATAAATATTGACTTTTATGCTTAATTCATTGATATTAATTGTATATTTGTCTATGATTTGTGCTAACTCATTAGAATGGTTGAAGATATGTTTTCTAAATTAGAGGATGTTGATATTATAAAACTTGTGAAACGGGGCAATACTCAGGCTTTTACTGAGGTGTATAATCGTTATCACAAGCTTCTATATGTTGTAGCGTATAGATACCTACGATCTTCTGTAAAAGCAGAAGATGCTGTTCAGCATACATTTGTGCGGGTGTGGGAGAGACGAGAGCTTCTTAATGTCGATATGAACATTAAAAATTACCTCTTCACAATAACCAAAAACCACGTACTCAACACCATACGTAACGAAAGCAGCGCACTGGCGAGGAATTATGAAATCTCGCAGAGCGATAACTCCGACAGTGGTTTCTTTGAGGTGTTCGAGCGAGATGATATGTGGAGACATATACACAGGTGTATTGATAGTTTACCTGAGCCCAAAAAATCAATTTGCCTACTGAAAATCAGAGAGCACCTAAGCAATAAAGAGATTGCAAATAATCTAGGGCTTACAATCGACTCGGTGAAATCTCACTATTACGCAGCAACGCGCCAATTACGAGAGATGTTGGGAAAAATATTAATATTACTAATATTCACACTTTTTTAACACTTATGTGTATACTGTTAAGAGGGGGTTATATTTTATAAGGAGTCACAATGAATAATACTATTAAGAAACCAAATATAGATGAGATAAATGCTACTTTGGCAGGTGTAGCGACAAAAGATGTTGCTAGGCAAGTTGCCGAATGGTTTGCCACACCCGAGGGTGTAGCATTCGTTGAGGAGTCAATGGAGCAGTACAAAGGTAATATACTTGACGATATCGAAGATTTATATGTAGATCATAATATTCCGTCGTCAAAGATGTTAAGTGCAATCAACACGGAGATAAAGCAGAAGAGTCGCAGACGCATTTTATATCGCATTGCGGCGGTATTTATACCTATTATATTTATATCGGCACTATTTATCCATCTCTTTTCATCCTCAAATCTCGTTGATGTCGAATACAAAGATATATATGTCGCTAAGGGAGAACAGTTGGATCTTGAGCTGTCAGATGGTAGTTTGGTGAGCATTAACTCCGATACCCATTTTCGATATCCAGTTGAGTTCGTTGGTAAGCAGCGTGAGGTATATCTAAATGGAGAGGCGTACTTCGAGGTTGAATCCGACGTAAAAAATAGATTTGTTGTACATATCGAAAATTCACAAGTCGTGGTAACGGGTACTCGTTTTAATGTTGATGCCTACCAAGCTGATAATACTGTGTTAGTCTCGCTATATGAGGGTGCTGTAAATTTCGACACCCCCGACAAAAGGCATTTTAGCCTTACCCCAGGCGAGACACTCTCATACAAAAAGTCGAGTCAAGAGTGTTCTATCTCAAAGAGTAGCTTGGGAGACCCTGATTGGATAAGTCGCAATATTGCCTTCAAAGATACTCCTATTATAGATATAACAAAGACTCTGGAGCGTTGGTTTGATGTTAAATTTATATTCAAAGATCCCCAAGTCTCTCAGAATGTGTACTCTTTGACGCTTTCAAATCCTACATTGGAGAGTGTATTGTATGACTTAGGCAAGATTTCGCCAATGTATTTTGAGTATGATATATCGAAAAAAGTCGTCTATATAACAGCGAGATATTAAGATTATGTTACAAAAGTGATCCCTTTTTCACACTTTTTATATTCGTCGGTGTATAATGTTATGTAGATAGAAAGATATTTATAAACTAACACAAAAATTAACGAGTATGAAAAAGGGATTTTTATTACTATTTTTTTTAGCGATAACCCTATGTGTGAATGCGCAGAAGGTTACGTTAAACTTCAAGAACGCCTCCTTGGAGAGGGTGTTTGCTGAGATAACCGAGCAGACAGAATTGACATTAGCTTACAGTAGCAACGATGTAAATATCAACAAAAACGTCTCTGTGAATGTCCGAAAGCAGGAGCTTGCAGAGGTTCTCAAGACTGTTCTCAATGGTACCAATATTGATTTTGAGATTGCTAATGGCAAAATATATCTAACAAAGAAGAGTACTCAGCCAGTTCAATCCAAATCGGTAAAGGTTGTTGGTACGGTTGTCTCACTCAATGGTAAGCCCATTGTCGGAGCGACAGTAGCGGTTCAGGGTTCAAATGTAGGCTCAGTAACCAACCTAGAGGGTAAATACGAACTTACAGCTATGTCCAATCAAAAGCTGGTGGTTTCTTATATTGGTTATGACACCAAGTCGCTTAATGTAACGTCTCAAGAGACAAAGCGCATCGTTTTGACTGAGGATGTTACAAGCATTGAGGATGTTGTGATTGTTGGATATCGTAAGAGCCTAAGCAAGGCTATCGACATTAAGCAGCAGAGCGTCAATATCACAGATGCAATCGTTGCGGATGATATCGCTAAGTTTCCCCAATCCAATGTAGCTGAGGCACTTCAGCGTGTTTCGGGTATCCAGATCGTTAGAGATGATGCAGGTGGTGTGGGTAACCAAGTAAGTGTTCGTGGTATGTCGGCTGAGTATACTCAGGTAACTATCAACGGTGACGCTGCTGCAAACTCGGACGCTTCGGAGTCGTTCAACTTCAACACTATGCCATCAGAGATCTTCAGCAAGGTGGAGGTAGCAAAGTCGCCAACAGCAAAGATGTCGGAGGGTGGTATTGGAGGAACTGTCGACTTGACAATCCGTAAGCCTTTTGAGCTTGATGATGAGGTTTTTATTATCACTGCCGAGGGTCAAACTAACACTCAGACACAGACTGGTATGGAGGTTACACCCAAGGTGTCGCTGACCTATGGTAACAACTGGAAGAACAAGAAGTTTGGTATCATCGCAGGTGCTTCGTATAATAAATTTTCCAACACATCGGAGTCATATGATGTCGTTCGATATGAGCAAAAATCGTTTGACTTAGATAATGATGGTACCTTCGAGCATCAGAATGTGAGAATTGCACTTCCTCGTCTGTTGAGTCAAGGACAGGTGAACGAGCGCGTATCACTCAACCTGTCGGCTCAATATCGCATAAACAACGATATGCATATCGTCTGGTCGGGAATGTGGGTATACAACAAGAATGTAGCCACTCGCTACACCCCTATTTGGTTTACTAACGATGCTACACCTACGGCAATTGAGTCGGATGGAACTTTTGTCAAGTCGATATCGTTTGACTCTGTAGAGGTTATGTTTGAGGATCAGATACACACCAACACCTCCAACAACTACCAGAGTGGATTGACATATAAGTGGAATATGCGAAATAATTGGAGTCTTGGAGCTAAGGCGTCTTACTCGCTCAACACAACAGATCAGGATCGCTATCGTTATTATGCTTCGGCAAATAGCAGTATGACATATAGTGTGCAGGATAACTACAAGTTCTTCGATATTGAGACACCGACAAATTTTAGCGACGTCAACCAGTTCACGATGACTGAGGCGCGCCACTATATTTGGGATGACAACGATGAGATTATCACAGGTAAGTTCGATGTTGTCAAGAAGTTCAACAACAAGCTAAAGCTCGAATTTGGAGGATCAAGCCAGAGCCGAACAAAGGATAGAACATATTGGTATAAGAAGGATGAGGGTATCATGGACTCGTTTGCCCCTGTCGCAGGGTTGCTCACTGGTTTCATGGATAATGTAAGTGAGGCGACATTGATGAATCAATTCTTGGTTCATGACTGGGACAAGTCTTACGAGCTTTATGGTAGCAAGATTGATATGTCGGACGCAATTCAGATGGATGCATATTACGACATCAACCAGTTCGTAAATAGCGGATATGCGATGGCGGATTATAGGATCAACAAGTTGAAAGCCAATGCAGGAGTTCGTTATGCTCACACTCAGATTACCGCTAAGGGTTACGATATTGACTCCAACACAGGAGAGTATGGAATTATTACTAAGAAGAGCTCATATGACGACTTCCTACCAAGCTTAAGCGTAAGCTATGAGCCACTGCACAAGTTGTTTGTTAAGGGTTCATTCGCAAGAGTACTCACTCGTCCTCGTATTCAGGATCTTTCGAGCTATCAGGATGTTGATGATATCAATATGACCATCTCGGCAAAGAATCCCGACCTTGACCCATATCGAGCAAATCAGTATGATCTTTCGGTTGAGTGGTACCCTACAAAGGAGGTTATGTTGTCGGCAGGTATATTTAGAAAGGATATTGAGTCGTTTATCACCACCCAGACATCGACCGTGATGTACGATGGCGACCCTTATCAGCTTACGCAACCAGTCAATGGCGACAACGCCGTTGTGCAGGGTGTTGAGGTGAACTATCAGCAACCATTCACATTCTTGCCTAGCCCTTTCGATGGCTTTGGTATCTCGGCAAACTACACCTTATCGCTTAGTGAGTATTACGAGGAGGTTGATGGTGTTGGAGATGTCTACGATATGCCTGGCAACTCTAAGCACTCATACAATATCATTGGATATTATGAGAAGTATGGCTTTGGATTTAGAGTGGCGTATAACTACCGAAGTAGCTACCTCCGTGAGGCTCCCGATGCAGAAGATGGTTTGAAGTACCGTGCAGGTTATGGACAGACCGACATCTCTGCCTCATACGAGTTTGGGCGATATTCGATCACAGCAAATGTTCTCAACGCCTTCAACGCCCAAAGATATGAGTATATCTGGGAGGAGAAGTATATGGACAATGTTGCATATAGCGGAACGACCTTCCAGATCGGTTTGCGTATTAAGTTATAAACAATTAAACAAGATTAGATCATGAAGATTAAGAATAATATCATATTGGGGCTATTTGCGCTGATTTGCTCCCTATTTGTTGGCTGTTCGGAGGGCGGTATTATAGATCCACCCGTTATCAGATATACCCCAGCAGATGTTACTAACTTTCTAGCTATTGCAGGCGATGAGTCAGTTTCGTTGAGTTGGAGCCACAGCGATGTGTCTAACACTACGGGCTATCAGCTCATCTACACCCCCGATGGCGATACAGCTATCGAGATCGACAAAGATGTGAGGTCGTATAAGGTTGAGGGTTTGACCAACGACACTGAGTATACCTTCAGCATTATCGCTGTCAATGACGATCTCACCTCGGGCTCTACCACTGCCACAGCGACGCCCAAGGAGGGTATCTTGGATATCTTGTTCAATAGTTTCAGCTTTGAGGCTAGCTTGAATCCCGATATGGCACTCGATGCGGAGGATGTGCTGGATATCACTACGGCAGTGATCGACAATGAGTCAAAGACGATAACCATTGAGGGTCTATCGGCATATCTCTACACTGATAGTTTGATCCCGACCTTTACCCTTTCGGAGGATGCTACGGTAACTGTTGATGGTGTTGCTCAGGTGTCGGGTGTTACGACTGTGGATTTCAGCCAAGGCGAGGTTGCCTATGTCTTGACCGCTGATGGCGACCAGACCGTATTCCGCGTTAAGATATCGAAGAGCCAATATGCGACAATTCCCGATGCTGAGTTGGTTACTCGCCTCAAGGTTGTAAATAGCGGTCTATTTGCTAGTGCGTTTAACGGTGAGGATCAGTTGGATATCACCAACTCTTACGTTACAGACTACACTGGTCAGTTGGATTTGGATCAAGCCGATGGCGATGGTATCATCACCTCATTGAAGGGTATCGAGTTCTTCAAGGGTTTGACCGATCTTCGTTTCGAGTCAAACGAGGTGACAAATCTCGACCTTAGAAGAAATCCGAGCGTTACGGGAGTTGCAGGAGGTTACAACAAACTCTCTTCTGTCAATGTTACGAAGTGTCTAAGCATGAAGAACCTCTACCTCTTGGGTAGCGCAGAGCTTACATCTATCGACATCTCGAACAATGCACTTCTTGCTAAATTCTACATCAATGGAACGAACATCGAGTATGTCGATGTCAGCAAGTTGGCGCAGTTGGCGAATCTCAGAATCGAGATCTCAACAGCCGAGAACTCAAAGGAGTATATCAAGCAACTCCTTGAGATCAACCCAAGTGCTTACATTCGTTACTACAATGATGGAGTCGAGGATACAGAGTATGTTCTCGATCTTGAATAAACAATTTAGTAGGTTGGTTTAGGTTAATATAAATTTATTTCGGCAAATAAGGGTGCTTTGCAAATCGTGAGCACCCTTATTTGTTTATTCTCTACTGCACAATGAAAAACTTACTCTTTATAACTCTATTCTCTATCACGTCAACCGTTGCGAGTTTTGCGGAGGGGGTGGATAACCTAAAGTGGCAAAAGGGCTATTTTGATATCCACTTCATGCATACGGGTGGGGGTAATACGTCGTTTATCATATTCCCCGATGGAACAACGCTGTTGTATGACGCTGGCGACTCTAGGGGTAGTGCCAAAGATCCCTTCTTCAAGCCTTTTGATGACAAGGATATTACAGTCCCTAAACGAATTGCAGATTACGTAAAATTCTTTGCACCCAATGGTGTCATTGATTACGCTGTGGTCTCGCACTTCCACAACGACCACTATGGTGAGATACGCAAGGATACCCCCACATCGAGCAATGATGAGTATCGCCTAGCAGGTATTGTGGGTGTCGGGGAGGAGATTCCAATACGAAATCTGATAGACAGAGCATATCCCAACTACAACTACCCCATAGATTTGATTGCGCAGAATGACCCTGCGCTAGACAACTATCTGAAATTCATTGATTATCAGGCGAAGCACAACAATATGAATGTTGCGATGTTGACACCTGGAGTAAATACTCAGATTACACAGTTATACGACAAGAGCGCAAACCCACAGTTTGATGTTCGCAATGTTAAGGTCAACCAACTAATATGGATGGGAAGTGGTGATAATGTAGCGGCATACCCCTTTGATCCACCGTTGGTAACCTCCAAAGGGTATTACAATGAAAACCCACTGAGTATTGCGTTGTTGTTCACCTATGGTCGTTTCGAATATTTCGTGGCGGCAGATATTGCAGGCGAGAATGACTATCCCGATTATGATATGGAGACTCCGATTGCTAATATCATCGGAGAGGTCGATGCCTTATCGCTGAACCATCACGGATATAAAGATGCTGTGTCATCCTACTACCTAACAAAAACAGAGCCTCAGATTGTGGTTCACCAAGCGTGCCATGAACCCCACTTTGCCGAAAAGACATTGGTGACATTGAGAAACCACCCAGCGGATGTCTATACTGCATCCATGCCCAATGATCTAAAACGTTGGTTAGGTCGCTTGGTAAGTAAAAACTACAAAAGCACGTGGGGTAACTTCTTTATTCGCGTATACGATAACGGAGAGCGATTTAATGTGATAACCCTCGATGCTGACTCGTACACCCCTGCTGTATCAGCAACATCAAAAATTTACAACTCAAAATAGTCCATAAAGATGAAAAGAATACTATTATACGCAATTGCACTCTTTGCTACAAGCTGCCAGAGTGTTGATTCAAAGCAAGAAAGCGAGCAGCCACCAACAATCGACAACCTTATACACAAGCTAAATAACCCATCAAAGAACCACGTTATGGTCGCTGCGCACCGTGGCGATTGGCGAGGTTATGCCGACAATTCCATCGAAGGTATTGAGTCGTGTATCAGAATGGGTGTTGATATTGTAGAGGTCGATGTTGCGATGACACAAGATGGTCATCTAATATTGATGCACGACAAAACCGTCAACCGAACAACAAATGGCAAAGGTAAGGTTAAAGAGCTTACATTGGAGGAGATCAGATCTCTATACCTCAAAAATGGATTGGGACGTGCATCCGAGATCTTTAGAGTGCCAACACTCGAAGAGGCTCTCGATGTTACAAAAGATAGAATTATCGTAAATCTAGATAAGTCGGATGGGTATTTTGACCGCATATATCCCCTACTCAAGGAGCGCGATATGCTTAACCAAGTTATCATCAAATCCGATAAACCTTACGATGAGTTAATTGCTCAGTATGGTAATATTATGGACGAAATGTTGTTCTCGCCTGTATTCAAGACCGAGGTTGTAGAGCAAAGTGACGACAAGCAATACTTCGCCTCTGCACCAAAAAATATCCCTGCATTTGAGGTTACCGACTTCTTAGTTGAGCCGTATGACCGCATTACGGATATTTACAGATATATCAATGAGAGAGGTGCGCACATGTGGATCAACACCCTTTGGAGCACGCTTGGTGGCGGATATACCGATGATAAGGCACTCACCGATCCTGATGGAAATTGGGGCTACTGGATTAGCCGAGGCGCAACAATCATCCAAACTGACAGACCCCAAATGCTTATTGACTACCTAAGGTCTAAAAACCTACGCAACTAACATCACACATTAATGAAAAATCTAAATTACCTAAAATATTCAACTTTCATTGCGGCAACCTTGGGCTACGGCATCTACTACGTCTGTCGCCTAAGTTTCAGCGTCGTTAAAAAATACATGGTCACCGAGGGGGTATTCTCCGAGACCGAGCTAGGTATCATCGGCTCGGTCCTATTCTTCACCTACGCATTCGGTAAGTTGACAAACGGATTCTTGGCGGATAGGAGCAACGTCAAAAAGTTCATGTCGCTAGGTCTGCTTGTCTCAGCCCTTGTAAACCTAGCCTTGGGGTTCACCGCCTCATTCTACCTCTTTGCGATACTCTGGGGCATAAGCGGTTGGTTTCAATCTATGGGCGCAGCGTCGTGCGTCGTGGCTCTATCCCGATGGTTCAACAACAAGGAGCGTGGCACATTCTACGGTTTTTGGTCATCCAGCCACAACATAGGTGAGGCTCTCACATTCATCTTCGTAGCCTCGTTAGTTAGCGCGCTAGGGTGGAAATTCGGATTCCTAGGGGCAGGTATAGCTGGACTCATAGGCGTGGCGATCATCTACAAATTCATGTTCAACGCCCCCGTAGATTACGGCTACGAGGCGGTAGAGGCGCAACCAACAAAGAGTGACGTATCATCCAAAGCCGACTGCGCAGAGGCTCAGAAAAAGGTTCTGCTCATGCCAGCAATATGGATATTGGCTCTGGCGAGCGCATTTATGTATATCAGCCGATATGCCGTAAATAGTTGGGGTATCTTCTACCTAGAGACCCAAAAAGGTTATAGCCTCCTCGATGCAAGTTTTATCATCTCCGTAAGCTCCGTAGCAGGCATTGTGGGAACTCTGCTGTCGGGAGTGATGTCCGACAAGCTCTTCAAGGGCAACCGATATGTTCCTGCCGTCTTATTCGGCATTTTGAATATCGTGGCCCTCTCGATATTTCTGCTTATCCCTGGGGTGCACTACTGGCTAGATGTTGTGGCGATGGCTCTCTTTGGAACAGCTATCGGAGTTCTACTCTGCTTTCTTGGCGGATTGATGGCTGTCGATATCGCACCTCGCAATGCCTCAGGTGCCGCACTTGGAATTGTCGGTATAGCGAGCTATATTGGAGCAGGATTGCAGGATGTCATTAGTGGTATTCTTATCGAGGGGCAAAAGAGCGTTGTCGATGGGGTCGATGTATATGATTTTGTCTATATCAACTGGTTCTGGATCGGAGCGGCGGCACTCTCGGTACTCTTTGTACTGCTTGTTGCGGCACTAGACAAGAGGTCTTTGAGGCATAAAAACTCTATCTAAGATTAAATCGAGTAGCTGATATTTTGTGACCACAAGGGCGATCAAACCCTTGTGGTCTGTATTGAAAACAAAAGCATACTACCCAGCAAAATTTATGTTGTCAACGATCATCATTAATGCGTTAGTATTCATCATATTAAGAAATAACAACAACATAATTTACATCTCAACATAAATGCCTCTTTCTCGGGTCGGTCGCTTGTTTCGAGTGCTAAAAAAGGTGAAAGGAGTAGGAAAAACAAGGTTTTAGGGTGAAATACAACCTCTGCTAAGAGTGTGGAGATTTTGCCATAAACAGCTCTGCTGCTTGACATTGTATTTACGTTAAGCGACTGGAAATACCTTTGCACACGAATAAAACGCCCTCCCGACGACAGAGTGCCGATTGTGGAGAAGAGCTAGCGGAGATATAGGTAGGCACAAAAATAGCCACCATGAAGGTGGCTCGTTGAGTTAGTTATTGACGAAGTTTTCAGAACTTACATTTATGAATATTGGCATTGTCGGAGTTTGCGAAAAGCGATGTTTCACCTGACGCGTGAGCCACTCTCGAAAATGTCGGCAGTAGCCACCTTTCATCTTAAAAGCTAAGGCGATGACAACATCGAGGTTGTAGAGTGTCACGCCATCGACGTAGTGCGTCACCATCGACTCGTTAATCTCGCCACGATGAAACAGAGGCACTAGGTTGTTGGAAACCGCTGACACATAGACATTAAAGAGACGTGCAATCTCTCGCTTAGTCATCCACACGGTGTCATTGACCAACTCACACTCAACAGATA
>JBCQVH010000008.1:0-103827 GCA_047173185.1 Rikenellaceae bacterium
GGGCTGAGTTTATGATTGTTTTGCGACTACTAATATACTCATTTTCCGTGAGATACGGAAATCTCTATGCTGCTTTTTTATATCTTTGGTCGGGGCGTTTGATTACTTGCGAAACTTGAGCTTATAATATTATGGCAACTTGTAAATTAAATGCAGAACAATTCTCACACTTTATCTCAGACTTTGCTGGAGTTATGCTCGTCTACAAAAGTACTAACAGAGATGGCGTAACCACCGAATCGGCTCAACATTTTTGGGGCGAGGATTATGAGGCAAAGAGTGCAGACCAAGACGAAATGTTTAGGGTCTGGAAAAATGTAGTCGCTACATTTTGGGGCGTAAACCTCAAAGAGAATCAACTTCGAGAGGATAATGATGGTATCCGCTCAAAACTACGTGCCTCAACTCCTGCTCGTATTATCTTCCATACGGCGAACAAAATCCCTGTTAAGACCTACAACAACTTAAATCTACCGTATAATGGCTTTCAACGGAGACTCTCTGAGACTCTTATTTAACGCTGATTTTCCAAGCGTAGGCGCACATATTAGCAGGTTTCTTCACGCCCTCACTCTTAATTGATAAACCTTCGGAGGTCACCTTCCACGCGATTTTGCTGTTAGATCCAAGTAGCTCAACACCCGTTACACCCCACATCTTCTTGAACTTCGTGAGGAGCAAACCATCCTCTGGCCAACCCATCGCAAAGGCGTAGATAAACTTTCCATCCTTTGACTCTGTATAGCGAATGTCGCCACTGTCGAACACTACATAGGTATCTTTACCTGCACTTGAACTAGCCAATCCGCGACCTCCATAGTATAGATTTTTGCCCTCTCCGTGGATCTTGAATGGACGTGTTGAGTAGATCGCCTCGCCGTTGATCTTCAAGAAATCACCGATCTCCAAGAAGATCTTCTGCTGATCCTCAGGGATTGTTCCGTCAGCTTTTGGGCAAGCATCCAACAACAAGACCCCGTTTTTGCTCACAATATCTACAAGCTGGTGGATCAACTCTTTAGATGTTTTAAGTTTGAGATTCTCCACCCAACACCACGAGTTCACAGCTACAGCATCGTCGGTCTGCCAAAGGTTGTCGTGAAGGCGGTCGATACTTCCGCGCTCAACATCCAACACACCTACGCCTGTTGGAAATAGCTCATTCTTGCGAGTGATGATTAGCTCTTTGTTCCACTCCTTCTCCTTTGAGTAGTAGTAGGTTGCAAACTTATGTTTCATCTTATCGTCAATCACGCGGATATCGAAGTCAAACCAAATCTGATCGGGCTCGTAGGCATCAATCACCTCCTTGATCTGTCCAAACCACCTCTCATTGGCCTCCTCGGCAGGTATGCGACCATAGAGATACTTCGCCTTGGGATCGTTCAGATCGTTTGGTTTTGCCTCATCCTTGTAGTATGACGTGTGGTTGATTCCGTGGTGGAATGTCGCAACAAGCTTCATATCACGCTTCTTAATCTCATGCGCTAGATTTCCGTAGATATTCTGCTTTGGACCCATATCCTTGGCATTCCAAGGGTTGATCTTGCTATCCCACATCGCAAATCCATCGTGGTGAATGGTCACTGTTCCTGCAAACTTAGCACCCGAATTTTTGAATAGCTCCGCCCACTCAGCGGCATCGAATTTCTCAGCCTTGAACATAGGAATAAAGTCCTTGTAACCAAACTTATCCAACTCGCCATAGGTCTTGACGTGGTGTTTGTGAGTTCCTGTATTTTTGTACATCTGAGCGACATACCACTCGTTGCCAAACGCTGGGACGCAGTATGGTCCTAGGTGGGCATATATTCCAAATTTAGCATCTTTAAACCACTCAGGGATCTGATGTTTTTTGAGTTGTGACCAGTCGGAGTACTCGACATAGTGATCCGAATTTTGCTGTATCTGAGCAAATGTTGTTGTAGCTGCTAGGGTTAGCGTAGCTAGTAGTGTTAAACCTTTGAAATTCATAATAATATTTAGTTTAGTTTTTACGTTGAAGTTGAAGCGTTTGGAGACCGAAGTTTTTCCACTTGCCTCCGCTCTTACCTCCAATACGAATTGTGTAAACACCAGGTTTGTCGACCTTTACAGTTCCAACCTTGTGAGGGTCGTAGCCGTACTGCCTATTCTCCACCGACAGAACCGTAGTGTGCTGTAATGTTTGGTTGCCGACTGTTATCTCCAACTCTGCCCCAACTTCGTGTTTCTGAGCGAAGTATGTTAGCGACAAGTCATACTCTCCAGCCTTGGTAATCACAACATCTACCGTTGCCGACGCCTTAGCATCTGTCCAACCTGTCATACGCATACGATCTCTAAAGCCTCCGTAGACAGCTTTAATCTTGGGCGATGAGTACTTGAATGCGCGACCCGTCAAGAGCAACTCACCCTCACGACCCTCGCGCTGACGTTTGTCACACACGATCTCACCCTTGGTTTGTAACTCGATGATGTTGACAGTCGAGCCAAGTCGCACATTGTCGGGAATTGCAATCTCTAGCGTGCCTTTCTTGTGTTTGTATTTTAGTGGAACTCGCTCACCCTTCACATCAAAGATTGTAGCAACAGTGATCTCGCCATCTATGCCATCCAACCTCACCGCGCGATCATCGGGGTTGAAGAGGTGTAGATATAGCTTATTAGGCTTGGAAGTTACCGTACCCCAATCAAATGTGCGAGGCCAGAACGGATTTGCATTTGCACCATATATAGCATCTCCGTTGCCTTTGAGCCACTCACCAATGTCGACCAATCGTTGCTGCATAATCACGGGAATACGACCATCGGCTGTTGGACCTACACACAACAAGAAGTTACCTCCTCCTGCCGTCACCAAAGATAGCTGTTCCAAGAGTTCATCGGTTGTGTTGTAGTCATCGACACCCTCCACGCGGTTATATCCGTAGCTCTGACCAATTCCGCGATCCTCCTGCCAAGGGTGTTCAGGCGATGTCCACTTTCCGTAACCATATTCGCTCTCGAAGACATCGCCATTGATGCCTCGTGAGCTACCCCAACGGTCGTTTGTAACCACAACATCCTTGACTGACGACTCTGTATACAACCACTTAGCTAGCTCATTGGCGCGCCACTTCTCGCCACTCAAACCCCAATCACCATCGAAGAAGATTGAGTATGGTTTGTATCGCTCGACAACCTCTTTGAATTTAGGGTGAAACCAATCCTTAACGAATTTATCCTTGTCGGTGAGCCACAATGGGTGATACCACTCGTAGAGCGAGTAGTAGATACCCATCTTTAGTCCGAGCTTATCACCTGCATAGTTTAGCTCGCCAATGATATCGCGCTTAGGACCTCTTACCATACTATTCCACTGGTCGGTAGTCTCTGTTGCTGAGTACTTTGTGGGGTACATTGCAAAGCCATCGTGGTAGTTAGAGGTTGTAACTACATACTTTGCACCGCTACGCTTGAAGAGGTCACACCACTGCTCTGCATCGAAGAACTCAGCTGTTAGGTCATCGACCAACTCCTCCATCTTCTTATCTCCGTAGTTCTCTTTGTGGAACTTAGCGATGGGGTTATCCTTAGATTTTATTGCTGCATCATTCGAACGCAACCTCGCCCAGTACCACTCAGCATAGCCGTTAGGTCCAACGGGAGAGTAGGCAGGCACAGAGTAAGGTCCCCACACCACGAATATTCCGAACTTCGCCTCATTGAACCACGAGGGTAGAGGTCGCTTGTCGATCTCTGCCCAATCCTTGTTAAATTGAGCATTTGTTACCCCTTGGAGTTGCCCAGCGGTTGGCGCATTTTGGGTGGTGGTCTGAGCCTCTGCCACAAAGAGTGACGCGAGGCACAATGCCGATGTTAGTACAATTTTCTTCATTATGGTTAGTTTGGTTAATTTATTATAAATATAATGGTTTATCTTTTAAATTAATCTTATTTGATTTAATTTCGCGAAGTAACGCAAAAAATAAATTTATACAATTTGATAATCTTATCATTCGATTGTATAATCTTATTTAAATGATAATTTCTAAAGTATTATTTGTATTTTTGTAAGTAGTGTAAAATAATTATTGGTGTGTTTTTAAGAGTACTATTGGAGATGAGATTTTTTGCTATTGAATTGAAAATATAGTGGTTCTACATTGAGATTTAATAGTGAAAAATATCACTCCGAGAGTGCTTTTTAAAATATGGCAATAATTGTTTTTCACTACTTATATGTGCAAAGATATTATAAAAATGATACAATTAGAAATACGAGAGCGATAACTGCTGCTAATACAAGACCCAAACTAGCCAATTATAATAAAAATGATGAAAAGAACTATTAAGAGAGTTGTCGCAACATCACTGGCACTGATGCTATTTGTCGCAACAACGTTTGCGGCTGGAAAGAGCTACAACATCAAGGATTATGGCGCGAAGCCATCTCTCACCGAGTGTTGCACCGAGGCTATCCAAAAAGCTATTAATGAGGCTAATCGCGATGGTGGCGGAACAGTTATTATCCCTAGTGGCGCATATACCACTGGAACTCTATACCTAAAGAGCAATGTCACTATCAAGCTAGAGAAAGGGACAGCCCTATTGGGCAGCACCAACTATGCAGAGTATGCAGATGTCCCAATGGGAACCGAGGAGCCACAATTCTCGAAGTGCATATTCTTTGCCCTTGGGCAGGAGAATATCAAGATCATTGGACATCCACTTGGGGAGATCAACGGTAGAGGATATTATTTTAAGCACCAGAAGGAGCGTCCTAAGTTGTTCCGTATCGAGGAGTGCAAAAATATATACTTCGAGGATGTCGTTATCAAGAACTCAGGTTCGTGGTGTGTATACTTCCGCGAGTGTGACAATGTCCACCTTTTCAAATGCTCTCTCTACAACAAGGAGAACCCCAACAACGATGGAATGAACTACGATGGTTGCTCGAATGTATTGATTCAGGATTGCAACCTTCAGGTTGAGGATGACGCAATCTGTCTAAAAAGCTCCGTTGACAAGGCGTGCGAAAACTTCACGGTAGAGAACTGTACCGTAAGTAGCTACTGGGCTTGTTTCAAGATGGGAACAGCGACAAAGAGTATGGATCGTGCAATGGTATCATGACATCTGGAGGTAACTATTGTACTATTGACAACAATGTTGTTCGTTATTTCAACACTGTGGGTATTCACGCAAACCCTGTGGCGTCAAATTGTCACCATACAAAAATAACTCGCAACACCATCCATACCGCTGGACGTGATGGTATCACAACAAGTGGAATCAATACCGAGATTGCCTACAACGATGTCTACAACTGTATGTTGCTTAACAATGATGGTGGAATATACTACTGCGTGGGCGATGATGCAAGTCGTCACACCTCAATCCACCACAACTGGTTTCATGACTCACAAGGTCCAGCATATGCAGATGGTCGCGCGGCAGGAATCTACCTCGACAACTTTAGCAAAGGCTTTGATGTATATAACAACGTGATCTGGAATATCACATGGACAGGTTTCCAGTATAACCTATACAACACTGATTTCAACTTCCATAACAATACTATCTGGAAGGCAGGAGCATCCGTAGGTCGTTGGGTCAATGGTTATAGAATGGAGCGTATCAATATCGCGAATAATGTTGCCGACAAGAGCGCGAGTGTTGTTAAGACCGACAACAGCAGCAAGCGCAATGTCGAGGATGAGTGGATTGGAACGAATATCTCTGATTGCAACCTCATTGCAACCGATGATCCATTCGAGGACTCAGCCAATGGAAACTTTATGCCAAAGGCAGGGTCGCCACTAATTGACGCTGGAGAGGTGATTGAGCACTTCGAAACTGATTATGTTGGTAAAGCTCCAGACCTTGGTGCGTATGAGTACGGAGGCGAGAGATGGAAAGCTGGTGCAACATGTATTGATGAGATTTAGAGTGCTATAAATGGTAAAAAAAAGTAGTTTGATGAAACGTATCTCATCAAACTACTTTTTTTTTACCATTATAGCGTTATCTTTTCTTGCCGAATTTTGGTTTCGCTGTGCCATCTGGACCATTGTACTCGGTGGTGTAGACATCATACTGCTTCATGGTCTGCTCCAACTTCTCCTTTTCGGCACGATGTGCAGGGGATACCTTGCTCCAGTCGGTGATCTGAGGGAAGCTGATAAGGTCAGAGGGGATCTTCTCGACATCCCACCACCTGCCAAAGCCATCGAGCAACACCTTCTCGCCACGGATCAACTGCATCTGTGAGCGATATGAGTAGATCCAATCGCGGTGCTTTGCTTTGTTCGTTGTTAGGAATGGGATCATACTCTCGCCATCCATGTGGTAATTTTTCGGAATCTTGAAACCTACCAAGTCGGCAATCGTTGGGACAATATCGCCAATATTTGCCAAGACATCCTGAGCACCACACTTGGTCATTTCGAGGCAAGGGGCGTAGATAATCAACGGAATATGAACACCTTTTTGTCGATCGGGACTCGCCTTTCCGTAGCCCGATGTTCCATTGTCCGCAGCGATAATCAATACCGTATTGTCGGCAATACCCATCTTCTTAAACTGCTCGGTGTATCGCCAAATCATATAATCGAGGTAGGTGACGTGGCTGTGCATTCCCATCGGTGATAGGGTGTTGTGGGTGTCGTAAACGCCATTGTCGCCAGTGATTTTAGGCTCTATACGTGTATATTTTTTGCCATCCCACTTAACGATTGGTGTCGATGGCCATTTCGACTTCTGGGTGATGTCGAGGAAGTTGAAGGCATCGTGACCTACATGCGCTGTGTGGTAGACCAAGAATGGTTTTTTCTCGCTCTGCTTGCGCTCCATGAAGTCGAAGATGTAATCCTGCTCGACATCGGGACCATAGGTTGTAAGTCCAAACTTCTGATCTTTGCTTGTGTTGTCACCCCAAGGCTCCATCTTGTTCTTTTTCTTGGCGTTGGGGGCGTTGACCCTCTGAACCGAAGGATACCAATAGTACGAGGTCTGCATATAGACTGTTGTATCTCTGCCTGTGTCGCGCACCTTGTATACCCCCTTTTCGCCCTTCACGCGATCCATCACGAAGTCGGTGTAGGGAGAAGGATTGCTCAGATCCCCTGGGGTGTAGCAACCCTCGTCAAATCCGTAGTCGTCAATGTTGGTGTCAGTGTGCGCCATCTGAGTCTTTCCAGCCCAAACAGTAGCATATCCAGCCTTTTGGGCGATCTTTCCCATCATTAGCGGTGAACTTTCGTAGAGAGGCCATGTCTCCTGCTTGCCATTAGCGTTGAGGTAGGCACCACAATCGCCATTGTGCCACCACTTCTGTGTTGCGGCGTAGCGTCCTGTCATCATCTGAGCGCGCGAGGGCGATGATATCGAACAAGCCCATGCGTTGTTAATCAAGACACCATTTTCGACCAACTGCTCCATTACGGGAGTCTTAGCTCGTAAATTTATGTCGGATGTGTTCTTTGATGATGGTGCTGTCCAGACCGAAGATCCATAGACTGGGAATTCGCGCGCGCTGATATCGTCTGCAAATAGTACCACGATGTTGGGTCGCTCTTTTGCTGTAGCTGCCAACGAGAGAGTCACCAATGATGACAGCATTAAACCTCTTTTTGTGTTCATAGTTTTTTTTAGGTGTTTAAGGTGAATATTTATTTGGATACACTTTTATTTGATGTTGACCAAACGACCTTTTTGTCGCGTCCGCTTGATGTAGCCCAATTGGTTACGTAGAAGTCGTCAATCGCCTTTTGGAGTGTTTTTTCGATCTCTTTGGTCTTGCTACCGCCAAAGATGTTGTTCATCTCTAGTGGGTCGGTTTTGAGGTCAAACAATACGGGCTCATTCTCCTCGACAAAGCCAGCAGGTGTGACCGAACGGATCAACTTATAACGTCCATCTGTCGCCATCACCCATGAACCAAGTGCCGAAATAGTTGTGTTGTTCCAGCCTTTAGGTATGCTGTTGGTCTTTAGGATGTTGGAGTAGTCGCGACCGTGGTAGTCGATATCGCTCTTTACATCCATCAACGACAAGATTGTTGGTGTGAAATCGACACTATTCATCGTGTAGCTCATCACTGTTTTTGCCTTGATAGCATCGGGGTAGTAGACGATAAACGGCACCTTGGCAGAGCCTTCGAATGGAATACCCTTGTTGTCCTTGCCGTGCTCACCTAGCATGTCGCCATGGTCGGAGTTGAATACGATGATGGTGTTGTCCAAGATCCCCTCAGCCTTGAGAGCCTCCAAGATTTTACCTACATTGTCGTCGATACACTTTACCATTCCCCAATATGCAGCCATACCCTTGGGGTCGTGCGCAAGAGAGCCTTTTTTTGCATTTCCGACCTTGCCGAGCTTTTTTAACCACTCGGGGAGGTTGCCTCTACCCTCTGACGCAGGGATTGCAAACGACTGATCAGCATACTTTGAGTCGTAGGGTTTGCGAACTGTATTTGGGGTGTGTGGATCGGGGATCGAGACCATATAACAGAATGGCTTCTTACTATTTGCCTTGATGAAATCTACGGTCTTGTCACCGAGGTAGTCTGTCGTAAATGTCTTTTCATCAGCGGCACTCGCAAAGAGATTTTTTCCTTGAGCATTGACTCCCATCTCTGGCACTCCGTTCTTCTCCTTTATCACCTTATCGTGACCTCTGTTGAACATATATCTGTTATCCTCGAAGCCGAACTTCCTCTTAGGTGCCCAACCTGGTTTATCGTCACCATCGAGGTGCCACTTGCCTGCATATCCCGTAGCGTAACCACTCTTACCAAGTGTTGCAGCGAATGTCTCAATCTCAGGATTCATCAAGATGTCGTTTCCTACCACATGCGTTTTACCGGGGTAGAATCCACTCACGAACGAGGAGCGAGCAGGTGAACTCACAGGAGCAGGCGAGTAGAAACTAGTACACAACGCTCCGTTGTGAGCCAAGAAGTCTAGGTTTGGAGTGTCGACCGATGTCCCCTTGCCCCAAGGTTCGGCTGCATCTTCGCTGAGTTGCTCACGGTATGCACCGATTGTTCTAAAGTTTTGCTCATCGGTGAATATCACCAAGAGGTTTGGTCGCTCTTTCGCAACGCCAGTCAGTGCGATGAGAGAGAGTGTGATGCTTGATAGTTTTGTCTTCATATAATGTAGATTTAGGTTTGAATTTATTTCACCACAAAGGTAGAGCGAGATGGTTGAATGGTTGTGGCAGAAATGGTGCATTTAATGCAAATATAAGTGCATATTGTGCAAAACTCCCCTATAATCTCTTAAGTCGATAGGTCGCTTTTCGAGGGGCGTTTATGGTGTAGATTTGTGAGTGAATATCATCTAGCTCCTTGGTGATCTGTGCCTCTTGTGGCTTGTTTTTGTAGTAGCTGTTGACGATCTTCACGCCACTGCCATACCAAGGTTTGCCTTTGCTCTTCTCATTCTCAGCATCGAGGTATTTTTGCTTTGCTGCCATGCTATCCTCGCCCTTGTAGTTTTTGAGTCGCTTATACTCTACGTTTGCGATGTGGCGAATGATGGTCTGTGTGGCGTGGTATTTTTCGCAAAGTGCAAATACCTCCTCAGCCTGTTTATATTGTGGCGTGTGGTGGTTTGTGGCGAAATTTACACCTCGTTGCAGGTCGTGGCTGGAGAGAGTGTCGACCACTATGTCGTCGATTGACAATAGATACTCTCCTTTTTTTAAGTTGCGAACCTCCAATATCTCGCGGTTGTGCTCCTCCACAAATGGTACAAAACGTTGAGCCTCGACAAAGTTTTCCCTGATAGGAAAGGGTAGTGCCGAAGGAGTCACCTCAAAAGTTATCTCATCACGACTCTTTGCATCAATGCTCTCTTTGTTTACGATCTTTTCGTTGCTCCACAGTGTGCTGATAACTCGATATGCCATAATGAAATGTCCCGTGTCGGCAGGGTGTACTCTGTCGCCACTTATTATGGTATATTCGGGGTTGCTCTTTTGGGCATCGAGATTTATGCTCAGCATAAATTGCGTGAGGTCGACAACGGGGATGTTATACTTTTTACCCATCGCTTTGATGTGGTCAGCACACTTTAATAGTGCTGCACACTTGCCCACGAGTGTCGGGGTGGCGAGCTGTGCCGTTTCGTCGTAGAATGTCGGGGTTAGGAGTATCGGTTTTATACCCCTCTCAAGCATCATATTTATCAACTGCTCAGTGAGTTTGTAGTACCTCTGCATTGACGCCTCGCGCTTTGCGAGCAGTGCATCATTGACCTCTATATCCTTGTAATACAGTGCGGTTGACATATCGTTCATTCCCGTCATCAAGAGGGCGTAGTTGGGGTTGTAGCGCATAACATCCCCCTCGAAACGAGCAATCATGTCGCTTGTTGTATCTCCGCCAATTCCGCAACTTATGAATCGAACTCTACTCTCGGGGTGGCGTGTTGCGTAGTACGCCTGCAACAACATGTGATATCGACCATCTTGTGTTATGCTATTGCCCACACAGCAGACAGTGCTGCCATCCTCAAAGGGTG
The DNA here is from genome assembly GCA_047173185.1 of Rikenellaceae bacterium. GTDB lineage: Bacteria > Bacteroidota > Bacteroidia > Bacteroidales > Rikenellaceae > Alistipes. Next base: position 10,497 of record JBCQVH010000008.1, read on the forward strand.
GCAACTCCTGCGCTGTGAGGCTTTGCAAAAGTATAAAACTAAATATGATGCTAACGATTTTTTTCATCTACGGGTCTATTTTGTAGCTTTGATAGTGGTTTGCGCAGCTTTTAGACCCTTTGATGTCGCCTTGATGGTGATATCGCTCGCCTTGTCGTTAGAGCGAACAATCGCCAAAGCCAAGCCGTGGAATGCCTTGCGGTGGTTCTGCTGGAATGGCTCAATAGATGCTGCATCTCCATTGTCAGTGGCTAGGATAACACCCTCACCCTCAATTGAGAATGAAACTCTGTTGTCCGCCAAGGGGCAGAAGTTTCCATCCTTATCCTCGATGCGAACTGTAACATACGATAGATCTTTGCCATCAGCCGAGATCTCTGAACGATCACACGAAAGGGTGATCTTTGCAGGTTTGCCAGCGGTGCGAATAACCTGCTCCGCCATAACTTTGCCATCGGTGTATGCAACAACCTTTAGCTCACCTGCCTTGTATGGCACAATCCACTCCAAACGATATGGAGAGTCGAAGTGGTCTGGCTCATAGCGTAGGGTTTTAAGCATCAAGCGAGTCAAATCCTTGCCCTTAACCTTGCGTCCTAACGACTCGCCATTGAAGAATAGCTCAGCCTCCTCGCAGTTGGTCATACACTGAACAGGTACAGGGAATCCCTCCATCCCTTTCCAGTTCCAGTGTGGCATAAGGTGAACCATCGGCTCTTTAGTCCATTGCGCCTGATAAGCGAAGAACCTATCCTTGGGGAAACCTGCCAAGTCGACAGCTCCAAACGATGAGCTACGAACGGGGTAGTCGCCATTCCAGTGACCATCACCCGTAACATTATCCTCACCTCCGAAGGGGCTAGTCTCACCCAAATAGTCGATACCCGTCCAGATAAACTCACCCATAACAGATGGATTTTCGCGCTGGAAGTAGAACTCCAAGTCGGCAGGATATGTCCAAATTGGACCTGTGATAGGGTAGCTCGTAACCTTCAACGATGGATCTTTGTATTGTCCGAACTGATCCTTTGTGATAGGCAATAGATAGAAACCGCGTGTGTTGCTCATGCCTGCTGTCTCCGATCCGTAAATAGGTACTTGAGGGAAGTTCTTGCGCTGCTCAGCATACTTTCCGCCCTTGTAGTTCATACCAGCGATGTCGACCTGCTGCGCCATGTTCCTAATGTAAGCAGTTGGGTATGAGTTAAATCCGATTGTTGTTGGGCGTGTGGGATCAATCGCTTTGCACATCTTATGTAGCTCGCGCGCCATCTTCCAACCCCAATCTTTATGTTGCTCCAAGATCTCGTTTCCAACGCTCCACATTATCACCGATGGGTGGTTGCGATCTCTCAACAGCGTAGACTCCAAATCCTTAGCGTGCCACTCCTTATACATTGTGTTGTAGCCATTCTTCACCTTGGCAATCTCCCAAGCGTCATACAGCTCGTCAATGATGACGATACCCATCTCGTCGCATAGCTCCAAGAACTCGCGTGATGGTGGGTTGTGGCTCGCACGAATAGCATTGACACCCATATCTTTCATAATCTGAAGTTTGCGTCTGTCGGCACTCTTGTAGACCGCAGCACCCAAAGCTCCATTGTCGTGGTGGATGTTGACACCGTTGAACCTCACCTGCTCGTCATTGATGTAGAAAGCCTCTGCGTTATAGTTGATTCTGCGGATTCCAAAGCGAGTTTTGTAGCTATCCATCACCTTGCCGTTGCAAGTGACTTGAGTCTCAACAGTGTAGAGGTTAGGCTTGTAGATGCCCCAGAGAGCTGGATCTTTGACGTTGGTGTATGTCCCTGACTCCTCCTTGGAGTTTGCCTTAACGGTGATCTTGTCCTTAGATGTCGCCACCTTTTGACCCTTGTTGTCGAAGTAGTTGTGCGTTAACTCAACCTCTTGATCTTTAGATGTTTTGTTGACAATAGTTGTCATATTTTGGATCACCGCCTTATCCGTCTGAACCGTTGGGGTGGTGATGTAAGCTCCGTAGAGGTCAACGTGTATTGGCTCGTCAACTTTCAACCACACCGAACGGTGGAGACCTGCTCCAGGATACCAACGCGATGATAGATCAAGTGGTTGCAACCTCACGGCAACAACATTCTCCGAACCATCGAACTTCACCTGCTTGGTGATGTCATACTCATATCCAATATATCCATATGGGCGGTAACCCACCTGCTCGCCATTGACCCACACTGTAGCGTGCGACATAGCACCCTCGAACTCAATGCGTACAATTTTGTCCTTATCCTCTGGTTTCATCTTGAAACTCTTGCGATACCAACCTGTTCCCGAGATTGGTAGTGCACCCATGCGGCAGTCATTTTTTACCGAGAATGGACCCTCGATAGCCCAATCGTGAGGTAGGTTTAGGGTGCGCCACTTAGAGTCGTCGAAGCTGGTTTTCTCAGCCCCCTCAGCTGCCCCTTTGTGGAATTGCCACCCTTTGTCGAAGTTCTCGTCGGGGGTGTACTGAGCTGTTGCAGAGAGCATTGTGGCGCAACAAGCAATTAGTGTAGATAGTAGTTTAAATAGTTTCATGTGGTTGGTTTGAAGTGATTTTGGTTGTGGTATACATATGTTTAATTAGAGCAAAGATAATCATTTTAATATAAAAAAGCATTTTCTAGGTTGAAATTATTACTATATGTAGTCGATTGTAGCCTATTTTTTACTACCTTTGCTTTTAGATTTGTCTATTCATTGGATGCTGAAATCATAAAAATATATGTGCTATGGAGTATTTTAATGAGTTGCTTAATATTTTAAATGCAATGTCACCCTACTTGTTGTTGGGATTTTTTGTTGCAGGATTGTTTCATGTCTACATCCCGAAATCGACCTTTAGCAAATATTTGTCTAAAAAAGGGTTCAAGTCAGTATTCTTAGCTGCCCTCTTTGGTGTGCCACTGCCACTATGCTCGTGTGGCGTGATACCTACGGCGATGTCGTTGAAGAGAGAGGGAGCGTCGAGTGGTGCTGCGGTGTCGTTCCTGATTGCTACGCCTCAGACGGGTGTCGACTCCATCTTGGCGACATATGGCGTTTTTGGTCTCCCCTTTGCTATTGTGCGACCCGTTGTCGCGTTGATTGTTGGTCTGTTTGGTGGTCTATTGGTTGATGGATTCTCGAGCGAGGGTGATAATGCTACCAAGCAGAGTGTTTCGTCTAGCTGTTCTGTGTCTAATAGCTTGAAACTTGTCGATGCGTTTAAGTATGGCTTTGTGGATATGTTGCAGGATCTAGGCAAGTGGCTAACTGTTGGACTTGTTATAGCTGCGGCAATCACGGTATTTGTGCCGGTAACTGTCTTTGAGCTATTTGGTGACTACTATATACTCAATATATTAGTGGTGTTGCTGCTCTCCATCCCGATGTATATTTGCTCTACGGGATCTATTCCCATAGCTTTGTCCCTCATGATGAAGGGTATCTCGCCAGGTGCCGCGTTGATATTTTTGATGGCTGGACCTGCGACAAATGTTGCGACCTTGGCTGTTGTTAGAAAGGTTCTAGGTCTGCGTACTACTGTTCTATATTTGTTGAGTATAATCTTGGGAGCTGTAGCTTTTGCGCTGTTTATTGATCTTGTGTTGCCCATTGAGTGGTTCACCTCGAAGTTGTCGGCAATAGCAACATGCTCGGAGTGCGGAGGTGCTGCATGGTGGCAGACGGCATCGTCAATTCTCTTTATTGTCTTGTTGCTCAATGCCTATATTTTGAAATTCAGACATGGTGGACATAGCCACACCCGCACTCATGAGACTGAGATTGAGGTTGATGCGGAGGAGATGGTTCAGACCTTTAATGTTGTTGGAATGCGTTGCAACCACTGTACGGCAAATGCGGAGAAGGCGATTCTTGCCTTGCCAAATGTTGTCTCAGCTACGGCGGATCTCGCAAGCGGAACAGTAGAGGTGCGAGGTAGTGTCTCTAGGGATGCTGTGTGTGGAGCTGTGAGGCAACTAGGGTTCGAGGTTGAGGGGTAGTGAGGTTGTAGCTATCTGTTTATATATATTATTCTCTTTTGAGAGGGACAAAATATTGAAGACATTATTACGTTTTCAATATTTTTTTATACCTTTGGGTTAATTTAAGTAGTGTAAAACAATTATTGCCATATTTTTAAAAGCACTCTTAGAGCGATATTTTTTACTATTAAATTTCAGTATAGAACCACTATGCTTTCAATTCAATAGCAAAAAATCTCATCTCCAATAGCACTATTAAAAACAGACCAATAATTATTTTACCCTACTTATTAATTTATTGTCAACCGACCTTAATGACCTAACAATATATGAAGATACTCTACTTTTTAATCATATCCTTGCTGTTACCTATGTCGCTATTTGCCAATGAGGTGACTCCCTCGATTGGCTCTATGTTGAAGGCGTTGGATCAAGTTCTCGATAGTGCCGAATACTATAAGCAGGCTAAGGTGCTGCGTATTAAGCAGATACGTTCAAAGATAGACCAGCAACCCGACTCCGAACAGCTCCATATCTTGAATACGATGCTTTTTTCGGAGTATGCCAAGTATGATAGTCGTGAGGCTTTTGAACTCGCCATCAAGTGCGCGGAGGTAAATCGAGAGACGGGCGACATGTCGCGCTATGCGATGTGGCGAATAAATAGGGCATACCTATATACAGCAAGCGGTCTACTCAAGGAGTCGTTCGATATCTTGGATTCGACGCGTCCGTTGATTAAAAGCAGGTCGTTGCTGTTAGATTATTATCGTCAGATGGAGTACCTTTTGTCGCATATGGGGCAGTACACGACGGGAAATGATCGTCTTTCACCTAAATATTATAGACTTAAGGAGGCATATATCGACTCTATTGCTCAGATTATCAAGCCACGAGATAGATACTACCTTGTAAATAAGGGGTGGAAACACCAAGCTAGCGACTCGACTGTATACTATCGTGAGTTGTTGGAGAGGCGATTTCTGTCATCTACGCAGGATACTCAGGATGACGCCATGGATGGCTACACCATCGCACATATGTATAACGCGGAGGAGGATAATGACCACTTTATGGAGTATCTCATTGGGGCAGCCAAGGCGGATATAAAATCCTTTAATCATGATATTGCCTCTCTTCAAGAGTTGGCGCAATTGCTTCTGAATGAGGGAGATGTTGAGCGATCATATAACTATCTATCCTACTCGTTGGAGAAGGCAAAAAGTTTTGGAGATCGTGTGCGAGTTATGGAGATTGCGACACTTCTCGACTCGACATATGGTGAGTTGTTGGCGCGCAATAGAGAGCAGTCGCGAGTCTTGATGATATTCTTGATTCTGGTGGTTCTGCTCTTTGTGATTGTCGCGGTTCTGCTTATCAACCTCAGGCGCAAGCATGAGAGGTTGCGTGTGACGCTCTCCTCTCTCGATGAGGCAAAGGCGAGGTTGGATCTGCATATCACCCAACTCGAACAGACCCATGCCGAGCTAAATAGAGCCTATGCCGAGCAGCAGCAACTCAATGCGAGCCTCGTGGAGAGCAACTACATCAAGGAGAGCTATATCGGAAGCACCTTTGAGGTCTGCTCAATACATATCGGCAAGATGGAGAAGATCTTCGTGAAGATAGCGAGCCTTGCGCGTCACGATAAGTTTGATGAGTTGCGCAGATATTGCGACTCCTCGTTGTTGGTAAATGCGGAGTTGAAGTTGTTGTACCAAGCCTTCGATTATACATTTTTGAAGATGTATCCCAACTTTGTGGAGCGTTTCAATGAGCTGCTGTCGGAGGATAAGCGTATTAAGTTGCGTGCGGATGAGAGTCTCAACACGGAGCTACGCATCTACGCACTATATAGATTGGGTATTAGTGACAACCAACAGATCGCCTCGATTCTCCACTGCTCTTTGCAGACGGTCTACAATAACTTCCAAAAGACTAAGAATCGCACGGAGCTATCTCCCAAAGAGCTACTCTCGGGAATTATGAGAATTCAATAATTGTGGATGCTTTGTGTTGATAATTTTATCAACAAATCAAGTCGTTTGTGTGATATTTTAAAAACATATCCGCGATTTAGTTAAAATTTAACATTTTAATAACTTACTTGTTTTGTATATCAAGATGGTGTTATATCTTTGTATATTAGATAGTTAGCGTTTCGTAAATCTTACTTTTTGCCTTACTTGCTTAGTTTTACGCCCAAATAGGTTGTAGTTTTGTGATACGAAATTACTAAAACTAAAACCTACTAATTATGGAGCGTAAAATCTACTTTACGATGAGGCGTCATCTTACACGCCTATCAGCATTAGTCACCATTATGCTACTGTCGGTATACGCACTGCATGCGCAGGCGATTACTGTATCTGGAGTTGTGGTTGACGAGTCGGGAACACCTGTGATTGGAGCAAATATCCTTGTCGCAGGTACGACCAATGGAACAGTTACGGGTATCAATGGAGAGTTCTCTCTCGCGGGTGTTGACAGCGCAACGAAACTCGATGTCTCTTATATAGGAATGACAAGCCAGAGTCTCGCAGTGAGTGCAACCCCAATGAAGATTGTGTTGGCGGCAGACGGCATCCTATCCGACGAAGTTGTCGTTATTGGATATGGAGTTCAGAAGAAGAGCGTCGTGACAGCGGCTATCGGAAGTGTCGACATGGATAACCTCGAAAAGGTGATCCCCACACGTATTGATAATGTCCTTAAGGGTCAAGTTGCAGGTGTTACGGTGACATCCAATTCGGGTCAACCAGGTGACGCTTCGCAGGTGCGTATTCGTGGCGTGGGAACTATCAATGACAGCGACCCTCTCTATATTGTCGATGGAATGCCTATTGATGGCGGTATCGACTACCTAAATGTTTCGGATATTGCATCTATTGAGGTGTTGAAGGATGCAGCATCGGGTGCGGTCTATGGAGCGCGTGCAGCGAATGGTGTAATCTTGGTTACCACTAAGAGTGGAACGGCAGGTAAGACTGTGGTTAGTTACAACTTCTCTTTTGGTTGGCAAAACCCTTGGAGCGAGCGCGATGTCTTGAACGCTACGGAGTATCAGACCCTTCGTAACGAGATGTTGATTAACTCGGGTAAGGAGGCGATCTACTCAGACCCATCATCGGCAGGTGAGGGTACTAACTGGCAGAGTGAGCTATTCAACTACAACGCTCCGATGCAGAATCACCAGTTGAGCATCTCGGGAGGTACCGAGAAGTCGACATACTTTGCATCGGCAGGATACTACTCTCAGGAGGGTATCATCGGTGGAGATTATGGACGATCTAACTATGAGCGTTTGAACTTGCGTTTCAACAATAACTATAAGCTCTTCAACAATGCCGATGAGCGTAACTACCTCAACTCACTTACCTTCACGACAAATATCGCATATACGCGTACAATCTCGACAGGTGTAACGACAAATAGCGAGTATGGTTCGCCTCTAGGTAGTGCGGTGATGATGTCTCCAACGCTATCTGTATATGCTGAGGATCAGGAGGGTACATTGGCGGCATATCCCAATGCTGTGACCAATAGTTCTGGTCAGGTCTACACGGTTGTGAGTGATGAGTATGGTGAGATCACTAACCCTCTAGCTCAGATGGAGTTGCCAGGTGAGGTGAGCACAGCGGACAAGATTGTGACCTCTTTCGCTGCGGATTTGCAGTTGTGGGACAACCTCAAGTTCAAAACATCGTTTGGTGGTGACCTCGCTTTTGGGGGTACTGATGGTTGGTTGCCAGCCTACTACTTGGGCAAGAGTAACTACAAGAATGTATCGGAGGTGTGGTCGAGCATGAATCGCGACTTCACATGGCAGATTGAGAATGTCTTGTCATACAACAAAACTTTTGGTGACCACTCAGTTAGTGCGATCTTGGGTCAGTCGGCAAAGATGGGTCAGAGCCGTTACCTTTGGGGCAAGAACTACGGGCTTCAGGAGGAGAATTCGGACAAAGCAAACCTTGACTTCGCAACGGGAGGAACAGATCTTCAAGAGAGTGCAGGAGCTTTGGAGAGTGCTACAACAATGGCATCACTATTCACGCGTCTTGACTACAACTACAAGGAGCGTTACATGGCTCAGGTGACGGTTCGTCGCGATGGATCTTCCAACTTTGGACCTAACAATAAGTACGCTACATTCCCATCGGCATCTGTGGGTTGGAATGTCACAAATGAGCCTTTTGCGCAGTCGTTCCCCAAGTGGATTCACTCGTTGAAGTTGCGTGCAAGTTGGGGTAAGAATGGTAACTCTGAGATTGATGCGTTCCGTTACACGACGCTTATCAATAGCGGTAACAACTACATATTTGGTACTGGCGATGGCGAGTCGGTGGAGAATGGAGCTAAGCCAAATGGACTAGAGAACCCATCGCTTAAGTGGGAGACTTCGACTCAGACAGATATCGGTTTCGACCTCTCGATGTTGGGTGGAGCACTTAAGTTCACAGCCGATTGGTACAACAAGCGTACCGATGGTATGTTGATGGAGATGCCTGTGCCTGATTATACGGGCGACTCAAACCCAATCGGAAATGTCGGTGTCATGACAAACGAGGGTGTCGAGATGGAGTTGAGCTACAGATTTACTGTTGCTAAGGATTTTAAATTTACAGTTGGTGGAAATGCCTCATACCTAAAGAATGTGGTGAATGATTTGGGTAATAGCGAGGGGTATGTCAATTACGACTATGTGCAGGGTATTGGAACTATTACGCGTGCAGAGAATGGTGAGGCATTTCCTTTTTTCTACGGGAAAAAGACCGACGGTATCTTCCAGAACTGGGATGAGATCAACAGCTATGTCAATGCGTCGGGCGATTTGATCCAGCCAAATGCACAACCTGGAGATGTTAAGTTTGTGGATATCAACAACGATGGTCAGATTGATGATGATGACCGTACAAATATCGGTAAGGGAACTCCTGATTGGACATATAGTTTCAACGTCAATGTCGAGTATAAGAATTTCGACCTAAGCATCTTCTTCCAAGGTGTTGCAGGTGTTCAGATCTTCGATGCCTCGTATCGTAACGACCTCACAAGCTCGGGTATCAACATGCCAAGTTATATGTTGAATCGCTGGTGTGGTGAGGGTACATCCAACTCAATTCCTCGACTTTCGGAGACGGATGAGAATGGTAACTGGTTATCTTCGGATCTATATGTTAAGAATGGTAACTACCTAAGATTGAAGAATATTCAGCTTGGATATACCCTTCCTCAGCACATTACGAAGAAGGTATTTATCAACAACCTACGCGTATATGTAGCGGCTGAGAATCTGTTTACATTTACAAAGTATGATGGCTTTGACCCTGAGATTGCATCTGGTGGAACATCGCTTGGCGTTGACCGCGGAACATACCCTCAGAGTAAGACATATATTGTGGGTGCAAATGTAACTTTCTAATCTAAATTCGACATCGTTATGAAAAAGATAATAACAGCTTTAGCAGCTATAACTACGCTAATATCATCGGGTTGCAGCTCGGATTTCTTGACTGTGACTTCAACAACGAGCATCACCGCAGATGAGTACTACACCACCGAGGCGAGAATATATTCAGCCCTCGTGGCGGCATATGATCCATTGCAGTGGTTCGACTACTTCTACGCTTATAATCCCCTCAATATCATCTCAGATATTATGGGTGACGACATCTACCCTGGAGGTTCAAATGCAACGGATAATGAACATTGGCACTTGATGCACAACTTCAAGGCGACCTCAAATAACGTATGTTCAACAGTCTGGACAATCTGTTATTCGGGTATCAATCGCGCCAACCTTGTGGTCGATAATATGTCGACCGTTACGGATATCGACGATGAGACAAGTGCACGGTATGTCGCTGAGGCATATGTGCTTAGGGCATACTACTACACATGGTTGTGGAAGTTGTGGGGTAACATCCCTCACTATGTTCACAACCCCGAGGAGGCTCCATATTTGGTAGATCAGCTCACTGCCGATGCAGTCTACGAGTTAATCATTGAGGATCTGGATTTTGCTCTGAATGGTGGCGCACTCTTGACCGACGTCAGCTCTTCGCAGAAGGGTCGCGTATGTAAGTCGATGGCTCAGATGTTGAAGGCGGAGGTTGTGATGTATCAGAACGACTCTAGCCGTTACGAAGATATCTATCTCGACATGCAATCTATCATCAACTCTTACTTCTACTCTCTCAATGGCGACTTCGCCGAGATCTGGGAGGATGAGGGCGAGTGGTGCGCAGAGTCGATATGGGAGATCAACTATAGCGACACAAATGCACAGCGTTCTTGGACATATGCCAACGGTACGGGCGGAACAGTCTTGCCAGCCTTGATTGGTGTAAATGCAATGTCGGGCAGCTTGGATTACAACAGCGGATGGGGCTTTGGTACTGTCAACGCAGACCTCTACGCCTTGTACAACGCTGCTGATACACGTCGCGATGGTGGTATCCTCGCTATCTCGGACTATATGGTTGCAAATCCAGATGTTACCTATACTCCACGTTATCAGGATACGGGCTACTTCATCAAGAAGTATCTTCCACGCGCAGGCGGTAACTCGAATATGACCTATGATGTCGATCTAAACTACCGCAACAACCTACGTATCTACCGTTTTGCGGAGACTCTACTCAACGCTGCCGAGCTATCGGTTCGTCTTGGTAAGGGTGCTGAGCAGGGCTATCTCAACACAGTTCGTGCGCGTGCCTTTGGATGCGAGACCACTGAGTTGCAGAGCAAGGGTTACTATGTTGAGGCTACTTTGGACAACATCATCGCTGAGCGTCGCTTGGAGCTTTATGGCGAGGGTAAACGTTACTGGGATCTTGTTCGCACAGGCTTGGCAACAACGGTACTCAGTAGCCGCGGATATACCGACAGCAAGAAGTATCTGCCTATTCCATCTTCGGAGATTGATAGCGCAGAGGGTACTTTGACACAAAACAACTACTAAAAATGAGAGCTATGAAAAAGAAACTAAGTATGATTTTCGCACAGCTCTCGGCAAATATGTTGGCTGGATATCTACCATATGACTCTTTGTATGGTACTCCAATCTTCAAGCTTGTATCTGTTTCGGATGACCTCTTGGTGATGATTGCCGACAGCGGCGACATCTCATGGAGATATGAGTTTATTCCACAATAATTATTTTAAGTGTAATATGTGCTAACGTAATAAAATTTATATTTTAAGAAAAATAGCTATGATTTCAAATGTAAAAAATATATTGTTATCGGCTCTGGTGGTTGGAGCTGTGACAACAACAGTCGCGGCGGCAGAGTCTAGTATCGAGAAGAGGGTGGAGGAGCTTATGGCGAAGATGACTCTCGATGAGAAGATTGGTCAGATTAACCTTATCTCAGACCCATATGTCTCGACAGGTACGGGGGCGGCGACAAATCCTCACAACGCCAACATGGATGAGCAGGTGCGTAGTGGCGAGGTTGGTAACTTCCTCAATGTCGTTGGTGCTGAAAAGACATATCGCCTCCAGAAGATCGCAACCGAGGAGTCTCGATTGGGTATTCCGTTGCTCTTTGGTTACGATGTGATCCATGGCTACAAGACCATCTTCCCAATTCCTCTTGCCGACGCTGCGAGCTTCGACCGCGAGGCTATTGAGATGAGTGCACATTATATGGCTAAGGAGGCGGCTGCGAGTGGTCTCAACTGGACGTATGCTCCAATGGTTGATATCTCGCGCGATCCTCGTTGGGGTCGTATCATGGAGGGTGCAGGTGAGGATGTCTACCACACTTCGGAGGTCTCGGTGGCGCGTGTCAAGGGTATTCAGGGTGAGTCGATGGCGGATGATTCAACCATCGCGGCGTGTGCGAAACACTTCGTAGGTTATGGAGGTGCACTTGCAGGTCGCGACTATAGTTCGTTGGATGTCTCGCGCAGAACCTTGGAGGAGGTCTATTTCCCACCATTCAAGGCGGCTGTCGAGGCTGGAGTGGCGTCGTTTATGTCGTCGTTCAACACAGTCAATGGTGAGCCAGCATCTACGAGTCGATGGCTGATGCACGACATCCTGCGCAAGGAGTGGGGTTATGATGGTTTTGTGGTGTCGGACTGGGCATCTATTGCTGAGACCATGGCGCACGGAACTTCTGCTAACACCCTTGAGGCGGCATATAATGGTCTCAATGCAGATATTGATATGGATATGTGCGGTGATCTCTATATTAAGCACACCAAGGAGCTATTGGCTAGTGGACGTATCACCATCGAGCAGATTGATGTTATGGTTCGTCGTATCTTGACAGTTAAGTTCAAGTTGGGTCTCTTCGATGATCCATACAAATATAGCGATGTTAAGCGCGAGAAGGAGGTTGTTTTGGCGAAGGAGAATATCGCGGCAGCACGTGAGGTTGCCAAGCGTTCGATTGTCCTTATGAAGAATGATAATCAGCTGCTTCCGCTCTCGAAAAAGACAAATCGCATAGCGGTGATTGGTCCTTTGGCGACCGACAAAGATGCACCCATCGGCAACTGGCGAGGTATGGGTGAGTCGAACTCAGCGGTGTCGCTGTTGGATGGTATCAAGAGTGCCGTGGGGCGTGATTGCGAGGTTGTCTACGCTGAGGGTTGTCGATTGATAAATAACGAGAGTGTCGATTTCTTTGTTCAGTTGGATGTCGAGACTCAGGATCGTTCTGGATTTGCAAAGGCTATTGAGGTCGCTCGTTCGGCAGATGTTGTGGTGATGGCGTTGGGTGAGGTTGCGCATATGTCGGGCGAGTGCCGTAGCTATGCCGATATCTCGTTGAAGGGGTTGCAGAGTGAGCTTTTGGCGGAGATCCGCAAGGTTGGCAAGCCAATCGTTTTGACACTCTTTACGGGTCGCCCGTTGGTGTTGACCAATGAGGTTGGTAACACCGATGCGCTCCTCAACTGTTGGTTGCTTGGTGCTGAGTCGGGTAACGCTATTGCGGATGTTCTGTTTGGAGATTATAACCCATCGGGTAAGCTTCCTGCGACATTCCCTTACCACTTGGGTCAGGTGCCAATCTATTACAGTGAGCTTAATACGGGACGCCCCTTTGAGCCCAATCCAAATGGATTCAGCACAAAGTATCGCGATATCCCCAACACGCCACTCTTTGCCTTTGGTCACGGTTTGAGCTATACGACATTCGACTATGTGAAGATGTCGCAGAGCAGCTCCGAGATCTCGATGGATGAGACGTTGAAGATCACAGCAACGGTTAAGAATAGTGGTAAATATGATGGCGCGGAGGTTGTTCAGCTCTACATCCGCGATGTTGTGGGCAATGGAGTATCTCGACCATTGAAGGAGCTTAAGGGCTTTGAGAAGGTCTTTATTAAGAGTGGCGAGACGGCGGATGTCGAGTTCACCATTGCACCTAAGGATCTCGCGTTCTATCGTGTGGATAAGGTCTTTGCACCCGAGGCTGGTGAGTTTGAGATCTACATAGGTACAGCCTCGGATAATCTTCCGCTTTTGGGGCGTTTTACACTTTTGGAGAGATAGGTTTTTTTGTTTGGTTTGTTGAGAGGTGGGTCGTGAAAAGAGATTTTCACGACCCTCTTTTTGTGTCATCCTTGTGAGTCAGATACTGTTTGTTGAAGAGTTCAAATGTTTGGTAGAATCCGATATTATAATATTGTTAATTTTTGAGATATTCGAAGTGTAGAAATATCTCAAATCAATGTGTGACAGTAGTGTATTAGTAAAGTTTCAAGGAATTTCGCTCTCCCAGATGGATGGTGTGACGCTGATGAACCGTACCGATAGAAAGTATTGGTTTCACCAGTCGTGGCTCGAAGAGTTGTTGGAGGAGGTGTCGCAGGATTATTATCTTTTGGAGGTTGAGGGAGAGCGAAATTTAATATACACTACAACCTATTACGACACGCAGGAGAACGAGATGTTTCAGAACCACCACCGCGGTAAGATGAACCGCTATAAGATCCGACGTCGCAACTATGTCGCCACACAAAGCAGTTTCTTGGAGGTGAAGTTCAAGAGCAACAAGGGGCGAACTATCAAGACACGACACCCTTCGGACTATTGTAGCAAGAGCTTCGACCTTAGGGATCGAGACTTCATAAGTAAAAATTCGCCATACTCGGGGTTGGAACTGCATAAGGTGTTGGAGAATAGATTTCGACGCCTGATGTTGGTGAGCAAGAGCATGGATGAACGATGCACCATAGATAGCGAGATTAGGTTTCGAGATGGTGGAAATAATGTGCGATTAAATGATATTGTTGTGGTCGAGGTTAAGACTAACGGTCGCAGCCCAAGCAAGATCATTGATGCTTTGAATCGTCGACGGTTGAAACCCTCGGGGTTCAGTAAATATTGTGTGGGTCGTAGCCTTGTGGATGGCGATCTTAAGCAGAATAATTTCAAGCGCAAACATCGCGATATCGAGAGAAAAACTTATAACTCAATAACTATATAATTTATAACCATATGATTGAATGGATCGAAAACCTCTTTTTCTTGGAGGTGCAGTTTGTAAACATCCACGACCTAACGGAGCTAGTATTTAGATTTCTGCTCAACTCGCTAGTTCTGCTGTTGATCGTTAGGTTTCCATACCTCAAGCACAGCACGCGTCGCACCTATACTTTTAGCTTTATAGCTGTTGGAACGACAGTCTTTCTGCTCTGTTTCCTCCTCAACAGCGTTAAGTTGCAGTTGGGTTTCGCACTGGGATTATTCGCGATATTTGGAATTATCCGTTATCGCACCGATGCGATCCCTTTCAAGCAGATGACCTACCTTTTTGTTGTGATTGGTCTCTCGGTGGTCAATGCGCTGGCAAATAAAAAGGTGAGCTATGTTGAGTTGCTCTTTACTAACTTCGCTATTGTGGCTGGGTTATGGCTCTTGGAGAGGTATCTAATCCATGCGCAGGAGGGGAGTATGAAGATTGTCTATGAGGATATCTCAAATATCCACAAGGCGAAGTATGATGTTTTGCTAAATGATATCTCACAGCGCACAGGATTTCATGTCAACCACTTCGAAATCAATGAGATTGACTACCTCAAAGATGTCGCTAATATCACAATCTATTTCCCAACAGACGACAATAGCTACACGCTTGTTGAGGATCTAAACAAGGAGGTGTAAAGAGTATGAGGAGGATAATTTTAACGATGATGCTACTTCTTGGCTCTCTGGTTTCGCTCTGGGCGGAGGGTACTAAGGATGATGTTGAGGTAGTCAACAAGTATCAAGTAGCCATGGATTTTCAGATCAAGCTGATGAAGGGTCTAAAGCTCAATATCGAACCTGAGTTGCGCTTTGAGGATGGGTATGATAAATTTCACCTCAATGGAGGTATCACCTATAAGAGTTTCGGTTGTATATATTGGGGTGCGACATATCGAATTGTTGTCGATAGGGTAGAGAGTACAAGCTCTACGACAAGTTTTATGAGCAGTGACGAGTACGACTCGGATATCTACCACCGCTACGCTTTTGATGTCACCTACAAGGATAAGTTCAAACGTTTCACCCCATCTTTTAGGGTGAGGTACAACAATTTTTCGGACGATGATGTTGACAATAAGGCGTTCATGAGGTATCGCGCAAAGGTGGATTACGACATCAAGAAGTGCAAGTTCACACCTTTTGTCTCGGTTGAGGGTTACCAACGATTGGAGGATAACCTGCTCTACAAGATGCGCTACTCGACGGGTTTTGACCTTAAGACGGGTGAGAAGTCATCGCTCGCGTTGGACTACAAGTTCGACTTCTACTGCTTGAAGTATAAGAATGCCAATATCTTCAGCCTTGGATATAAAATTAAACTATAGGTATGATGTCAAAGTTTACTATTTTTACAGCATTGCTGACGCTTGCTGTTGCCATAACATCTTGTCGCAACGAGGATTATATCGAGGCGAAAAATTACGATAACGACAACGAAGCGTACGATGATACGCAGGTCGATTTAGACTCATTTCCTGACTGGACGGAGTATACCCACGGTAACTCAACTTCGCCCGATTATGATGTTGTCTTTGCACAGGATGTTGTGCATCGCTTGGATATTATAATTAGTGCCACGTCGTGGAGCGCGATGTTGTCGGATCTAAGCTCTAACTATCGCTATATCAACACGTCGGGGTCGGATTATACCCCAATGTGGGTTCCGTGTACAGTCACCTACAACGGTATAAGTTGGTATAATGTTGGTGTTCGATTTAAGGGAAATTCGAGCCTCAGCCAGACCTACTCATCGGGAAATAGGAAGCTGTCGTTGAAACTAGATTTCGACCAATACGAGGATGATTACCCTGCGCTGAAGAACCAGCGTTTCTACGGTTTCAAGCAACTCAACCTCAACAACAACTACGAGGATGAGTCTCTCATGCGCGAGAAGGTTGGTTCGGATCTCTTTAGGGCGTTTGGTGTTCCTTCGGCACAGACAGCTTTTACAACCGTTTACCTCGATAATATGGGTAGTGGAACGCAATATTATTATGGCGTCTACACCATTGTTGAGGAGGTCGATGACTCGCTTATAAAGAGCCAATTTAGCGATAGCTCGGGTAACCTTTACAAGCCCGATGGCGATGCTGCATCCTTTAAGTCGGGAACATATGACACGAGCGAGTTTTACCTCAAAACAAACACTTCGTCACCAAATTACAGCGATGTTCGGAGTCTCTACGATGCTCTGCACAGCTCGTCACGAACCTCAAATAGTGCCGCTTGGCAAGAGGGTGTTGAGGCGGTGTTCAATGTCGATATATTCTTGAGGTGGCTTGCGGCAAATGCGGTGATCCAAAATTGGGATACCTACGGAAATATGACCCACAACTACTACATCTACACCAACCCAACCGATGGGTTGATAACGTGGATTCCGTGGGATAACAACGAGGCATTCCAAGATGGAACGGGTCAAAATAGCTGTATTGAGGTGAGCAAGATGGGTAGTGTCAGCACCTCGTGGCCACTGATAAGCTATCTCTACGATATTGCGGAGTATGAGGCGCGCTATAAGAGCTATCTGCGTGAGTTTGTGGATGATCTCTTTATTGTTGCTGAGATGCAGGCACTATACACCAAGTACTACAATCTGCTAAAAACAGATGCCTATGCCGAGGAGAGTGGACGCACCTTTATAAGCAATGACGCGGAGTTCGATAGTGCCGTTTCATCCCTCAAAACCCACGTCCAAAGTAGAACTACAGTTGTAAATAACTATGTAGATTAATGAGAAATTTTAAAGTTCTAGCTACGTGTGTAGCCACATTCATAACTCTTTGTGCCTATAGCCAATTGAGTTACAAGATCAACGCAACAGGTCAGACCATATGTTATGATGACAAGGGTAAGGTGTTGAAGAGTCTTAAAGTCGGTGATAAATTATATGGTCAAGATGCCAACTATCAGAGGGGCTCAGCAATGACATTCCACGATAATGGCGATGGGACAGTTTCGGACTCTAACACTGGTCTTGTGTGGCAGCAGATTCCGCATGCCGAGGGTATGACGTGGGCTGAGGCTAAAGAGTATTGCGAGAAGTTGGAGCTGGGAGGACACAACGACTGGCGACTCCCAACCCTAAAGGAGCTATTCTCAATCAGCAACTTCGAGGAGGGGTGGCCATATCTTGATACTAAGTTTTTTAAATTGTCGACAGGTCGTATTGTTAAGGATGAACAGTATTGGGCAGATAATAAATATGTTGGTGAGACGGTGGAGGGGCGCGATGATGCTGCCTTTGGAGTCAACCACGTGACGGGACATATCAAGGCATATCCAGCGGGCTCGAAGATGGGTAACCGCGAGGGTGGTGGTGAGCGTCGTCCCCCTATGCCCGAGGGTGAGGGTGGCGGAAAGAGACCACCAATGCAGGCAGGTAACCAAGGGCGACAGGGTGGTCAAGGTTCGATGCCCCCACCTCCAGGCGGTGGCGGTCAAGGTGGTCGACCTATGGGCAACCCAATGGCGAAGCGCGTTCGTGCCGTTAGAGGTGAGGCGTATGGAGTGAATAAATTTGTCGATAATGGCGATGGTACAATTTCCGATACCGCGACAGGTCTCATGTGGGCTAAAGATGATAACGGAAAGGGTGTCGAGTGGGTCGAGGCACTGCCATATGCCGAGGGTGCAGAGTTGGCTGGATATAGTGATTGGAGGTTGCCTAGTGTCAAGGAGTTGCAGAGTATTGTGGACTATTCACGAGCACCAAGTAGCAAGGGTGTTGTGGCTGCAATAGATCCGATATTCAACTGCACGCCATCTGTTAATGAGGCTGGGGATGCCGATTTTGGCTACTATTGGACAAATACCTCGGCATGTTTCACCAAGGGACGACCATTTTATTTTGCGTGGTATGTGGCGTTTGGTCGTGCGGTGAATAACCAAGGTGCAGACTTCCACGGTGCTGGAGCGGTACGCTTTGACTCAAAGGCAAATAATGGTATCGCTATTGAGGGTGGCGAGGAGAGATATTATAATTTTGTGCGATTGGTGCGCGATATCTCAAAAAAATAGATAATTTTGTAACTAGAGATGGTAAACGAACGAAAAATACGAACAATAGAGTACACGGCAATAATCTTGCTGTGGACTCTTGTTGTTGTTGCGCCACTGCTCTTTATGGATGATTATAACTCCAATTGGAGGGCTGTTCATGTTATGTGGGTGGAGTGCGCTGTGGTGGGTGCTGCGTTCTTGGTCAATAGATTTTTGTTGATGCCATATCTATTTTTTGCTAAGCGATATTCGAGATATGTCATGGCGTTGACGACGCTGTTTCTCGTTTTGGCGACATATGTCCTCTATTTCGATGGTGTGAATCTTATCATCTCATCTCTGGCTAGTGAATCTTTTGCGAGCGATATGCCTCCGATGAGGGGTGGTGGTGCTCCGCGCCATGGTATGCCTCCACACAGAATGCCCCCTATGGCTACAATTATTCCACCATATGTTTCGGTTTTAGTTCTCGCGGCGATTGTCATTGCGCTCGATATCGGTATGAGCATTGGTGTGAAGTGGGTGATCGCGGAGCAGAAGCAGAGTGAGATACAGCGTGAAAGGGTCGTGGCGCAACTCTCAAATTTGCAGAGTCAGGTGAGTCCGCACTTCTTTATGAATACGCTCAACAATATCCACGCCCTTGTAGATATTGACTCTAAGCGTGCCAAGCAGACCATTATTGAGCTATCTAATTTGATGGATTATCTGCTCTACGAAAGTTCAAATAAAGAGTTGGTGTCGTTGCGCCGAGAGATGGAGTTTATTACCAACTATGTGAACCTTATGCGATTGCGATTTTCGAAACAGGTAAGGATTCACCTATTTTATAATGATGAAATTCCAGCGATGCAGATCCCTCCATTGCTCTTTCTCAACCTCATAGAGAACGCATTTAAATATGGTGTCGACTATGAGCATGAGTCGTTTGTGGATATTGGGTTCTCGTTCAGTACCACCTCGGTGGAGATGATTGCTCAAAATAGCAACCACTCTTTGTCTGTTAAGCATGTGAGACATGGATTTGGAATAAGCAACACGCGCAAACGCTTAGAGTTAATATATGGAGATAGCTATAATCTCAATATTATTGATGATGAGAAGATATATATAGTAACCCTAAAGATCCCGACACTATGATAAGTTGTATTGTTATTGATGATGAGCCGCTAGCTCTGCAGCAGATAGAGCAGTATGTGGCTGACACCCCCATCTTGGAGCTGCGCGGAAGTTTCAACTCCGCAACGAAGGCTCTTGAGTTTCTGCGCGAGAGTAGCATCGACCTGCTCTTTGTCGATATAAACATGCCCCGAGTCTCGGGTTTGGAGTTTGTGGAGGCTCTACCCTATGATATCAAGGTGATCTTCGTCACCGCCTATCGTGAGTTTGCGCTGGAGGGGTTTGCTCTCGACGCTGCGGATTATCTGCTCAAACCGCTGTCGTATGCCGCTTTCTTGAAGTCGGTCGAGAAGGTTCACAACCGCTACTTCAATAGAACGGAGACGGAGCGTGCAGATCGAGACTATACATTTCTGCGTTCGGGAAATCGCACGGTGAGGGTCAATTTCGCTGATATACTATATATTGAGTCCAAGCGCGAATATATGGATATTGTGTTGAGCTCGGGCGAGGTTGTCACCATCCATGGCTCGTTGAATAGCATCCTTGAGAAGTTACCGCAGGATCGCTTTATCAAGGTTCACAGATCGTTTATTGTCAACCTTGAGGAGGTGAAGGTGTTGGAGCGTAGTTCGATAGTCTTTGGGAAGCAGTATATCCCTGTCAACGATCAGGCGCGCGAGGTGGTGATGAACTTTATAAATAGATAATCAGTAAAAAATATTGTAATTTTATTTGAATAGCGATTAATTTTATATATTTGCGCTACAAATATATACTAATTAATAATTCATAGTCATGAAAATAGCTATTCCGACACGTGATAATGTCGTTGACGATCACTTTGGTCACTGCGCTTACTACTCGATTTTTACTGTTGAGGGGGCTCAGGTGCTTTCACAGGAGAAGCTTGAGGCACCCCAAGGTTGCGGATGCAAGTCTAATATCGCCACAATTTTGGCAGATATGGGCGTTGAGTTGATGCTTGCAGGCAACATGGGCGATGGTGCAAAAAAGAAGCTAGAGGCGAGTAACATTGATGTTATTCGTGGTTGTAGCGGTATGGTGGGTATGGTTCTTGGAGCCTATCTATCGGGTAAGATCTCCGATTCGGGCGAGGGTTGCAACCATACGCACGAGGATGGACATGTCTGCCAAGGCTAGGGGTTTCTGCCTCGGCTGTTTAGTTTAATGGGATGCTACGACTTCACACAGTCGAGCATCCCATTCTTTATTCCAACAATGTCTCGGCTTTGTTGTATCGCTCGTTTATAACGAAGGGTGAGAGTATTTCGGCCATCTCCCTCTCCGCAGGTGTGATGTCGCGCTCCTCGATGGCGAAGAGGTCGCGTTGTGGCCACTCCTTGACCCTGTCCACAGCGCGCGATATGTGCGATGATATTCTGTCGCTGAGGTGGTAGCCAATCCATGCGGAGCTGTTGGTTGCAAAGACCCATGTGTAGCCATCCTTCTGCTGCTTGATGAGGGTTGTTGTGCCAGCCATTGAGCCACTACGAAGCCACTCACGACCGCGCACTGATGCCCAACCCATTGGCTTATAGCGTTTGCTGTCGTAGGTCATCGCCTCGACGCTCTCTTTGGTGAGGATGTCAGATTTGGATTTGTTGCCGTTGATAGAGGCGACAAAGCGTAACAACTCTACGGATGAGGCTACCCATCCTCCTGCCGAACTGAGCAGGTTAACATCGTTTCCTCCGTCGCTCTTCATGGTCATGCGTCCGCTGCCGTCGTATGCCTCCACCTCCTCAGCCTCCTTGACCTCGTAGTAGTGAACCTCGTTAGGTGCTCTGTGCTTGCTGAAGTTGCGACCAATGAACATATTGTAACATCCAGCAGGTTCGAGAATGTTTGTTTTGACATAGCTTTCGTAGCTGCACCCTGCAACCCTCTCGATCACTTTTCCGAGGATTATATACCCCAGATTGGAGTAGCGGTATCTGTCGCCAGGCATGGAGCGGAGGCGGTAGCGTGTGGCATAAAGGATTAGATCATCGGCTGTTAGGGGTAGCTTTGCGCCGATAGATTGCGCAACGGTGTATGTTCCAAAAGCAGGGTCTTGAATGGGGGGGAGTATACCCGAGGTGTGGCGCATGAGGTGCTCGACAGTGATGCGCTCCATCCTCTTGTCGCGAATATTTAGAAATGAGGTGTCGCAGAGGATGCCCTCCTTGCCAAAGACCTTATCTGTTAGGGTGAGCTTATCCTGTTCAATGAGTTTCATGATGGCCGTTGCGGTGATGAGCTTCGAAGCCGATGCAATTCGAAATACATGCTTCACGTCGCACATCTCACCCTTGCGTTTGTCGGCATATCCGTAGCCTTTGGCATATATGAGGCTATCGTTGCGCATTAGGGCGAAAGAGCCACCTGTTAGCTCCCAACGACGCATGAAGTATTCAATTGATTTGTCGAAACTTCTGGTCGTCTCCAAGTTGCTCATCTCATTTGTGATGAGCATATTTATTGGAGTTGGGGATTTTTTTACTACCTTTGTGACTATCGAGGGGGTGCACTCTGCTGGAGCTGAGAGTAGCCAGATTATTGTGGCTACAAGGGTTAATGCTATGGCGAGGAGCGATATTGTTTTTCTATTCATGAGAGGTTTTCAAAAAAAATTACTACAAAGATAGTAACTTTATTGTATAATACAAAAACAAATTATCGAAGAGATGTTCACACACAGCATCTCTCCGATAATTCAATTTGGGGGAGGTTTGGATATGGCTTAATAAATCGCTGCCTACACCTGAAATAAACACATACATAACTTCTAAAATCACGTTGTAGAGTTGGCATCTCTACAGTTACAAAAGTAGTGCATTGTGGTATACTGTGCAATAACAAAAAATAGGTAAAAAGTGTAGATCTCTCTACCTAAAAACTATTAGATTTGGGGGTCAGAGAGTGCAAATCCGAAAAATTAAGCAAATATTAATATGTTATTCATTGTAAAATGGCGACAAAGCTATACTTTTGAGGCATAATATTTTTTCATTATGAAACTAACTTTCAAACTCTTTGCGATAGCATTTATCGCAGTGATCTCGGCATCGTGTGTCGGAGGTTCAACATCTAGTTCTAGCTCCGATATGAGCGGTGTGGCTGGAGATGCCAAGTATGTATTCTACTTTATTGGTGATGGAATGACCGCTACGCAGGTGCGTCTTGCCGAGGCGGCGTTGACATCAGAGGAGTTTCAGAGCAACTACGCCAAACTCACGGAGTCCGATTCAAAAATCGAGGGTCTAAATCTTAAAACGTTGAGTGTCACAGGTCTTGCGACATCCAACTCCGCAGATAGATATATCACCGACTCCGCAGCGGCAGGTACAGCCCTCGCAACGGGAAGTAAAACAAATATAGGTGTAATATCAGAGACTCCCGATGGTCAGCAGATCAAGACGATGGCTGAGATGGCTAAGGCTAAGGGCATGAAGGTGGGTATCGTTTCTAGCGTGAGTATCGACCATGCGACGCCTGCATGTTTCTATGCGCACTCGCCAAGTCGCAATAAGTACCCTGCAATATCGGATCAACTTCTAACCTCGGGATTTGACTATTTCGGTGGCGGAACAGTGCGCATTGATAAGCGTGCAAAGGCTGAGGGGGTAGATAAGGCGACAGCCTATGCAACATATAAAAAGAGAGCTGAGGAGGCTGGTTTTAAGTACGTTACGACCAAGGCGGAGTTTGATGCTGTGGTGAGTGGTGAGTCGCAACCCATCATCGCCACTCTTGATATGTTGGCAAATGAGCAGTATACTGGCGATGGGTCGGCAATGCCCTACACAATCGACCTTGCGAAGATCGAGAAGGTCGACAATAAGATCTCTCTTGCTCAATTTACGCAGAAGGGTATCGAGATCCTCGACAACGAGAATGGTTTCTTCATGATGGTCGAGGGTGGAAAGATCGACTGGGCATGTCACGCCAACGATGCCGCAACAGCCGCCTATGAAGTTGTAGCCTTTGATGAGGCTATCGCTGTGGCTTTGGAGTTTGCCAAGAAGCACCCCATGGAGACACTTATCGTTGTGACGGGCGATCACGATTGCGGTGGTTTGACAATCGGTTTCGCTGGAACAGGCTACAAGTCTGCGTTTAAACTCCTCGCCAACTCAAAAACCTCGTACCTAGAGTTTACCTTCGAGGTGAAGCAAAAAATTGAGAAAGGTGAGTCGTTCGATAAGTTGTTGGCGTTTGCATGTCAGGAGTTCGGATTCACAAACGATGTTAAGGATGGTTCGGATGGCGTCATTACAGCAACAACGGAGCTGTCGGATTTTGAGGTGTCGCGACTTCGTGACGCATATATGAAGAGCGCGAAGAAGAGTCGTTTCACCGATGCCGATAGATATCTGGCAGCTTTCGGAGGCTACGACCCATTCACAACGACATGTACACATATCTTGAATAATAAGTCGGGTGTCGACTTCACCAGTTACCGCCACACTGGAGTACCCGTGATGGTATTTGCGCAGGGTGCAGGAGCATCAATATTTAGCGGCTACTACGACAACACAGATATCGCAAAGCGAATCATGATCGCCGCAGGGCTAAAGTAGGGTAGTGCTTGGGCTGTGTGACAGAGAGACAGCGAAATATGTGTGAGTAGCATATGGAGCGGTGGAGCCTCGGCATGTGGCACGCACTTTTCTAGAAAAAGTGCGTGCCACATGACCGCTAGGGAAAAATGCCCGTGCGGCTCCGCACCGCCTGCCCAGCGTTAGGGCAGTCCTCGGTCTGTGTACAATGTTTATAGCTCTCGTTCGAGGACAAATCCGTTGATCCAGATTCCCGATGTGTCATCGTTGCTCTTGAATAAGATCTCTACCTTTTTGTCGCTCTTAGCTGAAAATTTCACCTTTGCGATTGTTGGCTGTGCTAGTTGCTGTTGTTTTCCCGATGTTGGGACAACCTTGCTCAACTGCTTTTTGCCATCCACCGCGATTGAGAACGACTTCGAGTATGGGAGCTTGTGTATCGACTCCTTCTTAAGTCGCTCAAGGTTCGGATCCATAGAGTCGGTGTTTGAGCTTGGTGCGTGGTGGTATGTCGAGAGGGTGTACTCACCTGCTGGGAGGTTCTCGATCTCGATTGTCACACCCCTCTTATCCATCGCTAGCACACCATCGCCATAAACGAAGTTGTCTTGTCCAATAACGTTCATTTCGCCCAACCAACGGAGGATTCCATCTGCTGAGTTGCTCTTGATTGTGAACTTATATGCACCTGCTGTGTCGGCATCAACAATCTCGCTCGCCTCGGTTGTAGCAGGAACAGATCCTGCTACGTAGTTGCCCAACTGTGCAGGGATGATAGCTGCTGTTGCCGATTTTCCCTCCTCGCAGTCCCAACCAGTCCAACCAAACTGAACAAGCTGTGTTTTTCCGCCAAGGTCAACATGTATAGACTCTATGTCGTTGATTGGGTAAGAGTTAGCCGCCATGCAGTCAACTGTTGCAGGGACACTCTCGAACGCTACGGTCGATGATGATAGCGCGCCACACTTCGCTGTAACCTCAATTTTACCAGCCTTTTTACCTGCGCGAATTAGTGCGCTACCCACACCACTTATCATATTTACGGGGTTGAAACCCTCCTTGATCTCGTCGCCTACGATTGTCGCGTCACCGCTCTTTATCGAGAATGAGATTTGACCCTCGAAGTCGCGAATACGCATGCCGTTCTTGTCCAATACCTCCGCGTGAACGATGACAATATCGTTGCCATCAGCAAGCATATCGACACCATATGTATGGGCTATGAGGTTGAGTTTTGTCGCCTCGGATGGTGTGAATATCGACTTCTCAGCCATCACACGACCATCACGATAACCGACAACATTAAGCTCGCCATCCTCGTAGGGGAGGTCGGTGATCTCGAATGGTGCGTGCGAAAGGCCGTTATATTTGAGAGCCGATGATGGTTCATATTTGCCTGCGCTCTTGCCATTCACGAATAGCTCAATCTGCGTTGCGTTGCTGTATACTGTGAGCATCTCAAGGTCTTGACCCCATGAGTCAGCTACATAAATATATGGCTCTGATGTCATCTCCGCAGGATACCACATGAGTCTATCCTCTTTGAGGTATCTAAATGCGTCCATCGCTCCGAGGCGTGTGCGCACGGTCATCCCCTCATCCATACCTTTAAATACGTGGAATGTGTAGTAGGCGTGTGCCGTCCATGAGATCATTCCGGGCATCATCGGATCGCGGAAGTATGGAGCTAACGCCTCAGGGCCATACCATCCCTCCATTGCGAGAAGTGGCTCTTCGCGACTCCAGATACCAGGTCCGTAGTTCATATTTGCGAAGATATCTGTCCAGTTGCTTGTCTGCCAACCTGTCCAGCGGCTGTTCTGTGACGCTGTGAGACGTGTGGGGTCCTCCTGCTTAACAACAAATTGAGACTCCGCAACAGCTCCGCGGTGGTTGATTCCTGCACCCCAAATTATCACCGATGGTGAGTTCTTGTGGTTGCGAATCATCGCCTGTGTTGCGCGGCGGAAGTTGGCAAACCACTCCTTATCCTTAGACATGCTAATCCATGTTGGAGCCTCCTCGTATACCAAAATTCCTAGCTCATCACACGCCTTAATCAACTCATCATCTTGGGGATAGTGAGCTGTGCGGACGCAATTAAGCCCCAACTCTTTGAATTGAACCATATCGCGATAGTGCAGAGAGTTTGGCACAGCATCGCCAATATATGCAAAGTGTTGGTGGCGGTTGAAACCCACCAACTCGATGTTCTTGCCGTTGAGCTTGAAACCTGTCTCGTGGTCATACTCCACCTTGCGAACACCCATGCGATTGTCTACAACATCTATTGCGCGACCCTCAGCGTCAAAGAGCGTTGTGTTGACCATGTAGAGGTTGGGGTTATCGATGCTCCACAGTTTGAGATCCTTCTCGATACCTCCAATCTGAGCAAAGCGGTAGCGACTACCAGCCTCGATCTTGGCAGTCTCGCTAAGTTTGAGAACTACATTGCCTTTGGCATCGACAACGCGCTGCACGAGTGTCGCCTTTTGGCTCTTTTTGCTCTGGTTGTGCACCTCGGTGCGGATGTCTATTGTTGCGTTGCCGTTGACATAATCGACTGATGGCGTGGTGATTGTAACGCCACTATTCATCGACTCTAGGTTAGACGATATGTGCATTGGACTCTTCTCCACGAGGTATACATCGCGATAGAGACCGCTGAATTTCACATAGTCAAATGGACCTGGATCGGGCGGTGCAACCTGACTTGTGCGGTTGTCGGCAAGCACGGTGATCTGGTTTTTCATGCCACGCTTCACAAAATCGGTGATGTCGTAGTTGAAAGGTGTATATCCGCCAACGCTGTGAGTGCCCACCTTGCGACCATTCACCCAGAGGGTTGTGATCTGATGCACACCCTCAAATTCGATGTAGACCCTTTTGTCCGACTTTGGAACGAAGATATCGCGACGATACCAACCCACTTTGCGCTGGAATGTCTCCTGCACCTTGGTATCTTGATAGTCGTTGAGCTTGATGTCGGTAAGCTCTAGGGTGTGGGGGATTGTTACGCTCTCCCAATCTTTGTCGCTTGTTGAGGTGAGGTAGAATTTAGCCTCTGGATCTCCGAGGTGGAATTTCCAGTCGGCATTGAGTAGAAGTTTAGTGCGGTCGGTTTGTGGATAGCCTTTAGCTACCTCCGCAGTTGTGGGTGTTGAACTCTCATTTGCCGCAGTCGCTCCCATAGCGGAGAGTGCAAGTGCCGCGCAGAGAATAGTCATTAGTCTCATTTTTTTCATATAGTTTATAGGTTTAGTTTCGGTTAATTTCACACAAAGTTATAACTTTTTATGGATAAAAAGGATCTCTTAACTCTATTTTTTGTCGCGTTAAGATAATGTATAGTATTTTTTACTATTTTTGTCGATGCCGATTAACGAGAGCAATTATGAAAAGTGATGAGTTGAAAAGATATCTCCTACGAGAAATTTTGCCACAGTATGCCCAGAGTGATGCCTACGACAAAGGGCACAATTGCGACCATATTGAGGCTGTTGTGGCTGGAGCGTTGGAGCTTGCTGAGGGGTATGATGTCGACTGTGATATGCTCTACACGGCGGCGATATTTCACGATCTTGGATTGGTTGAGGGGCGCGAGACACACCACATCACCTCCGCGAGAATGCTCCGCGAGGATAGCTTCATCCAAGGATATTTCACCCCCGAGCAGATAACTATTATCTCCGAGGCGATAGAGGATCATCGAGCATCGGCAAAGGGCGAGCCCCGATCAATGTATGGAAAAATTCTCAGCAGTGCCGACCGCATAATCAACCCCGATCTGATAATAATGCGCGCCTACTACCATAGTCTTAAACACTTCGCTAACTACACGTTAGAGGAGCATATTGATAGGATCTTGGAGCATATAATCGCTAAATATGGCGACAATGGATATATCAAAATCCCAATCCTTACGCGCCAAAACCTAGATGGGTTGCAACAACTGCGTAGCATGTCCCACGACGAGGAGAGTTTTCGAAAGCACTGCCGTCGACTTATTGAGTTGGAGGATAGTGCGGAAGTTGTTACTCAGTAACAAACAGAGCCTTAGGGAGTTGGTCTATGCTTTGAATCTCGATAACCTCGATACCTTTTGCGCGCTTTACCCCCTTGCTGATATATGCTGAGACGATGATGCGCTTGAAACCTAGGCGTGCTGCCTCGATGATACGCTGATCGGTACGTGCGGCTGGGCGCACCTCGCCCGATAGTCCCACCTCGCCAGCGCAACAGATCCCCTCACCAATTGGGCGATCATAATAGGATGATATGATTGATGCGATGATGGCGAGATCCATACCGGGGTCTGAGACCTTGAAACCTCCTGCGAAGTTCAAGAATAGATCCTTTTGGAACATCTTCATACCGACACGTTTTTCGAGTATCGCAACCAACATATTCATGCGCTTGGAGTCGAAACCTGTGGTGTTGCGTTGGGGTGTTCCGTATGCAGCACCTCCAACAAGAGCCTGCACCTCAATGAGATATGGGCGTATGCCATCCACTGCTGCACCAACGGCAATGCCACTCAAAGGTGTGTCGTAGTGTGAAAGCAGGATCTCCGAAGGGTTGTCCACCTCCTTGAGTCCATTGTCCAACATCTCGAAAACTCCAATCTCGAAAGTTGCGCCAAAGCGGTTCTTGATACCTCGAAGTATGCGGTAGACGTTGTTGTTGTCGCCCTCAAATTGTAAGACAACATCGACAATATGTTCCAAAATCTTAGGTCCTGCGATGGCTCCATCTTTGGTGATATGTCCAATGATGACAATCGAGGTGTTGCGTCCCTTGGCATACTTCAAAAGTGTCGCGGCACACTCGCGAATTTGCGAGACGCTACCTGCCGACGACTCCAAGAGGTTGGTGTAGATGGTCTGTATTGAGTCGATTATCACAAGGTCGGGGTCGATCTCCTCGATCTGTGTAACGATATTTTCGAGCAGCGTCTCGGTGTAGATCAAACACTCCTCATTGCCTACGCCAATTCTATTTGCGCGCATTTTGATCTGCTCCGCCGACTCCTCGCCCGAGACATATAATGTCTTAAGACCGTTGTTACGCAGCGCAAGTTGTAGGCTCAGAGTCGACTTTCCGATGCCAGGCTCTCCACCCAAAAGGATCAGCGACGCAGGGACTAAGCCGCCACCTAACACCCTGTTAACCTCGCTGTTGCCGATGTCGATACGTGTGTGGTTGCTCTCCGTAATATCCGCTACGCGTTGGGGTTTCGAGGTCGGAACTCTCGCCACGGTGGCCGCTATGGAGCTGCTCTCCTTGGCGATAATCTCCTCCGTGAATGTGTTCCACTCTCCGCATGAGGGACAACGCCCCAACCACTTTGGAGCGTCGAAACCGCAATTTTTGCAGAAGTATGCTTTCTTGACTTTTGCCATCGAGTATCTACTTGAATATCAATCTATAGAAGTCGTTTCCGTTGGCGTAGAGAAGTAACGCAAAGAGCAAAATCATGCCGACCATCTGCGCCCTCTCCAAGAATTTATCGCTAGGTTTGCGACGTGTGACGATCTCCCAGATGGTGAATATCGCGTGTGCACCATCCAATCCTGGGATCGGCAGAACATTCATCACCGCCAAAATAATTGACAAAAAGGCACTCTTCATCCAGAAGTCGTACCAGTTCCACTCACTCGAAAACATGCTTCCAATAGCGACAAAACCACCCAACTCCTTGTACATCTGAGTCTCGGGCTTGACGATGAGCGAAAGTTGATCCCAATATGAAGATACCGTAGATCCAGCCTTGCGGAAACCTGCTGGGATAGCCTCAAAGAGTGTGTAATCCTTGGTGTTGAGTGTGAATGGATATTGTGTTGTGACGCCAATTGTTCCATTTTCGTCGACGGGCAACACTAAATCTACAAGAGTGTTATCGCGCATAACTGATAGTGTTATGTCGCTGTTGGCAAGCTCCTTCAGAGCTATCTTGTACTCTTCGAAGTCCACCATGCGAATGCCATTGAACGCAACAACCTGATCCCCTTTTTGAAGTGCTGAGGCTGAAGATCTAGCCACGCTGTCGACAATAAATGGCATGCGCAATGAGAATAGTGATCCAATAGATTTCTCTTGACGCAGTGCGATCAATCGCTCTAGCGGAATGACAACCTCCACCTTGCGACCTCCGCGCTCAACAACAACGGTGTTGTCCCCCTCCGACAAGATCAACTGCATAGGGATCTTCGAGGTGTCGTCAACAACCTCACCGCCAATCGAGACAAATTTATCTCCATCAACAAAGCCAAGCTCCTCACCCACCTCGTTGAAGTTGTAGCCCCAACGCGCCTGCTCATTGGCGAAGTACTTGTCACCCCACGTGTAGCTGATACCTATATATATAAGTATCGCGAGAAGAAGGTTGAGCGTCACTCCTGCCAACATCACAATCAGACGCTGCCACGCAGGTTTACTTCTAAACTCATCGGGCTTGGCGGGTTGAGCCAGCTGCTCACTATCCATGCTCTCGTCGATCATTCCTGCGATTTTGCAGTAACCTCCAAGGGGTAGCCAGCCTAGTCCATACTCCGTGTCACCCCTCTTGAATTTGAAGATCGAGAACCAAGGGTCGAAGAAGATATAGAACTTGTCAACACGAATTTTGAAGATGCGAGCTGCGATAAAGTGTCCAAACTCATGGATGCCCACGAGGAGCGTGAAGCAGAGAAAAAACTGTACTACTTTGATTAGGATTTCCATTTATATTCTATTTTTTTATTTACAATTTAAGATATTCGGCAGCCAATTTCCGTGACTCTATATTTGCCGCTGCGTAGGTGTCGAGCGATGCCGAAAGTGAAAAATCACTCTTTGTTAGTGCATATTCGATCGCCTTGACGATGTCGAGATACTTGCACCCTCCAGCGAGGAATGTCGCCACAGCCACCTCGTTAGCTCCATTCATGGTACATGCCGCTGTGCCTCCGCGTCTCAAAACATCGTAGGCGATGTCTAGGGCAGGGAACTTCAACCTATCCACCGCCTCGAACGATAGGGTAGGGTTGTCCAGAAAGCTAAACTGCTCCTGAGGGCGGTTGGCTCTCTGCGGAAACATCAAAGCCAAGCTGATGGGCATACGCATATCAGGAGTACCAAGTTGAGCCTTGATAGCTCCATCCTCGAACTCCACCATCGAGTGAACCACCGACTGAGGGTGTTGAATAACATCTATCTTCTCCGCCTCAAGACCAAAGAGCCAATGCGCCTCAATCACCTCGAAACCCTTATTCACAAGTGTCGAGGAGTCGATGGTGATCTTCGATCCCATGCTCCATTGCGGATGGTTGAGAGCCTCTTTGACCGTTACGTTTTCGAGATCCTCGCATCGGTAGTCTCGAAACGACCCTCCGCTACATGTAAGTATAACCCTGCGTATTGGTGCACTCTCGCCTATCAAACATTGAAATATCGCCGAGTGCTCAGAGTCAATCGGCAAGATGGGAACTTTTCGCTCCGTAGCCAACTTCATGACATACTCGCCACCGACAACTAGCGACTCCTTATTTGCGAGGGCTAACTTCTTGCCGCTCTCAATAGCCGCCACCGAGGGTCGCAAACCTGCATAACCCACCAAGGCGTTGACAACAACGTCAACCTCCGAGTTGGTGCAGATCTGTTCGAGTGCCGCCTCACCTGCGTATACCTTGATAGGGTGTGATTTCAACGCCTCCGCGAGGGGAGTGTATAGTGACTCATTGGCAATGACCACCGAGTCGACATCAAATTCGATAGCTTGACGCGCCAACTGCTCCCAGCCATTGTTGGCGGTGAGCGTGGTCACCTCAAACATCTCAGGGTTCTCCCTCACGATGTCGAGCGTCTGAACGCCTATTGACCCTGTTGAGCCTAAAATTGTCAATCTCTGTCTCATTCCTAACTTTAGAAAATTATGTAACTCTCAGGGTTTGTGGGTTTTCCATTGTCCCACAACTCGAAAATAAAGGGCTTTGAGGTGTCGTTATATCCAATCACCTCGCCAGCCTTCACCCTGTCGCCCTTGCTGATAAGCGATTGCGAAAGGTGACGATACGAGGTGATGATATTGTCGGCATGGATAATCTCAACAACATTTCCCTCCGTGGGACTCCAGTGCGCACCCATCACAACGCCATCGCCTGCCGCCTCAACCCTCGACTCGGGGGCTGCTGTGATCTCA
This sequence comes from Rikenellaceae bacterium, assembly GCA_047173185.1. GTDB lineage: Bacteria > Bacteroidota > Bacteroidia > Bacteroidales > Rikenellaceae > Alistipes. The sequence goes on from JBCQVH010000008.1 coordinate 42,843, forward strand.
ACGCCATAGCTGCGCTCCTTGAGATCAAATCGTTTGGTGATCTCACCATCTATTGGGGCGATGAGCGTCACACCTCCGCTGTTGATATTTTGTGCCGCTTGGGCGCGACGAAGGCTATATATACCATCGCCATCCATCTCCTCGCGCAGTGCCTTGTCGAACTCCGTAGGCGATGGCATGCTCTTGTCGAGTGATATGCTGTCGCTGAGGTGGCTACTCCTCACCACTGGGGTTTTGCCCTCCATGATGAGTGCGATGTTGTCGTTGTAGAGCATCATATCGTTGATGACGCGCTCCATCGAGTCAATCTTCAAGATGTTGTGGATCATGCTCTCGCGCGAACGGCTAGCCTCGGTTTTGTACCCTGGGAGCAGCTCCAAGATTGGCGAGTAACCCACGAGCGTCAAGACCACCACGAAGTTGATCAACACAAAGGTTATCAACGCCATGAGTAGGTTTGCAGGTGAGATATATGTATACCAGATGGTGTGGTGGTTGTTTGAGTCTTGAAGGCTCAAACGGCGACGCTTAAAGAGCGACCTCCAACCATTGGCTATGCGAGTGAATATGTTCATCTACGAATTAGTGTTTATATATGTCCTGTCGCGTTACCCTTGGCAGAAACATTGCAAATATAACGATTTAGATCGGAATTTATGATTATTATCACCCAAAAAAGATTATATTTGCAAATATCCGTTTTTGATATTTTTAATAATAAACACATTTGGCTTTATGATACACCCTTCTTGGAGTTACTCCGCAGTTCTATATGAGATGAATATTCGTCAATTGACGCCTCAAGGCACAATTAACGCAGCGCGTGAACGTCTGCCGTTTCTTGTCGATATGGGTATTGACGCGGTTTGGTTGATGCCGATATATCCCATCGGTGTCGAGGAGCGCAAAGGCTCATTGGGATCTTACTACTCCATTGCTGACTACTGTGAAGTTAGCCCCGAGTTTGGAACTTTGGAGGATTTCGATGCTTTCTTGGCTGAGGCGCACCGCCTAGGTCTGAAGGTGATTCTCGACTGGGTTGCCAACCACACAGCTCGCGATGCAAGGTGGATCACGGAGTGTCCTGCCGAGTGGTACGAGCGCGATGAGAGTGGTGAGGCTCTAGTTCCGTGGGATTGGAGCGACACCGCAAAGCTCAACTACGCCAACCACGATGTGTGGCGCGGACAGATTGACGCCATGAAGTTTTGGGTTGAGAGGGGACTTGATGGATTCCGTTGTGATATGGCTATGTTGGTGCCTATTGAGTTTTGGCAGGAGGTCTCTACGGAGCTTCACAAGATGAAATCTGATATTTTTATGCTTGCTGAGGCTGAGGAACTTAACCTCTTCGATCGTGCCTTTGATGTCTGCTACGCGTGGGAGCTTCACCACCTTATGTGCGATGTTGCGCAGGGTCGTCGTCGTGCTGATGCTATTCGCGATCACCTCTATAAGAGTCAACAGACATACCCAATGTGGGCGATGAAGATGGCGTTTACATCCAACCATGACGAGAACTCATGGCAGGGTACTGAGCAGAGTCGTTTTGGTGATGCACTAGAGTTGATGACCCTATTTTCGTTTGTCGTTCCAGGGAGTATGCCGTTGATCTACACTGGTCAAGAGGTGGGGTATGACCACTCGTTTGAGTTCTTCGAGCGCGACTCTATTCCCGAGGAGCTGTATGTTGCAGGCGAGAAGACAGAGTACTATCGCAAACTTATTGATCTCAAACACTCATGTACGTCGCTTCGTGCTGGTGAGCGCGGTGGTATGTGGACAACCATTCACAACAACGCCGAGGATTGCCTTATGATCTTGGTGCGCGAGAGTGGCGAGGATCGCGTTATTGCGATGATGAATATGTCACCATATACCGTTAGAGGTCAATTCAATACGGGAATATATACCGATACATATGTCGATGGTCTCTCAGGCGAGGAGATGCAGCTAAATAGTTGGGTTGATAAGATCTTTGCCCCTTGGGAGTATAAGATCATCGTTAAGCGCAAGGGTTGATTAACCCACTTTTGCAAATAGAAAGAGCTACCTATGTTGCGCAACCTAGGTAGCTCTTTTTTGTCGCAGATGTTGCGATTACTTGCAGAGTTCAAGGATGCGAGCAACAACATCTGAGGTGATGTTAGCTTGCTCACCAAGTTTAGTTCCGCGCTTCGCAAAACGAGCAACAACCTCCGCTGGTACCTCTGCGCCAATGCCATTCTCGCTGAGACGAGTTTTGAGACCAACGCTGCGGAAGAACTCCTCCGTAGCCTTAACTGCTGCATCTACGCGCTCATCATTTGTCCCCTCAGTGATGCCCCAGACGCGCTCACCATACTGCAAGATCTTCTCCATCTTCTGCTCGCGCATAACGCTCATCAACGCAGGGAGTACCATAGCTAGTGTGTTTCCATGAGTCAAGCCCGTGAGTGCCGTGATCTCGTGACCGATCATATGTGTCGCCCAATCCTGTGGAACGCCCATCGAGACAAAGCCATTGAGTGCCATAGTTGCCGAGAGCATGTAATTTGACATCTGCTCGTAGTCCTCTTGGTTAGCTTTGACCTTTGGCGCAACCTCAACAAGTGTCAACAAGATACCCTCAGCCCAACGATCCATAAGTGGTGAGATGTTGCTCTTGGTCAAGTACTGCTCCATGACGTGAACAAATGTATCTGTGATTCCGCACGCAACCTGATACGCTGGCAATGAGAATGTTGTCTCGGGATCAAGAACCGAGAACTGCGGATATGTCGAGTAGAATGGGTACTTCTCACCTGTCGCCTTATTCGAGATCACCGCGCCCTTGTTCATCTCAGAACCCGTAGCTGGAAGTGTGATGACCGACGCATAAGGCAAGCACTCACCAATAGCCTCTTTGCCCACAACAAGATCCCAACCATCAGCCTCTGAGGGAATTGCCACAGAGATCAGCTTTGTTCCATCCACGGTAGATCCACCGCCAACCGCCAACAAGAAACCGACCCCCTCCTGCTTACCCAAAGCTACAGCCTCGCGAAGTGTCTCGATAGTTGGATTTGGCTCAATGCCCCAGAACTCGATGTAGTCAAATCCCTCAAGTGCTGCCGCGACCTGATCGTAGACTCCGTTTTTCTTAACACTACCGCCACCGAAAGTGACCATGATCTTCTTGTCCTTAGGTAATTCGGCTGCAATCTGTGCAATCATTCCCTTACCAAACAGTAGCTTAGTAGGGTTTTTAAATTGGAAATTATACATGTGTTATATTTTTATGTGTGTGTTTTCAGAGACGGCAAGAGCTACGTGCATCTGCACATAGCTCTTATCTCATTATCTGTTCAACATCTCTGTTGACTCTATTTCTTAACCTTTGGAGCCAAGATCATATTCATCTTCTTACCCTCCAACTTAGGCATTGCCTCAACCTTTGCGATCTCCTCAAGTGCCGTTGCAAAGCGCAACAACAAGATCTCGCCCTGCTCCTTAAAGACGATTGAACGACCTCTAAAGAATACATAAGCCTTAACTTTTGAACCCTCCTTCAAGAAGTTCTCAGCATGCTTGAGCTTGAAGTTATAGTCATGGTCATCGGTCTGAGGTCCGAAACGAATCTCCTTAATAACCACCTTTGTCTGGTTAGCCTTCAACTCCTTAGCCTTCTTCTTCTGCTGATAGAGGAACTTAGAGTAGTCGGCAATACGACATACTGGAGGCTCAGCCTTAGGAGAGATCTCGATCAAGTCCAACTCCATCTCGTCCGCGAGCTTCAAAGCATCGCGCGTAGACATTACGCTTGACTCCTCGATATTATCACCCACCAAGCGAACTTGTGGTACATTGATCTCGTTGTTTGTGCGGTGTGGATTCTCCTTCTCGGGCAATCTGCGACCGCGCATACCTCCACCTGCTGGCTTTGGACGTGTTGCGTTCCCTGGTGTGTAGGGTCTCGACTGGAATGGTTTTGGTGCTGCTATAGCTTTGTCCTCCTAATTTAGTTAAACTTTTTTATTACTTTTTACTTTTTGCAAAGGTATGATTTTTTTTCCTTAACGCGCAATAGTTTATACAAAAAAAGTACCCAACTGTCAAACTTTTTTCAAAATTTACAATTGGGCACCATCTTTTATAAATACAGACCCCACTGGGTCACGTTAGCTACTCCTCGTCTTTGTTGAGTTTGTTCTCGTCAATCTCAGCCTTAACCGCTGCATTTACGTAGTCGCTAAACTCCTTCATCGACATCTGACCCTTGTCGCCCTCACCCTGAGCACGAACCGAAACCAAGCCATCAGCCTCCTCCTTCTCGCCTACGATCAACAAGAATGGAATACGCTTCAACTCATTGTCGCGGATCTTACGTCCGATCTTCTCATTACGATCATCCACCTGAGTACGGACATCGTGACGGTTGAGGTACTTAGAGACCTTCTCAGCGTAGTCGTTATACTTCTCCGAGATAGGCAACACAACAGCCTGATCTGGTGACAACCACAATGGGAACTTACCTCCAGTGTGCTCCAACAAAACAGCCACAAAACGCTCCATCGAACCAAATGGTGCACGGTGGATCATGATTGGGCGGTGCAACTTATCATCCGCACCCTTATATGTCAAGTCGAAACGCTCAGGCAAGTTGTAGTCAACCTGAATAGTTCCCAACTGCCACTTACGACCGATAGCATCCTTCACCATGAAGTCCAATTTTGGACCATAGAATGCCGCCTCGCCCAACTCAACAGTTGTAACGAGACCTTTCTCTGCCGATGCTGTGATGATAGCCTGCTCAGCCTTCTCCCAATTCTCGTCCGAACCGATATACTTCTCAGTATTCTTTGGGTCGCGAAGTGAGATTTGCGCTGTGTAGTTCTCGAACTTCAACGTCTTGAAGATATATAGTACAATGTCGATTACATTCTTGAACTCCTCCAACAACTGATCTGGACGTACGAACATATGTGCATCATCTTGAGTAAATCCGCGCACACGAGTTAGTCCGTGAAGCTCACCTGTCTGCTCATAACGATATACATTACCAAACTCCGCCAAACGAATTGGAAGATCTTTGTACGAACGAGGCTTGAACTTGTAGATCTCACAGTGGTGAGGGCAGTTCATCGGACGCAACAAGAACTCCTCGCTCTCGTCGGGAGTGTGAATTGGCTGGAATGAATCCTTTCCATATTTAGCGTAGTGACCCGAAGTTACATAAAGCTCCTTGTTTCCGATCACGGGAGTCATAACCTGCTGATAGCCATACTCGCGCTGCACCGAACGCAAGAAACCCTCCAAGCGGTCACGCAATGCAGCACCCTTAGGCAACCACAACGGCAAACCTTGACCTACGCGCTGAGAGAATGCGAACAACTCCAACTCTTTACCCAACTTACGATGGTCACGCTTCTTAGCCTCCTCCATCAAAACCAAATACTCATCGAGCAACGCCTTCTTAGGGAATGTGATACCGTAGATACGAGTCAACATCTTATTCTTCTCATTACCACGCCAGTAAGCACCTGCAACAGAGGTCAACTTGATAGCTTTGATAACGCCCATATTGGGGATATGAGGACCACGACAAAGATCCGTAAACGCACCATTTGTGTAGAGGGTGATAGTTCCATCCTCCAACTCCTCGATAAGCTCACACTTGTAGATCTCGCCTGCATCGCCGAAACGCTTCAAAGCATCCGCCTTAGAGATCTCCGTGCGAACAATGCTCTCTTTTTGGCGAGCTAGCTCCAACATCTTAGCCTCGATCTTCACAAGATCCGACTCCGTGATAGGGGTTGGAGAGTCCACATCATAGTAGAATCCGCTCTCGATAGCTGGACCTATACCGAACTTCATGCCTGGGTATAGTGCCGTCAACGCCTCAGCCATAAGGTGGGCAGACGAGTGCCAGAAAGCATGCTTACCCTCCTCGTCGTCCCACTTGAAGAACTTGATAGAGGCGTCAGCATTAATTGGGTAAGACATATCAACAGTCTCACCATCGACCGAGGCAGCGAGGCAGTCAGCAGCTAAACGAGGGCTGATACTCTCCGCAACGCCATAGGCAGTTGTCCCTGCGGCAAACTCACGAAGTGAGCCATCAGGAAAAGTTACTTTAATCATAATTTTCTTTATTGTTATCATTTTAACCCCCTAGCGCGCCACCCCTTCCACAATTACGAGACGGAATAAAGCGACCAACTATGAGGTTGTAATTTCAAATAATTCTAATGTTCAGCAGGTTGTGGAAGATCCTTGATTGACATGTCGCGGTGTGACTTCTCCCTCTCTGCGCGTTGCAATGGGTGTGCCGAGGCTCTAAAGTAGCGTCTGCGCGACTCCACAATATCCACCGCCATATATATTGCATTACGCATAGATTGCGGATCGGCAACGCCTTTTCCTGCAATATCATACGCTACGCCATGGTCGGGCGAGGTTCTCACAGCGTTAAGTCCTGCTGTAAAGTTCACACCCTCGGGCGATAACGCTTTAAACGGAATCAACCCCTGATCGTGATACATCGCCAACACTGCATCGAATTTCTTGTACCCTCCATTTGCAAAGAGTCCATCCGCAGCGTAAGGTCCAAACGCCATGACACCCTCACTGTAAGCCTCCTTGATTGCAGGCTCAATAACCTCAGCCTCCTCCTTGCCCAAGAGACCACCATCACCAGAGTGTGGGTTGAGCGACATCACGCCAATACGTGGCTCAACAACTCCGAAGTCGCTAATGAGCGTCTTGCGTAACTTATTCAAGTCATTCACAATGATCGACTTAGAGATTGCACCACTCACCTCTCCCAATGGGATATGTTTCGTGACCAAGCCCACGCGAAGCAACTCGCTGCACATCATCATCATTGAGTCGCCCTCGAACATCGCGCTCATATACTCCGTGTGTCCTGTGTGTGTAAACTCTGTGCTCTGCACCGTCTCCTTATTGAATGGTGCTGTAACAACAGCGTCAATAATTCCCGACTTCATCTCCTCGACAGCCTTAGCCAACGCCTCAACAGCCGCCACGCCAGCCACTTGGTCAGCAACACCAACCTTGACCTCTGCGCTTGCGTTGCCACACTCCACCAAGTTAACCTTACCCTTGCGCGCGTCACGTGCCGAGGCTGCGATATTAAATTGTGGAGAGTCGATATCATGCTCTTTAAGCATCTTCTTGTAGACCTCGGCGATCTTAGAAGATCCATAAATAACAGGTGTGCAGATCTCCGTCATTCGGCTATCAGCAAATATTTTGAGGATCAGCTCCCAGCCAATACCATTTGTATCACCTTGAGTGATTCCTATCTTTAGTTTCTGTTCTGACATATCTTTCGTATATATTCAAGCCACGAAGTTAATATTTTTTTTCTATAGTCGTTCAATATCCCTAGAAAATTTCACCTCTGTAGTTATAGTTGTTGCGCAAATGTTCAAATTCCGATGGGTGATCTTTGAGATAACGACTCTCAGCCTCAATATCCATATGGCGCATAATCACGCTCTGCATCTCGCCCCAACTAACAAGGCGAGGGGTTATCTTCTCAATGTCGGGATACCACCCATCAAGTGGAATGTCAAAGTGTTGAGCAATATCCGCAACCACCATTGATGATCCATTTGCCTTGCCTTGAAGTGAATATCCTGCGATATGTGATGTCGCGATCTTAGCTCTTTGTAATAAATCTTTGTCGATATTTGGCTCATGCTCCCAAACATCAAACGCAAAATTTAAGTCGCTATTGTGTAGTGCATCACTGTCGACCACCTCGCCACGCGACGCATTAACCAGAAGTGCACCACTCTTCATCATCGCCATCTCGCGCGCCCCAACCATATGGTGTGTCGATGAGTCGAGAGGTGTGTGAAGCGTGACAATATCGCACTGCCTCAAAAGCTCCTCTAGCTCCACAAAGTCGAGATCTTCAGCTATTTGTCGCAGAGGGTCACAGCAGACCACCTCGAAACCCCAAGCCTCGGCATACTCCTTGATGAGTCGCCCGACATTTCCCACGCCAACAACTCCAAGTCGTTTTTGGGTAGGTTGCCAACCATCGCGACCGCTGAGGTGTGACATCAAAGCTCCAAACCAATGCAACACTCCGCGCGCGTTACACCCTGCTGCCGTTGTCACCTTAATGCCGTTTTGTCGGCAATAGTCGAGGTCGATATGGTCAAACCCAATTGTTGCGGTGGCGATATGCCTCACGCGCGAACCTCTCAGTAGCTCTGCATTGCAACGTGTTCGCGTGCGGATTATTAGAGCATCAGCGTCACGCACCTCTTCGGCGAGAAAGTTGCTACCCTCGCGATATAACACTTCGGCATAAGGCTCAAAGAGTCCATTAATATATGGTATGGCACTGTCGATAATAATCCTCACGACCCTGAATTTATAAGTTTAGAGCGCAAAGATACGATATTATTGATGTCAGTGGTGCGAAAATCCTATTTATTTTAGTATATTTGCGCTAATTATTGGATCTATTTATGAATCTTTTTGATTTTAACCCCAACGGCGTGGGTGTCGATAACGGCTCTTATTTCGGATTGCCGTCAACTGTCGAGGAGTCTAAGTTGGTACTTATATCAGCTCCTTGGGATGTCTCTGTGTCGTATGGCGCAGGTACAGCCTACGCTCCCGATGCCATCATTGAGGCGTCGACACAGCTTGACCTCTACGACTCGTCAGCTCCTGAGGCGTGGCGCGAGGGTATCGCTACGGCAGATATCGACTACTCCATTGCGGAGTTGTCGCAGTCGTTGCGCAGTGATGCCAAGAAGATCATCGACCACCTTGAGGATGGAGGCTTGGTGACGGATGACTACGTGTCGCGCAAGCTCAAACGCGTCAACGAGGGTTCACAACGCCTCAACAACAATATATACTCTCAAAGTCGCGATCTTCTTGGACAACAAAAGTTGGTCGGCTTGGTTGGTGGTGACCACTCGACCCCCTACGGTCTTATCAAGGCATTGGGCGAGAGCTACGAGGAATTTGGAATTTTGCACATTGATGCACATTGTGATCTTCGTAATGCTTACGAGGGTTTTGAATACTCGCACGCCTCAATCATGTACAACGTCTTGAGGGATGTTCCCGCGGTTAAGCGGATTGTGGAGGTTGGCGTTCGTGATTTCTGCGATGAGGAGTTGGAGTTGGCGACGAGTTCAGAGCGCGTGACGATGTTTGACGATATGTCGATGGCGCGAGCTAAGTTCGAGGGGTTGACATGGCGCGAGCAGTGCAGAAAAATAGTCGATGCACTACCTCAGAAGGTGTATGTAAGTTTCGATATTGATGGTCTCTCGATGGATAACTGCCCAAATACGGGGACTCCAGTCTGCGGTGGGTTGAGCTTCAACGAGGCGGTATATCTCCTAGAGATGGTTGTTGGGTCGGGGCGCACAATTGTGGGCTTTGATGTTGTTGAGGTGACACCCAACGCCAAGGCGCGCATAGATGCAATTGTCGGTGCGAGAGTGTTATATAAGCTCTGCGGAGTGACAATTTTGTCGAATAAAAAATAGACTACAAAAATATGAGTTTTTCAAAAATTAAGCTATCTCTCTCATTCGCAATCGTGTTGCTGTCATTGGCGGCGTGTGGCGGAGGCGAAAATAGCAAAACTACAAAAAGTGCAGCCTTGACATCTGAGGCGGACTCTTTGGCATATATCATGGGTATGAGTGTCGCTCAAAACCTTATCAAGATGGACACCTCAATCAACTTGGCGGTTGTGGCTAAGGCGATTGCGCAGTATGGCGAGGGCAAAGCTATTATGAATGATGAGGATGCACGCATGGCATACCTACGTTATATAGTGCATGTTGAGCCTGAGCGAAGGCGCGGCTACGAGGATAGATATCTCGCGGAAATTGCGGATAAGGATCGCACATTTACTCGCACCGCTTCGGGACTTACGTACCGTGTTGTCAAGATTGGTAATGAGAAGATGATGCCTCGCAACGTTGGTGACTGGGTGGAGTTCAGCTACTCGGTGAGCCGTATTGGTGGCGAGAAGATCATCGACAATAAGGAGGTTAAGAGCGGTTACGCCAACTTCCCCAAAGGTCTCCTTGAGGCGTTGAAGTTGATTGGTGCTGGTGGTGAGATCAAGGCGTGGGTTCCATCGAAACTCGCATATGGCGACGATGGCGATGAGGAGCTAAAGATTGAGCCATTCGAGACACTGCTCTACGAGATCAAACTCTCGAAGATGGAGCGCAACGGCACAAGCAACCATAAGCCAGTACAGCGCGTAAACTTCTAAGAACCAATACAAATGACCCCAAACCTAAACGCTGCCAAAGAGTGGGATGGAATAGCTATGCCTGCACGATTGTGGGCAATTGTCGCTGTTCTATGCGCTGTGTCGTTGGGTGTGTTGGATGGTGTCATTGTCAACATCGCGTTGCCCACCATCTCTGAGGAGCTGAGCATAACACCATCGGAGTCGGTCTGGATTGTCAATGCCTACCAAATCTCTATTGTCGTCTCGTTGTTGCTCTTTGCCGCGCTGGGCGACTACTTCGGATATAGGCGTATATACTTCATCGGACTCGTGATCTTTATGGTGACATCGGTGGGTTGCGCTATGTCGTGGAGCTTGGAGTCGTTGGTCTTTTTTCGAGTTATTCAGGGTATAGGAGCTAGCTCCGTGATGAGTATCAACACCTCCATCGTGAGGCTTGTTTATCCACGCAGGATGTTGGGTCGAGGCTTGGGTATCAACTCCACGGTGGTCTCCGTGATGGCGACACTTGGACCTTCACTCGCCGCGGCAATCCTAGCTATGGCAAATTGGCAGTGGTTGTTTCTGGTCAATATTCCACTAGGGATCGCCTCCATATTAATAGGATATAGGTATATTCCGCAAAATCCCGTGAAGCATGCAACGGTGCTCTTCAAGGGGCGCGATGCTCTGCTCCATATCCTAACTTTTGGATTGTTGTTTGCTGTTGTTACCTCCATCTCGCACGGTGTCGACATAAAAATAGTTATACCCATCGGAGTCGTGATGCTCCTTGTCGGCTATCAATATGTCCGTTCGCAGTTGGGCTGTCCATCACCAATTCTTCCATTTGATCTGCTGAAGATCCCGATCTTCTCGTTGTCGGTGGTGACCTCGATTCTTTCGTTTGTGGCGCAGATGTCGACGATGGTTGCACTGCCTTTCTTCTTGCAGAGCGGACTTGGATATAGCGCGGTGGAGACTGGATTGTTGATGGGAGCGTGGCCAGCCTTGACCATGATAACCGCCCCAACGGCTGGATATCTTGTCGAGAAGATCCATGCAGGGGTCTTGGGTGGCATCGGCTTAACATGCCTCATGGTTGGACTCTTTTCGTTGGCGTTAATCACCAAGGAGTCTAGCAAGATTGATATCATCTTCAGAATGGGACTTTGTGGTTTTGGCTTTGGACTCTTTCAGTCGCCCAACAACAGCGTCTTGATGTCCTCGGCACCTATATATAGAAGTGGTTCGGCAAGTGGGGTGATGGCGACATCGCGCCTCGTGGGTCAAACCCTTGGTGCAGCACTCACCGCAATGTTGTTCTACTTTATCCCCGAGGATAGTTCGGGCAACATCTTGTGGGTTAGTGGCGGTTGTGCTGCGGTGGCGATGATTCTCTCGTTGTCGCGACTCTCGTTGCCTCTGCCCGAGATGCTGCGTAATACACCGCACGACTAAATAATCACTAAAATTTTGATAAATATCGTTAATATTTGCTATATTTGCATACGAACAAAACAATAAATATTACTGAATGAGATAGAGAAAAGATAATTACATACGATATTACTGCTTAAATCCACCCGAAAACAACCACAATCAGATTGATTACAGCAGATTAAAGAGACAGCAAGTGGCTCGTGTTAGTTTTAGCACGGGTCTAACTGCTGTTTCTTTGGCGCGTGGTTGTGCCATGGGTGGATTTGGTTAGCACTCGTGCTATTTTTTTATTGATTTACCTGCCCAAAACAACCACAAAATGAGAGAAGAGAGAACCCTAACAGGGAGATGGCAATTCGTAGGAGCTGAAAAATACAATGGCTCAGATTGGCAAACGTCAGAGAACTATGTACCTGATATGATATGGACGTTTGAACCACAATACTTTGGAGAAAATAAAATCATAGGCAACATCACAGAGACAACGCCTAGTGGTGACCCCATAATAATGGCGTATGCTTACGATAAAAGAACAACTCTACTGAAGATTGATATCTCCACAGAGTGTTCATCGGGTGAGGAAGATGGATCGCAAGCTGATATCTGCGATGTTATTTATGCGGACGATGAACAATCCATAAAGCTCAATATCCTCACACACCCAAACTATCCGCAGCAATATTTCCGCTATACGTTGCAAAAGATTGATTAATGTTATATAAATTTATTTTGGAGTTTTTGACTGCAAAGATTTGGTAGAGTCAAAAATTAGTCTTACCTTTGCATCGCTTTCGAGCAACGGATTGAGCTATGGTGTAACGGTAACACAGCTGATTTTGGTTCAGTCGTTCCAGGTTCGAATCCTGGTAGCTCAACTCAGAGAGGGGAGAGGGTAGATCCCTTGATGCCTCTCTATTTTTTTTGAAATATAATAGACACGTGGCGAAGGTCGTCACACAAAGTTCTGAACCCATGCTAAGTAGACGTTTACTTCGTATTAAGGCTATCAAAGCCCTCTATGCTCACATCCAAAGCGATGGCGACAACATGCTCGCATCCGAGAAGTCGATGATGACCTCAATAGAGAGATCGTATGATCTATATCTCCAACTCTTGATGCTCCCCGTTGATATCGCAAACTATATTCGCGAGCGTCAGGAGATTGACAAGAAGAAACATCTCGCAACAGCGGAGGAGCGTAACCCCAACACCAAACTCATAGATAGCGCATTTGTGAAGTTGGTGCAGGATGGTGACTCGCTCAACGATGCTGTCGTAGCGCGCAAACTTGGGTGGGAGCGTTCTCCAGAGCTTATCAAGACCCTCGCGGCTCAATTTTCAGAGACCGAGGCTTTCAAGAATTATATGTCCAATCCGGAGAGTTCGATGAAGGAGGATGTCGCACTTTGGGAGTCATTCTACGTCTCAGTGATTCAGAACTGCGAGCTGTTGGATGAGATCATCGAGGAGCAGTCGCTCATGTGGAGCGGTGATTTGAGCTTTGTGTTGCCTCTTGTGGCGCGCACGCTCAGCTCAGTACGTCCAACACACACGGATCTTAAGTTGGTCAAGAAGTTCAAGAGCGAGGAGGATAAGGAGTTTGTTCGCACACTGTTCCAGAAGTCGCTTATCAACTTCAACCGCAACCAAGCATATATCGAGAAGTTCACAAGCAACTGGGATGTTGAGCGTATTGTCTTTATGGATAACCTCATCATGATTATCGCAATGTCGGAGCTTACGTCATTCCCCGAGATCCCAACCAAGGTGACCATGGATGAGTACATCGAGATCTCGAAGTACTACTCTACACCTGGAAGTAGCACATTTATTAATGGTATCCTCGACAAGTTGACACAGTCACTCACCGAGGAGGGCGAAATCATCAAGGCAGGACGCGGATTATTGTAAAAATTAGAGCTATGAATATTGTATTAGTTTTGAATGCTCTATTGCCTGCCACCAACTATGGAGGAACTCAAAGAGTTATTTGGTATCTGGCAAAAGAGCTAGTTGAGATGAAGCACAACATCACACTACTCGCCAAGAAGGGGAGTACATGCCCATTTGCAAAGGTAGTATACATTAATGACAATATTCCTCTACACGAGCAAATACCTGCTAACACCGATATAGTTCACTATAACAGCAGTGCTGACCCGTTGACTAAGGAGCCATATGTAGTTACTATTCATGGCAACGCTGCCCACAATAATAGCACTGATCGATCGATCTATGTATCACGAAACCACGCTGAACGTTACAACTCTAAGCATTTTATTTATAATGGGTTAGATTGGGCGGATTATGGAGAGGTCTCGACATCTGATTTCGTCACAAGAGATAATCACCACCACTTTCTAGCTAAAGCATCATGGAAAGTCAAGAATGTAAAAGGCGCAGTACGAATCATTGACTCTGTACCTAATGGTCATCTTGAAGTACTTGGAGGCTACCGATTTAACTTTAAAATGGGATGGAGATTTACACTCTCTCCAAATGCTAGTTTTAGAGGAATGGTCGGTGGCGAAAACAAGCTCAAATACCTTAGACGTTCACGAGGTTTGATTTTTCCTGTAATATGGCATGAGCCTTTTGGTTTAGCTATTACAGAAAGCCTCTACTTTGGTGCTCCCGTATTCGGAACTCAGATGGGATCGCTCCCCGAACTCGTCACCAATGAGTTTGGATATCTATCTAACGATGAGGATGATATAGCTAAAGCGATTAGAGATGCCGACTTCTCTCATAAGCGATGCCACGAGTATGCAATGGATTGCTTCAACTCCAAAGTCATGGCTCTTGCTTATCTTGAAAAATACGAACAAGTCATCAACCACTCGAAGCTATTATAGGGGAGTTCTATTTTCTACCAGAATTAAAACTCCACGATAAGAGCGTTTCACCCCTTATCCGTCATCGAGGCGCGATATTGCGAGGGTGTGACGCCTGCGATCTTTTTGAACTGCACGTTGAAGTTGGGTATGGTGTTGAATCCTGAACTGTAGGCGACCAGCGAAATACAGCTGCTCTCGCGCGCAAGTAGCTCCTTGGCGTAGGCTATGCGAAAACGCGAGAGGTAGTCGAAAATCGAGATGCCTGCCTTCGCCTTGAAGTGGCGACACAGGGCGGCGTGGTTCATGCTTACGTAGTCGGCTATATCGCTCAAAATGATGTCGCTCTTGAAGTTGAGGCTGACATACTCCATCACACGTTGGTAGATGACATCACCAGCGACACCCTCCAACCCCGACATTGGCGAGGCGATAGTCTTACCCTGTGGCACAAGCTCGCCCAAAGAGTTGAGGAGTTTATATAGCTCCTTCAGCCTATCAAAACCATCGAGGTCCTCCATCTCGATAATTTTACTCGCTATGGATTGTGGAATTTGGGAGGCTCTCCACTTGATTCCGAAACGCCCCTCCTGCACCAGCTCTTTGATCTGGCGACACCCTGGCATATGGAGATAGTCGGCAGGGAGGATGCTCTCCTTAAACTGAATATATGTCGATTGGCAGTAGTCTGAGCTGTCGTTAGAGATGTAGTAGTGGTCATCACTTCGAAAGTAGTGCGACAGATTGCCTCCAAAGAAGAATAGATCGCCCTGCTGGAATCGAACAAACCCATCCGCCGCGAAACAGAAACCATCACCTTTATTAATATATACCACCTCCAACTCGGGATGGAAGTGAAGAGGGCTAGGGAAGTATCGGCACTCTAGGGTTTTAAATTTAAAAGAGTTGTTTTCACTTGTGACGACTCTCTCTTGTTCTATGTTTCGCATGGCGATATTGTTAAATATTTGCTTTTCGATGACAAATGCAAATATAGATAAAAAAAATGCAAATCTAAAATAATTGTTATATTAATATAATTTTTAACTTTGCAGTACTAATCTCTAAAACTATTACATTATGTCAAACTACACACTTTCAGAGGCAATTGTCAAGGGCAATTTGAACCTCGCAATCGAGCAGACTAACCTTGCACTTGCAGATGGAGTCACAGCAAAAGAGCTTATCGACGGATACCTAATCAAGGGTATGGAGGAGATCGGACAGGCTTTCCAAGATGGTAAGGCTTTTGTTCCAAACTTGTTGATGGCGGCTCGCGCAATGAAGGGATCATTGGATATCCTTAAGCCACTTCTTAAATCAGACGCTTCTGGCGATGTTCAGGCGAAGATCGCTATCGGCACTGTTGAGGGTGACCTTCACGATATTGGTAAGAACCTAGTAGCCTCTATGTTGGAGGGTTGCGGATTCGAGGTTATCAACCTTGGAGTAAACGTTAAGGCTGAGGCTTTCGTTGCAGCGGTTCAGGATCAGGGCGTTGATATCGTATGTATGTCGGCACTTCTTACAACAACAATGACAAACATGAAGGCTGTAATCGAGGCTTTGGAGGTTGCAGGTCTTCGCGACAAGGTTAAGGTTATGGTTGGCGGTGCACCTATCACAGCTGATTTCGCTGCTCAGATCGGTGCTGATGGCTTCAGTGAGAATGCAAACTCTGCTGTTGCTAAGGCTCGTGAGCTTCTTGCTTGCGCATAATTCAGTAACGACAATACTGTGATGAGGATTGAATATCTTCAGACGCCACTAAGTGATATCACCATATCTCGTCCCGAGTTATACCGTACGATGGGATATGGTGATGTAACACCCGAAAGCGATATTTGTGATCTCTGCGAGGAGCTTATCGAGGAGGCTCTGGGTTTTGTGAAACCTGCTTTTTGTTACCTTGTGAGCGACAACTGCGAGACCCATAAAGAGTCAATCACTTTCGAGGGTGTTGATTTCCAAACTGATAAAACTATCGCCTCGCTACTTCGCAAGTCGGAGGAGTTGGTCTTTTTTATCGCTACGGCAGGGGGCGAGTACCAAGCGTGGCATGACGAGGTTACAGCATCGCACGATGCTCTAAGGCTCTTTGTCTTGGACTCTTTGGGTAGCGTTATTGTGGAGTCGATGGGTGACTATATGGAGGAGTATCTCCAAAAGCAGATTGGAGATATCAAACATACAAATCGCTTTAGCCCAGGCTACTGCTCTTGGAGAATTGAGGAGCAACAGAAACTATTCTCGCTATTCAATGATGGGAACTGTGGCGTTACGCTCAACGAAAACTCCTTGATGCACCCCATAAAGTCCATCAGTGGAGTGATAGGTACGGGTCGAGAGGTCATCACAAAGAAATATGGTTGCTCGATCTGCAAAAGAACCGATTGCTACTTGCGCAGGGTCTAACGATCCCAAGCTATGTCATTAACTTAAACAAACTATATCAAAAAAAAATGAGCGGTAAAGAACTAATAATGAAGGCTTTCAACTTGGAGCCTGTAGAGCGTGCACCATGGGTTCCTTTTGTTGGAGTTCACGCAGGTGCGTTGATTGGCGTTGATGCCGAGGCGTATCTTCGTAGCGAGGAGAATATGTATCAAGGTCTTAAGAAGGCTATTGAGTTGTATGCTCCAGATGGACTTCCAGTGTCGTTTGACTTGCAGATGGAGGCTGAGATCTTGGGTTGTGACCTTGTATGGAGCAAGGATAACCCACCATCAGTAACTAGCCACCCAATGGGTGAGGGAGGTACTAAGACTTTGGCTGATATGTTCATCCCCAAGGCTACGGATGGTCGTATTCCTGAGACGTTGAACGTTGCAAGACGTCTGCGCGCTGAGCACCCTGAGTTGGCTCTTTACGGTCTTATCACAGGTCCTTTCACCTTGGCTTTGCACTTGTGCGGAACTGATATCTTCATGAAGATGTTCACCGATGAGGAGGAGGTTAACCAAATCATGGACTTCTGTGCAGATGTATGCTGCGCAATGAGCAAGTACTACATTGAGGCTGGTTGCGACATCGTTGCGGTGGTTGATCCAATGTGTAGCCAGATTGGCCCCGATCAGTTCGAGCAGTTTGTTTTGAAACCTTGTCAAAAGGTATTCTCGGCGGTTAAGGAGATGGGTGCTAAGTCATCATTCTTCGTATGTGGTCACGCACAGCACAACATCGAGATCATGTGTCAGTGTGGTCCAGATAACATCTCTATTGATGAGAATATTCCACTCGATTTTGTTCGCGATATCTGCCTTAAATATAACGTCTGCTACGGAGGTAACTTGAAGTTGACAGTTGTATTGTTGATGGGTGACGAGGATGATACACGTCGCAATGTCGTTGAGTGTCTTGATATTGCAGGTGAGGATAAGAGAGGATTTATCTTGGCTCCAGGTTGCGACTTGGCTTACGCTACACCTCAGGCTAACTTGATTGAGTGTGCTAAGTTGGTTGGTGACGCTTATCAGCAGGATGTGGTTCGCGCTTTGGGTCCAAAGATGTCGAATGTTGAGCCTTTGGATTTGGCTACGTATGTTGAGAAGGATGTTGTCAAGGTTGATGTTGTGACGCTTGATGCTTCGGGATGTGCAGCGTGTCAATATATGTGGGAGGCTGTTGTTCGCGGTGCTGAGTCATTTGGTGATAAGGTTGTCGTTGTTGAGCGTTCGGTTAAGACCCCCGAGGGTGTTGAGTTCATGGCTAAGAGCGGAACGACAAATATCCCATCGGTATTGATTGATGGTGTCATCACATTCGTGTCGTTGATTCCACCAGTTGAGGAGATCACAGCGGCTATCCAGTCGGTTTTGGATAAGAAATAAGAAGATATATATTTTCGGATGCAGATTGTAGGTTTTAAACCCAAAGTTCCGATACTTCTAGTTACAGGTTTCTTGGGTAGCGGAAAGACTTCGCTACTTAAGGAGCTTTTGATAAGCAATGCAGGTAAGAGACGTATTGCGGTGATTCAGAATGAGTTTGCGCAGAGTAGCATTGATGGCGAGATCCTCAAGGAGGTGACCACAGATTTTGTTATTCGCGAGCTTAACACAGGATCAATCTTCTGCGCTTGTTTGTTTTCTCAATTCAAGGCGGTACTTAAGGAGTTGTCCTCGCGAGACGATATAGATATGGTCGTTGTGGAGGCTACGGGTATTGCCGACCCTATCGCCATTGCTCAGTTGATGGAGGATAAGGCGTTGAGTATGAGCTATTATCTGTCGCGAATTCTCTCTGTTGTCGATGCACCTAGATTTTTGGAGGTCTTGGTGAAGATCTCGGGGGTTAGACACCAAGTTCAGGTTGCTGACTCGGTCATTGTCAACAAGGTTGACTTGGTCGATGAGAGTCGCTTGGAGGAGATAGAGGCGATGGTGAAACAGATCAACCCATTGGCTAACATCGTGAGTTGTAGCCATGGAGCTATCGACATCTCGAGGGTGTTGGATGGTGAGTTGAGCAAGCCGATATATGAGCAGCAAGGTATCAAAGGTGAGTTGACGAAGTGTGGCGAGGGCGGTTATATCTCGAAGTGCTATAAGGCGACAAATATGGTGTCGCGCGAGGGGCTAGAGCGTTTCATGTCGTCGCTGTCGGATGATATTCTGAGGGTTAAGGGGTATGTTACATTGACTACGGGCGAGAGCGTGATGGTTCAATATGTCCCCGAACAAATTAATATTACGCCACTAGAGGGTGGAGCAATGAGTCGAGTGGAGCTGGTGGCTATAGGCTTTTCGGAGCCAGATTTTTCACTACTTGTATAAAAATTAAAACAGAAATAAAATGACAAAGAGAGAAGTTATCAGAATGGTTCTCGATGGCAAAAAGCCACCATATGTACCATGGTCTTATAAGTTTACACAGGAGCCAAAAGAGATGCTCATGGAGCACTATGGCGTAGATGATCTTGACCCAATTTTGGGCAACCACGTGTTGCAGTTGGGTAGCGATATCGGTTTCTTCGATAAGGTTGGCGAGGATCTTTACCAAGATGTTTTCAAGGTTGTTTGGGATAGAAGTATCGACAAGGATATCGGTGATGTTCGCGGTGTTTTGATCGAGGAGCCAACGATGGGGGGTGTTAAGTTCCCAGATCCACTTGACCCACGTTTCTTTGTAAATATCGAGAGCGAGATCGAGAAGAAACCAGATATGTTCCGCGTGTTCCAGATCGGTTTCTCGTTGTACGAGCGCGCTTGGAGTATGCGCGGTATCGAGAATCTGTTGATGGATTTCTACTTGAACCCCGACTTTGTGCATGAGTTATTGGACGCTATCTGCGACTACAATATCGCGCAGATCAATGAGGCTGTAAAGTATGATATCGACGCTATCTACTTCGGTGATGACTGGGGTCAGCAGAAGGGTCTTATCATGGGTTACGACATCTGGAAGGAGTTCTTGTACCCACGTATTCAGCGCATGTATGGTGCGGCTCACGCAGCAGGTAAGTATGTTATGATCCACAGCTGTGGTGATGTTGATGAGTTGTTCCCCGATTTGATCGCGGCAGGTCTTAACTGTTTCAACCCATTCCAGCCAGAGGTTATGGATGTTAAGGAGATCATCGAGACATACCGCAACCGCGCGGAGGGTCACTTGGCATTCCACGGAGGTTTGTCAATGCAAAAGACCTTGCCATTCGGAACTGTTGAGGATGTTATCGCGGAGTCTAAGATGTTGTTGGAGTTGGGTAAAGAGGGTGGCTACATCTTCTCGCCATCGCACTCTGTTGAGAGCGACACAACATTGGAGAATATCTTGGCATTCGTTGAGGAGGCTAAGGCTCAGTTTGTTGAGACTAACTAGAAGTCGTTAACAATTTCGTAATAAAAAAGCTATCGTGCGGAAAATTTCGCATGATAGCTTTTTTTATTTGTAAAAATGGAGTATATTTGTGTTTGAAACCTAACCATAAACAGATGAATACAAAACGATTAACATGTGGGCTATCTCTAGCCTCACTAGCTCTTGTCGGTGCAACTACTACCGCGCAAGCTGCAAAAACTTCAAAGCCAAACATCATCTTCATCCTTAGCGATGACGCTGGATATGCCGATTTTGGATTTCAAGGTAGCAAGCAGTTCAAGACCCCTAACCTCGACAAGATGGCGAGCGAGGGTGTTATCTTGGAGCAGGCGTATACCTCGGATGCTGTGAGTGGACCTTCGCGCGCAGGACTTATGACAGGTCGCTACCAACAACGTTTCGGAATCGAGGAGAACAATGTCCCTGGATTGATGTCGGAGAATAGCCTCAACACATATAAAGATATGGGTGTTTGCGTCAAGGAGAAGTTCGTTTCGGACTACCTCAAAGGTGCAGGATATACATGTGCAATCTTTGGAAAGTGGCATCTCGGTACGGAGGATCAGTTCCACCCTTATCGTCGCGGATTTGATAAATTTGTAGGTTTTAGAGGTGGCGCGCGAAGTTTCCACGCCTACAAACCTGGTCAGCTCAAAGATCCTAACCATGAGAATTTGTTGGAGTATGGTTTCGGAGAGTACAAAGAGCCCGAGAAGTATTTGACAACAGTTTTGGGTGACGAGGCTTGTAAGTTTATCGAGGAGAACAAGGAGAAGCCATTCTATATCTACTTGGCATTCAACGCTGTACATACACCTTTGGATGTTGATCCCGATGATATGAAGGAGTTTCCAAATATGACAGGTAAGCGTCAGCGTTTAGCAGCGATGGCTCTATCGATGGATAAGGCGTGTGGACGAGTTATGGAGACGCTCAAAAAGCATGGTCTTGACGAAAATACCATCATTGTCTTTGGTAATGACAATGGAGGTCCTAACGGCCCTGAGACCTCGAACTACCCACTCAGCGGTATGAAGGCGACATTCTTGGAGGGTGGTATTCGCGTCCCTGCATTTGTTCGTTATCCCAATGTCATCAAGGAGGGTACTCGCTACGATAAGCCCGTTAGTTTCTTGGACTTCTTGCCGACATTCACAACCCTAGCAGGTGTCACCCTTCCCGAGGATGCTGCGGTTGATGGTGTCGATGTCTTGCCATACCT
Source organism: Rikenellaceae bacterium (assembly GCA_047173185.1). Lineage (GTDB taxonomy): Bacteria > Bacteroidota > Bacteroidia > Bacteroidales > Rikenellaceae > Alistipes. The sequence continues at coordinate 64,375 of JBCQVH010000008.1, forward strand.
TACAGGTGCGAAGTCGGGTAGACCTCACCAGACTCTATATTGGAAGTGCGAGAACCGCGGTGTTGTACGCGATGGCGACATGAAGTTTATGCGTTTTCCAGACCGTCCAGCTGAGTTGTACGACATCAGCAAGGATGAGGGTGAGCACAACAACCTCGCAGACAAACACCCCGAGTTGATGAAGAAGTACTACAAGATGTTGTTCGATTGGGAGATGACCCTCGCGCGTCCAAAGTGGATGTTGGAGCGCATGTGTGAGGAGCGTGTGATGGAGCAGTTCTACGAGCAGCCAGAGTACCGTTTTCCAAAAGAGTACAAATAAACATCAAAACTAAATATACAAAAAAACAACTAACCACCCTTAAAACAGATGAAGAAGATTTACTACCTAGCGCCTATGGTGCTATCGCTTGTCCTTATGGCGTGCGGAACAGATGATGACTCAGGTGTCAAATGGGATGTCTACAATGTCTCAGATGCACCGACTTTTATTGATGGCAATGACCCTCTATCGCAGGATTCCGACTATGACGGCAAAATGTGGTCACCAGTCGAGGCGGTGACTGATGAGTTTAATGTTGATGGTCTCAACACCGAGAAGTGGAATGCCGACCCTGAGGCTAACGGCTGGTCTTGGCTTGGTCGTGCACCACAGCTATTTATGCCTGAGAGTGTGACCGTTAAAGATGGAACAATGCAAATTCTTGTTGGTAAGCTTGACGAACCTATTGAAAAAGAGAGCTACGGAAATATGGGTACGTATGAGTATCACGGAGGTATCGTTCGCTCGACTGACGCATATGCAAAGAAGGGCTACTACTACGAGTGTCGCCTCAAGATGGGAAAGACCGAGATGGGTGGTGGATTTTGGTTGAACGTGCACCCTACGGTATCACCACAACGCCATGAGATTGATATTCAAGAGAGTGTAGGTTGCGAGAGCACCATGATGACCACTTATCAGCAGACTGTTGGCTGGGATTCAATCATGCACTCTAACGCTATTGACACAACGGGAGACTCTGATAAGGATTCTGATTATGTCAAGATTCCATCGGGCGGTAAGACTTGCGATGATTTCCATGTCTATGGTGCTTGGTGGAAAGATTCACGCACAATCATGTGTTACCTAGATGGTAAATATGTCTACACTATTGTGCCTCCAATTGGTTTTTCTTTAGATAGTTACGTGCAGTTCTCTATCGAGATGTATGACTGGAATGAGATTCCAAGTGGTGGAGGTCAGGTTGCGTCACTTCCTGAGGAGGATCGCATCTACCACTACGACTGGGTACGTGTTTGGGAGGTTGTCGATGCACCTGCGGATACAGCTATTTTAGAGTAAGTTGACCTATAAAGAACATCTCTATGAAAAAACTAAATTTTTTCGCTCTTTTGCTACTATCATTCTCGATGGTTGCATGTTCCAGTAGCGATGATGCTGCAGGTGACGGTGGCGACGACCCAACAACGGAGAACGAGGATCCGACAATCAATGATCCCGATGGACTCTATACTGTTGCGGATGCCCCAACATTTGCTGATGGTCACGACCCTATTTATGATGGCATGGTCTGGAATAAAGTTGGCGATCTGTCGGATGAGTTTAACGGCACGGAGCTAGATACCGACAAGTGGTGCGCCGACCCTGAGGCTAATGGCTGGCAGTGGTTGGGGCGCGCTCCACAGCTCTTTATGCCTGAGAGCATCTCGGTCAAGGGGGGTACAATGCAGATCTTGGCAGGTATCCTTGATGAGCCAATTGAGAAGGAGAGCTACGGTTCGACTGAGACATACAAATACCACAGCGGTATTGTTCGTTCGCTCAAATCAGCCATTGTTGGTAACTACTACGAGTGTCGCATGAAGATGAATAAGAGCGAGCTAGGTGGTGGTTTTTGGGTCAATGTCCAGAGTGCGGTGAATGGTTACAGCCACGAGATAGATATTCAGGAGTGCGTAGGATATGTTGATGAGTCATTCACGGAGTCATGGGCTCTAGGGTGGGATCATATCGCACACTCGAATGCCATCTACAAACCTACGGGAGGAGATCAATCTCGCGACTCGGGTGCGCTATATCTCGACACCAAGAACCACGAGAACTACCATGTTCATGGTGCTTGGTGGAAGTCGGCAAACGAGATTCTCATATTCCTCGATGGTGAGCATATTGATACGCTAATACCTCCTGCCGATTTCGACATACCTAGCTATGTGCAGTTCTCAATCGAGATGTACGACTGGAATATTGTTCCTGAGGAGGGTAGCCAACTTGCGACACTTCCCGAGGAGGATCGCATCTCTCATGTCGATTGGATAAGGGTTTGGAGACCTGAGACGCACAATTTCTAGCAGATCACGCCGAGCGTAACCCAAAAACAAGAGCGAGACTAAATGGTTGTTACACCATTAGTCTCGCTCTCGTTTATCTTTATATGAGATATAATTCTACAAGCCGAACTCAGCCTTGATAGCCTCAACAGCGTCGAGCTTCTCCCAACCGAAGAACTCAATCTCGCGCTCTGTCTCTACGCCATTCTCCCAGATCTTCTCGACCTTAGTGTATGGACGGTTTCCGAAGTGTCCGTATGATGCCGTAGCCTCGAAGATTGGGTTGTTAAGTCCAAAACGCTTCACGATAGCCGCTGGACGAAGGTCAAAGAGACGACCAATGTGCTCTGCGATCTCACCCTCCGAGATTGACAAGTTGTTGCTGCCGTATGTCGAAACATATACCGACAAAGGCTCTGCGATACCAATAGCGTAGCTCAACTGAACCAACACCTCCTCAGCGACACCTGCTGCAACCATATTCTTTGCGATGTGACGCGCTGCATATGCTGCTGAGCGGTCAACCTTAGATGAATCCTTACCCGAGAATGCACCGCCTCCGTGTGCACCGCGACCTCCGTATGTATCAACGATGATCTTGCGACCTGTAAGACCTGTATCTCCGTGAGGACCACCGATTACGAACTTACCTGTTGGGTTGACATGAAGGATATACTCCTCACCAATAAGCTCCGCCAACTTATCCCCTGCGCGCTCCAATCGAGCCTTAACGCGAGGGATCAAGATTGTCTTAACGTCGCTCTTGATCTGTGCCTGCATCTGCTCCTCAGCCTCCTTCTCGCTAACACCCTCAGATGCTAGGATGAACTCATCGTGCTGAGTCGAGACAACGATGGTGTGCACTCGCTGTGGCTTGCGATCATCTCCATACTCAATAGTCACCTGACTTTTAGAGTCGGGGCGTAGATATGTCATCACCTCACCCTCGCGACGAATAGCCGCCAACTCCTTAAGAATTACGTGCGAAAGCATCAATGTCGCAGGCATAAGCTCACGAGTCTCGCTTGATGCGTAACCGAACATAATACCCTGATCTCCTGCGCCTTGGCTCTGCTCATCCTCGCGAACAACGCCTTGGTTGATATCAGCCGACTGCTCATGAATAGCCGAAAGAACGCCACATGAATTTCCATCAAATTGGTACTCGCTACGGTTGTAGCCGATCTTGTTGATTACCTCGCGAGTGACAGTTTGAACGTCCACGTACGCGCTAGATTTAACCTCGCCCGAAACCACGACAAGACCTGTGGTACAGAGGGTTTCGCACGCAACCTTTGACTTAGGGTCGTGGCGCAAAAATTGGTCAAGGATGGCATCTGAAATCTGATCAGATACTTTGTCTGGGTGTCCCTCAGAGACAGACTCCGATGTAAATAAAAATCCCATTTTATACTTTAATTTTAATAGTTAAACGTAAATAAAACAAGGAAAAGTATCTGCCGACTCAAGATTATAAAAAGTGCGCAACTAGCGTCCGATGCCATAGATTGTGACCTTCCTAAACATTAAAATTAGGCACTTCACAATGCAACTAGGGGGCTGGTTTAGCGATTTTTTATAGTGGTTGCAATCAGTCAAATCTCTCCACATTGGCACTGCAAAGTTGCAAATGCGGTGCAAAGATAGGAATAATTTTCAATTTAGTACCATTTTGTGGCTATTTATTGAGGTTTTTATTTCTAAGGGGTTAAAATAGTTGGTATAAAATTCGCATTTCGCTATTAAATTTTTATCTTTGTGCGTTTGTAAAATGAAATAGAAAATAGAAAAAATTATATAATGGACATTTTATCAGGTTTAATTAAACTTATTTTTGGATCTAAAGCCGACAAGGATCGCAAGGAGATCGAGCCATACGTGCAGAAGGTTCTCGCGGTATACCCATCTATTGCTGCACTCTCGAATGATGAGTTGCGCGGTCGTAGTGCAGCACTTCGCAAGGCTATTGCCGACCATGTTGCAGGCGAGGAGGCTAAGATCGTAGAGCTGAAAAAACAGCTAGAGCAACACAACATCTCTCTCGATGAGAAGGAGAAGATCTCAAAGGAGATTGACGATGTAACCAAACTTATCGACACCAAGATCGAGGAAAAACTCGATGAGATTCTTCCCGAGGCATTCGCCATCATGAAGGATACAGCGCGTCGATTCACCGAGAATGATACGGTTGTGGTTACTGCCAATGAGTTTGATGGTGAGCTAGCGGCGACAAAAGATTTCGTAACCATCGAGGATGGCAAGGCTATATATGCAACACATTGGCTCGCGGGAGGTAACGACCTCAAGTGGGAGATGGTGCACTACGATGTTCAGCTCTTTGGTGGTGTGGTTCTCCACAAGGGTAAGATCGCGGAGATGGCAACGGGAGAGGGTAAGACCCTCGTGGGAACACTTCCTGTATTCCTCAACGCCTTGGCTGGCAAGGGTGTACACCTCGTGACGGTCAACGACTACCTCGCTAAGCGTGACTCGGAGTGGATGGGTCCTATGTATCAATTCCACGGTCTCACGGTGGACTGCATTGACCGCCACAAACCAAACTCTGCGGAGCGTCGCAAAGCATACCAAGCAGATATTACATTCGGTACAAATAATGAGTATGGTTTCGACTATCTTCGTGACAATATGGCGACATCACCTGAGGATTTGGTGCAGCGCAAACATCACTTCGCTATTGTCGATGAGGTCGACTCGGTACTTATTGATGATGCTCGTACGCCTCTTATCATCTCGGGACCTGTGCCTCGTGGTGATGACCAGATGTTTGAGCAGTATCGTCCATCTATTCAGTCGCTTTTCAACCTTCAGAAGGCGTTGGTTACGGGGCTTTTGGCTGAGGCTAAGCAGCTTATTGCAGCAGGAAACACTGAGGAGGGTGGTGTTAAGTTGTATCGCGCGCACAAGGGTCTACCTAAGTATAAGCCAACGATTAAGTATCTCTCGGAGACAGGTATCAAGTCTTTGATGCAAAAGACCGAGAATACATATATGCAGGATAACAACCGTCGCATGCACGAGATTACGGATGATTTGTACTTCGTGATCGAGGAGAAGATGAACTCTATCGAGTTGACGGATAAGGGTCACGAGGAGTTGTCGAAGAACTTCAATGAGGATGGATTCTTTGTCCTTCCAGATGTCGGTTCTGAGATTGCAGACCTTGAGAAGAGCGATCTAACGACTGAGGAGCGTGCGGAGAAGAAGGATGTCATCATCAACGACTACTCGATCAAGACAGAGCGTGTACACACTGTCAATCAGCTGCTTAAGGCATACGCAATGTTCGAGAAAGATGTTGAGTATGTTGTGATGAATAACAAGGTGATGATCGTGGATGAGCAGACGGGACGTATCATGGATGGTCGTCGTTACTCGGATGGTCTCCACCAAGCTATTGAGGCTAAGGAGAGCGTTAAGGTGGAGGCTGCGACACAGACCTTCGCAACGGTGACACTTCAGAACTACTTCCGCATGTATCACAAGTTGGGAGGTATGACAGGTACGGCAGAGACTGAGGCATCGGAGTTCTGGAGCATCTACAAACTCGACGTTATCACCATCCCCACAAACCGCCCAATCCTTAGAAAGGATATGGAGGATTTGATCTATAAGACCAACCGCGAGAAGTACAATGCGGTGATTGAGGAGATTGTTAAGTTGGTGGAGGCTGGACGTCCAGTCTTGGTGGGTACAACCTCGGTAGATATCTCGGAGTTGTTGAGCCGAATGCTTACGCTTCGCAAGATCAAGCATAACGTACTCAATGCGAAACAGCACCAGATGGAGGCAAATATTGTCGCTGAGGCTGGTTTGTCGGGGCAGGTTACCATCGCTACAAATATGGCGGGACGTGGTACGGATATCAAGCTCAGCGCGGAGGTTAAGGCTGCTGGAGGTCTGGCAATCATCGGTACGGAGCGTCACGATAGCCGTCGTGTCGATAGACAGTTGCGCGGTCGTGCAGGACGTCAGGGAGATCCAGGATCTTCGCAGTTCTTCGTCTCGTTGGAGGATAAGTTGATGCGCCTCTTTGGTTCGGAGCGTATCGCCTCAATCATGGATAGAATGGGTCTTGAGGATGGCGAGGTTATCCAGTCAAGTATGATGACCAAGACTATTGAGCGCGCTCAGAAGAAGGTCGAGGAGAATAACTTCGGTACTCGTAAGAGGTTGTTGGAGTATGATGATGTGATGAACTCTCAGCGTGAGGTTATCTACAAGCGTCGTCGCCACGCACTCTATGGCGAGCGCATTGATATCGACCTCAACAACATCATCTGCGACTACGCTGAGGCATTTGTTGAGACTAACGAGGGCATTGCATATGAGGACTTCAAGGTTGAGTTGATTCGCGAGGTTGCTACGGAGCTTTCGATTGACGAGGCTACATATAAGAAGTGCTCGACACGCGAGTTGATAAATCAGCTTATCGAGGATATCAGAGCTACAAATGAGCGCAGAAGCAAGGGTATTGCCGATGTTGTTGCGCCCGTTATGGAGCGTGTCTATGAGGATCGCAAGGATGACCTCAATACCAATATGTTGTTCCCAATCACGGATGGACACCTAGGTTTCAATGTTCCTGTGAATTTGCAGCGTTGCAAGGATAGCAACGGAGGCGAGATCTTTAAGAGTTTCTCTAAGATCGTGATGTTCACCTCGATAGATGACGCTTGGAGACAGCACCTTCGCGAGATGGATGATTTGAGACAGAGCGTTCAGAATGCGACATATGAGCAGAAAGATCCACTTTTGATCTACAAATTTGAGTCATTCGGTCTCTTCTCAAAGATGCTCACCAAGGTCAACCGCGAGGTTCTTGCCATCTTGAACAAGGCGGTAATCCCAGTTCGTGACGAGAAGGCAGCGCAAGAGGCTCAGGAGCGTGCTAAGGCGGCAGAGATGGCTCGTGCTGCGGCACAGCGTCAGGCTCGCGCGGTACAACCTCCAGCTCAGCCACAGGCTCAACCCCAAGTGGAGGCAGCAGCTAGAGCGCAGGTTGCAGCACAGGCAGGTTCGGGCGAGAGAACGGTTACTTCACCCATAACTGCTGAGAAGCGCGTAGGTCGCAATGACCCATGCCCATGTGGAAGTGGCAGGAAGTACAAGGCTTGCCACGGTAAGAATATGTAATGAATTGAGTTATATAATGTAGAATGGCGATTGTGGTTATGTAACGACAGTCGCCATTTTAAATAAAAATAGTGAATTAAGGTTTGAGGATATTTAATTTAACGAGACTATAAACCAGCCTCGTCATTGCGGGCTTGACCCGCAATCTCTCAGAAATATTGCAACTAAACTTAGAGATTGCGGATCAAGTCCGCAATGACACGCGAAGCAAGAGAGTTTTAGCTCGCTTATTTGGTTGATGATTCCCAAACCTAAATTCACACATAAGAATAGTATTATGGGATACCAAGAGGAGAAACAGAGACTTTTGGATCTTCGCTACCTTCGTATGGCGAGGATCTGGGCTGAGAATTCATACTGCGTTCGTCGCCAGGTGGGTGCGCTAATCGTTAAGGATCAGATGATTATATCGGATGGTTACAACGGCACACCTTCGGGCTTTGAGAATATCTGCGAGGATGAGGATGGTAAGACAAAACCCTATGTGTTGCATGCCGAGGCAAACGCTATCACTAAAGTTGCCAAGAGTGCGAACAACTGCGAGGGGGCGACACTATATATCACCACCTCGCCATGTATTGAGTGTTCAAAATTGATAATTCAAGCAGGTATCAAGCGTGTTGTCTATTGCGATGCCTACCACTGCACCGATGGTATCGAACTTCTCACCCGAGTGGGGATTGAGTGTTGTCAACGATTTATAGATTAATCTAACCCCACCCCCATCCTTGTTGGATAAACTCAAAAACTAATCCCGACTAACTATCTCAGTTAGTCGGGATTATTATATGTGTAGAGCGCGTCGTTAAACACTATCTATATTCGGGCATTGATGTCTTAAAGAAAGTCTCGTTTGATGTGTTCTTACTATTCGCATTGTTGTTACTCTCCTCATTCGAAGATGTGTTCTCCGCCTTTGACGGTTGAGTAGCAGGCTTCACCTCCTCGCCCCAGATGTTTTGTTGAGCCTCTTCATCAACCCACTTCTTACTTCTGTTTTGTTGACGTTTAATAACTCTCTTTTTGTTCTTTACGCTCTTTTGCTCCTGCTTCTCTTTAGCCTCAGCAATTTTCTTTTGAGTGATGATCTCATTCTCTTTTGATGTCGCGATGCTGCGCTCCATGTCAATCGCCGCTTTTGACTTCTCTTTCTGCTCTTTAATCAAAAGTTTGATGCGATCCTCCTCTAGCTGAGTATCTATCTTCTGTATCTTCTTCTCAATAGCCGCTCTATTGCTTGGGTTTGAGTTTAGCTCTCTGACGAGTGCATTTCGCTCACCCTCAAGACCCACGCGACGCTTATCAAGTCTGATCTTCTCTTTCGTATCGCGCTCAGCTATCCGCTTTTCGCGTGCTGCAATTGCTGGGTTCGTATGCTTAACAACCTGAAGTTCAAGCTTTACATGGTCATTTGGATCATCATCATCGACTTGAGCCTCTGCCTCTTGTTGCTTAGCCTGAATGCTGTTTAGCTTTTGAGGAGTCATCATTGCCCCCGACTTGCTGTCAACGTAAAAGTTTGTTGCACGCTCCGAAGTCTGGAAGTTTTGAACCTCTGTGCCACCGCTGTTTTGTGAGTTGTCTTGCAACCAAGTATCAAGTGAAGACTTCTTCTCTGAGTCGCTACTATTGTCAAAGCTGAAGTTGTTACTATTATTATTGTTGCTCTCCTCTTTAGCTTGTGCGCGACTCTCAGCACGACGATTATTTGTGCGTGTTGTTGCGCGTCTTTGTGTCGGAGCAGGTGTTGCCACGCCAAAAGAGTTAAGTGAACCCGTTAGACTTGTTTGTGGTGAGACCTCGAAATCATCGTTGTCATCATTGCTGTAGAAGTCGTTTGCAGGTGCTCTCCAACCGTTATTTCTGCTTTGCTGTTGATTGTTGTTAAAGCTGTCGCCACTGTCATCCGAGTTGTCGAAGTCATAGCCACCGTCATCGCTACGAAGCGATGCCGTCGTGTTGAAATATGAGTCGTCAGTGTCGTTGTTTGTGTCGTAGTTGTCGCTAAACTCCTGATCGTTCAGTTGCATGTAGCCTTGGAATCTGTTGTCGTCCCTCTCTTGGCTACCGCTGTTCTTGCTATTGCTGAATAGGATGATCTGAGTCCAACCAAAACGGAAGTATGGAAGAATCTCCTTTGAGAGGTAGTTCCAAGTGTGACCATTGTTCAACTTTTTAAGTTCAGCCTCGCACTCCGCTGGAGTCTCAAAATCGTAGATGATATCGAGAATCTCCTCCTTGTTTTTGATATCCTCTAGCTTGTAGATGTAGTTGCCGAGGCTCTTCCAACTGTTGATTGTTGAGAATGTGCTGATGTTAATATTTCCCTGCATGTGTCTCTGTACGAACGATTTAATCGTTGCTGCGCGTTGCCAAGCGAGGGTGATATTTTGGGTCTCTCTGCCATCTGGAGATGCTGATGCAATGACAACAATAGAGTCGACACGCTGCATGAACTGAGTATTTCTCAACTCGCGTTTCACGGCAGTTACAACCTCTGCATTATCCTTGTAGTTGAGATCTATCTCTGAGCTACTATTCTGGAAGTAGATAGTGAAATCTACGCTCTGCTGCTTTGCTGCATGCGCTGCGCTAGGTACTGAGACCAAGCATGCTGTTGCTGCAAAGAGTGAAATAAATAGTGTTCTAATATGTCTTGCCATTGTTGTTTTTATATAAAGTTTGCACTCATCACCTTTTTCTACTCTCACTCCGCGCTTTTCGACTTCCTTATCAAGGGGGCTGGAGGTAGCTATGGAGAGACAAAGATATATTATTTTTTTCTTAAATCAATGTAAATGTCTCTAAAAAATACTCAATGTCGTGCAATTTTTTTTTAAAACATGCAATTTTTCTACAGTTCTAGCTAATTTTCTGTTGGCAGAGGTGAGTATTTATCGGAGTAGTGGAGCATCTGAGAGGCGTAGTCGGTGGGGTAGTTGACCACGACATCGACCACTTTACCATCCATCTCGATGAGTGAATACTCTGGATTTACAAAGCCACTATATGGCTCAATATTAAGGGCTTTGTAGCGAGCCAATACCTCCGCGTGAAGTGATTGGTCGATTTTAACTCCGTATCGTTCGACTAGCTCTGCTGCCGCCTCGAAGTCGCCCTCCGACTTTATGCGCTGCACCTCGCACAAAAGTGTTGCGAATAATTCACGTAGTTTGTCGAAGTCGTTCACGACGATGTAGCGTTTGTCGCCCTGAGTAACCCACTCAGCAGCCCTGTTGTTCTCCACTTTGAGCGACTGTTCAATCACCCACTCGGCGATGATTTTGCGGTTACGCATGTGTGACTGCTCAACGTCGCGACCTAGCTCAATACGCGCGAGTTGCGTCTTTGCTCCATTCATTAAGTATTTGGCGTAGTGGGCTTTGGCTAGGTCTAGGCTCGGGATCAACCCAAGCTCAACCATCTTCGGGTCGGCAATGTAGTAGAGTCCAAAGAGATCTGCGCGCGCCTCCTCAAGTATCGAACCATAATTTTTAAGCTCTCCGCCAGTGACCCCCTCTGCAAGGCGTCCCGAACCATGTCCCAAACACTCGTGTAGATCGGTGTGAAGGTCGTCAGCAACCTTGCCATATTGCTCCATGCGTGTGCGATCCTCCTCTCTGAGAACAAACTCCTCGGTGAATCCGTTGCCTTGGGCAGCGCGGTCGTAAGCGTCGGTGATATTGTCGATTGTGACCGATTTCGAACCATGCTGATCGCGAATCCAATCGGCATTGGGGAGGTTGATACCTATGGGTGTCGAGGGGTAGCAGTCGCCACCCAACATCGCCACAGTGATAACCTTTGCCGAGACACCCTTGACCTCGGGTTTGCGATAGGTGGTGTTTATAGGTGCGTGATCCTCAAACCATTGCGCGTTGGCGGCGATGATCTCTGTGCGTCGACTTGCGGTTTCGTTGCGGAAGTTTACGACCGACTCCCACGTCGCCTTGCGACCTAACGGATCACCATAAACCTCGATAAATCCATTGATGAAGTCGACACGCGAGGCTGTATCTGCAACCCACTTGATGCTGTAACGATCAAAAGTTTTTAGATCTCCACTTCGGTAAAACTCAATGAGCAGCGTGATGATCTCTTTCTGGCGGTCGTTGGCAACGCTGTGCGCCATCTCCAACCAGTAGATAATATGTTCGATAGCCTCGGTGTAGAGTCCTCCAAGTTTCCAAACGCGCTCACCAACGATACCCTCTTCATCCTTGACTAGCTGAGAGTTGAGACCCCACGATGGTGGGCAGGGGTTGTTCTGAGACTCCAATCTATGGTAGAAATTCTCAACGTCCTGAGTGGTGAGGTTGCGATAGAAGTTTGTTGCCGACTCTGCGACAATATCCGCATCTTTGGCGCGTGTGAGGCGTGAGGCGTATAGTTTGGTGTCGAAAATAATGCTCTCCAAGAGGTCGATATCCTCCTTTGTGTACTTCAAATCGCGGAGTGTTTCGGTGAAAAAGATACTCGAAAACTCAGGGGTGAACTTGTCGTTGGAGTAGTGGTGGTGTATTCCGTTGGCGAACCACACCCTCTTGATATATCGCTCAAAGGCGAGCCAATTATCTGTGGTCTTCTCGCACGAGTAGCGTGTGTAGATATCCTCCAAAGCCCTACGCACCAAGAGGTTATATCTAAAATTTTGGTCATAGAGAATGTCGCGACCATATTTTGCCGCCTCGCCAAGGTAATATATAAGAAGTTTTTCATCTAGTTCGAGGGTTTCGAACTCGGGAACTTCGTATCTGAGGATTTTGGTATCATCGAAACGGTCGACGATCCAAGAGTTGTTTTGACTGCTCATTGTATTAATATATGTGTATAGTGATGAGATATGTTCGCCAATAGCGTGCCATCCCCCAACTTTGAGTGGTGCAAAAGTACAAATAAAAAGTCGTGATTCTAAAAAAAAACTTTTTTCTTTTCTTTTCTCATATATTGTTTTTACCTTTGCGCGACCGTGTGGGATGTGAATATTCTGTTAATGTTGTCACTCTCAGCACGCAAATAGTAACTATTGAATAGAGTAGATGAAAATTTTTGAGCGCGTTGCCGAACTTCAGGCTGCACTTCAAGAGCATAAAAGCGAACTCGTAGGTTTCGTACCTACGATGGGGGCACTCCACGCAGGGCATGTCTCTTTGGTTGAGCGCGCACGTCGCGAGTGCGATGTTGTTGTGGTAAGCATCTTTGTTAACCCTACGCAGTTTAATGATAAGGGCGATTTGGTGAGCTATCCACGTACCCCCGAGGCTGACGCACAGTTGGTTGAGGCGGCAGGTGCAGATTATGTTTTGATGCCATCGGTGGAGGAGATCTACCCCGAGGAGGATAAGCGCAAGTTTGACTTCGGAGCGTTGGAGAGCGTGATGGAGGGTGCTACACGTCCAGGTCACTTCAATGGCGTTGGGCAGGTTGTTAGCCGACTCTTTGATATCGTGAAGCCTCAGAGGGGATATTTTGGACAGAAAGATTTTCAGCAGGTGGCGATCATCCGTTCGATGGTTGCGCAGCTGAATATAGATATCGAGATTGTGGAGGTGCCGACACTTCGAGGCGAGGATGGTCTTGCTTTGTCGTCGCGTAACCAGCTGCTCTCGGCAGAACATAGAGCCGTTGCACCTTATATATATAAGGCTATAAGTGGCGTTAAGGAGCTTATGGGGCAGATGTCACCAAGTGAGGCTGAGGCTGAGGCTACTAAGCAGATCAACGCAACGGGACTCTTGGAGGTTATCTATCTCCATATCGTTGATGGCGTGACGCTACAACGCATTGAGAGTTGGTCGGATGCCGACAAGATACAGCTATGCACTGCAGTTCAGGCTGGTGCAGTACGATTAATTGACAACGTTAACCTAAAATAATAAAGTAGGATGAAAATGATGATTGAGGTGCTCAAATCGAAGATTCACCGCGTGAGTGTCACTCAGGCGAATCTTAACTACGTGGGCAGCATCACCATTGATGAGGATCTTCTCGATGCAGCTAATATCATTGCTGGTGAGAAGGTTGCCATCGTTAACAACAACAATGGCGAGCGTTTTGAGACATACGTAATCAAGGGCGAGAGGGGTAGCGGATGTGTCTGCCTTAATGGTGCTGCGGCGCGTCGTGCCCAGATCGGTGATGTGGTGATAATCATATCTTATGCTCAGATTGAGTTCGAGGATGCCAAGGAGTTTAAGCCTTGGGTTATCTTCCCTGATACAGCTACCAATCGCCTGATTGAGTAGTATGGAGCTGTTTGTTCTCGTTTGCGCACTTCTGTTGGCTGTCGCTGGTGTTGTGGGTGCTATTGTGCCTCTGCCTGGTGTGCTGTTTAGCTATGCAGCGTTGTTGTGTGCATACAGTGTAGAGGGGACGGATATATCATCCACGCAACTGTGGGTGTGGGCGGCGGTCTCGATTGCTGTTTCGGTGGTTGATTATCTCCTGCCTGCCTACTTCGCTAAGAAGTTTGGGGCTTCGAGGTCTGGAATGACGGGGGCGACCATTGGAATGTTCTTGGGGTTCTTTCTCTTTCCACCTTTGGGTGTCGTTTTGTGTCCACTGTTTGGCGCGATATTGGGCGAGATGGTGCACGACAAGAATGATTATGAGAAGGCGTTTAAGGTTGGTTTCGGAACGTTTGTGTCGTTCATTGTCGGGACGGGTATCAAGCTCATAGTTACGATATGGATTTTAGCAACGGTGCTGTCGCAATTTATGCCGCAGTTGCAGGCGTTGTGGGAGGGGTTTACAGCGAAATAAAATATATGAGCTATCTGTGAAGGGTGGCTCATTTTTAATTAATATGTGTTAGTGGATATGTTAAAGGGAATAAAAAATATAATATTTGACCTTGGCGGTGTCTTGGTTGATCTTGATAGAGACCGTTGTGTGAGGTCGTTCACGGAGATTGGTTTTGCTCAGGCGGAGAAGTTGATCGACTTCTACTATCCTGCTGCCTTCTTCAACGACTTGGAGAGGGGCGCAATAGGCGTTGAGGAGGTGTGTGACATCATACGTGAGCAGGCAGGGGTCTATATATCAAATGAAGATATTTGCATGGCGTATAGCAATTTCTTGGTGGGTATTCCTGTCGAGAAGTTAAGGTTGATAAAGTCGCTACGTGATAGGGGTTACAGGATTTACGCGCTGTCGAATATCAACCCTATTGTTATGCCCAAGGTCTACGAATTTTTCAAGAGTGATGGTTTGAGTGTGGAGGATTACTTCGACAAGATGTATCTGTCGTATGAGATGAAGTGTGTGAAACCTCATCGTGAGATCTTCGATAAGTTGATTTTGGATAGTGGGGTCGATGTAAAGGAGACTTTGTTCTTGGATGATGGTCTCAAGAATGTTGAGATGGGTCGCGAAGTTGGCTTTGCAGTCTATATGCCCGAGGCGAGAGAGTCATTTTCTCACCTTTTTGATGAGTAGCTCTAACGGGTTGAATATAGGGATGTTGGGTCTCTGTGCGGCTTGTAGGCTAGATTTCAATTGAAAAATAGTTGAAAAAAAGTTCTCGAAAAATTTGGAGGTAAAGAAAAAAGCCGTATCTTTGCACCCGTAATACAAGAGACGGGGTGTAGCGCAGTCCGGTTAGCGTATCTGCTTTGGGAGCAGAGGGTCCCAGGTTCGAATCCTGGTACCCCGACTAAGAAAGATGACTTACAGAGATGTAGGTCATCTTTTTTTTGTTTTATCTATACTTTGTGGTTTGGAATATTTTGCGTAACTTTACGTGCGGACACGTGGAGGTTTTTGATATGTATCCATGTGTTCCTAACTGAAACCAAATAACAACCGCAAATATGAACAAAATCTTTACTCTGTGCCTAGCTGCTTTGGTGGCGTCTATGGGTGCTGTATCTGCTCAAACAACGGTCGAGATGAACATTGACACGCGCCACAAGGTGGGTGATGTCGATAGCTTTGATCGACCTAAATTTATCAATTTTCACGCGACACACACTGAGTCATATTGGGACAAGGGCAACGCCTTTGAGAACCTGCGTGACGAACTTCTTGTGAAATATGATGTCTACATGGGTCGCGACACAGGTGGCTTGAAGGGTGCACTTAACTCAGCAACGGAAGATCCCAACCGCCCAGGATTTGTAGATCCTGCGTATATGGAGGAGATGGGTCAAAAGAAACGCGAGGCGTATGCTAAAAAGACAAATATTCACGAGTATGAGAAGTATTCGAATTTGATTCTTTGTAATCAGTTCCACCCATTCTATCCCGATGGAAAAGAGACTAAAAATGGTTGGGCGTTGTCTACGGAGAATACCCCCAAAAATCCTTTCGGAACAGCCTCGGGAGAGTATTACGGTCGCTATGTGAAGGAGTCTTACGGTGTGGGTGGTACAACTGGTGAGCGCAAGCCTCGCTGGATGGAGATCATCAATGAGCCGCTGTGGGATATCTACGACATGAGGGGTGCACCAAAGAGTAGCATGCGCATGTTGTGGGAGTTCCACAAGAATGTAGCTATCGCAGCGCGTAAGTTTACCCCCGACATCCCTATTGGTGGATATGTGACGGCGTTCCCCAACTTCGAGGAGCAGAACTTTGATAGGTGGAGAATCCGTTGGAGAGAGTTTATGGATATCGCAGGCGAGGAGATGGATTTCTGGAGCGTTCACCTCTACGACTTCCCGATCTGTGGTAATGGAGGCTCTGTCAAGAAGTTGCGCAAGGGTAGCAACATGGAGGCTACGATGGATATGATTGAGCAGTATAGCCAGATGAAGTTTGGTCGCGTGAAGCCACTCATGGTGTCGGAGTATGGTGCTCAGACTCACGGTCTTAACGGCACACCTTGGTCATCGTATCGCGATTGGTTGAAGATCTCGTCGATGAACTCTATGATGATGCAGTTTATGGCGCGTGCCAACAATATCAATATTGCGATGCCATTCTATATGTTGAGGTCGGATTGGGGATATAACCCTAAGACGGGGCTGCCTCACTTGTCGCGCATCATGCGCAAAGAGAATGAGCCAGAGAGCTTTACGGGCGAGTATATCTTTGGCGACGCTATCAAGTTCTACCAGTTGTGGAAGGATGTCAAGGGTACGCGTGTCGAGACAAAATCATCGAACCTCGATGTTATGACCGATGCCTATGTGGATGGCAAGAGGGCATATTTCATCGTCAACAACCTTAGTTATGAGCCTGTTGAGATTGACTTGGCAGTCGCTGGCATGGAGAAAGATGCTAAGAGTATCGAGTTGCGCCACCTCCACTTGGATGGCAAAAGTGATGGCGACCTAAAGCAAAGAGGCGACGCAAAGCTAAAAATTACCAAGGAGAAGAGTCTTGACAAGTTCACGTTGGGTGGCGAGGCTACGGCAATTATTGTATATACCTATGCTAAAGATGTAGAGATCAGTAAGTTGGTTGAGGAGAAGAAGTACTACGCAACGGACTATTTGAAGGAGATCTTCGGCAAGAAGAAGCCTTTGACGTTTGAGATTAACGATGTTAAGAGATCTTCGCAGGGTAGTGCAGTGTTGCGCTTGGGTGTGGGTCGCGACCACGGCAAGTCATTGAAGCCTGTGTTGAAGGTCAACGGCACGGTTGTTCCCGTTCCAGACAATATCCGTGGTGATGACCAGAAGGCGCGCGAGACATTCTTTGGCGTGTTGGAGATCCCTGTGGATTTCGCGCTACTTAAGGCGGACAACACAATTGAGGTGACCTTCCCCGATGCTGGCGGTCATGTGAGCACTGTGACAATGCAGGTGTTTAATAAGTAGACAAAACCAATTAACCAATTATAATTTATGAATAAATTTTTATACTTAGCAGTCCCTATGACCGTTGCGTCATTCGCTGCGAAGGCTGCTGAGGAGCAGAAACCTAACATCCTCTGGATCATCACCGATGACCAGCGTGCTGACGCCTTGGAGTGTTGGAACGAGGCGGTGTCGGGTAAGAAGGAGAGTGCCCTAGGATATGTAAGCTCTCCAAATATCAACAAGTTGGCTGCTGAGGGAGTCTTGTTTACTCGCTCATACTGTAACAGCCCACTCAGTGGACCATCGCGTGGATCTATGCACACAGGAAAGTACCCTCACCGCAATGGTGGTTTCAACTTCCAGATGAAGCACAACGAGCACGATGCTGCAAACCCTATGGTTCCCGAGATCATGCGTGAGGCTGGATATCAGACATCGTCGTTTGGTAAGTTGGGATACTACATCTATAAGCACTCTAAGCCAGCGACATTTAGATACCCAGATACTCACTACGAGACAATGGTGTCGGAGCGTACTATTGAGAGCTCAAGGGTCGGAGATTTTACTGAGCCTTGGGTGAATGCAAAGACTGCTAAGTATGATAAAATTGTTGAGTGGCATTATGATGATGGAACACCATCTACGGTGCTGAAATTATACGGTAAGAAGAAGTTGAATAACGAGCCAGCTGAGGATAAGGCGGCGCGTGAGGCGTTCTACAAGAAGCAGGGTATGATTATCACCCCAAGGAATCCACTAGCAGCCTCTTTGGCAGGATTTAGCACCATGCCGACAGATAAGACTGAGGATGGACGTATCCGCGAGGTGTTCAGCGAGTATGTTAGCAACCCAGGCAAGCAGTACACTTCGGTTACTAAGAAGAAGGTGACAGGTCCCGATACATCTAAGCCTCAGTTTATCAATGTAGGTTTCCACTTTCCTCACACCCCAGTGATGCCATCTAAGGAGTATCACGATAAGTTTAAGGATAAGAAGTATAAGTTGCCAAAGTTCGATCCATCGGAGGTTGACGGCATGCCTAAGCAGATGCAGACATGGAACAAGAATTTCAACTTCTACGACTTCAACAAGGATGAGCAACAGCGTATGATTCAGGATTACTATGCGTTCTGTGCTATGGGTGACGAGTTGATTGGTCGCGCAGTTGAGGAGTTTAAAGCGTATTGTAAGAAGAACAACCAGCCATATATCATCGTCTTTGCTTGCGGTGACCACGGATGGCACTTGGGTGAGCAGGGAGCTTACTTCAAGTGGTCTAACTACTTGAAATCTAATGAGACAGCTATCATTGCGGTATCTTCGGATAAGAAGAGATTCCCTGCTGGAAAGGTTGTTCACGACTTCGCGGAGTATGTTGATTTTGCACCTACATTCTATGCAGCGGCAGGTTTCGATCTTTCGCAGGAGCGTTTCAACTTCTTGGATGGTCGTGATCTATCAGCGACAGCAAATAAGAAGATTGCACCTCGTGACTATGTTCTTGGAGAGGTTAACGTCTATGGTAACCGTGCATTCTTGCGCGCCAAGGATTTCTCATTCTCGATGAAGAGCCGTCCAGGTAATGGTATTGCGTCGTTGAAAAATATGCCAAATACTAATATTCAGTGGGCGATGAAGTGTGCTCCAGAGATGGCAGAGATGGCGTTGTATGACTTGCGCGTTGATCCTTTCGAGCGCAACAACGTGGCTAACGATCCTAAGTACGCTGAGTTGACAGCATGGTTCCGCAACAAGTTGGGTAACATCGTCTTGGGTGATGGTCGCTTGGAGGTTGTTTGGGATGAGCCTAATGTCTACAACGTTAGTGACTTCGCTAAGGGTGCTGATGATAAGAAGCTAGATATCCCTAGCAATATCATCCCAAAGGTGAAGATCAAGAAGTAGTTAGTTGATGACTAGCTAATAATAATTTAGGGTTGCTAACCGCTTGGTTAGCAACCCTAAATTTTTCTAGCAATTGAAGTTGTTTGGCTACTACTTCTTTCCGTATTTTTCCTTTACGTAAGCCTGCCATTTAGTCATCTGCTCTGGAGTCAACACCTGACGAGACGCTTTGTTGAAGTTTTGGTAGCGAGACTTGATAGCAGCCTTTTTCTCCTCTGAGCCATTCTCTAGCTTCATGATTGCTTGAGATGCTTTACTCTCCTCCTCATAGATTGGCAACATCTTAGCCTCCTGCTCAGGGGTTAGATCGATTACCTTGTCCATTGCAGCTACCTTGTTCTTTGCCATAGTAGTGACATCTTTTGGTTGAGCCATTGTTGCTGTAACAGCAAGAAGCATGATTGCACAGATTGATAAAATTTTCTTTTTCATGGTTGGTTTTTTTTTGAGCCGAAGCCCTCTGTTTATAATAATGTGAAATTGTACATTGTCGTGTAGCATTTCACAAATGCTGAATGCGAAGATACAAAAATATTACCGCAAACAAAATTTCTTGCACTAATTTATGCTGTTTAGGTAGTTGTTTAGGTTGTCGCTGCGTTCGAGCCCAAGGCGTTTGCGAAGTCGAGAGCGCGAAACATGTATGCTACCAATCGATATTCCGAGGAGGCGCGACATCTCTTTGCTGTCAAAGTTGAGACGTAGGAGGGCACACAATTTAAGATCTGATGCTGTAAGTGGTGGGTGGCGTTTGATGAGGTCATCATAGAAACGACCATTTGTCTCGGTGAATCGCGCGTTGAACTCCTCCCACATCTGGTCGCTATTTTGGTTAAGTTTGACCTTTAGTTGATCTTTGAGTTGCGGAGACTCGTCGCCTACGATCTCTATAAATTCAGATATTATCTGCTCCTTCTCGACCGATTGCAGGGCGTTGGCTGTGAGTTCGCGATTCTTTTTTTCGAGCAAAGCTTGGTTCTTCTCCTCGTTGAGGAGTTTCTCGGCCTCAATCGCGCGGAGTTTGTAACGCAGTCTAACACTGATGATTACGCCAATGAAGGCGAGTGTGATGAAGATAATCAACCCGATGAGTACCGCGCGAAAACGGTGTGACGCTTTGAGGGTCTCCTCTTGTTGAGCAATCGTTGCGCGTTCGTGTGCGATCTGCTCGCGATAGTCATTCTTGATGTCGAAGAGTTTCTTGTTCTGTTGGCTCTGAAGAGTGAATAGGCTGTCAGTCAATGTCTTGGCACTCTGCATCTGTTGGTAAGCCGTTTTGTAGTTACCTTTGCGACTGTGAAGTTTTGCTAGACGTTCGAGGATTTCGGGCTTTCCAGCGAGGCTAACTTCGTATGAATCAATGGCATCTATCACCTTGTTGTAGTAATATTGTGCGCTGTCGGGTCGATTTTTTGCCTCGTAGATTTCGCCATAGAATCTGTATATCGAGGCAAGGAATCCATTTCGGTTGGCTGTCATATACTCTACTGTGCCATCAAGATTGGTGAGTGCGCGTTTGTAATCCCCCTTTTTGATGTAGTATTGCGCTAGAAAGGCGTTGATAAAAGAGTTGTTATCATTCTGTATCTTAACTAGATAGCATGAGTCGATATAAGATTTAGCAAGATTCAAGTCGTTGGTGCTCAACGCCTGAACAGCGACAGAAAGGTATCCCGATTTACACTTTTGGGTTCGCAGGTCTCTAATCTCTTCGCTGATTCCCTGCTCCGCGGCATAACTCTTTGCAATCTCTAAGTTGCGGAGGGTAAGGTTCATGGTGAGGCTATCCTTGCCGTATACTTTGTATAGTGCCGCTAAGGATTGGTTCAACTCTATGATCGCTAGTCTGTCGGAGATATCTTCAGCCATCGGCATTGAGCTTGTTACAATCTCGAATGCTTGGTTGTATCGTCCTCGGCGATACTCGATGTTTGCGAGGTGTGCGGCGCAGAGCAGAATGTTTACTGTGTCGTTCTTCTCCTTGAAGTGCGATGACGCTCGTTTGAAGTAGATCTCAGCTGTGTCGGTACCCATTTTTGCCATTGCGTACCTTTTGTGGGTGAAGTTTTCGAAGTCGACGGATCTCTCTTGTGCAGATGTCGCATTGCTGTGAAGTGTCAGCAGGAGCATTAATAGAGTGTATATATTGTATAGTTTCATGGTGTTAAAGATTGGTTTCAACAAAGATATAAAATTATTCTCAAAACTAAACATTTGTTGGTGCAAACATATATGTTAAATTATGCTTTGATGACATTTTGTCTCTAAATTACAGAAAATAAGCTCAATAATTTGTGTTTGTATATATTTTTACATGATTGTTAAGTTATAATTGCTGAATTTAGTACTCATTGTTATGTTTTGGTATACATAGTTTTTTGGTTGATCCACTGCTTTTGCATAGCTTTGTACCCAAGATAGTTCGTATTTCTAACCAAACTAAAACATAACAAACTATGAAAGTAATTAAAAAACTTTTCGTGACGGCTTTAGCTGCGACGGCACTTGTTTGCGGTAGCGCGGAGGCAAAGCCAAAGGAGATGTTCGAGCCCAATTGGGAGTCGCTCACAAAGTATGAGGTGCCAGAGTGGTGGCAAAACTCAAAATTCGGAATCTATTTCCACTGGGGACCTTACTCGGTTCCAGGATATAAAGAGTGGTATTCGCACTGGATGTATATGCCTGAGATGAAGAGATTTAAGCAGTTTCACGACCTTGTGTTTGGAGGTGTCGAGAAGTTCGGATATAAGGATTTCATCCCAATGTTTACGGGCGAGAAGTTCGATGCCAACGAGTGGGCAAAGCTATTTAAGGATGCTGGAGCGCAGTTCGCAGGTCCTTGTGCTGAGCACGCTGAGGGATTCGCGATGTGGGATTCTGACAGAACACCTTGGAACTCAGTCAATATGGGTCCTGGTATTGATGTCGTTGCTGAGATGCAGAAGGCTGTCAAGAAGCAGGGCATGAAGTATATCATCACCTACCACCGTCAGTGGTTGTGGGCGTGGTTCCCAACATGGAACAAGGATGTCGATGCTGGAGATCCTAAATACTCAGGTCTTTATGGTCCTTATGCACCTAAGGGGTCGTTTGACGTTGGCGGTGTGAGAAACTACATTGCCGATGAGTTGGCGAGTGAGGAGTTTAGCAAGGAGTGGTATGACCGCCTTGTGGAGTTGATGGACAAATACGATCCAGATATCATCTGGTTTGATAACAAGGTGAGTATCATCGACCCTAAGTACCGCAAGCAGTTCTTGGCGGACTTTTATAATGACGGTATCAAGCGCAAGAAAGAGGTTGTCTGTACATATAAGTTCAGCGACTTCAAGGAGGGATCTGCAATCCTTGACTTGGAGCGTGCACGCATGAGCGAGAAGAAGGATTTCAACTGGTTGACAGACGACTCAATGGATTGGGATGCTTGGTGTTACAATATCAACCCTAACCTCAAGAGCACAAATCGACTTCTCGACTTTCTTGTGGATGTTGTATCGAAGAATGGTGCGGTTCTCTTGAATGTGACGCCTACCCCTACGGGCGTTATCCCACGTGCTGTTGAGCAGCGTCTGCGCGAGATGGGAGCATGGTTGAAGATCAATGGTGAGGCTATCTACGACACTCGCCCATGGGTAATCTATGGTGAGGGACCTCAGGAGGTTATAGAGGGTCACCTTGCTGAGCATAAGACTAAAGATGCTGTTGCTGAGGATATTCGCTTCACAGTGAATGGTAAGCAACTCTACGCTACAACTCTAGGTTGGGCAGAGAGTGGCAAGTGGGTAATCAAGAGCTTGGCGAAGGGCGAGAAGTACCTCAAAGAGCCTATCACTAAGGTTTCGATGTTGGGAACTAAGGAGAAGCTACGTTGGGAGCAGACCTCTGAGGGTTTGGTTGTCTATGCGCCATCAAAGAAGCCTTGCGATCACGCTTTTGTCTTGAAGATCAACTAGGTAGTATAAAGTTATAAGAAAAGGATCAAGGGGTGCAAAAACCTCTTGATCCTTTTTTCTTTGTATATTTACCTTGCCTCCTCAATCAGGACGCGCGAGCCTTTGAGGCGTTCATCGCGAATGAGTCGAAGCATCTGCTTGACCTTGGAGCGACGCACAGCGACAAATCCGTAGTGGTCGCGCATGTCGATCTGTCCGATATCTTCGCGCGCGAGTTGTCCCTTTTTGTAGAGGAATCCTGCAACATCCATCTTGCTGATCTTCTCTTTCTTGCCTCGTCCAATGTAGAGGGTTGTCCAGATGGGTTGCGGAGGTCGCTGTGGGCTCTCGGGAAGTGGGTGCTCCTCGACTGTGGAGTAGTCGAGATACCTTGTTCCGCGCTCATCCTCCTCCTCGCTCAACAATATATATGATGTTCCTGTCGCTTCCCAACGTGCCGTGCGACCGTTGCGATGTGTGAAGGCATCCTCTTGGGGTGGCATGTGGTAGTGTATGATATGCTCCACCTCGGGGATGTCGAGACCACGAGCTGCGAGATCTGTCGAGACGAGAATATTGCAGCTGCCGCTACGAAATTTATATAGCGCGCGTTCACGGTCGGGCTGCTCCATGCCTCCGTGGAATCGCTCCGTGTAGAGGGCTTGATCTTCGAGGTGAGCCTTGACCCTGTCAACCGCCTCGCGATGGTTGCAAAAGACTATGCTAGAGTCACTTCCAAGCGAGCATAGTAGCTTATAAAGTGTCTCCACCTTGTCGCGCGATGGCGATAAAACCTTGGTGAGGGTGAGTCGCGATTTTGATGCAGATTCCGCCTCGGGATCTAGGAAGTCGAGACGCGTGGTGTTGTCCAACCCTGTGAACTCGGGGATCTCCTCGGCATCTGTTGCCGACAGCAAAATCCTCTTGCGAAGGTTGGGGAGCTGGTCGATGATCTCCGCCATCTCGTCATGAAATCCAAACTCTAGTGACTTGTCGAACTCGTCGATGATGAGCGTAGAGATGGCAAAAGGGTGAAAATTACCCTTGTATAGATGGTCGCCAATACGTCCAGGTGTTCCAATTATGATGGCTGGTTTGTTGCCGATGATGCTCTTTTTCTCCTCCGCGATGGGGTGACCTCCGTAGCAGCAGACGCACTTCCAAGGAGTCTTCATCGCCTTAAAGACACTCTCGATCTGGAGAGCTAGCTCGCGCGATGGTGTCAATATAAGTGCCTGAACCGAACTCTCCGTCATGGTGAGTCGGGTGATGAGGGGTAGCAAAAAGGCAAGTGTCTTACCCGATCCTGTGGGGGATAGTAGGATTAAGTCTTGGTCGGTCTGCGCCTCATGTAGTGCCGACTCTTGCATCGGGTTTAGTTGTGTGATATTGAGGGCTTGAAGAGCCGTTGAGATAATCTCAGTGTTGTCTATATTCATGGGTGCAAAGGTACTGAAAATGTGCGATATTTTTTGCAAACATATCCCTTATTTCATACCTTTGTTCTCTAAACCTAAACTAAACGAAATTATAATGAACAAAAATGTAATGAAAATCGGTGCTTTGTCGATGGCGATGTTGCTTTCGATTGCTCCGATGTTGGCTAAGCAGGTCGACAGATCCTACCTCGACAGTAGCCTGTCGGTGGAGAAGCGCGCTGAGATCTTGGTGTCGCAGATGACTTTGCAGGAGAAGATCTCTCAGATGGTGGATAATGCTCCAGCAATTGAGCGTCTCGATGTTCCAAGCTACAACTGGTGGAGCGAGGCTCTGCACGGCGTGGCGCGAAATGGTAAAGCTACGGTATTTCCACAAGCGATAGGTATGGGCGCGACGTTTGATCCAGAGTTGATTAAGTCGATGGCGGATGCAATCTCTACGGAGGCGCGCGCGAAGTACGATATTGCCCAAAGCATGGGCAACCACAGCAAATATGCAGGTTTGACATTCTGGTCGCCTACGGTGAATCTGTTCCGCGACCCTCGCTACGGACGTGGTCAGGAGTGCTACGGTGAGGATCCATTCTTGATGTCTAAGATGGGTGTTGCCTTTGTGCAGGGACTTCAGGGCGACAACCCTAAGCAGATCAAGGCGGCAGCGTGTGCCAAGCACTTCGCTATGCACTCAGGTCCTGAGCATGGTAAGTTGGAGTTCAATGTTGAGACATCTAAGCAAGATCTATATGAGTCGTATCTCCCTGCCTTTAAGGCTCTTGTTACGGAGGCGAAGGTTGAGGGTGTGATGACAGCCTACAACATGGTCTTTGGTAAGCCATCGGTTATGAGTGATGTGTTGGTGTCGGATATCTTGATTAGCGACTGGGGTTTCGATGGATATATCACTTCGGACTGTGGTGCTGTTGCAGGTGCGGTAAATAAGCAGGGATATGTCAAGAATGCAACTGAGGCGGCTGTTGAGGCGTTGAAGGTGGGTGTGACGCTCAACTGCGGATCTACATACCGCAAGCTTAAGGATGCTGTGGAGAAGGGTTTGATTTCGGAGAAGATGATAACAGAGCGTTGTGAGCAGCTCTTCAAGACTCGTTTCCGTTTGGGATTGTTCGACAAGCCCGAGGAGAACGCATATAAATATGGTGCTGAGGTGATCCACTGCGACAAGCATGTTGCCTTGGCGCGTGAGGTGGCGCAGAAGTCAATCGTTTTGTTGAAGAACAAGAACAACGTCTTGCCTCTATCGCCCAATGTCAAAGTGCCTTATGTCACTGGACCTTTCGCCAATGACAACGATGTGATGATGGGTAGCTACTACGGAATCAGCCCTCATATCGTTACAATCATGGAGGGTGTTGCAAGCGTCGTTTCGGATGGTACGTCGCTCAACTATCGCGCTGGTGTGTTGCCATTTACGGCAAATATCAGCAATAAGAACTGGGCACCTTTTGTCGCTAAGGAGTCGGATGTTGTGATCTGCGTTGTGGGTACAACGGCTCTCATGGAGGGTGAGGGTATTGACGCTATCGCCTCGGGTGATGGAGGTGATAGAACAGATCTCCGTATTCCCGAGAATCAACGTCTCTACATCAATCAACTTTTGGAGAAGAAGAAACCAACAACCCCATTTATTCTGCTTGTTGCGAGTGGTGGACCTGTGACGTTGGAGGGTATCGAGGAGCATTGTGACGCCATCATGCAGATCTGGTACGCAGGTGAGCAGGGTGGAAATGCCATCGCTGATATCTTGTTTGGTAATGTGTCGCCATCGGGTAAGTTGCCTATTACATTCCCTGTGAATGAGGCGCAGTTGCCTCCATACGACACATACTCAATGCAGGGTCGTACCTATAAATATATGACCAAAGAGCCGATGTATACATTTGGTTTCGGCTTGACATATACCAAGATGGAGATCTCGAATATGCAGATCGCCAAGTCATCGCTCAAAAAGGGTCAAGATCTAGAGGTTAGCGTTGATGTTAAGAATGTCGGAGTGATGGATAGCGACGATGTTATTCAGCTATACTTATGCCCTAAGAATACAGATGGTGGCGTTCCATTACGCACACTGAAGGGATTTGAGCGCGTGAGCCTTAAGAAAGGTGCATCGCAGAGCGTGAAGTTCTCAGTTAAGTCCGATGACCTGATGTTTGTCAACGAGCATGGCGAGCACGCATGGCGCAAAGGCGAATATACCGTAGTCGTGGGTAACGCCTCTCCAGGTGCACGCAGTGTCGCAATTGGCGCGTCAGTGCCTCAGGAGGCTACTGTCGCTTTGAAGTAGGGGCTGTCGCTCGATAGCTGTTCAGTATTGCTGAGTAGAACTGAGTAGGACTGAGAAGTATTACTCCTCGAAGCGTATTGCTGAGGCTATGCTGTTGGCAACGAGTGATCTGAGGCGAACGATATCTCTTGCGCTATGGTGCTTTTGGTGGATATAGTTTGTGAGGAGGATTATTGCGATGTCGTTCTCGGTATCTATTGTTATGGCTGAACCTGTGTAGCCTGTATGGGTGAGAGCGTCATCTGAGAGAAGATCGCCTTTGCTCGATGCGTAGGGCGAAAATATATCCCAACCTAGTGAGCGACCTAACTCCTCGGCATCACGAGGTGCGCCACGCATAGCCTTGACAGCTAGTGGGCTAAGGACTCTTTTGCCTTTGTACTCGCCATCGTTGAGGAGTGCTGAGGCGAGAATTGCGAGATCTGTGGCGGTGGTGAAGAGACCTGCGTTTCCAGAGACTCCGTTGTTGATCTTTCGGGCTAGTGGGTCGTGCGCCACGCCATGGAGGTAGCAGCTATCCTCTTTGCTGTACTCTGTGGGGGCGATTCTCTTGATGTCGAGTTTCGTATCATCATGAGGCTTAAGTGTCTCGGGGGCAAGGGTTATGAAGTCGCTCTCTTTCATCCCTAAGAGATCAAATATATTCTTCTTGGCAAACTCTTGGAGGGTCTCGCCTGTGATATCCTCGATGATATATTGCAGTAGGATATAGTTGATGCAGCTATATTTAAACTTGGTGTTTGGTGCTGAACGCCGCTTTTCAGTCATTATGTAGTCGACAAGTGAGTCACGGTTTACAGTCTCATATGTCTCCTCCAACTTCTTGGTGTTGACATAGGATACCAATCCCGATGTGTGGGTCATGAGGTGCTTAACGCGAATTTTTGAGCTATACTTGTTGTCATACGCCTCATCATTGAAGTCGTGGAAGTATAGGTCTAGGTCGTCATGTAAAGAGAGGCGTCCTTGGTCAACAAGAATCATAGCCGAAAGAGCCGTAACAATCGGCTTGGTACACGACGCGATATCGAAGATGGTGTTGGTGGTCATTCGCTCAATACTCGGTTCTAGTTGTTTGTTGCCGTATGCTTTGAGGTACTCGATGGAGTCGCCACGTACAATCGCTAACACCGCCCCTGGGATCTGAAAGTTGCGAATGGCACGGTTGATGGCGGCATCGGTGTATTTCAGACGCTCGCGGTCGAAACCTATCTTGACACCCTCGTTGCATATGGTTATAGGGGTGGTGACCTCTGGTGTCGTAGGTGCAGGTGCGGAGGGGGTGAGAATTGACTCTATGGCACTCTCTTGACTCTTTTGTGTCGATTTTGACCTTTGTGCAGCCCACGCGTTGCACCCCACCGCCAAGAGAAGGGCGGCGGCGATGTATGTATATCTCAATATGTGAAACTTACTCTTCATATAATAGGTATCTTTTTCGTTTAGCTTTAAATCTCTCGACATCATCACTCCACATAGCCTCAATCTCCTTGGCACTCTTTCCCTCTAGGATCATCTCGCGCACGTAGCTCTTGCCGATAAGGAGTTCAAAAACCTTTCCGAAGTATCTGTTTCCGATGTTCATTCTCTTGTAGCCATCAATAAGATAGCTGAGGTCGACCCCCTCGCGCCAAATATCCTCGTTGGGGACGCCTCGAAGATCTACGCCATAGCAGAGTTTGCCGAGGTGCGGTGGCGATGTCGCTCCGACTCTCTTTTGGGGCGTGAACGAAAATCTGCACCCCTTGAATGATGGATCTCCATATACTTGAAATGGAAAATCTGTGCCACGACCCAAGCTCAACGGTGTACCCTCAAAGAGGCAGGTCGAGGGGTAGAGGTATACCGACTTCATATTGGGTAGGTTGGGTGATGGAGCTATCGGCAACTCGTAGAGCGTCTGGTGGGTGTAGTTGAGGCATGTGATAACTTTGAGGTTGCATTTGCGACCCTCACGCAACCAACCCTCGCCATTTATCATCTGCGCCAACTCGCCAAGCGTCATGCCATGCACCACGGGAATAGGTATAACCCCAATGCCCGATTTATACTTCATATCTAATATAGGTCCATCCACGTAGTGTCCATTGGGGTTTGGGCGGTCGAGGATAACCACCCCTTTGTCATACTCCGCGCAGGCATCCATCAGGTGGTACATTGTAATATAATAGGTGTAGAATCTCAACCCGACATCTTGAATGTCGACAACCAATGTCTCGAACTTCGCCATTGATGCCGCGCTGGGTCGCTTGGAGTTGCCATCGTAGAGCGAGAGAATCGGAACGCCACTCTTTTTGTCCACCGAGTTGGAGATGTGCTCTCCTGCATCGGCACTGCCTCGAAATCCATGCTCGGGCGAGAATATCGCTGTGACGTTAACGCCTCGTTCGATCATGATGTCGAGGGTGTGTTTGTCGCCCACCATGCCTGTGTGGTTGGATAGTATTGCAACGCGTTTGTCCGCTAACTCTGGTGTGTATACCTCGGTGCGTGCAGCACCAACGACAATACTACTCTCCTTGCTCTGCGTCGTGGTGATGGAGAGCAGAAGAGCAAGTAAGAGTAGTGTTATTTTGTTGTAGGGTGTCATAATCTCGTTGTATATCTCTAAGAGCAAATTTACTCAAAAAAATGGAGAGATCAAAATATATGTTAAATATTTGCAACACCAAATGGGATGTGCACCGCTGGAACGTTGGTGAGGTTCTGTAGGTGTCCAATCTGGTCATCGAAGAACATGTGTGGGTGCATGATATCTAGGATGCGTGCCTTGTCGATACCGCCCAAGAAGAACGCCTCGTGAACCTCCACGCCCCAACTTTTGAGACTCATAACGACACGTTCGTGCGATGGGGCACTACGCGCAGTGACAATCGAGGTCTTTATGATACGTTTATAGGTCGGATCCTCCTTTTCGCGCTCAGATTCAAGGTGCTGAATATCCGAGATTCTGCGAATTAGATTGCCCAATAGTCCAGGTTGCATCGGCTGTTGAGCCAACTCCGCCTCGTGGTTGTGGAACGCCTCCATGCCCTCCTTTTTGTATATCTTCTCTGCCTCGTCGTTGGCGATGACACCATCGAAGTCAAAGGCTATGCGTAGCTCGGGATCTGCCTCGTCATCATCCTTGAATGTGGAGCTCAGGATCTGACCAGCTGCATAACCCTCCTTGCATGCCGCAACAACATCATCCCTCTCTGCCGAGAGAAAGAGTGAGGCGTTGAAGGCTGGAAGGTAGCGATAGGGGCTTTCTCCCGAGAAGAACGACGCCCTAGAGATGTCGAGTCCATAGTGTTTGATGGTTCTAAAGACACGAAGTCCCGTCTCGGGGTTGTTGCGCGAGAGAAGAACCACCTCGATAGGTTTCTCCTCGGTGAAGATGTCGTTGAGTTTGAGGAGTCGCTTGATGAACGGAAATGCCGCGCCACGCTCTAGGTGGTCATCAATATGCTCCTCTTGGTAGCGGCGATAGGCATCGACGCCCTGCTCTTGGTATACGCGGTGCGACTCTGTGAGGTCAAAAAGTGCGCTGGATGCTACTGCAATGACCAACTTCTTCTCTATAGGATATGCCATGGTTTGGAGGTTAAAAGGATTCTTATATCTGCAAAGATATATAATTTCTTCGAGATACCCTCTCGTTGCTAATTATATTGCTCTCTAATTGATGCCTTTACCTCTGCGATTAGATCTCTTAAGGTGTCGGCATTGTTTGTGTCCCCCTCGCTCATTAGCTCCGTCCAACGATCCTTCGCCTCGTCTACGGTTAAGGTCTTATCCTTCCACTCAATGAGTTGCTCGCTGAGGTAGGCTTGTTGTCTCTGCTCCTCTGCCGTTAGTGGAGTAGGTTCTGAGGGCGTTGGAGCTACATACTCCACCCAGCCATCTGCTGTCAACTGTTCGTGAGTTGGATTCGAAACCCACCTGCCTCCTACCTTTAGCCATCCGCTAATATAGGTCTTTCCATCTTTTGTGTACTTTGTCATTTTGTTTTAGTTTTTGTAATGTGCTATAAATTCGCCTGTGCCTGAGTTTCCGAAGAATGTATTTGTTGCCTTGTCCCACATGCCGACTTCGCCCGCTGAGCCACCATCCACATCTTCAGTGAGAATGACGGGGATAAGATCTTGAACCACCTCATCGCCATACTGTACTACCCAAGAATACCAAATTCCTATGTTGTTATACGCGGAATTGACTGTATTATTAGAATTGCAGGTCATTAGATATATATTAAGGTTGTTTTCGGGAATAGTATTTGAGTTGGTGGCTATGAGCTCATCATCAACGTATAGCTGACTCTCTGCAACCCTATATGTGGCTACACTACCGTGAGTGTATGAGTAGTTTGTTTGACTAGAACCAACGTCAAGGCGAGACTGAGTTAAGACAAACTGCTGATTTTTTGAAGCAATTCGAGATCCAAAAACAAACTTTTCGTCGCTGCCTAATTGAGCTATTAACTCCACTGTTATGTTAGACTGTGGCGTTAGCTTCGAATTTATCCACTGCGTCCCTGTACCCTCTATCGCCTCCAACTCAATATAAGGCAATGAACTACTCTGTTGTGCCATCATCAGCATATCTCTAACCCTAGACATACGCAACCCCTCCAACGGCTATTGGTGTGCCTCCGATGATCTTGACGCTGAAGATATACATGGTGTTTGCCTCGACATCTACGGGGTTGTCGTTGAGCCATACGACATTGTCGTGGAGTACAAAATCTACGGCGTAGCTACTTGTAAATACAACGACCGCCTCGTCTCCCTCCTCCCAATCTTCAAACGAATTGTCACTAAGGTCTATCATTCCCATATTATCAGCCCACGTGTTGTAGGTGTTGGGTGTGAGGATAACGGTATCCCAAGTAGATTGATACATTGGAGTTAGTGCCTCTGCGCTCTCACCATCCTCACCGTCCTCGCCTTTTTCACCACGCAGCGCACTGACAGATACAGTTGCGAAACAGTCGCCTGTGTATAGGTCGTTTGCCCCCGATGTTAGGATATTAATGGGGAGCGTTTTGATTGTCACGATATCCTCGCTGTTGTCTCTGAAGCTGTTGTTTTCGTAGCTCTCGGTCTGTTTGTAGCAGAGTTTTCCTTTGGTGAATGGATAGTTCTCGAACTGGAATCTGAGCACTCCATCCTCGTAGGTGTTGTTTGTTCGAACGCCACCTATGCACGACACTCGGTATAGATTTTCTGAGCTTGGAGATATGCCGGCATCTATTGTTGCGAGGGTCGCTGAGTCGAAGAAGTCGAAACAGAAAGGTGCTGTTTCGAGATCTAGCTCCGTCCCTTCACGGTCGGTGATGCACTGGACAATGATGTTGAAATCTGTCGATTTGACAAATTTGTGTTTGCCTGTTAGTTTTAACATTTTGTTGCTTTTAATTTGTAGATAGTCGACCCTGCTATATGGCAAGATCAAAAATTGAATGAGTGCATCAGCTGTGGAGGGGCTGTGTGGTATATGTCCACTGCAATCATAGCGCAAAGATAATTGATTTAACACCAAAAACCAAATAAATATCAAATTATTTATCTCAAAAGTTTAATTTAGATGTAATTTTGTTTAGGGGTGTGGAGTAGAGCTGAACACTTTGTTGAGATATTATCTACAGTTTTTGTGCGAATATTTTATCAAAATCAACAATTTTGAAGGTATAATTGAATTTTTTTCAAGAAAAGCATTGAGAAATCAAATATTATTACTATTTTAGTGGCTGATTATAAATTGTGGGTATGATATACCTATTATAATATGCAAAACCTAATAAAACCAAATAACTAATTTTGAACAAAACACATGAAAAAATTATTAACTAGAACTATGTTGCTATTGGCGACTGCGCTTGTGCTATTCACAGCGTGCGACAATAGCGAGACTCGTGTAGAGGATGCAGTGTATGCTACGGACATTACACTTAGTGAGTCGAGTATAACGATTCTTGCCGAGGACGAGGATCTTGTTACTCTTACAGCGACAGTTTCACCTGAGGGCACAACTGCCGAGGGTGTTAAGTGGGCATCGCGTAACACAGCTATTGCTACTGTAGACGAGGATGGTGAGGTCACTGGAGTAAGTGGTGGTACAACCACTATCATTGCTATCTCTGCTGATGGTACAGCTATGAGTAACGAGTGTACAGTAACTGTTCTTCCATGCGTTGCAGACTTGATTCTTCAGGTTAAGGATGACAGTGGCAATCTTGTAGATCTTGATGGTGTTGTCACTACTTATAAGAACAAGAATGAGCAACTCGTTGCTACAGTTAGCCCTGAGGGAGCTTACATGAAGAGTGACGCTGGTGAGATTGTTTCTGCTGTTATCGAGTGGGAGTCTAGCGACGAGAGCGTTATGACTGTTGACTCTGAGGGTAATATCACGCCATTGGTTGCTGGTGAGGCTATGATTACCGCTACTGTTGCTGACGGTTCTCAGTATGACCTTTGTACATATACTGTAGAGGTGGTGTATGCTACTACTGCGACTTGGCCAAATACAACGCCGATAACGCTTGCTTATGGTGAGACTTTGCAGTTGGAGAGTGGTATGGATCCATGGTATGCAGACAACCAAACTATGTGGTCGACTAGTGCTGCGACTGTTGTTACTGCAGAGAACGGTCTTCTTGTTACAACTGGTGTTGGTACAGCTACTATAACTTTTGCCTTTAGGGATGAATCACAGACTGATGTACTTGGATCTTATACTGTTGATGTTACTGTCACTGCGGTATATGTCACAGCAATGGAGCTTGACCAGACTGAGGCAAGCATGGTTGTTGGTGGTGAGGATTTGACCCTTACAGCATCATTCCCTAACGAGAACCCATCAGATAAGGGTATCACTTGGACATCTAGCGACGAGGCTGTTGCAACTGTTGTTGACGGTGTTGTTACTGCTGTTAGTGCAGGTACTGCTAACATCACAGCTACTGCTGATGGTTCTGAGGCAGGTCAGGATGCTGTTACTGCTACTTGCGAGGTTACTGTTGGTGTGAACTACGTTACTGAGATGTCTATCAGCAGTGAGGCTGAGACTATGACTCTTGGTGGTGAGGCATTGACGTTGACCGCTAAGGTTACTGTTCCTGAGGATGCGTCTGTAAAGACTATCACTTGGACATCTGATAACGAGGCTGTTGCAACTGTTGTTGACGGTGTTGTTACTGCTCTTACTCCAGGAACTGCAAACATCACAGCTACTGCTGACGGTGCGTCTGCTGATGCTCCAGTTTCTAAGACATGCGTTGTCACTGTTGAGAATGCATATGTCACTGGTTTGACTATGGAGGAGAGTATCACTTTGGTAAAAGGTGCTGATGCAACTTACACATTGACACCTGTGTTTACTCCAACAAACCCAACTGATGATAGCATCACATGGGCTGTTAAGGATGGTACAGATACAGTTGTCACTGTTGATGATGGTGTTATCACTGTTGTTGGTACAGGTACAGTTACTGTTACTGCTACTGCAAATGGTATTGAGCCAAGTGCAGAGGCTGTTGTTGCTGAGTGTGTTGTTACTGTAAGTGACGTTTATGTTACAGATATTGCTATTGATCAGGATGCTACATCTTACGTAGAGAATAGTGGTGTAGTTGCGCTTACTGCAACTCTTACCCCTGAGAAACCAACAAATAGCGGTGTTAAGTGGAGTGTATTGCCTGCAGACAGCGCGGTTTCAATCGTTGAGGCAACAGGTGTTATGACTATTGGTGAGCTTAGTGGTGATGAGGCAGTAGAGTTTACAGTTACTGCACTTGCTGAGGGTACTGAGAATAGTGCAGAGGTTAAGGACGAGTACAAATTCACAGTCACTCAGGGTATCGCTGTTACAGGTGTAACAGTTACCACTACGGCATCAAGCAATCAGTTGATCGTTAGTACGGGAACTTTGCAACTTGCAGCTACAGTTGCTCCATCAGACGCTACAATCAAGGATGTTGTTTGGTCGTCAGCAGACACGTCTATTGCAACAGTAGATCAGAATGGTCTTGTTACTGCAGGTTCTACTACTGGATATGTTATGATCTCTGCTAAATCTGGTGCTATCACAGCTACATACGAGGTGTCTGTTGTTCCAGATCCTACCGGTATTACAGTTGTTGCAACATCTGGTTCTGGTGACTTGGCAACGTTATTAACAAGTACGTTTGGTGAAGCTTACACTAATCGTCTAACTACTCCAATCGAGAAGGTGGTTATTACTGGTAATGTTCTTGTTAGTGACTTGTCAGCAGGTACTGTAGATACCGAGACAGACGTGTTGAAAGGTTTTAAGATTATCGACCTAAGTGGTGCTACATTCTCGGCAAACACTCTTGCTGGGTATACTTTTGCTGACCACACTGATCTTGAGGAGGTTATATTGCCAAATCACATAACAAGCACATCTAGTGCATTCTACAATTGTACTGCACTGAAGAGAGCGACCATGCCTACTGGTTCAACTACGGCTGCATATGCTTTGTTTTCAGGTTGTACATCGCTTACTTATGTTAACCAAGATTGGTTCGGTGGCTTGATGACATTTTCACCAGGTGCATTCAAAGGCGTTGCTCTTGAGGAAATTACTTTTGGTGAGAATTTGACTACATTAAAAGGTAATGGTGTGCAGTTAGCAACAAGTTTGAAGAAGGCTACTTTTACAGCTCCAGCAACAAGTGTAACGCCTGCGATTTATCACCAAGCTTTTGGAAGTGTAACAACAGGAGCACCAAGCTTAGAGGAGATTATACTACCATGGACAAGCTCTGATCAGTTTACTATCTCTGCAGCTTCTCCTTTCCCTTATCAGTTTAAAATTGATGGTGGAACTTATCACCTTACTATTCCAGACGGAACACTTGAAATGTATAAATCAAAGGAGATTATATATACAACTATTGAAGGTGCATATACAACGGACGATAATAAGACATCGTCTGATGTAGCTGTGACAACAACCCTCGGTGCGTTGTACAGATTGCAGGAGGCTACCTCTGAAAAGAATAACTTCACAGTTGATTAATGCAAAAAGTAGATTTTACACAATCTAAATTTATATGATTATAGTAAACCCCACCGCATGTTAAGTGCGGTGGGGTTGCTTTTTGGCTCTTGGGTGGTATTTCAGGGTTATTCTGAGTAGGACTGAGTAAGGCTGAGAAGGGCTGAGTCTTTCTGAGTCTAACTGGGTCACTTTGGGGTAGACTCAGCCTTTCTCAGCTGTTCTCAGTTGTTCTCAGCTTTTCTCAGAAAGACTCAGCCTTACTCAGTCTCTTCTCAGCTCTACTCAGCCTCTCAGCCACAAAAAAAAGCCCCTCACCGATGGTGAGGAGCTTTTTTATTTAGCTCTTGCGAGACCTATGATGCTACCAAGCGAATAGTGGGTAGTTCTCCATCATCTTGTTGACATCAGCGCGAACAGCGGCGATGTTTGCCTCGTCCTCAGGGTTTTGAAGTACACGGTCGATCAACTCAACGATGTAAGCCATCTGATCCTCCTTGACACCACGAGTGGTGATTGCTGGAGTTCCGAAACGCAATCCAGAGGTCTGGAATGGTGAGCGGCTATCGAAAGGAACCATATTCTTATTTGTCGTGATATCGGCAGCTACGAGGCACTTCTCAGCAACCTTACCCGACAACTCAGGGAACTTCGTGCGAAGGTCAACCAACATAAGGTGGTTGTCTGTACCATCCGATACGATCTTGTAGCCCATCTTAACAAACGCCTCAGCCATAGCCGCTGCATTCTTCTGTACCTGAGTCTGGTACTCCTTGTATGATGGATCAAGAGCCTCGCCAAAAGCTACAGCCTTAGCAGCGATTACGTGCTCCAAAGGTCCACCCTGAATACCTGGGAATACTGCCGAGTTGAAGATCTGAGACATCATCTTCACAGCACCCTTAGGTGTTGTCTGTCCCCACGGATTCTCGAAATCCTTACCCATCAAGATGATACCTCCACGAGGACCACGAAGGGTCTTGTGTGTTGTAGATGTTACGATATGAGCATATGGCGTTGGGTTCTCCAATACACCTGCTGCGATAAGACCTGCTGTGTGAGCCATGTCGATCATCAAGAGTGCACCCACCTTGTCTGCGATCTCGCGCATGCGCTTGTAGTCCCACTCACGAGAGTAAGCCGATGCACCACCAACGATCATCTTTGGCTTGCACTCCATAGCCTGTTGCTCCATAGCATCGTAGTCGATAGTTCCAGTCTCCTCGCTGAGCTTGTAGCCTACAGCGTTGAAGTACATACCCGACATATTTACCAATGAACCGTGCGAAAGGTGACCTCCGTGTGCAAGGTCGAGACCCATGAATGTATCACCAGGTTTCATGCAAGCGAAGAATACCGCCATGTTAGCCTGAGCACCTGAGTGAGGCTGAACGTTAGCGTACTCAGCACCGTAGATCTTGCAAAGACGCTCGATAGCGAGAGACTCCACCTTGTCGACAACCTCGCAACCGCCGTAGTAGCGTGCTCCAGGGTAACCCTCAGCATATTTGTTGGTTAGGACAGATCCCATCGCACTCATAACATCCTCGCTAACGAAGTTCTCTGAGGCGATAAGCTCGATACCGTGCATTTGGCGACTGCGCTCATCGGCAATCAAGTCGAATATTTGTGTATCCTTTTTCATATATATAATATTTGTGTAATTTCTTCTATTTGGGATTGACGCGGTAAAGTTACTATAAAATTTTAACAAATGCTAAGGTTGCATAGAATTTTTTGGTGAGAGTATCACGTTGTCCAATTTGGTGTTTTTTTTGGTAAAAATTACGCCATTTTCGTTGATCTTTGATTTATTTTGCTACCTTTGCGTAGTTTTTTTATTTTAGTCACATAAAATTTTGAGATAGATATGAAACTATTGGAAGGAAAAGTCGCTGTCGTAACAGGTGCTGCGCGCGGAATCGGTAAGGCTATCGCCATTGAGTTCGCTAAGGCAGGTGCTAATGTTGCCTTCACCGATCTAGTAATTGACGAGAATGGTCTCGCTACTGAGGCGGAGATCAACGCTTTGGGCGTGCAGGGTAAGGGCTACGCCTCTAACGCTGCCGATTTCGAGGCTACACACGCTGTTATCGACCAGATCCACAAGGATTTCGGACGTATTGATATCTTGGTTAACAACGCTGGTATCACTAAGGATGGTCTTATGATGCGTATGAGCGAGGCGCAGTGGGATGCTGTAATCAATGTTAACCTTAAGTCGGCATTCAACTTTGTTCACGCTGTGACGCCAATCATGGCGCGCCAAAAGAGCGGTTCGATCATCAACATGTCATCTGTTGTGGGTGTGAGCGGTAACGCTGGACAGTGCAACTACTCGGCATCTAAGGCTGGTATGATTGGTCTTGCGAAGTCTATCGCTAAGGAGATGGGTCCTCGTGGTATTCGTGCTAACGCTATCGCTCCAGGATTTATCGTCACTGAGATGACCGATAAGTTGCCTGAGGAGGTTAAGCAGGGTTGGTACAACCAGATTCCACTTCGTCGTGGTGGTACTCCCGAGGATGTCGCTAAGGTGTGTATCTTCTTGGGCTCAGACCTTTCGTCATACGTCAGCGGTCAGGTGATCCACTGCTGTGGCGCGATGAACTGCTAGTCTAGCGTTTTAAAGAGTTTAAGAGCCGTCTACCCTTCAAGGTCGACGGCTCTTTGTTATTTATCCTCTTTATCATCATCATCTCTTCAACCTGCCAACTCGTGCACGGTCTCTTTGTCAATGGTCTGTTGCAGGGTTCTATATGATGCAGGTGTCACGCCGTAGAACTTCTTGAATAGCTTGATGAAGTGCGAGGTGTTGGGAAATGTGCACTCCACCCCAATCTCGGAGATTGACTTACGTGTGGTCTCCAGCAACATTCTTGAATAGTTGAGACGTTGGCGCAGAAACCACTGGTGCGGAGGATACTCAAAGAGTCGCTTGAACTCCTTCTTGAATGAGGTGAGGGAGCGGTTGCAGAGCGAGGCGAGGTCATCCACCGAAATGTCGGCGAAGATATGGCTGTATATCACCTCCTCAAAGACATTTTTGGTGGTGTCGATGGAGTTAAAGACTCGATTTTTGAGGCAGTTATCCTCGCGCGTGAGAATCATATATATTAGCTCCGTCAATTTTATCCCCTCGGCGGCTGTGTTGTGCGCAAACTCTCCGTCGCTGATGTAGCTGTTGAGTGCGGTGAAAAAGTTAGCGAGGCTCTTTGATGCTGGAATCGAGATGCTGTTGCTACGCTGGCAACTGCCGCATGAGTGGTTGTTTGCAAATGAGACTTCGTAGTTGAGACTCATCGCTGTTATCACCTTTTTGAGGTCGCTCGAAGAGTAATAAACAACAGTTTGTTCGAAGTTTGATCCCGAAGATGCAATATTTTCTATGTAGTGTGTTCCCTGTCCAAGAAAGAATACTTCACCCTTGCCAACACGTATGCTCTGGTCGCCATTGTATATGAGCTTTTCGCCTTTGATAATGTAGCCAATGGCGTTTCTATGCAGATTAATGCACTGTATATAATAATCCAAAAAGGGGCCAATAAATAATTGAAAAAGGGACCATATCGATAGCCCGAAAAATAAATAAACCAGCTATTTTTATGGGGTGTAATCACCCACAAAAAAAATAGCAC
>JBCQVH010000009.1:0-87674 GCA_047173185.1 Rikenellaceae bacterium
TTAAGCTCGCTTACGCCGATGGTACTGCGGTTTTCCCGTGGGAGAGTAGGTAGCCGCCTTTTTCAAGAGGTTGTCCAAACGAAAGTTTGAGGCAACCTCTTTTTTTTGTTTTCGGGGGGGGCTGAGTAAAACTGAGAATCGCTGAGTCATACTGAGGGATCGAACTGAAAGTTTTGATACAAAAGATAAAACGATAGCTCTCGTTGCAAGAACTATCGTTTTTGTCTACTATCAGCTGTGTGTGTTGCGCCTAGAATGGTAGGTCATCAACATCATTTGAGCTCGCTGGAGCAGCAGATGTTGGCGCACTGTATGCTGGTTGTGTCGATGGCATTGGTGGCATTCCGTCAGCGAATGGTGCTGCCGCAGCTGGCGCGTCGCCCATCTGCTTAGGCATCACTCTCCACGCTGTGAGATTGGTGTACCAACGTCCGTTGTATTCGCGAGACTCAACGTTGAACTGTACAGTGTAGGTTTCGCCCATCTTAAGGCCTGCAACCTCTGTTGGCTTATTAAAAAATGTCACTGCTACTTTGCGGACGAAGTTTCCATCCTGCATCTCGAAGATCACCTCTTGACGCTGCCACTCTCCGCGAGCAGATGTGCCACTTGCAGCTGGCAAGATTTGGCTTACTTTACCTTCAAATTCCATGTTATCTATATTTTTTAGTGTTTAAAATCTAAATATTAGCTCTATACAATTCACAAAGATATAAATTTCAGAGATAAAAACAAATATCGGTGTGGGGTATATGTAAAAAAAAGAGGATCGGACATCGCTGTCAGATCCTTTGCTCTTGTTGGAGAGTTGCTATTATTTAGCACTCTTCTTATCGTAGCGTTTTGCGTAACGGTTCATAAACTTATCGACGCGTCCAGCTGTATCAACCAACTTCATCTTACCAGTATAAAAAGGGTGAGATGTGTTAGAGATTTCCATCTTGTACACGGGATAGGTTTCGCCGTTCACCTCTATTGTCTCTTTTGTCGAAACGGCGGACCTACACAAAAACACGTGGTCGTTGGACATATCCTTAAACGCCACCAAACGATAATTCTCCGGATGAATTCCTTGCTTCATGTTCGTTGTTTTTGATTTTAATTATTTGCTTAAGCGTGGCAAAGATAGGAATAATCTTCGACAATACAAGCGAATAGATGAAATATATGATATAAATTGAAATAATTGGGCGAAATATTTTGTGGTTTAAGACAAAAATGCTAATTTTGACGCTATGAAACAGAGAGGGTCATACATATTATATATAGGTGTGGGTTGCGAGGAGGCGAGAACGACTTCAGCAAACCATCATCTACACCATCATCACCACCACTTGAATAGGGGGTAGAGTTGTCGTGTATAAGTATGAACCATCATATATGTATAAACTCACCTCGTAACAGGGTGAGTTTTTGTCTGTTTATACGTGACGTGCGGCAGACATGATGTGAAGCAATAAAATTTAAAACATTATAAAATAAAAAATTATGCTAAGAATAGCAATTCAGGCGAAAGGTCGTCTCAACGAACAGTGTGTAGGTATGCTTAAAGAGGCTGGTATCGGCGTTGTAGAGAGCAAGCGTAAACTTATCTCAGAGGCTAAGGGTTTCCCTTTGGAGGTTCTCTATCTTCGTGATGACGATATTCCACAGGCTGTAAATATGGGCGTGGCGGATATTGGTATCGTGGGTCTAAATGAGGTTGCTGAGAAGGGTTTTGATGTTGAGCAGATATTGGGTCTTGGTTTCGGAGGATGTCGTATCTCGTTGGCGTTGCCTAAGACTGTGGATTACACAGGTCTGGAGTACTTTAACGGCAAGCGTGTAGCCACTTCATACCCTGAGATTTTGCAGAAGTTCTTCACTGAGAACAACATCAACGCCGAGATCCACACAATTGCAGGATCTGTGGAGGTTGCTCCAGCGGTAGGTATGGCAGACGCTATCTTCGACATTGTGTCGTCGGGCGGTACGTTGGTGTCGAACGGTCTTGTCGAGGTGGAGAAGATTTTTCACTCTGAGGCGGTTTTGATTGCAAATCATGGTTTGTCGGCTGAGAAGCGCGAGATTTTGAACCAGTTGGTTTTCCGTTTCAACACCATCTTGGAGAGCAAGAGCATGAAGTATCTCCTTATGAATCTGCCTGTTGACAAGGTCGAGGAGGTGGCTGCTTTGGTTCCTGGAATGCGTAGTCCAACGGTGTTGCCATTGGCTCAGGAGGGTTGGTGCTCAATCCATGTTGTTATCAGCGAGTCGCGTTTGTGGGACTCTATTGAGCAGTTCAAGGCGTTGGGTGCTGAGGGAATCTTGGTGTTGTCGTTGGAGAATATGATCCGATAATTTATAGATATGCAACGTTTAGCAATATATAACAACCCTCCACGCGAGGAGTGGGGTGCTCTCACAGCACGCAATATCCCCCAAGATGGAGAGATTGCCGAGCGTGTAGCCTCGATTTTGGAGGAGGTGAGATGCGGTGGTGATGGTGCTCTGCGCTCCATTGTTGAGAGGATTGAGGGTTCAGCTCCCGAGAGTTTCGAGATTAGTGGTGAGGAGCGCGCCAAGGCTGCCGATATGGTGAGTGAGGAGTTGAAAGTGGCTCTAGCTCAGGCGAAAGCAAATATCGAGAAGTTCCATGCCGCGCAGATGTATAAGGGTATTGAGATGGAGGTTATGGAGGGTGTGAAGTGTTCGCAACACTCTGTGGCGATACGTCGCGTGGGGCTCTACGTCCCTGGAGGTACAGCTCCATTGGTCTCGACGGTCTTGATGTTGGCTATTCCTGCTCAGATTGCGGGGTGTCGTGAGGTGGTGTTGTGTTCACCTGCAAAGGATGGACATATCGCCCCCGAGGTATTGTATGCTGCTGATCTTTGTGGAATTACTAGAGTATACGGTTTGGGAGGTGCTCAGGCGGTGGCGGCTATGGCGTATGGTACGGAGAGTGTGACGAAAGTGGATAAAATCTTCGGACCTGGAAATAGATATGTCACTAAGGCTAAGCAACTTGTGAGCATGGATCGTGTGGCTATTGATATGCCAGCAGGACCATCGGAGGTGTTGGTTATGGCGGACGAGACGGCATCGGCGGAGTTCGTGGCGTCGGATCTGTTGTCGCAGGCGGAGCATGGAGCTGATAGTCAGGCTATCTTGGTATGCTCTTCGGTGGCGTTCGCCAAGGAGGTTGACGCGGCTATAGATCGTCAGACGAAAGAGTTGAGTCGCGGAGAGGCTATTGCCAACTCGTTGAAGAGTTCGAGGGCGTTGGTCTTTGACTCGCGCGAGGCGATGGTTGAGTTTGCTGAGGAGTATGCCTCGGAGCACCTCATCATCTCGATGAGTGAGCCTTGGAGTATCGCCAATGAGATCACCTCGGCAGGAAGTATCTTTGTGGGTAACTACTCGCCTGAGAGTGCTGGAGACTATGCCTCGGGAACAAATCATACGTTGCCTACGGGCGGTTGGGCGCGTTCGTATAGTGGCGTGAGCTTGGATAGCTTCATGCGCAAGCAGACCTACCAAGAGCTTACGGCAGAGGGAATTAAGACGTTAGCTCCTACGGTTATAGCTATGGCAGACGCTGAGGGGTTGGATGCCCACGCGAATGCTGTTAAGGTGAGGGTTGCCTCACTTTCAAAATAGAGAGAAAGATGAAAAAAGATATACTAAAACTTGTACGTCCCAATATTTTGGCGTTGGAGCCATACTCTACGGCTCGTGACGAGTATGAGGGTGGAGATATTGATGTGTGGTTGGATGCCAACGAGAATCCGTTTGATAATGGAGTCAACCGTTATCCCGACCCTCACCAGTTGGAGTTGAAGGGTCAACTTTCACAGATTAAGGGTGTTGCGCCTAAGAAGATCTTCATTGGCAACGGCAGTGACGAGGCTATTGATTTGATCTTTAGAGTCTTTGCGCGCCCAGGTGTTGACAATGCAGTGAGCATCGCTCCAACGTATGGAATGTATAAGGTTTCAGCGTCGATTAATGATGTCGAGATCAAGGAGGTGCAGTTGGGTGAAAACTTCGAGTTGCCTGTCGAGGCGTTGCTTGAGGCTACGGATGAGAATACCAAGATCATGTGGATCTGCTCGCCTAACAACCCTACGGGAAATCAGTTCGAGGAGGCGGATGTTGTCGCGCTGTTGGAGCGATTTGATGGTATCGTGGTTGTCGATGAGGCGTATATTGACTTCGCGAGGGGTGCAGGATTCTTGCCTCGCTTGGATGAGTTCTCCAACTTGATTGTGTTGCAGACCATGTCTAAGGCGTGGGGTATGGCGGGGTTGCGTTTTGGACTAGCCTACGCCTCGGAGGAGATTATTCGACTTATGGATATGGCAAAGTCGCCATACAACATCAATGTCTTGACTCAGGCGCGTGTTGCGGAGCAGTTGAAAAAGGGCATTGACGCTCAGGTAGCTACGATTATGAGCGAGAGAGCGAGAGTTATCAAGGCTTTTGAGTCGATGGACTCTATCGAGAAGGTCTTTCCTACGGATGCCAACTTTGTGTTGATACGTGTTGCGGATGCCAATGGATTATATGACAAGTTGGTTGAGGGTGGGGTTATTGTTCGCAACCGCTCTAAGATCTTGGGGTGTGCTAACACACTTCGCGTAACCATCGGCACTGAGGCGGAGAATGACCGCATGTTGAAGATAATAACAGAATTTAAGTAAGATATATAATGAAGAAAGCACTCTTTATCGACCGTGATGGAACGATCATCGTTGAACCACCCGTAGATTATCAGGTTGACTCACTCGAAAAGCTCGACTTTAGGGCAGGAAGTATCTCGGCACTCAAGATGTTGAGCGCGATGGATTTCGAGTTGGTGATGGCGACAAA
The DNA here is from genome assembly GCA_047173185.1 of Rikenellaceae bacterium. Classification (GTDB taxonomy): domain Bacteria; phylum Bacteroidota; class Bacteroidia; order Bacteroidales; family Rikenellaceae; genus Alistipes. The sequence continues at coordinate 4,855 of JBCQVH010000009.1, forward strand.
CCAAGATGGCTTGGGTACGGAGTCGTTTCCCGAGGAGACGTTCCACCCTGCGCACAACAAGATGTTGTCCATCTTGGAGAGCGAGGATATTCACTTTGACGATCAGCTTATTGACCGAACTTTTGAGCACGAGAACGCCGAGACGCGCAAGCCTCGCACAGGAATGTTCGGCAAGTATATGGATGGTAGCTACGATCTTGCAGGTAGCTATGTCATAGGCGATAGAGTGACAGATATAATCTTGGCGCACAACCTCGGAGCTAAAGGAATCCTTCTTGCGGAGGAGGAGGCTGGCTGGGCAATGGTCAAGGAGGCAGGTGTCGAGTCGTCATGTGCGTTGGTTACGGAGTCGTGGTCGGATGTTACGGAGCTTATCCGTCTGGGCGAGAGGCGTGTGGAGATTGTTCGTGAGACTAAGGAGACCAAGATCCGCGTGGTGTTGGATTTGGATAAGTCGGCAGGCATGAAGTCGAGTATCTCGACAGGGTTGAAGTTCTTCGACCATATGTTGGATCAGATTGCACACCATGGTGGCGTGAGCTTGATCGTTGATGCTCAGGGAGATCTGGAGGTTGACGAGCACCACACAATCGAGGATGTCGCAATCACCTTGGGTGAGGCGATTGACAAGGCGTTGGGTGGTAAGGTCGGCATTGCGAGATATGGTTTTGCGTTGCCGATGGATGAGTGTCGCGCGTTGGTGTTGATCGACTTTGGCGGACGTATTGACTTCGAGTGGGATGTGGAGTTCAAGCGCGAATATGTGGGTGATGTACCTACGGAGATGTTCCGCCACTTCTTCATGTCGCTGTGCAGTGCCGCGAGGTGCAACTTGCAGATCTCGGCTGTTGGTGAGAATGAGCACCACAAGATCGAGGGTATCTTCAAGGGGTTGGCTAGAGCGTTGAAGATGGCGGTGCGTCGTGAGAAATTCAATAATGATATACCAAGTTCAAAAGGAGTTTTATAAGTTATGGTAGCGGTAATAGATTACGACACGGGCAACCTTCGCTCGGTGATGAATGCCTTGCAACGTGCAGGTGTTGAGTATGTTGTCACTTCGGATGTCGAGGTGATACGTGGGGCGGACAAGGTGTTGTTGCCTGGTGTTGGTGAGGCGTCGAGTGCTATGGAGAAGCTTCGTGAGAGGGGTCTCGATACGGTGATCCCAACTTTGACACAGCCCGTTTTGGGTATCTGCATCGGCTTACAGCTGATGTGCGAGAGTAGCGAGGAGGGTGACGCCAAGTGCATGGGAATCTTCCCAACGCAGGTTGTGAAGTTGCCAAGTGTGGATGGTGAGGGTTCGCTTTTGAAGGTTCCACACGTAGGTTGGGACACTATCGAGGAGTTGAAAACACCCCTCTATAACGATATTAAGGAGGGTGCACACCTATATTACGTGCACTCGTTTGCGGCTCAGCTGTGCGATGCAACAATTGCAACGACAACATATGGCGTGAAGTTTAGCGCATCGCTCAATGTCGGTAATTTCTACGGAACACAGTTTCACCCCGAGAAGAGTGGTTCGATTGGCGAGGTTATCTTGCAGAACTTCTTGAAGATATAAACGTTTAAAAATCAAAGATATATAATGATTGAGATAATCCCAGCAACAGATATTATCGGTGGCGAGTGCGTGCGACTTTCGCAGGGTGACTACAACCGACAGACTACATATTATAAAGATCCCCTCGATGCTGCCAAGCAGTTTGAGGATGCAGGAATCAAGCGTCTCCACATGGTTGACCTTGATGGTGCTAAGGCATCTGCGCCGCTCAACCTTAAGGTGTTGGAGAGGGTTGCAACCCACACATCGCTCACGTTGCAGTGGGGCGGTGGCATCAAGAGCGGTCAGGCGTTGAGCGACGTTTTCAACGCTGGAGCGGCTCGCGCAATTGTCGGCAGCTTGGCGGTTCGTCAACCCGAGGTTTTCGCTGAGTGGTTGGATCAGTTCGGAGGCGAGAAGATGGTCTTAGGTGCAGATCTTAAGGGCGACAAGGTGGCTATTCAGGGATGGTTAGAGGAGTCGGAGATGACCGCTGCAGATCTATTCAACCGCTTCATGCCCCATGGATTGAAGCATATCATCACAACAGATATCTCGCGTGACGGTATGATGTGTGGCGCGGCTACGGATCTATATGTCAAGCTGATGAGCGAGTTCCCAACGCTCAATATCATTGCGAGTGGTGGCATCAGCAAGATGGCGGATATCGAGGATTTGGATCGCGCAGGTGTAGGAAGTGTCATCGTTGGTAAGGCTCTCTACGAGGGCGGAATCAGCCTAAACGAGTTGAGCCAATGCTTGCGAAGAGAATAATTCCATGCCTCGACATCAAGGATGGCGAGACAGTTAAGGGTATCAACTTCTTGGAGCTTCAGCAGGTTGGTGACCCTATTGAGTTGGGTGCTAAGTACGCTGCTGAGGGTGCGGATGAGTTGGTCTACCTCGATATCAGCGCGACATTTGAGGGTCGCAACACATTCACGGATCTTGTGACGCGCATTGCCGAGAGAATCAACATCCCATTCACTGTGGGTGGCGGTATCAGCTCATTGGTGGATGCCGAGAGGTTGTTGGGCGCAGGAGCGGATAAGATCACGGTCAACAGCGCGGCGGTGGCTAATCCATCGCTTATTGACGAGATCGCCTCGAAGTATGGTTCGCAATTTATCGTTGTGGCGATAGATGCCAAGACGGTTGAGGGCGAGTGGCGCGTGACAACCCACGGAGGTAAGAAATTCTCAGAGCGAGAGTTATTCACGTGGGCGAATGAGGCGTATCAACGCGGAGCAGGTGAGATTTTGTTCACCTCGATGGATCACGACGGAACAAAGAGTGGCTATCCATGTGACTCATTTGCGAAGTTGGCGGAGTTGCCAATTCCCATCATCGCCTCGGGAGGTGCAGGAACATCGCAACATATTGCCGATGTCTTGACACATGGGCGTGCCGATGCAGCGTTGGCGGCGAGCATCTTCCACTACAACGAAATTCCAATTCCAGTGTTGAAGGATTACCTTCGTGGCGAGGGTATTTGTGTGAGATAAAATACTAAAACTAAAGATATTATGAGCATTAAAGCTAAGAAATTCGAGGAGTTTGCACTTGACAAACTCGCAGACGGTCTTATACCAGTTATTATCCAAGATGACCGCACTTTGGAGGTGTTGATGTTGGGATATATGAATGCTGAGGCATATACAAAGAGTATTGAGGAGGGTCGCGTGACATTCTTCAGTCGCACGAAACAACGCCTTTGGACAAAGGGTGAGACAAGCGGTAACTTCTTGGAGATCGTGGAGGTGCGCGACGATTGCGACTACGATACGTTGTTGATCCGCGTGATCCCAAATGGACCTACATGTCACACAGGAGCGCGAAGTTGTTTCCGTCAGGATGGTGATACAAATGAGGGATTCATCCGTCTGTTGAGTCGTTTTATCAAGACTCGTCACGAGGAGATGCCCGAGGGGTCGTACACAACGAAGCTCTTCAATAAGGGTGTGAACAAGATCGCACAGAAAGTTGGCGAGGAGGCCGTAGAGACTGTTATTGAGGCAGTTGCGGGCAACCACGAGGATATGATCTACGAGGCATCGGATTTGATCTACCACCTTTTGGTCTTGTTGGAGTCTACAGGATACTCGATTGCCGACCTCGAGAATGAGTTGGTTAAGCGTCACTCATAGCGATAAGTAGTGTAAAACAATTATTGCCATATTCTTAAAAGCACTCTTAAACATACACCAATAATTATTTTACCCTACTTCAGATCTTTTTTTCGAGATAAAGATTTGCAAAGGAGTATATTTTTTACTACCTTTGTGCCACTCAATGGTTAGGGTTGCCTAATTGTTGGGGTGTAGGGCCCATAGCTCAGTTGGTTAGAGCAGCGGACTCATAATCCGAAGGTCGCGGGATCATGCCCCTCTGGGCCCACAACAATAGAGCCGTCTAGCATTTCGCTGGACGGCTCTGTTGTTTCTGTCTACTCGATTCTACTCGGAGCGGGGGAGTCTACTTGTAGCTCTCCACCTCTAGGATCATTGACGAGACGCTACCTCCGTTGTCGGAGAATTGGAGGGTGATAACGTTGTCCTTAGCTTTGAGGAGCGACTTGTCGAATGGAATCTGGATCATGCCGAAGAAGTCTTTGCGATCAGCTTGGTCGTAACCCTTCCAGTTTGTTGGCATAGCCACCTCCTTGCCGTTTACCCAAACCTTAGGATTGCGAGTTAGTGCGATTGGGCGACCTATTGACATGCGGACATTTACGCGTCCATCAGCCGCGATTGGTAGGTTGTCGCCAAAGTTGAAATCCATCCTCTTGCCACTCTCGATGGTTACCAAATGGTCGGGGCTGTAGTACTTAGTGCGTGTTATTGAACCCTTGTATGGAGTCGCTTTTTTTAGGTCGATGACCAACATGAGACACTCGTCTGGCTCAATCTTCAATGGTGTAGAGAGGTTTAGTTTCGAGGTCTTATAATGCAGCCCTTTGCCCCAAACACCTGTGAGTGAACGTTTTTCTGCCGACTTGATATTCTCTGTGCCACCCAATGCCTCTAGGGTTGTTGTGATGGTTTTGTCGTGGAGGTTGTCCATTGCGATATAGAGTTTCTTGCCATCGCGGAATGCCATCGCTTGGATATCGGGGTTGCTTGTCTTGATGTCGATGCGGTCGCCCTTGACATCTTTCCACAGCTCAAAGAGGAATACCTTGTCGTTGATGACCCAGTTGCATTTTGGGTATGACATTGGATCTTCGGGTGTGAATAGAACCGATGTATAGCTATTCTTTTGTGTGTTTTTCTTGTTGTTGAGATACCACGTCGCCTTGTCGCCAATGAATGGAACTGAGAAGATAAGGTTGTCCTGACGCTCCATGAGGTTGTGGAAGATGTGGTTCATCGACAAGACAACCAGTGGAGAGTACTTTTCGTGATAGAGGTCGCCATCGCCTGTTCCAGGGATCTTGATGATACCTCCAAACTCTGTGATTGCTAGTGGTTTAACCTTGCCGAAGTTCACAGCTGTGTATGTCTCCAAGAGGTCGAGAATCGCCTCGGAGTTACTTCCTGAGCGTTTAGTCGCCTGACCCTCGATGTTGACACCGTCGTAGAGGTGCACCGAGATGGCATCCATGTCGCGACCTGCGATATCGAGAAAGACCTGTGTGTTGTCGCGGAACTGCTTGAAGTTGGCGATCTCGTATGATGGGTATGCTGCGCCATCACCGATGACCTTCATATTTGCAAGGTATGGTGTTGCGTGGATTGCACGCGCTGCATCACGGTAGTATTTCGAGATGACAACCTTCATGTCGGCTGTCGATGTTGGGCGGAATTTTTTATCCTTAGCATGCACAAACGCCTCGTTTATAGGCTCAAAGATAGATGGAAATTGGTAGCTTTTGATACTTGAAAAGTACTTTGCCGCAAACTCTCCAGCCGCCTTGGTATCCATCTCGCCATGTAGATAGCTTGTGTGTTCTGTAGTTACGAAGTTTCTCTCTAGTGGACGCACACCGCTGTGGTTGGGGTTGTCGTTGGGGAGTTTTACATCGTAGATACATGGCTGATTATCTGCAAGTTTAGCTGCATACGCAAGAGGACCTCCGAAGCTACGACCGATATTAACATCATACTTCTCGAAGAATGCCGCCATATCAGGATCTTTGTCGCTGAGGCTGTGGAGGTTGAAATATCGGTTGCGGTCGAGAGCCGACGCATCGCCGATAAATCGCTGCACATTGTGGTTGAAGCTCACGCGCGCCTCGCTCTCCGCTGCAGGTGTTGCAGCCATTGTCAAAGGTATGGCGAGCAGCATCGAAAAAGTTGTAAGTAGTAATTTTTTCATGGTTATTAGGTTTTGTTTTGGTAACGTATTTCGGTTCGATAGCAAAGTTACAAAAAAAAATGGAGTTTGACTACGAATAGCCAAACTCCATGTGCAATAATCTCTGGTCTGATTACTTGCGAACGATACGACGCTCTTTGATACGAGCCTTCTTACCTGTAAGTTCGCGGAAGTAGTAGATACGAGCACGGCGAACAACACCATACTTGTTGACCTCGATCTTCTCGATGTGTGGAGAGTAAAGTGGGAAGATACGCTCTACACCAACGTTACCCGACATCTTGCGGATAGTAAACATCTTTGTCTTGCCAGTACCCTTGATCTGGATAACCACACCACGGAATGACTGAATACGCTCCTTGCTACCCTCGATGATCTTGTAGCTTACGGTGATAGTATCACCAGCCTGGAATGATGGGATGTCTGCATCAGTCTTTGTCCACATCTGCTCGTTTACGAGCTTAATCAATGCATCTTTGCTCATTGTTGCAATAAATTTTTTTGTTTTTGACGCACAACATTATCGCTGCATCGGAGATACCATAACGAAGAACACTTCGCTAATCCCAAGGCGTCTGTTGTCTCCAACACCGCCCTCTTTTCTCTAACACCCAATATAAGAGGTTATTTCGCCCGCCCCGAAAGGCTCGGCAAAGGTAGTAAAAATTTCTATATTACAATAAAAAATCAGAGACTTTTTTATAAAATAAAGAGTATCAATCCCAGAGTCACAATTGAGATTAAGAACCACAGCGCGATGCCCAATGTGACGGGCTTTGCCCCTGCCTCGCGGATATTCTTGAATGAGAGGGTAGAGCCAATCAAGAATAGTGTGAGGCTAAGAATATGGTGAGAACCCTCCTTGATAACCATTGCGAGGGTCTCGTGTAGAGGATATAAGGTGTTGATAATCATTGCGATGATAAAGAGAACGATAAACCAAGGGATTGAGATCTTGGGTTTTGATCCGTTTTCGTCGACTCCCTCGTTGCGAAACATATATGCCGAGATGAGAGAGAGCGGAATAATCCACAATGCGCGTGACATCTTGACTGTTGTTGCAACCTCCAACGCCTGCTCGCCGTAGCTCTTTGCCGCTCCGACAACCGCGCTGGTGTCGTGAATCGCGATTGCTGCCCACATTCCGAACTGATCCTGAGTGAGATCCAACGCCTGACCAATGGGCGGAAATATCAACATCGCAATGGCGTTGAGCGAGAAGATCACAGCCAAGGCGATAGATGTCTCGCTTGACTTTGAGCGGATTACGGGGGCGATGGCGGCTATTGCGCTACCTCCACAAATAGCTGTGCCTGAGGCGATAAGGTAACGTGTGTTGCGACCGACACCCATTCTGCGTCCCACCAACACACCTGCCACCATGACCAATGTCACAGAGAAAACGGTGAAGATGATACCCTCGTATGAGGTTCGGAGCGACTCGATGATGTTCATTCCAAAGCCGATGCCGACAACAGCAACCTTTAGAAGTGTTGAGGCGAGCTTTGATGTCTTGCCTTCGAACTGCGCACCTATAACCAACGCTAATAGAACACCTATCAAGAGCGCGAGTGCTGGAGATAGAAAGATAGAGAGGATTGCGACCCCTAAAAATAGTACTTGTTTCAACATAATGGTCTCTTTTTGTGCTACAAAGATACTCTAATAGAGACCAACAATGCAAATACAAAATATCTATTATCTATAACATTTGGTTATAGCAGTTACTGGTGAATGTTATGAAATCCTCAACCATTCGATCCTGCGATCCCGAGGCGGTGATAAATGTAAAGTCACGATCAATGGTGAGATCATCAATCTCAACAACTGTCAACTCTTGGCGTTGAAGCTCCTGTCGGAGCGATGCTATGGATAGGATGGCATAGGCGTTACCTGCGATGATAAAGCGTTTAATCGCCTCGGTACTACCCAGTTGCATGACGACATTGAGCTGTGGGAGTTTTACCCCTCGACTTCGTAGTGCCTTTTCGATAACCTCCAAAGTTCCCGAACCATGCTCGCGCAGGAGGATAGGTAGCTGTTTCAGCTCCTCGATGGTGACCGACTCGGGAGGTGCGATCTTCGGTGAGGCGACAAGAACCAGTTCATCCGATGTAAGGCGCGAGTAGTGGTGTTCGCCTCGATGTTTAGCACCCTCGATGATGCCGAGGTCGACGCGATGTTGCGAAATCAGCTCCTCGATCTGCTCGCTATTTCCAGCGATGAGCGACAGTTCAACATCGGGGTGTCGACGCATATACTCCGCCATGACCGAGGGGAGGATATAGTTGGCAACGGTGGTGCTTGCGCCAATAGTTAGCGATCCCGAACTCTTGGCAGATAGTTGGTTCATCTCGAAGAGCAGCTCACGATATGTGGTGTGTAGTTGCTCTGCGAAGTGCAGAAACCTCTCGCCATGCGGTGTTATGCGGACGCGATTTTGCGACCTCTCGAAGAGTTGAACACCATAGATGCTCTCCAACTCGCTGATATGTTTTGATATCGCAGGTTGTGAGATCATTAGCTCGTTTGATGCTTTTGTGAAGCTGAGGTGGCGCGCAACAGCGAGAAAAACCTCTAGTCGAAAGTCGGTCATATATAATATATAGGTATGGTTATATCCTCTACAAAATTAGATAAAATTTGGCGGATTGGCGATTTATTTCGAAAAAAAACTATCTTTGCACAAAGGATTATAATCGAGTAAAGATATGAAAAAAGAAAGATTGATATTTGTCACCAACGACGATGGGTATGAGGCGAAGGGCATTGCAGCTTTGGTGGAGGTCGCACGTAAGTTTGGACGCGTAGTTGTTGTTGCGCCCAAGGCACCACAAAGCGGTATGAGCCAGGCTATTACGGTTTATAATCCACTCTATACCGAGACGATATGTAGCGAGGAGGGGTTGCAGATAATTTCTGTTACGGGAACGCCTGTTGACTGTGTGAAGTTCGCCACAGATCACCTTCTGCTCCACGAGAAGATCGACTTGGTACTGTCGGGTATCAACCACGGAACAAATGCAGGTCCCAATATCCTATATTCGGGAACGATGGGGGCGGCTATCGAGGGGCACTTCTACGCGCCATCTATCGGTTTTTCGCTCGACAACCACACCCACGATGCCGATTTTGAGGGGGCTAAACCCTATGTCGAGAGGATAATTGCACAGATTTTGGAGGCTGATCTTAAAGAGCCTTTGTGTCTGAATATCAACATTCCCGACCTCCCAGCCGATCAGATCAAGGGGGTTAAGGTGTGTCGTCAGAATCGCGGATTTTGGCGCGAGGAGTTCTATAAGCGCGAAGATCCACGCGGTCGCGACTACTATTGGCTCACGGGAAGTTTCATCAACACCGAGAGCGACGCCACAGATAGCGATATTGCGGTGGTTGCGGATGGATATATCGCCGTTGTTCCCGTTGATGTCGACATGACTAACTACAAGCAGATGAGCGGTTTATCTGCAATATTGGAGTAGAGAATATATAATCATAAAGCCTCAAGAGTATGATTACCAAGATTTTACTTATCGTAACGATAATTTTTCAGACCATTGCGACGATCTACGCGTTGCGACTCATTCGTACAACAAAGTATAACTCGATCTGGATACTCTTCATTCTTGGATTTACGGTGCTTTCGGTCGAGCGATATCTCCAGATGATGGCGATGAATGGCGTGGAGTTCAACATGAAACTCTTTGTCTGGACAGGCATCGTAGCCTCGGTGGGTATGTCGATTGGCGTGATGTATGCCCACAAACTCTTTATATATATTGCTAGGCTCAACCGTCAACGTCAGATGGTGTCGAGGAGGATTTTGTCGGCAGTGTTGCGCACGGAGGAGAAGTCGAGATCGCAATTTTCTAAGGAGCTACATGATGGATTGGGACCTCTCTTGTCATCGGCAAAGATGTCGCTTTCGGCACTCTCGCGCAGCAAGGTGTCTGAAAAGGAGCGTGCCGAGATACTCGAAAATACTAGCTTTGTCATTGACGAGGCGGTGCGAACCCTTCGTGAGATATCCAACAACCTATCGCCCCATCTGCTGAGCGACTTTGGTCTAAACCGCGCGGTTCACAGCTTTATAAAACGCAACCTCGCAACTCAAAAGGTAAATATACGTTTCGATACAAATATCAAGTCCAATAGATATGATACCGATGTTGAGGTAATTCTATATCGTGTTGTATGTGAGCTTATTAATAACTCTCTGAAGCATGCTAAGTGTCGCGATATTAATTTGACCCTCCACCAGACAGGCAGCCAACTTGTTGTAGATTATAGCGATAATGGATGTGGATTTAACCCCGTTGCTGTGATAGATTGCGGAATGGGGCTATCCAATATTTCGTCGCGCATAAACTCTCTAGGTGGAACTTTCGAGATCAACAGCTCACGAGATAATGGTATGAGTGCAACCATTAGAGTTATGGTTGAGGGAGTCGGTATTCCACAAGGTATTTACAGTGCAAATTTACGATAGAGATGGCTAAGTATAGAGTTATTTTAGTTGATGACCACGCGCTATTTCGAGGCGGATTGCGCGGATTGCTTGAGCGTTTTGCAGATGTGGAGGTGGTTGGCGAGGCGTCGGATGGTGACGAGTTTCTGGAGATGTTGTCGCGTGGCGTTGAGGTTGATATCGTATTTATGGATATCGCCATGGAGCGAATTTCGGGCGATGTTGCGACACAGCGAGCACTGGAGATTGATCCATCGTTGAAGATAATCACTCTCTCCATGTTTGGTGACGAGGAGTATTACAGCCGAATGGTCAAGGCTGGGGCGCGAGGTTTCCTGCTCAAAAATTCAAATATCGAGGAGGTTGTAGCGGCTGTTGAGTGTGTCGCCGAGGGTGGTGATTACTTCTCGCCCGAACTGTTGGAGTCGCTAACTGAGAGCATGCGAAGTTCACAATCTTCGCTAACTAATGAGGAGTCGCTATCTGCTCGCGAGACTGAGATTCTGATCGGAATATGTCGCGGATTGAGTAACCAAGAAATTGGCAATGAGCTATTTATATCAAAACGCACAGTCGATAAACACCGCGCAAATATCATGGAAAAGACAGGTTGTAAGAATACTGCAAACCTCGTGATCTATGCCATCAAAAATCAATTAGTGGACTTTTAAGTAGTGAAAAACAATTATTGCCATATTTTTAACAGCACTCTTGGAGCGACATTTTTCACTATTAAATTTCAATGTAGAACCACTATATTTTCAATTCAATAGCAAAAAATCTCATCTCCAATAGCACTATTAAAAACACACCAATAATTATTTTACACTACTTAGTCGATTGTTTTTTTGCTCTGATCCTCGGAGTCAACCATAACAAAAGCGATAGCCCAATCACTTGGACTATCGCTTTTTATCTGTAGCTGATATATTTTCTTTCAGTTTTACTCTGCTTTCCTTCTGCTCTTCTTCTTTGCACCGTGTTGACCGTTTTTAGCTAGCTCACCATCGAGAGAGTTGTCACCCTCTTCGTTGACAATTGCATAGACATCCATCAACTCCTTATCCTGACGAGCAACATCACCAAGTGATGGGTCAAGCGTTAGAGCAGTCTTAAGCGACATAATTGCCCAGTTAAGATCATCTGTACGGTTTGCACATACAGCTCTGATATACCAATACTTAGCATTGTTACCATTCTCAGGCTTCTCCAACAACTCTTTGATGCCTGTCATCGCGAGATCATCCTGGTCGAGACAAAGGTTGATAAGAACTTTGTTAAGACCACCATCTGCAGAAATAATATCGTATGCCTCATTGTAGCGACCGTTGAGAGCTGCCGTTACAGCCTTGATGCGCTCTGTAACCTCACTCAACGGAAGATTACGTGCAATCGAGTCTGCCTTTGTTGCATCGCCCAACATCACAGCTGCAACAGCTTGGTTGGTACGTACAGCGACTGGTGCGTCTGGAGCCATATATTTGTCAAGAGTTGTAAGATCAGGCTCATTTGCGTTGATCTTGCGTACCGCAATACGGTTTGCCATGTATGTATATTCAGGATAGCTCTTAAGAGCTTTTCTCTCGATATGATCCAATACTATTGGATTCTCTTTGTAAAGCTCGATCAATCTCCAGTACTCATATTGTGATAGATCCTTCTCCTGTCTTGCGAAACGATCCTTGATATCGTTATCGTTAGGGAAACGAAGTACGTCATACTTCATCTCGTAATCTACACGACGAAGTTGTGGGAGATACTTTGGTGCGATGACACTCTGGTACTCATCAATGCGCAACATCGCCTTATGGATCTTAGGCATGTCGTCTATGTGAGTTTTGATAATCTCAACCATTTCATCTGCAAATTTTGCCTTCTCTTTTACAGCAATCAACGCAACTTGATCCCAACTAGCAACATGCGAGTCAGTTGAGAATTTGATGGTCGACTTAATATCGCTTGGAAGTACACCATCAATATGCTCAATGATTGTCTCAGCACGACTCTTAGCAAGTTTGATATTTGGCTCGTATGGACCATCAGGAGATGAGTATCCGACAACAGAGATGTTGTTGAGCGTTGCATCTTTATTTGCGAGGATACCACTCACCTTGCTTGTGATGTTGTTGAGTTTCTCAGTATTTGCCTTATCCTTGGCATCAATAATATCGCTGTTGATTAGGAAGCTGATCTGCTCAGAGCCCTTGTCGGCAAGCATAAGTCGCTCAGGGTCAACCTTGTTGGCGATGTGTAGCATCTCCACAGGTTTGAGGTTGTGCTCCAAGAAACGAAGGTTGTTCTTCACACCCTTTGCCACAACGATGGTGTCGAGGAAGTCAAAACGCTCACGTGTCGTTACCTCCTTAATTGAGAGTACGCAGTTTGCCTGATAGATTCTATCACGTCTATTGCTTGGGATATATACCGAGTCAGAGTATAGATAGAAGTTCATTGTCTCTTTCAAATCCTGATCTGTCGTATATTTCAACAATGGATCTTTCTCTTTACCCTCAAAGCTGTTGTATCTGTTGAGGTTGAGGTTGTATGTCTTACCACGAATGACAACAGGTTTGAAGTGGTGTACCACCTTCTTCTCATCTATATCATATAGTGTAGGCTGAATGATAAGCTGCTTGTCCGACGATGAAAGCTCCTCGGGGATGTGGAATCGAGTTTTAAGGTGATAGTACTCTCCGTGCGCAGTCACAACACCATCTCGTGTTGCAATCTTCTCGGGCTTACCGTCGAATACAACCATGATCTGATTCATTGTCACCACCTTAGATGCCATATGGATGTCGATATCATGCTCACCATCCAACTTGATAACCTGCTCATTGAATGATGGGTGGTATAGTTTGATCCTAGCAGTTTTAGGTACACGTACTGTAAACTGACCATCTTTGTTGGTGTAGGTTAGCACAGTACCCTCATGAACAACGCTGATATCCGAGATAGGAGTGTTGTCGTTAATGTTTGTCACTCGACCCGTAACAGAGTAAATCTCTTCGGGAGCTAAAGCATTGTTGGCAAACGATGTGAAGATTGCCAAGCTGCAGAGCAGTGATGTGATAAATTTAATCATAAATTCAGTTTGTCTATGATGTGTATTTTGTTAGCTATCGTCTTAATTATTGTATTGTGTCAAACTTTATTGCATATAGTCAGACCAATTAACTCTGCAAAGGTATGAATTTTATGTTTTAAAAACAACAATTTATAGTGATATTACAATATTATAATATATAAATTTGTTGAAATTTTACAACGTTTGCCCCTCGATTACTTAAAATTAGGGTGTGAAAGATCAAAAATTAGCCCTATATTTGCGGAGAGAAATTTAATAAATTTAAAAAATAACATATAATTTTGGTTTGTCATGGAGTTAAAGGCTATTATTGAGAAGCGTCGTAGTGTGCGCAAATTTATGGATAAAGAGGTGCCAACGGAGGTGCTGAGACGAATAGTGGACGCTGCTATTGCCGCCCCATCGTCGCGCAACTCTCACTCGTCATCGTTTATCGTGGTTACGGATAGAGCTATGTTGGAGCGTATTGCAACTATGCGCGACTATGGTTCGGCATTTGTTAAGGATGCTCCAGCGATGATATTGGTTGTGGGTGATACTACGGTTACCGATTTGTGGGAGGTGAACGCAGCTATTTCAGCCACGGTGTTGCAGTTGGCGGTTGTTGACGAGGGGTTGGCATCGTGCTGGGTGCATGTCGATGGTCGTCCACAGTTGCAGACTGAGCCCCAAGGTGCACAGGCGATAGATCTAATTCGCGAGGTTGTTGAGATCCCCGAGGGGTGCGAGGTGTTGTGTGGTATCGCCCTCGGATATTCGGAGTTTCAGCCTAAGCCTCTCCCCGAGTTTGATCGCGATTCAAAGGTTGTTTTTGCTTAGTCAATTGATCAAAAAATAATACGCACTGGGGATATTTTTCCAGTGCGTATTATCTTTTTGATGTTGCAATAAAATATTAGTAGATAATATTATTCTTTATTATATAATATAGGTATCTACTTTTTTATATTTTTGAGTACTGCGTTGATGTTGTTCTTGAATGTCGCCTCGTTCATATATCCCGCGAGAGTTCCAAGTTTGTTGCCCTTGGCATCAAAGATCAAATATGTCGGGATTGATGATATTCCGTGGGTCTGAGCAATCTGCTTGCCTACTCCGCCATCAATGTCATACTTCGCACATACGAAGTGTTGAGCCATAAACTTCCCTAGCTCAGCTTTTGAGAAAACATCGCGATCCATAGCCTTGCATGGAGGACACCACGAGGCGTATATATCAATGAATACTAGCTTCTTAGACTCGTTCGCCATAGCGTAAAGCTGCTTGGTCGACACGTCATTGAATTTCACTTGTGCCGATGCTGCACCTACCGCAAAGAGTAGTGCTAGCGAGAGTGCAATTTGTTTTAATCTGTTCATAGTTATCTGATTTTAATCTGTTTTTGTAGCGTTATTTTATCTCTTTGCCGATCTGCTCCTTTGTTGAGAGCAAACCGCATGCCGCCTCAATATCCTCGCCGCGCGACTGTCGAATTGTGGTGTGAAAACCTTTGGCGGTGAGGCTATCCCTAAATCGAGTGATCTTCTCATCATCGGGCGAGAAGTATGGTGAGTCGGGGATCTTGTGGAACTTGATGATGTTGATGCGACACTTTAGTCCGTTGAGCAGTCGGCAAAGCTCGCGAATATGGTGTGGCGAGTTGTTCTTTCCACTCATAAGTATATACTCAAACGATACGCGACGTTGGTGAGAAAAGTCATATTCGCGAAGAATCTCAACCACCTCCGCAATTGGATAGGCTCTCTCGATGGGCATAATCTCAGCTCGCTCGTCGCTGTATGGGTTGTGGAGGCTGACGGCAAGGTGCACCGACGTTGTGTCGAGTAGACGACGAAGTTCCTTGCTAACGCCTGCTGTTGAGAGGGTTATGCGATATGGAGACCAGCCATAACCCCAGTCGGCGGTTAGAATCTCGATGGCGGCAAGGACATTGTCGGCATTGTCGAGTGGCTCGCCCATGCCCATGAATACTATATTAGATAGAGAGTCACGTTCGGGGAGCGATGCCATCTGGTTTAGAATCTCATTTGTTGAGAGTGAGTGTTGTAGCCCTTGGCGCGACGTTGCGCAGAAGAGGCAACCCATTCTGCAACCAGCTTGGGAAGAGAGACAGAGTGTTGCGCGATCACCATCGGGGATATATGCCGACTCAATGTATTGACTGCGATTTGTTTCGTAGAGGTATTTTTTCGTTCCATCTTTGGAGAGGCTCTCTTTGAGAGGGGCGCGACGACCGACAAAAAATTTACTTTTTAGGCTCTCTCGATTTGCCGAAGAGACGTTTGTCATCTCGTCAATAGAAAAAATATGTTTTTTATATAGCCAAAGTGCAATTTGTTTTGCAGCGAATTTTGGGAGGTTATTTTCGATGCAAATCGCTTGTAATTGACTGATAGTCTTACCATATAGGGGTTCGAGAGAGTGTGCCATTTTGGGGTGTTAAGTGTTGTGATGTGGGACAAAGATATTAAAAAACGAAGAAATTTAGCTTTTAAGTATGGTAATTTTAAATTATTATATCTATATTTGTGGGCAAGTGGAACTAAAAAACAAAAAATAATTAATTGATATAGACAATGGAACTTAAAAAAACTCCAAAAGCGGACCTCAAAAACAAAAGAGGTCTCTTGTTAGAGATCGGCTTGATTGTTGCGTTGGGACTAGTGATTGCCGCATTCTCTTACACTCCAAAAGAGCATCGTATCGAGCAGGTCGATATGAATTATGGTGTTGTCGAGGAGCAGATCACTGAGATCACTCGCCAAGACCAAAAGCCACCAGAGCCACCAAAGAAGGTGGAGATTAAGGTTATCAGTACACTTTTGCAGGTGGTAACCAATGACACAAAGGTTGAGACAGATGTAGACTTCGCCGAGTTTGACGAGGAGACTGAGATCATCCAGACTGTCGAGGAGAAAGAGGAGGTTATCGAGGATGACCAACCGTTCTTGTTCGCTGAGACGATGCCATCGTTCCAAGGTGGTGATCTTAGCACTTTCCACAAGTGGGTTCAAAGTAATGTAAAGTATCCTCAGATCGCAGCTGAGAATGGTGTTTCGGGTCGTGTGATCTTGACATTCGTGATCGAGAAGGATGGTTCACTTACCAACATTCAGGTGTTGCAGACTCCAGACCGCTCACTCTCTGAGGAGGCGATTCGCGTATTGAAGTCATCACCAAAGTGGACTGCGGGAAAGCAGCGTAACCAATCGGTTCGTGTGAAGTTTACACTACCTGTAGTATTTAGTATCACAAACTAGTAGCTACAGCACAAATATTGTAATAGGGTATCTCCGCAGGGTTTGGGAGATACCCTTTTTTTCGGAAAAATAAATAGAGTATATATAATTTGGGAACACCAGAGAGTAAAGGAATACAGAAGGAGCATGTCGTTGTGACGGAGGTGACTCGACGAGCTGTGTTGGTGGCGGTAATTCGTGACCAACAAAATCCGCGTGAGGCTATGGAGTTTCTCGCGGAGTTGGAGTTTCTTGCCGAGACTGACAACATCGAGACCGTGCGTCACTTTACGCAGCGACTTCCACAGCCGCTGTCGAGAATATATGTAGGTCCAGGTAAGTTGCAGGAGATAGCGCAGTACTGTGAGGAGGAGGAGATTGATGTTGTCATCTTCGATGATGAGTTGTCGCCATCTCAAACTCGCAATATTGAGAAAGAGTTGCCGTGTAAGGTTCTGGATCGCACGCGTTTGATCTTGAATATCTTCATGGCGCGAGCACAGACAGCCTACGCCAAGACGCAGGTTCAGTTGGCTAACTACGAGTATATGTTACCTCGATTGACGGGTCTGTGGACTCACTTGGAGCGTCAGCGTGGAGGTACAGGAACGCGTGGCGGTGCTGGAGAGCGTGAGATTGAGACCGATAGGCGTATTGTTCGCAATCGAATTACGAAGTTGAAGGAGGATCTGAAGAAGATCGACCGTCAGATGGCGGTGCAGAGATCCAATCGTGGTCATATGGTGAGGGTTGCGTTGGTGGGATATACCAACGTTGGTAAGTCGACGCTTATGAACTTGATAGCGAAGAGTACCGTTTTTGCTGAGAATAAGCTCTTTGCGACCCTTGACACGACGGTTCGCAAGGTAGTTTTTGATAATTTACCCTTCTTGATGTCGGATACTGTCGGATTTATTCGTAAATTGCCTACTGAATTGGTTGAGTCGTTTAAGTCGACCTTGGATGAGGTGCGCGAGGCGGATCTGTTGTTGCATGTTGTGGATGTGTCGCACCCCAACTTCGAGGAGCAGATAGATGTCGTGAAGCAGACTTTGCAGGATATTGGAGCTGGTGATAAGCCAGTCTTTCTGATCTTCAACAAGGTTGATGCCTACACCTTTATCCAGAAGGACGAGGATGATTTGACGCCAGCTACGAAGGAGAATATGTCGCTGGATGATCTGAAGCAGGGGTGGATTGCCAAGGCAAATACTCCGTGTATCTTCATCTCGGCGAGGGAGAGGCTCAACGTTGAGAAGTTGAGGTCGGATCTCTACGCTATGGTGAGAGAGATCCACTCGGGGCGTTACCCGTTCAACAACTTTTTGTACTAAGAAACAGAGTATTAACAAGATATATAAACAGACTTAAATATTATGGTAAATGTAGTGTCGAGTGAGAAGAGCCTTCTCAATAAGTTCATTCAAGAGATTCGTGATCGCAACATTCAGCGTGACCCATTGCGTTTTAGACGTAACTTGGAGCGCATTGGCGAGGTGATGGCTATGGAGATCTCTAAGACCTTAGATTACGAGTCCAAGACGGTTGAGACGCCACTTGGCGAGGCTATTGTTGAGACTATCTCGGATGAAGTTGTTTTGGCGACAATTCTCCGCGCAGGTATTCCGTTCCACAATGGTTTCTTGAACTACTTTGACAATGCCTCGTGTTCGTTTATCTCGGCATATCGTAAGAACCACAAGGACAACACTTTCGAGGTTAAGTTGGAGTATGTGTCGTGCGGGAGCCTTGAGGGTAAGGTGTTGATTATTGTCGATCCGATGTTGGCGACAGGATCATCTTTTGAGTTGACTTATAGGGCTTTGTGCGAGAAGGGCGGCACTCCAAAACATACACATATTGCCGCTGTGTTGTCTAGTGAGCAGGGTGTTGAGTATCTGCGTCAGCACATGCCCATTGATGTTACGACGATCTGGACTGCGGCACTTGATGAGGAGTTGACATCGAAGTCGTACATCGTCCCTGGATTGGGTGACGCTGGTGACTTGGCGTATGGCTCAAAGAAATAATAGTGCAAGATGAAGATACGCCTAACAAAGGAGTTTTCGTTTGAGTCGGCGCATGCGTTGGAGGGTTACGATGGTGCATGTCGTGAGATTCATGGACACTCGTACCGTTTGTTTGTGACTGTTAAGGGTGAGCCTATTGCCGATCTGTCGCACCCCAAGTGTGGCATGGTGATGGACTTTGGCGAGCTGAAACGCATTGTCAACAAGGAGGTTGTGGCGAGGTTGGATCACGCTTTCGTGTTGCGCAGGAGCGCGACCGCCGAGCAGACGCAGAGGGCACTGAGTGGAGTCTATGCGAATGTCTTGTTGGTTGATTATCAGCCTACGTGCGAGAATATGTTGTCGGATTTTGCAGCGCGAATATCTGCGGAGTTGCCTGAGGGTGTCGAGCTTTTTTCGCTTAAACTTCATGAGACAGCGACATCATTTGCGGAGTGGTACGCAAGTGATAATCAATAAAAAGCGTCCCCCTAAGTCCCTATGTTTCACTGTCCCAAAAATTTATAATTGTAAATGAAACGATTCTTTCTGATTGACGCCTACGCGTTGATTTTTAGATATTATTATGCCTTTATGAATCGTCCCATGCGCAATAGCGAGGGGATGAACACCTCGGTGGTCTTTGGCTTTGCGAAGTTCTTGAGGGATATCCTCAAGCGCGAAAATCCCGATCTATTGGGTGTTGCCTTTGACCCTGCTGGAGGTAGCTTCAGGCGCGAGATATTCCCTGAGTATAAGGCTAATAGGTCGGCTACGCCCGAGGATATCTTGATCTCAGTACCCTATGTCAAGAGGCTTGTTGAGGCGATGAATATCCCGATCTTAGAGGTCAAGGGCTACGAGGCGGATGATGTCATCGGCACGCTGTCGCACAAGGGTTGTGAGGCTGGTTATGAGGTCTTTATGGTTACGCCCGACAAGGATTATGGGCAGTTGGTGAACGACTGTTGCAAGATCTACAAGCAGAAGGATAGCATGATTGAGATTATCGACCGTGAGGCTATCTGTGCGAAGTATGGCATTGATGATCCGATCTTGGTGCGCGATATCTTGGCGTTGTGGGGCGATGCCTCGGACAACATCCCAGGTGTTGCAGGCGTGGGTGAGAAGAGCGCGTGCAAGTTGGTGCAGCAGTGGGGCACGGTGGAGAATATCATCGCCAATGCCTCGCAGATCAAGGGTAAGCAGGGAGAAAAAATCGCGGCGGCGGCGGATACGCTACCTCTCTCCAAGACCCTCACAACGATATGTTTGGATGTTCCTATTGAGTTGGATGAGAAGGCGTTAGCGGTCTCAGCACCCGACTTGGAGGCTCTGCGCGAGATCTTCGTGGAGCTGAACTTCATGATGCTGATGTCCGATTTCGGAATCACACCTACGGCGACGCAGGCGCAAGAGAGAAAAGTTGCTAAACCAACGTCTCAGCCAACGAAAAGCATTGATCCTCAGGGGGATCTCTTTGCACCACAAGGAGACCTCTTTTCGAGCTCAAATGTCGAGGTTGCGGAGGTTGCAGAGGAGTCGCAGGGTTGTGGCGGAGTCTTGACCGCAGCGACAACACCCCACGCATACCATATAATAAATAGTGGTGACGAGTTGACGACGTTGGTTGCGAGGCTCTCGAAATGTAAGGAGTTCTGTTTCGATACCGAGACCACGGGGTTGAGTCCTGTGTCGGATCAGATTGTCGGAATGTCGCTATCTATTGAGGCTGGCGAGGCGTGGTATATTCCATTCAATGAGGGTGTTAGCGCGCAGTATGCCGATATCTTACGTCCACTTTTCGAGGATGAATCTATCGCCAAGGTGGGTCAAAATATCAAGTTCGACATCATGGTGTTGAGGGGTATTGGCATTGAGGTGAGGGGTCGATTGTGGGATACCATGATCCTCGACTACCTTCTGGATGCCGACACGCGCCACAACATGACATCTATGGCGTTGCGACACCTCAACTATCAACCTATCGAGATTGAGTCGCTGATTGGTAAGGGAGCTAAGCAAATGAGTATGAGCATGGTAGCTGTTGCAGATATTGCGGAGTACGCTGCCGAGGATGCCGATGTTACGATGCGTCTTAAGGAGATTTTGTACCCAAAGATTGTCGAGATGGGGCTTGAGGAGTTATATCTCACGGTTGAGGAGCCGATGATTCGCGTCTTGGCAGATGTTGAATGGGAGGGTGTCAAGGTCGACACAGATGCTCTCGCGGTGTACGCCAAGGAGTTGAACGCCAAGCTCATAGAGTTGCAGAGCCAAATTCGAGATATGGCGGATGACCCCACCATCAACATCAACTCACCCAAGCAGTTGGGCGAGATGTTGTTTGGTCGAATGAAGATCACCGAGAAACCGAAACTCACCAAGAGCAAGCAGTATTGCACCGATGAGGAGTATCTTCAGAGTTTCGCCTCGAAGCACCCTGTGGTGGATATGATCTTGGAGTATCGAGGTGTGAAGAAGTTGTTGTCGACATATGTCGAGGCGTTGCCATTGTTGATAAATCCCAAGAGCGGACGAATACATACATCATATAATCAGGCGGTTACAGTTACGGGTCGTCTCTCGTCAACAAACCCAAATCTTCAAAATATACCTATCCGTGACGAGATGGGGCGACCTATCCGCGCGGCATTTATCCCTTCGGATGGTGAGCGACAGATTTTGTCGGCAGATTATAGTCAGGTTGAGCTGCGCATTATGGCGCATTTGAGTGGTGATAGCTCTCTCATTGAGGCATTTGCGCAGGGTGAGGATATCCACTCCGCGACAGCCGCTAAGCTCTACGGCAAGTCAATTGAGGATGTTACTTCGGATGAGCGACGCAAGGCTAAGACGGCAAATTTCGGTATTATATATGGTATCTCAGCTTTCGGATTGTCGCAGCGATTGGATATCTCGCGTGCTGAGGCTAAGGAGATTATTGATGGATATTTCGCCTCATACCCCAACGTTAAGGCATATATGGATCGCGCGGTGAGTGATGCTCAGGGTCGCGGATATGTCGAGACAATCTTTGGACGCAGGAGATATTTGCGAGATATCTTGTCGCGCAATGCTGTGGCAAGGGGTGTCGCTGAGCGTAACGCCATCAACGCGCCTATCCAAGGTAGTGCCGCGGATATTATGAAGTTGGCGATGGTGGGTATCTGGAAGCGATTCAAGAGCAAAGGCGTTGAGTCAAAGATGATTATGCAGGTGCATGATGAGGTTGTTGTCGATATGGTTCGAAGTGAGGAGAGTCTTATTCGCGCGATTGTCACGGAGGAGATGGAGCGTGCTGCGGAGCTAAGTGTTAGACTCTTGGCGGAGTGTGGTGTTGGCGACAACTGGTTAGCGGCGCACTAAAAAATAGGGAAAGATGTCAAAGAGAATTTTAGCTGTTGTGATCTCCGTGGTACTCATCTGTGGAGGTTGGCTTGGAATTAGTGGATTGCCTATGGTAGTGGCACTTGTCCCGATGTTGTGGATCAGTGGCGAGGCGGAGGATAGTCGCAAGGGGTGGTGGAGTACCTTTTGGTACGCGTTGATTTTCTGTGTGGCGTGGAATCTATCGACCATTTGGTGGATTGGCTACTCAACGCCTGTTGGACCTATCGGGGCGACGGTGGCGTCGTCATTCCTGACGATAGTGAGTTTTATGCTGTTTCATACGGTCTCTAAGAAAGCACCTAAGGCATTGGCTTATACGGTGTTGGTGACGGCGTGGGTGGCGTGTGAATATCTATACACTATTGGCGATTTCTCATGGCCATGGTTGCTGTTGGGCAACGGTCTGTCGAATGATATCTGGGCGGTACAGTGGTATGAATATACAGGGCTATTTGGTGGTTCGGTGTGGCTACTGCTCTGCAATATCTCAATATATGAGGCGTGGAGAGGTCGTAGTGTTGGCGGTGCGGTGCGGAGTGCACTGTTCGTTGTAGTTCCGTTGGTCACCTCCGCGATTATCTACTTCACCTACGAAGAGCCTACGGAGTTTGGATCTGTGGAGGTGTCGGTGATTCAGCCCAATGTCGACTGCTATGATAAATTTAATGGCGACACCAAGGCGCAACAACGCAATCTGGTTGAGCTACTGAGCGAAGTTCCTGCATCTTCGGATCTTGTCCTGATGCCTGAGACATCCGTGTCGGGGCACTTCTGGGAGAGGCGAATCAACAACTATAATTCAGTGCGCGAGTTGCGCGACACCTTGGCAAGTCATCTACCCCACGCAACACTTGTCGCAGGAGTGACCACAGTGATTGGGTACAATGAGGGTGAGCAGACGCCCACGGCACGCAAGATGCGCGGAGGTGGTTATTATGACCTCTTCAACTCTTCGGTGGCGATCACGGCAGATGCCGAGCGTGAGGATGATGGACAGATCCACCATAAGGCGCGCCTTGTTATTGGCGTGGAGAATACCCCGACAATTATCTTCAAGCTCTTTAGCTTCTTTGTTGTCGACTTGGGTGGTATTGTTGGGCAGATCGGACGAGGCGACAAGGCTACGGTTTTTAGCTCAGGAAGTGATGTAAAGTATGCACCTGCAATCTGTTACGAAGGTCTCTATGGCGACTTCATGGGCGGTTTTGCGCGTGGAGGGGCACAATTCTTCGCAATCATCTCCAACGATGGTTGGTGGCGCGACACCCCAGGTCACAGGCACCTCTTCACTATGGCGGCACTTAGGGCTGTGGAACATAGACGCTCAGTAGCGCGCAGTGCAAATACTGGCACTTCGGGATTTATCACCTCGCGAGGTGATGCCATAGAGACGTTGGGCTGGGACAAAAGAGGGGTGTTGACGCAGGAGATCTCGCTAAATTCAAAGCAGACGATCTACACAATCTATGGCGACTATATCGGACGTATCTCGCTATATATCGCAATATTGTCGCTGTTATACTACGTTGCCTATCGTATCAAACGACGCAACTATCTAGATTAAAATATTTACACCTATATATAATAGTACTCATGACTTACGCTGAGACTTTAGATTATCTTTTTACCGCTATGCCCTCATTTCAGAATGTGGGTGGTGACGCCTATAAGCCAGGATTGGAGAGAATTGACCAATTTTGTCATTATCTAGGCTCTCCACAGCGCGAATATATGGTTGTGCATGTCGCAGGAACAAATGGCAAGGGGTCAACCTCGCATATGATGGCATCTGTGTTGCAGAGTGCTGGATATCGCGTGGGACTATTCACCTCGCCCCACCTTCGTGATTTCAGAGAACGAATGCGAATAGATGGCGAGATGATAGGGGAGGCGGATGTTGTCGAGTTTGTCGAGCGTCACCGCGAGGAGATGGAGAGGTTGCAACTCTCGTTCTTTGAGATGACTGCAGCCATGGCATTTGACCACTTCGCGAGGTGTGGAGTCGAGGTGGCAGTTATTGAGACTGGGCTTGGAGGTCGCCTCGATGCAACAAATATTGTCACACCACTGTTGTCTGTGATTACAAATATTGGAATCGACCACACCAAATTCTTGGGCGACACAATCGAGGCTATCGCGAGTGAAAAAGCAGGAATCATCAAGAGCGGTGTCACGGTGGTTCTTGGCGAGAGTAGCGCGGAGTATGACCATGTCTTTGAGCAGAAGGCTAAGGAGGTCGGATCACCTATGATCTATGCCCAACGCGAGGTTGAGTGGTTGGGATCTATCCCATTGAATGGGCAACAGCGTTTTGAACTTAAGTTCGATGATGAGGCTTTCTGCGTTGATCTTGATATGGGCGGAGAGTATCAGTGTCACAATATTGTGACGGCGTGTGCTGCGTTGAGATATCTCGACATGTCGACACCTATTAATATAGATCGAGATGCGCTACTTCACGGAATGAACTCTGTGGTTAGCTCAACATCACTGTTGGGACGTTGGTATACGCTGAGTGAGTCGCCCCGTGTGGTATGCGACACAGGTCATAATAGCCATGGTATCAAATATGTAACTAACCAGCTTAGGAGCGAGAGTTACCATAGGTTGATCTGTGTCTTGGGGTTCTCGAACGATAAAGACCTTGGAGAGATCATCCCGATGTTTCCGCGTGATGGATACTATATCTTTACACACCCAAAGGTTGAGAGAGCCTTTCAACCTCAAGAGATTGCGAAGGTGGCGGAGTCGCTCGGCTACCAGTGTGAGATAGTGATGAGTGTTGGTGATGCGCTTGCTAAGGCTAGATCTATGGCGCAGAGTGATGATTTGATCTTCGTTGGCGGAAGTAACTTTGTAGTTGCAGAGGTGGTATAAGTACTTAAAATTGTAGCAGGATGTTAATATCCTGCTACAATTTGTTTCATATTGATTGTATTTCAATCAATAATAGATACATTTGCGCTATACAAATTACAACAAATAAAAGGTTATGAGAGAAATTTACTGTAAATTTTTATTGGGACTAGCTTTTACTTTTGCTATTTTGCCCTCTAATGGTCAGGATGCCGACCTCTCACCAACGCTTTTCGGAGTCGCTAAGGTGAAAATGGAGCTTAGTACCGACAATGGTCTCTATCGTTTTGATGTTCGTAACTCGCGTATCGGTGTTAAGGGTAACGCTAGCGAGCGCATGAACTACGCAATCCAGATCGATTACAACAATGAGGGTAACATCTCAATCCTCGACTCTTATGTGGGCTACCACGCAGGTGGCTTGGTCTTTAAACTTGGACAGCAGCAGATCAACTTCAGTAACGACCTTTCGCATGGTCCAGCATCATCGCCATTCTCGAACCGCTCGTTCCTGTCGAAGTATATCACAACATATTTCGGAACTGAGGTTAGTGGTGGCGTACCATCAAACTACGTCAAGACGATGGGTTCGCGCGATATCGGTGCAACAATAGCCTACACCATTCCAAACACCATCGTAAAACTATCGGGAGGTATCTTCAACGGTGCAGGAGCTAACAACCCTGAGTGGGGTGATCACGTGAACTTCGTGGGACGCCTAGATCTTGGAGATAGCAAGGAGGGACTTTGTGGTGCTGTGAGCTGCTACGTGGGCAAGACCCCAACAATTGTAAATGCCGTGCAGGATACAAACGACTGGTATGAGGATGTCGTTTCGCAGAATATCCAGATGTATGACGCCTACGTAGGCTACACAAAGGGTGACCTATTCTTGGAGGCGGAGTATGCGCAACGTCGTATCGACATGGATGGTCTCTCTCTAATGCAGGCGTACTATATCCACGGAACATACCGTATCGCTATCAACAACAGCCCAATATTCAAATACTTCGCGCCACACCTACGTTGGGATCGCGGTCAAAATGTTGAGTACCTCGATGCTGTGACAAATGATATCTTCCACTACACATCAAACCGAATGACATACTCTATGAACTTTGGACTCTCAGAGAAACGTATTCGTTCGGAGTTGCGTCTTGCATTTGAGGACTACTTCGTGAAGGAGAAACCTGCCGACTATAAGGAGAACATGCTTTTGCATGATAAGTTTACTGTTGAGTTTGTCGCAGCCTTCTAGTTCGCATTGCAAAGTGGCGAAATTTTAAAGATGCTGCCTCGGGCTTTTCGGTCACGTACCCAAAGTACGCTCCCTCAACCCCTCACCACCATCTTTTAAATTTCATCCACTTATCAATGCTCACCTCGCTTAGCAAAGTGGCGAAATTTTAAAGATGCTGCCTCGGGCTTTTCGGTCACGTACCCAAAGTACGCTCCCTCAACCCCTCACCACCATCTTTAAAATTTCATCCACTTATCAATGCTCACCTCACCTCGCTTAGCAAAGTGGCGAAATGTCTCAATGTCCCAATGTCTCAATGTCTCAAAAATGGGACAATGAGACAACGCGACAATGTTAAGAGCGGTGGAACGTCGGCATGTGGCACGCTACGTTAGTAGCGTGAAGTTTAAAGAGAGAGATCTTCGGATTAAGAGCCGACCCGTTAGGGAAAGGCTTTTAAAATCCGAAGATCTCTCTCTTTAAACTTAGCACTTTGAAAAAGTGCGTACCACATGACCGCTAGAAAAAATAGCCCGTGCGGCTACGCACCGCCCGCCCGGCGTTAGGGCAGTCCTCGGCAGTCCTAGAGGTCGTCTTAGAAGCCGTCCTCAAGACTACTCCTCATCCGAATCGGTGTAGGCCTTAAGCAGTTTATCCTGAACATCTGACGGCACTTGCTCATATGATGCGAACTTCATAGAGTATGTTGCGGCACCAGATGTTAGCGATGACAGAGATGTAGAGTATCTATACAGCTCAGCGAGTGGAACTCGTGCGTTGAGTTTATCGAAACCCTTGTCGGACTCCATGCCCATGATGATTGCGCGGCGGTTCTGGAGGTCGCTCATCACGGCACCCATATAATCTGTTGGGGTTAGCACCTCAACATCGTATACAGGTTCCATGATCTTAGGTCCTGCATTACGGAATGCCTCCTTGAATGCGTTGCGTGCTGCGAGTTTAAACGAGATCTCATTAGAATCTACGGGGTGCATCTTACCATCGTACACCACCACGCGAATGTCGCGAGCGTATGATCCTGTGAGTGGTCCTTCGTCCATCTTCTCCATGATACCCTTGACGATTGCAGGTAGGAAACGAGCGTCGATAGCTCCACCAACAATCGAGCTGTAGAATTGTAGCTTACCACCCCATGCGAGGTCGTGCTCCTCCTTACCCTTGATATTGACGTTGATATCCTTGCCATTGATCTTGTATGACTTAGGATCATCCATGCCATCAATGTATGGCTCAATGACGATATGAACCTCTCCGAACTGTCCAGCACCTCCCGACTGTTTCTTGTGGCGATAATCCGCCGTAGCGACCTTGGTAATGGTCTCGCGGTATGGGATCTTAGGCGCAACGTACTCAAATGACAACTTACCATCAGCGATGAGTTTGTTGCGAAGGATGTTGAGGTGGTGCTCACCCTGACCTTGGATGATGGTCTGCTTCAACTCCTTAGAGTAGTCGACCAAAAGTGTTGGGTCTTCGAACTTGGCGTCATTGAGTAGCTTGCCCAACTTCTCCTCATCTGCTGTATCCTTGCACTTGATAGCGGCACGATAGCGTGGCTCTGGGAAGATGATTGGGTCAACATTTATAACATCTGCAGCGGCGCATAGGGTGTCGTTGGTCTGCGTGCCTTTGAGCTTTATTGTGCAACCAATATCTCCAGCCATCAGCTCCGTAACCTTAGTTCGGTTCTTGCCTGCCACGGCAAAAATCTGAGAGATCTTCTCCTTGTTTCCTGTGCGCGAGTTCACCAGCTCCATACCCTCGGTGATGCGTCCGCGAATGACACGGATATAGCTGATCTCGCCAATGTGCTGCTCCACTTGGCTCTTGAATACCAACGCTACCGCAGGAGCTGTAACGTCTGCTGCGATCTCATCCGCCTCTATTGTGAGGAACTTAGGCGACGACAAAGGTCCAGGTGCTACATTAATAATAAACTCCATGAGACGCTTTGTGCCGACATCCTTCTTCGCGCTGACGCAGAAGATAGGCATCAAGTCGCGGTTGGCAACACCAACCTTCAATCCTGCACGAATATCATCCTGCGTGAGTGAGCCCTTGTCGAAATATAGCTCCATGAGAGCCTCGTCATTCTCGGCAGCAATCTCCACAAGCTCCTTGTTGAGAGCCAAGGCACGCTCCATCTCGCTCTCGGGAATCTCCAACTCCTCGCGCGAACCGTTGAGGTCGGTGAAGCGATACATCTTCATCATGAGTACATCAATAAACGCGTCGAAGTCAGCACCTTGGTTAACGGGATACTGAACAAGTACAGGCTTTAGACCTGCTGCCGCTTTGATACTCTCGAATGTCGACTCGAAGTTGCCCTTGTCGTGGTCGACCTGAGTGATGACACCAATAACTGGTTTCTTAAGAATACGCGCGTAGCGAGCCTGAATCTCAGATCCAACCTCCCAGCCATTCTGAGCGTTGAATGTGAAGATACCCACGTCACCCACCTTGAATGCCGAGAATAGACCTCCGCAGAAGTCATCCGAACCTGGACAATCTATAATGTTGAGCTTGCGCCCCATGAACTCAGTAAAAAGAATTGTCGAGTAGATAGATCTTTTATATTCGTGCTCGATGTCGGTGTTGTCGGATAGTGTGTTACACCCCTCGACCGTTCCGCGACGATCTATCACCTTACCCTCGAATGCCATCGCCTCCGCAAGGGTGGTCTTACCGCTACTAGGCGCACCTAGTAGCACAATGTTTTTGATCTCCTTAGTTTCGTAATTTTTCATATCTTTGATGTTTTAAGGTTTTTATTTCGGTTTCTGAATCTAAAATTAGATAATTATTTTTAAACTAACAACAATTTTGTGTTATATTTTAATATTTAGCCTATATATTATAATAAAATGTGTTGGTGGATAATCTAGCCCAAAGTAACGTTTAACCAGCCTCGTCATTGCGGGCTTGACCCGCAATCTCTCAGAGTGTCGGTAATTTTTCTTTGAGATTGCGGGTCAAGCCCGCAATGACACGCGGAGTAATAGCCTCTTTGATAAATAATTATCGAGAGATAATTTGCATTAATTATGCTTTTATTTTGCAGAGTTGAAAATAATGATTACATTTGCGGGCTATTTATTAACTAATTTTAACACATTCACAGCAATGCCAAAAATGAAAACAAATGCCGCTGCAAAGAAGCGTTTTTCTTTCACCGGCACTGGAAAGATCAAGCGTAAACACGCTTATCACAGCCACATTCTAACAAAGAAGAGCACAAAGCGTAAGCGCAACTTGTGTTACTCTTCAACTGTATCATCTGTTGATGAGCAGAAAATCAAGAACTTGTTGGTTAAGTAATTAACATCACACAAGCTCTTAACTTATTTTATTAATTGGGAGTAAATCAGCCCCAAAGAGCGTGAGAGAATTGCGCCGCTGACAGCTCCTCAAAAACTTTTCAAATATGCCACGTTCAGTCAACGCTGTTGCGTCACGCGCACGAAGAAAAAAGGTTTTGAAACTTGCTAAAGGTAACTTTGGTTCAAGGGGAAATGTATGGACAGTAGCCAAAAATACTGTCGAGAAGGGTTTGCAGTATGCTTATGCACACCGTAAACTAAAAAAGAGAACATACCGTTCATTATGGATTGTCCGTATCAATGCGGCAGTTCGTGCTCAGGGTATGACATATTCAGAGTTTATTGGTAAGCTCAACGCTAAGGGTATTGTTATCAACCGTAAGGTTATGGCAGACTTGGCAATGAACGAGCCACAGGCTTTTGTTGCGATTGTTAACGCGGTTAAATAGCAGTCAGATACTTCAATCGTAACCGAAAGAAGTCGATGATATTCTGGGGTCATTCGCGAATGCGAGTGACCCCTCTTTTTTTATTGCGGTTCTGTGAACCGCTGCCCTCCTTTGAGAATTTTAAAAAGCAAAATTCTCTTTTAGGAGTGGAGGGCATAAACATGTTGAGGACTGCCCTAACGCCGGGCGGGCGGTGCGAGCCGCACGGGCAGGGAGGCTGACGCAGTTGCACATAAAAATATAATTATTATGAAACCATTATTTGTCTGTTACCCAAAGTGTTCGACATGCAAGAAGGCCGCGATGTGGCTTGGCGCAGAGGGCGTGGAGGTTGACATGCGCCATATTGTTGAGGAGAATCCCTCACGTGAGGAGCTTGCGGAGTGGATCGCGAAGAGCGAACTTCCTATCTCTCGATTTTTCAATACCTCGGGTATGTTGTACCGCGAGATGAATCTCAAGAACAAAGTGAAAACCGCTGAGGCTGACGAACTTTTAGACCTTCTTGCTACGGATGGCATGTTGGTGAAGCGTCCCATCCTCATCACCGACAAGGGTGTGTTCCCAGGTTTTCGCGAGGAGGAGTGGCGTAAGTTGCTATAAATTGCACCAATAGAGAGGAAAATGTAGTGCGCGGTTTGTTAAAACCAAAAGGTTTAACTATCTTTGCACTCTGATTTTATTAACGACAATTATTTTAAAACAAATTAAATATTATGACTAAAGTTTCAGATCGTCTGGCAGCGTTGACGCCTTCTCAAACGTTGGCTATGTCTCAGAAGAGTAATGAGTTGAAGGCTCAGGGTGTTGATGTTATCAACCTCAGTGTAGGAGAGCCAGATTTCAATACCCCCGACCACATTAAAGCTGCTGCCAAGAAAGCTATTGATGACAACTTTTCATTCTATTCACCAGTTCCTGGCTACCTCGATTTGCGCACTGCGATTTGCGACAAATTGAAGCGCGAGAACAACCTAGAGTACTCTCCAGCTCAGATCGTCGTTTCGGGTGGTGCTAAGCAGTCACTTTGTAACACTATCTTGGCTATGATTAATAAGGGCGATGAGGTTATCGTTCCTGCTCCATACTGGGTTAGCTACGTTGATATGGTTAAGCTCGCTGAGGGTGAGAACGTAATCATCGAGACTGAGATCGAGGAGAACTTCAAGATGACTGCGGCTCAGCTTGAGGCTGCGATCACACCTAAGACTAAGATGTTGATCCTTTGTTCACCATCAAACCCAACGGGTAGCGTATACAGCAAAGAGGAGTTGAAGGCTATCGCTGAGGTGTTGGAGCGTCACGAGCAGGTTTATGTTATCGCTGACGAGATCTACGAGCACATCAACTACGTTGGTGAGCACCAGAGCATCGCTCAGTTTGAGTCGATCCGCGAGCGTGTAATCATCGTGAATGGTGTATCTAAGGCTTACGCAATGACTGGATGGCGTATTGGTTTCATCGCGGCTCCACTTTGGATTGCTAAGGCTTGTAACAACCTTCAAGGTCAGTACACTTCAGGTCCATCATCTATCGCACAGAAGGCTTCTGTTGCTGCTTTTGCTGGTGACCAGACTTGTGTTGAGGAGATGCGTGAGGCGTTCCTTCGTCGCAAGAACCTTGTTGTGGAGTTGGCTGGTAAGATCGAGGGATTCCGTATCAACGACCCAGAGGGTGCGTTCTACCTATTCCCTGAGTGTAGCTACTACTTCGGCAAGAAGGCTGGCGACATCGAGATCAAGACATCTACAGATTTGGCTCTATATATCCTAGAGGTTGGTCACGTGGCAACTGTTGCTGGTGACGCTTTCGGATCTCCTAACTACTTGCGTTTCTCGTACGCTACATCGGATGAGAACCTTGTGGAGGCTATGAGCCGTATCTCTAATGTACTTGGCGAGTTGAAGTAAGATTTAACTTCGCAATCGTATAGGGCTGAGAAGAGGTGAAGATCACCTTTTTCTCAGCCCTTTTTGGTTAAAGATATTTTTCGAGCCAGCCGAAGAACTCGCGATTCCAAACCAGTGAGTTCTGGGGCTTAAAGACTTGGTGTCCCTCATCTTCGAAGCAGACTAGGCGTGAGGGTACTCCCAAGAGGCGAGCTGCAGTAAATGCCTGAAGTGACTGTGTGTAGGGTATGCGGAAGTCGTTTTCGCCCGTATATATAAGTATAGGTGTGTCCCAATTTTTGACCGCTTTGTGTGGTGAGTTGGCGTAGGAACGCTGAGCTGTGGCGTTATCTCTGTCCCAATAGTTGCCTCCGTAGTCGTTGTTGAGGAAGAATAGCTCCTCGGTTTCGCCATACATGGATGTGAAGTTGAAGATGCCACAGTGTGCGATGAACGCCTTGAAACGCCCCTCGTGATGCCCAGCGAGATAGAATACTGAGTAGCCACCATATGATGCACCGACGCAGCCCAGACGCTGTGAATCAACCCATGGCTCTTTGGCAACATCGTCTATTGCGGAGAGGTAATCTTGAATATTCTGTCCCGAGTAGTCGCCCGAAATCTGATCGAGCCACTCCTGACCAAATGATGGTAGTCCGCGACGATTTGGCGCAACAACGATATACCCCTGTGCCGCCATCAGCTGAAAATTCCAACGGTAGCTCCAAAATTGTGATACAACGCTTTGAGGTCCTCCTTGGCAGTAGAGTAGGGTGGGGTAGCTCTTGCTCTTGTCGAAGTTTGGGGGGAGGATCATCCACGTGAGCATTTTTTTGCCATCGGTGGTTGTGACCCAACGTTCTTCGACCTCGCCCATGGTGATGTTGTCGTAGATCTCTTGGTTTGACTTCGTGATCTGTCTTAGCGAGCCCGAGGTGAGATCTACATCGTAAAGCTCTGTTGCTGAGCTTATTGTTGTGAGTGCCGCAACACCCTTTGTGCCCCCGATGCTGAGGGCGTTTATGTCGTGGTCGCCCGAGGTGATAACCTTTACATTGCCGTTGAGGTCGACCCTACAAACTTGGTGCGTAGCCTCGATTGGCGAGATGAAGAGCAGTGTGTCATCGCCACTCCACATTGCGCTCATGGTGTTGTTGTCGAACGATGCTGTAAGGTCACGAACCTCCTCGCTCTCGAAGTCATAGATAAAGAGTCGCTGTTTGTCGCTCTCGTTGCCAGCGCGACGTTGCGAGATAAAGGCGAGCTTATCATCCGAGGGTGAGAATTGAGGGTATTTGTCATAGCCAACCATCTCAACGTCAGCCGTCTTACCATTTTTGCAGATGTTGGTGAATTGACCACTCTCTACGTTGTATACGAAGATATCGGAGTCGGTGCTTTGGGCATACTCCGTCCCTGTGAGAGGTTTGCAGGTGTAGGCGAGGAGCTTGCCTGAGTTGCTCCACGCAATCTCGCTCATGTCGAAATAGGGGGCTAGAGGAGCATCCCAAGCCGACTCCGCACCGATGATGTCGACACCCTCATCGACCTTGTTGCCTAGGATCTCAGCCACAAAAATATGCGAATATTCACCCTCATCCCAATAGTCCCAATGTCGCGCCATGAGGTCGTCATATATGCGCGCCTTGGAGTTGGGCATATCAGTGTAGATATCCTTGGAGAGGCGTTTTGCCGACTTCACCTTCTTGACGTAGAAGAGTCTCTCGCCCGATGGGGCAACTCCAAAGCCCTCGATGTCGCCTTCGATATCTGAGAATTGCTCCTGATTTGTTCCGTCACTATTCATCACCCATACTTGTGAAGATCCCGACCTCGATGTTAGAAAGTAGATCTTCGAACCATCGGCACTCCACTGAGCCGATGAACAACTCGCGGTGTTGTCGGTGAGTGCCTTGGGTGACTCTAACTTGGTGGATTGCAACATTATCTGTGTGATGCCGCGATTCTGCGTCATGTCGTAGCGCGAGCATGTGTAGAGCATCTTCGCGCCATCGGGAGAGAGCTGTGGAGCACCTATGCGCGACATCTTCCACATCACCTCGGGGGTCAATACTCCAGCCTCGCGCTCCTCAGCGGTGAGGCTATTGTCAATCTTTAGTGGCTTCGTGCTGTCGCTGCTGCCGACACACGCGCCAAGGGCAAAAAGAGCCATAAGCAAAATGATCTTTTTCATAATTCTACTCTTATCTTAATCGAAAGAGGGTGACCATCTAAAATAGCCACCCTCAAATCTTTAACGTCTCATATCGTGTTGGTGCGTCTAAACCTCCTGAGAGTACTCCGCAAGCTCACGATCCGATGTCGCTACGAAACCTCCATATGTCTCGTCATGCTGGCTGAGGTCGAGACCCATAGCCTCGCTCTTCTCCGACACTCGCATTGGGATCATCTTGTTGGTGATCCAGTAGAGACCATATGTCACGATGAATGTGTAGACGCAGACCAAAACAACCGCCAAAATATGGATGAAGAACATCTTGATGTTGCCATCTAAAAGACCATCAACAAAGACGCCTGTCAAGATCGTACCGAAGATACCTCCAACACCGTGGGTTGGGAATACATCGAGAGCATCATCCACACGAGTTTTGTTCTTCCAGTGAACCGCTGTGTTGCAGACGATAGTTGTCAAAAATGCGATGAATACACTCTCGCCAACAGTTACATATCCTGCCGAGGGGGTGATGGCAACCATACCAACTACCGCACCAATTGCAGCACCCATAGCCGAGGGCTTACGTCCGCGAAGGCAGTCGAAGAAGATCCACACCAGCATCGCTGTTGCTGAGGCTGTGTTTGTGTTGAGGAACGCCTTGATAGCTGTGCTATCTGCCGCGAGTGATGATCCAGCATTGAATCCAAACCATCCCAACCACAAGAGCGATGCACCTAAGATCACAAGGACAATATTCGCAGGTGTGTGTGGTTTCTTAGCATCCTTGCGCTGACCGAGGAAGATAGCTCCTGCGAGTGCCGCAACACCCGATGAGGCGTGAACGACAATACCTCCAGCGAAGTCGATAACTCCCATCTGGCGCAAGAATCCATCGGGATGCCAAGTCCAGTGTGCGAGAGGGCAGTATACGAAGATGCAGAACAAGATCATAAAGACCAAGTAGCCCGAAAAGCGGACACGCTCCGCGAAAGATCCCGTGATAAGCGATGGCGTGATGATGGCGAACTTCATCTGAAATAGAGCGTAGAGAGCCAACGGAATTGTTGGAGCTAGGAAGTTGTCAACCTTTGCACCAACGTTGTTGAACATAAAGAATGTTCGAGGATCTCCAACAAAGCTACCGATTGAGTCTCCAAAGGCTAGCGAGAATCCAAAGACAACCCAGATGACACTCACCACACCCATGGCGATGATGCTCTGGAGCACTGTCGAGATAACGTTCTTCTGACCAACCATACCGCCATAGAAGAACGACAATCCAGGGGTCATCATAAGTACAAAAATTGTCGCGGTGATCATCCACGCTACATCTGCAACCTTGACACCTTCGCTCATAACCCAAAGATCTGGTTGCTCGGGTGTGAATAGTCCTAAGATGCTAATGATGACCATGATAGCCATCAAGATAATCCATCGTTTTTTTACCTGCATAAATTTAAATAATTATATAATGATTCTAATATGAAATTTTATCAGTCGCAAATGTATGAAAAAAAGTTTAGTTTTACCTCTTTTTGGCACAACAAAAAAGCTGTTTAGGCTAATTTTTAGTATTGAAGCCTAGTAGCTGTGTGTTGAAATGTAAAATAATAATAATGACTTGATCCAAACTATAAATATTAAAAAATGACAAGTATTAAAGTAAAATTCAGAGCCTCGTTAAATGAGGGGCGCGAGGGGACAATTGTTTATCAGGTAATTCACCAACGCAAGGTTCGACAGATTAAAAGCCACTACAAAATTTTTAGCTCCGAGTGGGATGAACGCACCGAGCATGTTACCATCCCTAGCTATGGCGATAGCCGCCGTGGATACCTTAGACGTGTCGATGAACGCATTGAGTGTGACTGCCGTAGATTGTCGCGAATTGTTGCTCTGTTGAGCCAACAGCGTCGCGATTATAGTATTGATGAGGTGGTTGAGGCGTATGAGCAGGAGCTTCACGGTGTGATGCTCTTTAAATTTATGGAGGGGATAATCGCGCGTCTTGGGGAGCTCAATCGCCATAGATCCTCGGAGACATACCTCACTACCCTCAATAGCTTTATGAGATTTAGGGAGGGCGAAGATCTTCTTCTTGTCGATATCACAGCCGATATAATTTTGGATTATGAGGCGTATCTCAAAGGTGCAGGGCTCTCGATGAATACCATCTCTTTCTATATGCGAATCCTGCGCGCGGTCTATAATCGCGCTGTGGAGTTGGAGCTGGTGACTCAGACCTTTCCGTTCAAAAAGGTATATACGGGGGTTGATAAGACCATCAAGCGCGCACTCACTCTGAAAGATATTCGCCAGATTAAGGAGCTGGATCTGGAGCGTTCGCCCAAACTACGTCTCGCGCGTGACCTATTTCTATTTAGTTTCTATACGCGAGGTATGTCGTTTGTCGATATGGCGTACCTCCGCAAGAGTGATCTGACCAATGGTGTCATCTCCTATCGTCGTCGAAAGACGGGGCAGCGGCTCCACATCAAGTGGGAGCTCTGCATGCAGGAGATTATTGAACGATACCTATTGCATGAGTCGGACTACCTGTTGCCCATCATCTCGTGTCGAGGGAGCGACTCGCGAGTTCAGTATCGTCGTATGCTGAGTGTTGTGAATCGTCACCTAAAGATGATTGGCGAGCAGGTGGGGGTGACTATGCCCTTGACGATGTATGTTGCGCGCCACTCGTGGGCGTCTGTTGCGAGGAGTCGAAATGTCCCAATATCGGTTATCAGTGAGGGTATGGGGCACGACTCTGAGTCGACGACACAGATCTATCTCGCCTCGTTGGATACGTCGATTGTTGATAAGGCTAATAATTTGATATTGAAGTTATTGTAGCTTTGGCTTGGCGTAGCCTATGTAGATAGTAAAAAATCTAAAAATATAGGGTGGCTTTCTGGGGCTTGTAGCAAGGCTTTGGGGTGGGGGTTTGTCGCACTCAAACCCTCTATGTGCGTATAGGGAGGTGGCGAATGTAAAATTTGCACAAATAGAGTGGTTTTGGTTTCGGGTTTCTATTTATTGGGCTCTTTTTAAAGAAATTTGATAATAAAAAAATTACCTAAGTATTTAGATGAAATTTATAGGTGCAATTTACCCCCTCCAGCCCATATATTTGCACTTGGGTTAGTATAGCAATATACAAAGGTTAGTTAGGTCGTAAAAAAAATTAGTTAATATATAGAGTTATGGAAAAATTGATTGAGAGTAAAGAGGGTGTAAATAAGTGGATGGAGAGATTTGGCGTTAGATTTGGAATCTACAAGAATGGCCAATTCAAAGAGCAACTATTCCCTTTTGACTCGATCCCTCGAGTTATCACAAAGAGCGACTGGGAGCACCTCGAAGCTGGATTGATTCAGCGCGTCAAGGCGTTGAATATGTTCCTTTATGATGTCTATCATGAGAAGAACATCATCAAGGATGGCATCATCCCCGAGGAGTTTATCTACTCTGCAAAGGATTATATGCCTATCTGTGAGGGCATCACACCCTCAAAGGATATCTACTCTCACATCTCTGGAATAGACCTCGTGCAGGCTAAGACGGGTGAGTGGTACGTCTTGGAGGATAACCTCCGTATCCCATCGGGAGCATCATACCCAATGATCGCACGAACCATAACTCGTAAGGTGTCGCCCGAGACTTTCCGCAACAACTCCATCGCCGACAACCGTAACTACTCGGTGTTGTTGAAGGATATGATGGACTACGTCAACGATGGTCGCGGTCTCAATGTTATCCTAACACCAGGACGTTACAACTCAGCATTCTTCGAGCACTCATACTTGGCGGAGAAGAGTGGCGCGGTGTTGGCATTTCCGGGGGATCTTGTGGTTGAGGATGACCACCTATATTACTACGGTTTGCAAAATAAGAAACAGCCTGTGGGTGCTCTCTACCGTCGTGTGTCGGATGAGTATCTCGACCCTATGGCATTCGAGGCGTCGTCTATGTTGGGTGTGCCCAACTTGATGCAGGCATACAAGGCAGGCAACGTAGCTATTATCAATGGTTTGGGTAATGGTGTTGCTGATGATAAGGGTACATACTACTTTGTCCCTATGATGGTTAAATATTATCTTAACGAGGAGCCAATCTTGCAGAATGCTCCGACATACTTGCCATACTACGAGGCGGATTATAAGTATATGTTGGAGAACTTGGAGAAGTTGGTTATCAAGGATGTTAGCGAGGCTGGAGGCTATGGCGTCATGTTTGGTCGCGACCTCACGCCCGAGAAGTTGGAGGAGTTGAAGAGCCTTATCATTGAGCAGCCACGTCGTTGGATCGCTCAGGAGATCATCGACTTCAAGGATATGGAGCTTTTGGAGGATGACGGATCGACAATCGAGCGCAAGGCGGATCTTCGAGTCTTTGTCATCGCAGGTAAGGATATCAAGGTGTGGAGAAGTGGTCTTACACGTTACTCGCGCCAGAAGGGTTCGTTCATCGTCAACTCATCGCAGGGTGGTGGTTTTAAAGACACATGGGTAATGACCGAATAGCCGCTTAGAGCGTTGCAAGGTGGCGAAATTTCGAAGATGCTGTTTCGGGGTTTTCGGTCACGTACTTTAAGTACGCTCCCTCAACCCCTCACCACCATCTTCAAAATTTCATCCACCTATCAACGCTCTCTGGGGACGAACAAGCCTCGTCATTGCGGGGCAGTGCATGAAATCCCCGCGTGTCATTGCGGGCTTGACCCGCAATCTCTAAGAGTCACATGGAGATAAAAATTAGATAATAAAAAAAGAAAAAGATATGGTTTGCAATGTTATAACTGCCGATAAGGCAAATAGATTATTTTGGTTGGGACGCTATGCTGAGCGTGTATATATCAGCCTTCACCTCCTACGTCGCTACTACGACAGGGTCATTGATGGTGATATATCAAACCTTCACGAGTATTACAAATGTTTGGGTCAGGAGAACGAGGCTTGCACATGCGCACATTGCGACTTCCAAATGTCGCAGCTCTACGATCTCGAGAATGAGTGCTCTATCGCTAAGAGTTTGGAGCTATCTATCGACAACGGTATCGTCCTTCGTCACGATATCTCGACTGAGAGCCTCTCATATATCCAGATGTCGAAAGCTCTACTCGATGAGTGTCACGTGCGTGGCGAGAAGAATGTAGCTTTTATGCAACCTATCACCGACTATATGTTGGCATTCTTTGGATCTATTGACGAGAGGGTCTTTGATGAACGCATCCGCAAATTCTTGAAGATCGGTAAGTATATCGAGAATATTGATCTTCATATCCGTTTCGACTACCCATTCTTCAGAATCGAGGAGGTCTTTAACTCATTGAAGGATTACCTTCTTCGCGAGGGTGATGTTGTTGATGCAGTCGCTATGGAGTACCTTGAGGAGTTGATTACCGAGGAGCAGTACACTTTGTCACCAAGCTATAAGACAACAGTTTTGGGTTACCTTAGTCGTCTAGTGACTGTATAATCTTTTAATATCTCAGAGCGATGAAGAGAAGATATAGATATAGTTATCAAACCATCGTGAGGTATGAGCAGTTGGTGAAGCACCACAGTTTTATGGTTCGATGTACGCCATATGTCTCATCGGGGCAGATGGTTCGTGAGGAGAATGTCGATCTTCTTAGTTCAGCTGTGGTGAAGAGGGCGAAGGATCACTTTGGGGCAAATATAATATATGGTGAGATGCGCGAGCCACACGATATCTTTGTGGTGGCATCCAACGGTGTCGTCGACTGCGAGAGTTATAGGGTCGATGACGCGCGACCTCACCCTGTCTTTTTGGCGTCGACACACATGACGAGTGCCGACGATGCAATCAAAGCCTTTGCCAAGGGTGTTTCGACTGAAGGTTCTGCGTTGGATAGGGCTGTTGAGATTGCAGGCAAGGTGCACGACTATATGAACTACACCCCTTATTCGACATCTGTGGAGACCACGGCGGCGATGGCGTTGAGTCAGAGGATGGGTGTTTGTCAAGATTTTGCGCACTTAATGGTTGCAATTTCGCGCGAAGTTGGTATCTTTGCGCGCTATGTGGTTGGATTTGTGGTCGGAACAGGCGAGACGCATGCGTGGGTCGAGGTATATAGCGATGACGCATGGTATGGCGTTGACCCGACACACAATCGAGTTGTGGAGTATGGATATATCAAGATTGCCCATGGACGCGATGCGTTGGACTGTTCTGTCGTGAGAGGGGTACATCGAGGGGCATCGTGCCACACCACAGAGGTTAGAGTTGTGCTTGAGGAGTTGGAATATCGTGGGTAGTGATTAATTATAAGTTTAGATTTATATAATGATAAAAGAGGTAGTGTCGATCGGAATGCCGCTGGATGAGAGGCTGTTGATCCGCAAAAATATAATATCGGGGGGTGACTCCAAGAGGAGGGTTTGTGTCGTTACAGGTACACATGGTGATGAGCTTGAGGGGCAATATGTATGCTATAAGTTGGCAAATGTGTTGCGCGATGGCATTGATAAACTCAACGGAACGGTTGAGATCTACCCTGCATTGAATCCACTCGGTATTGATACTATCTCGCGCGGAATCCCAGGTTTTGACCTCGATATGAACCGTATCTTCCCTGGTGCCAAAATTGGCGTTATGGCGGAGAGGGTTGCCTACGA
The DNA here is from genome assembly GCA_047173185.1 of Rikenellaceae bacterium. Classification (GTDB taxonomy): domain Bacteria; phylum Bacteroidota; class Bacteroidia; order Bacteroidales; family Rikenellaceae; genus Alistipes. The sequence continues at coordinate 45,513 of JBCQVH010000009.1, forward strand.
GGTGTTGGAGGATCTCAAGGGGGCGGATATCGTCATTGATATCCATTCGAGCAATATCTTTCTCAGGGAGATGCCTCAGGTGCGCCTCAATGTTGAGTCGGCGGAGGAGCTTATCCCCGCGGCGAAGTTGATGGGTATTGAGTTTATCTGGGTTCACGAGGCTGCAACGGTGTTGGAGGCTACGTTGGCTCACTCGCTTAACTCTACGGGTACGCCATGTGTCGTTGTGGAGATGGGTGTTGGTATGCGTATCAACCACTCGTTGGGCAATAATCTTGTCGAGGGAATCTTGAATCTTTTGTCTAGCATGAATATGTGGAGTGGCGATGTCGACCGTGATATCTTGGTCGATGGTGTCATCTCTAGGGGCGATGAGGTGTCGTTTGTCAATGCCGATGCGTCGGGGATCTTCCTTACGGAGCGCAAAACTTCGGAGAGGGTCGAGGTCGGTGAGGAGATCGGAACGATTGTCGACCCACTGACGGGAGATATTCTCCACCATGTCGTTTCGGATGTCAAGGGTTTTATCTTTACGTTGCGCGCCTATCCTGTGGTCTATGATGGGTCACTTTTGGCACGTATTCAACGCACGGAGGAGTAGCGATTATGAAGAAAGAGATACTATATACTATGAAGTCGCCATATAGGGACGATTTCAAAATTTATGGATACCGTTTTGGTGAGGGTGGCAAGAAGAGCGTTGCTGTTGTTGGAGCTATCCGCGGTGATGAGTTGCAACAACAATATACATGTGCGCAGTTGGTTAAGGCGTTCAAGGAGTTGGAGGAGGCTGGGGCTTTAACCCCCGAGTATGAGGTGTTGATTATCCCCTCGGTGAACCCCTACTCAATGAATATCGGCAAGCGTTTCTGGTCGATGGATAACACCGATATCAATCGTATGTTCCCAGGGTATGATAAGGGTGAGACGACGCAACGTATTGCGGCAGCACTCTTCGAGAGCATCAAGGATTTCGAGTTTGGTATTCAGCTGGCGAGCTATTACCTCCCTGGTGAGTTTATCCCCCACGTGAGGATGCTCAAGACGGGCTACGAGCCTGAGCATGAGGCTAAACACTTTGGTTTTCCTTATGTCTATGTTCGCGAGGTTGCCCCATATGATACGGCTATGCTCAACTACAACTGGCAGATCTGGGAGACCAAGGCGTTCTCTGTATATACGGGTCGCACGGATAAGGTGAATAGCGCAAATGTCGATGAGGCGTTGGAGGCGTTGTTGCGCTTTATGATAAATATCGGAGTTGTGAATAGCTCCATTCGCCCTGGATATCGTGCCCAAACCATCACGGATGCTAACTTGGTGACCATTCCATCCCCGAAGGCAGGACTTATTCGCAGATTTAAACGTGCGCAGGAGAGCGTTCGCAAGGGTGATCTGTTGGCTGAGATCATGGATCCATACGAGGCTACGGTCTTGGCAGAGATCACAGCCCCAGTGAGTGGCGTTGTCTTTTTTAACCACGCTGAACCTCTCATTTTGGAGGGTGCGCGAGCCTTTCAGATCGTTGAGGATCTGATGGTTTAATACGTATGTCTGCTAATTGATCTGTTATTATTTGAGAATATTTCGTATAAATAGAGAAAAAAATATATCTTTGTACTTTATGTTGTCTATTTAATTGATTTAACTCGTAAATGAATATAGCAGTAGTAGGTACAGGATATGTCGGACTTGTGTCGGGCACATGTTTCGCAGAGATGGGTGTTAACGTCACCTGCGTTGATATTGACCAAAAGAAGATCGAGAGTCTCAAAGAGGGTAATGTGCCCATATATGAGCCTGGATTGACCGATCTTGTTGTGCGTAATTTTAAAGAGGGACGCCTTAAGTTTACAATGGATTTGACCGAGTGTCTCGAAGATGTAAGCATCGTATTTAGTGCTGTGGGTACACCGCCCGACGAGGATGGAAGTGCCGACTTGAAGTATGTCTTGGAGGTGGCGCGCACCGTAGGTCGCCACATGTCAAAATATGTGGTGTTGGTTACCAAATCTACCGTGCCTGTTGGTACTGCTAAGTTGGTGAAGGCGGCCATTCAGGAGGAGTTGAATAAGCGTGGTGTCGAGATCCCATTCGACGTGGCGAGCAACCCCGAGTTTTTGAAGGAGGGTGCAGCTATTAAGGATTTCATGAGCCCTGATCGTGTGGTTGTGGGTGTCGAGTCGGAGCGCGCTAAAGAGCTGATGACTAGACTATACCGACCATTTTTGTTAAACAACTTCCGCGTGATATTTACTGATATCCCATCTGCGGAGATGATTAAATATGCAGCAAATTCAATGCTCGCAACGCGTATCAGTTTTATGAATGATATCGCCAATCTGTGCGAGATTGTGGGTGCCGATGTCAACATGGTGCGCAAGGGTATCGGATCGGATAGTCGCATCGGTAGTAAGTTTCTCTACCCTGGTTGCGGATATGGAGGTTCGTGCTTTCCTAAGGATGTCAAGGCTCTCATTAAGACCGCTGAGAAGAGTGGTTACTCGATGAGTGTTCTTAAGGCGGTTGAAGAGGTCAATGAAAACCAAAAAAGCGTGTTATTCAATAAGTTGCTAAAGCACTATAATGGAGACTTAAAAGGTAAGAGCATCGCAATTTGGGGCTTGGCGTTTAAACCCGAGACTGACGATATGCGCGAGGCGACATCGCTGGTGACCATCAAACTTCTGTTGGAGGCTGGGTGCGAGGTTCGCGTTTATGATCCAGTATCTATGGAGGAGTGCCGTCGACGAATTGGCGATGTGGTCTACTACGCAACGGATATGTATGACGCAATTCTGAACTGCGATGCCATGTTGTTGTTGACTGAGTGGAAGCAGTTCCGTCTACCAAGTTGGAAGGTTGTTGCCAAGAGCATGAACTCGCCACTTGTGATTGATGGTCGCAACATCTACTCTCACGAGGAGATGGAGGATAACGGATTCACCTACCTCTGCATCGGCTGTTAATCTACCTAAGTTCGCTATACTTATAAAAATCTTGGTCGCTATAATCGAGGTTTTCGCCTCCCATGCCCCAGATAAATGTGTAGCTTGTTGTTGCGGTTGCGGAGTGGATTGACCACTCGGGCGAAAGTACCGCCTGCTCGCCACCCATCCAGATGTGGCGTGTCTGAGTTGGCTCGCCCATGAAGTGGCAGACAGCCTGCTCCTCGGGAAGCTCAAAGTAGAAGTAGACCTCCATGCGGCGGTCGTGGGTGTGGGGTGGCATGGTGTTCCAGACGCTACCCGTTTTAAGCTCAGTCATTCCCATCTGAAGTTGGCAACTATCCAACACCTGATTCACGATCATCTTGTTGATTATGCGGTGGTTGGCAGTCTCTAGGCTGCCAAGCTCCGTAGTGATGGTGTTCTCGCGCGTGATCTTCACGGTGGGGCAAGATCTGTGCGCGACACTCGAAACGAAGTAGAACTTTGCAGGTTGACTCTCATCCGCCGAACCAAATATCACCTCCTTAGCTCCCGAACCGATGTAGAGAGCCTCTTTATATTCGAGGGTGTACTCTGTGCCGTCAACGGTGATGACCCCTTGACCCTTCGAGACGTTGAAGATTCCGATCTCGCGACGCTCCAAGAAATACTCAGCCTTGAGTGGAACTATCGCCTCAAGTGTAAGAGACTCGCTTTTGGTGTACGCTCCGCCAACAACCGTGCGGTCATACATGGAGTAGACCATGTTCACCTCGTTGGGTGTGAAGATGTTGGTAATCAGGAAGTCGCGACGTAGACGCTCTGTGTCGTAGTTTTTGGCATCCTCGGGGTGCGAGGCGTATCGTAGTTCGTAGTTGGTTTTCATATTGTGCACACTGTTATCCACTCACAAAGGTATAAATAAATAGGTAATGTTTAGAAGTGTTGTCAAATTTTTTTATTAGCTTTGTAAGAACTAACCAAAAATCAACCAAATGAATTTTTTTAACCAACTATTTATGTTTGCCTTTGTGGCAAGTTTAGCCCTCACTGTGGGGTGTTCCAATGAGGACGAAAAGGTGCTTGACGGTCAAGGAGATGAGGAGACTCAGGAGCAGGAGTCGGAGTATGACGAGTCATACATCAAGTATTCGGATTATGTCGTTGTCGACTTCGATGCCCTCTACGGCAAGTGTAGCGGTGCGGATCTCGTAGCCAACCTAGAGAGTGTGATCTCGAAGGCTGACCCCTACTACAAGACTATGGTGCTGTTGAAGAGTGCCAATTACGACTTCGAGAACAACGGCTTTAGTGTTACAAATAGCGTCTTGCTCACGGGTGTTATCCCCGACTCAGTGGATAACGAGGAGCGAGGAGCACAGGGGGTGACCACAACCCTATCCAACATCAGCCAGACGCTGCTTAAGAAGGCAAACATCACCGTGGCGAACCTTAAGATCGTTGATAATAGCACGAGTACATATGGTACTGTTGCGATCAACGCGTCGGGAGGTATGCTTACGCAGGGTATTGTATTTTACAATGTCGAGATTGAGAATGGTTCGGTTCAGCTCTTGGGTCGCTATGGCGCAGGTGTGACATGCCAGAACTGTACATTCAACAACTTCACTAGCTCGGGATATGCGGCTAATAGATCGCAGGAGTATGACGAGATGCCCAAGTGCGAGTTCCACGACTGCCTCTACTATCCTAATGAGTCGTTGGCGAACTACAATACACGTGGTGTGACTTTCGATGCTGGAAATACGGAGTATCCAATCATCTGGGATCTTCAAGGAACCACAATCGACAACTGTTTATTTTACCGCAATGGTGTGGGTTATTCGAGATGTTGTAACTCTAAGGTCACAAATTGCGACTTCTATGGTAACACCCTTTGGCGCGATATGGTGCACACTGAGGAGTTTACAAATGATATCCTTATTGAGGGTAATACCTTTGTTCATGAGACTCAGTCGCGTACATTCTATATCGACCGTGAGCGTCAAAATGCGTCGAATATATCAATCATCAACAATACTTTTAAGGGCGATATTGGTTGGATTATCTCGTCGTACTCTCCAAGCGGAATCATCTTCGAGGGTAACGACTTCTCGGAGGCTAAGTTCAACACAGGCAATGGCTACAATGTATTCGAATTCTCGTATTATGGCAATGAGTCGGAGAGCGAATATGTCCCTTATGAGGTTCCGACAACGGGGCTAAGTATGAAGAACAACATAGGTCTTACGGGCTTTACTCTGAATCTATTTGTTGAGGAGGGCGACACCTCGAATGTCATTGAGGAGTCGGGAGCTATTACAGCGACAACAGTCCCTGCGATTGCTCCAATCATTGCGGATGGCAAGTATAAGTTGAAATCTAAGTCGGGGCAATATGTTGCAATCTCTAGTACGGGCAGTTTGGTAACTACCGCTGTCGAGGCTGATGCTGAGGTGTGGGATATCGCGTTCTATGAGTTGCAGAACTACACTGTGCTCTCGACCTCTACGGGTTACTACTTCGAGACTCCTTCAATCTATACGCTTAGCGATATGCAGAGTACAACATTTAGTACAACATATTATGTATATCAAACGCGCAACTATGCAGGCAAGAGTCGTGTTCCGTTCTTCTACTTTCAAGAGCGTGGTGATGATGAATATATTATCTACCCAGGAGGTAATGAGGAGAAGTCGCGCGTTGTTACAACCAATGGCGAGGGCGATCAGTTGGCGTTGGAGATGCCTCGACCATATATCAACGGTGTGGCGGTGACGCAAGAGCCCGACGATGAGTGTACATGGACGTTGGTGAGTGTGGAGTAGTTTTTCGCCACAATATTGAATCTCCGAGACGAGTTAATGCTTTATGTTAGAGCTTAATTCGTCTCGGTTTTTGGTTAATCGAGTATTTATCACTATCTTTGCGCTCTAAAAATTGTTTATATGTCAGGATCTAACTTTGTAGATTACGTTAAGATATTTGCTCGCTCGGGAAACGGAGGAGGTGGCTCAACTCACTTTAGGCGTGAGAAGTTTGTCGCCTTTGGAGGTCCTGATGGTGGAGATGGTGGTAAGGGTGGTAGCATCATTCTGAGGGGTGACTCGCAGTATTGGACGCTTATTCACCTTAAGTTCCAACGCCATCAATTTGCTGAGAATGGTGGTCATGGCTCGGGTGCTCGCTCAACGGGCAAGGATGCTAAGGATATCATCATCCCTGTGCCGCTAGGTACGTTGGCGCTCAATGAGGAGACGGGTGAGATCGTTGGCGAGGTGACAAACGATGGCGATGAGCTTGTGTTGTTGAAGGGTGGACGTGGAGGTCAGGGCAACTGGCACTTCCGTACCGCGACAAATCAAGTGCCTCGATATTCACAACCTGGTGAGGAGGGCGAGGAGGGTACTTTCGTCTTGGAGCTTAAGGTGTTGGCGGATGTCGGCTTGGTCGGCTTCCCCAATGCAGGTAAGAGTACGTTGCTGTCGGTGGTGTCGGCTGCAAAGCCTAAGATCGCAAACTACGCATTTACTACGCTAGAGCCTAACTTAGGTATCGTGGAGTGTCGCGATATGCACTCTTTTGTGATGGCGGATATTCCGGGAATCATCGAGGGTGCTCACGAGGGTAAAGGCTTGGGAACTAGGTTTTTGAGGCATATTGAGCGTAACTCAATATTGCTCTTTATGATCCCTGCCGATAGTGATGATATCGCTAAGGAGTATGAGATTTTGTTGGGCGAGTTGACGCAGTATAACCCCGAGTTGTTGGATAAGCAGGCGTTCTTGGCAATCACGAAGTGCGACATGTTGGATGATGAGCTTATTGAGCAGATGCGTAGCGAGATCCCTAAGTCGTTGCCGTCAATTTTCATCTCTTCGGTGGCAGGCATTAATATTGTGCAACTCAAAGATATGTTGTGGGAGGCGTTACAGAGATAAAAAAGTGTTACAAATTTTGACTGTATGGAATATTTTATTATATTTGTAATACAGAAAACTTAAAACAGATTATTCTATCATGAAGAAAATTTTTATCATGGCATTTGCGGCGGCTGCATTTGCAAGTTGTTCAGCAGTAAAGTCACCACTTATTGGTGCATTCTATACAGATGTTAAGGATGGTTTGGCAGTAACGTCAAGCGCAGGATCATCAAAGGTTGGTACAGCTAAGGCTACAGGTTATGTAGGCGTTTATGCGGCTGGTGATGCAAGTATTCAGGCTGCTGCTAAGAGTGCTGGTATCTCGACAATCCACCACGTTGACTACCACTCTACATCAATCTTGGGTATCATCACAAACTACACAATCTACGTTTACGGTAAGTAATTATGGATTTGAGGAGGTTTAGATGCCTACTAATTATTGCCCTTCTATCATCTGTGACAACGATCTTTGCGCAGAAGATAGATGGGCATTTTGTATCTCGCACGGAGGCGGAGGGGACGATATATTTTCTCTATCCGCGCGAGATATTTAGGGGCGAGGGCGATGGTCGGATGATGTCGCACGACCTTACGGTGCGTCCAGAGTGCGATAGTACGGTCATGAATTTTACATATAGAATGGCGACGCCAACCCCTATTGACTCTGTTGCGGTCACCTCAAGCGGAGGGCTAAAGGTGGGTCGCAAGGCGAAGAGGCTCTTCTTGGAACCCGATGGTAAGGAGTGGGTGCACCGCTACTCGTTGGAGGGGCACTATGGCGAATTTAAGAGGTTTTATAGTGTGGAGCATCCTGTTCGGGTGGAGCTGTATACCAAAGATGGTAAGTCGTTTATGTATGTCGCCGATCAGAAGGCGTGGCGCAAATATTCCCCAATCGGTGGTGCGATATTTTCAGTTATAGAGCTTAATGTAGATTAAGTAGGGTAAAGCGATTATTATTATATGAGGCCGCAATGACAGAGGACTGAGAGGCTGGTTCAGTATCTCTTGTGATTTGAATATAATCAATAATAGTTGTCGTGTGTTGCCTTTTTGTCACATATTTTCGACTTGAAATTTTGAGATTCAAGATTTTTGTTCTATCTTAGTAGTGGATTAACCAACCACTTAAAACTTATGAAACCTATATATACTCTCATGGCGAGGGTTCTGCTTGTGATGCTGACGATCTTCGTTGGTAGCCATGTTGCGCTCTCTGTGCCTCTGGTTGAACTTCGCCAGATTGAGAATCTTCCACAGAGTGACGTCAACGATATCTACGAGGATAGTCGCGGATTTATGTGGATTGCCACCCTCGATGGACTCTTTAGATATGACGGTAGTAGCTACCGTGCATATCAGATGAATTTCACCCCTAACTCCATAAGCAGCAATATGATCTTCTCGATAAATGAGGATCGGAATGGTAACATCTGGGTGGGAACATATGCGCGCGGATTGAATAAAATAGATGTCCACACAGGTAAAATCACAAACTACTCGCTGGTCGAGCTGTTGGGTGATGAGCTGTGGGTTGACGATATCATGACCATCGAAGTTGATCGCGATAATCGTGTGTGGATCGGCAATAGATGTGGTGTTGCGATACTTTCGTTTAAAGAGGGTAGCGATGAGGTTGAGAGTGTGAAATCCTACCCTTTGGATGGGGTTCAGTTTGCCAATAACGACTTCGTGAATAAGATACATGAGGATCGCCACGGTCAGATGTGGATTGGCGGAAATATGACGTTGAGGCGAGTTTTGGAGGTTAAAGATGCTGAACTTGTCTGCGAGACGTTACATGTTAGGTGCTCCGATATATGCGATTATGACAACTCTTCGATCGTTGTGGTTGCAGGGGATGTGACGCTTGTGAGGCGCGACGCTGAGAGTGGAGTGTATAGCGACTGTCGCAAGATCTACAATGTCCCCAATTCATTGCAGGTTGCGAGTCGTTATGGACTTATTGCTATTGGTGGTCGCCACGGTGTCGTGAAGATCAGACCTCGGGGCGATGGTTCGTGGGTTGAGATGGAGTCTATTAGGCGCACAAATGTCCCCTTTGCAATGGTGTCGGAGACGGTGACGTCGTTGGAGTTGACGCGCGATGATCAGCTGTGGGTCGGCATAAGGGGTGGCGGAATCGTGACCGCCAACGATAAGTTCAAGGAGTTTAACAACCACCCAAGCCGTAGGCGCGAGGAGTCTCTCACGCGCGGAATTGTCAAGTCTTTATATGAAGATACCAAGGGTGGTTTTTGGGTCGGCACCGAGGATAAGGGGCTGTTTTACAAGCCTGCACGTGGATCGTTTCAGAATGATTTTTGCAACTTCTTGGTCAATGAGTACGACAACCGAGTCTACGCCATTGAGCAGACGGGGGGCGAGGGTAAACAGCGCGGTGTCATCTGGGCTGGAACATGTTATCCCATGGCTCTTGTAGCCATCGACATGGAGAGTTTGAAACCGATACCTCAAGACGATAGGTTGCAGGAGCTTGGGTTTGTCTTTTCGTTGAAGAAGAGCGACAATAACACCCTTTGGGCAGGTACATATAATAAAGGTCTCTGGAGGTTGAGGCTCAATGATCGCGGTGAGGTTGTCGAGATGGATAACTTCAGAATCCGCAACTCGACGATATCGTCAAATATCATCCGCTCAATATATATCGCTCAGAGTGGGGATATGTGGTTTGGGTGCGATGTCGGAATAAACAGAATTGCCAAAGCTGATATCCATGCCGCAACGCCCCAATTTAAGAGGACGCTGTGTGATGGTTGTGAGCTGACGCTCGATGATTACTACACCCTCCAGATTATGGAGGATGATGCAGGGCGAATGTTGTTTGCGACCATGGGTGATGGCTTGATAATCTGTGATAGAGAGGCGGAGGGCGAGAAGCTACACTTCCTAAGTACACGTAACGGTCTGCCCAATAACAGCGTGAAGTCGATCTTGGAGGATCCCATCACCAAATATCTGTGGATGTCGACCAATAAGGGTATTGTTAGGTATAACCCGATGGATGGTACTACGGTGTTGCACAATAAGGCGGATGGAATCAATGACTCTGAGTTTTCGGAGATATGTGGCGTGAGGCGCGAGAATGGCGAGATGATCTTTGGAAATCGCTTTGGTATCGTCTCGTTCCGTCCTGAGCGTATCCCTATCTCTCAAAAGACCCCCGAGATATACTTTACCGATCTATATGTTGACCATAAGCGCGTTGAGGTTGGCGAGAGTGGTGAGAGTCGACGCCAGATCTTGGATCAAGAGATGGAGTATACGGATAAGGTGGAGCTGAAGTATGATGAGCGCAACTTCTCGATCGCCTTTGTGGGTATCAACTTTATCTCGCCCACAGGTAACCGCTTTGAGTATATGTTGGAGGGTGTTGACCACGAGTGGCGTACGCATTGGGGTAACCGCTGTGTCGTTCAGTACACCAATATCCGCGAGGGTAGCTACCGCCTGAGGGTGAGGGCTGCAAATAGCGATGGTGTCTGGACGCAGGAGAGGTCGCTAGATATCAAAGTGTCGCCACCATGGCATAGAGCTACGGTGGCTTATATTGTCTATATTTTGCTCTTGGTGCTGTTGATTTTGTTGATCTATCGTGTTGTTACAGTGGTCAATAGCAAGAGTCGTGAGGCGTTGGTTGCACAGATTGAGCAGAAGCGAGCCGAGGAGATGGTGCAGTATAAGTTGGAGTTTTTTGTCAATATCTCGCACGAGTTCCGCACGCCACTGACGCTGATAAATATCCCGTTGGAGAGCCTTATCTCCAATATGTCGCAACTCGCGAATAAGGATATGCGCGACGATGTGATGGAGATGAAGCAGAATGTTGATATACTGTTGCGTCTGGTCAATCAACTCCTCGACTTCAGCAAGATCGAGAAGGGACAGCAGTCGGTGAATCTGCAGAGTGTCGAGATCAATAGCTATCTCGAACCATACTTCAATCAATTCAGACCACTCGCTCAGAAGCGAAATGTAGAGTATAGTTTTGAGCCATTGAACGAACTTGCAGCTATAAATATTGATCTCAACCTCTTCGAGAAGGTGATCTTCAATATCCTCGCCAATGCCTTTAAATACTCAAATATCGGGGGCGAGGTGTCGCTTAAGATTCGTCATGACGCGGTTCGAGATGTGTTGACTATTGAGCTAAATAACAGTGGCGAGGGTGTCTCGAAAGAGGAGCTGCCCAAGCTATTCAACCGCTTCTATCAGGCTCAAAATAATGAGTCGTCGTTTGTGAGCGGTAGCGGTATTGGGTTGTCGCTGTGCGAGAGTATTGTGGTGTTGCATGGTGGCGAGATGCGTGTGGATAGTGTTCAGGGCGAGGGATTTACCTGCTATATAGATCTGCCATGTGTGGCGTATGATCCCAAGACGGTTGTTGATACAAACAAGCCGATGGAGAGCAATATTGATGAGGCGGAGAGTAACGTTGAGGAGCTACCTACCGAGATGTTGCCATCGAGGCGGTTGATCCTCGTGGTGGAGGATAATAGGCGCATGCGCAACCAACTTCTCAAACATCTTAGCGATCAATACAATATTATAACGGCTAAAAATGGTGTCGAGGGTCTCGAAATGTGCATCAAGAACCACCCCGATCTTGTCATTACCGATGTTATGATGCCTGTGATGGATGGTATCGAGATGTGTCGTCAGATCAAGTGTTGCGAGGAGGTGAGCCACACCCCGATCCTTGTGATGACGGCAAACTCCACGGTGAAGTGTCAAATTGATAGCTTTACTATTGGTGGTGCGGATGGATACCTCGACAAGCCATTCAGTATTGAGCTACTCAAAAGTAATGTTCAGACGATACTTCGCAACTGTGAGATGAGGAGACATCGTTTCCAGGAGAGTCCAACTATTGCTCCTGAGGAGGTTGTTCGCACGCCTATCGACCAGCGATATATGTCGCAACTGCTGGAGATCATCGAGCGCAACATGAGTAATTCGGAGCTGAGCGTTGAGGCTATCGCTGCGGAGTTTGGAGTGTCGCGCATCTACCTCAACCGTAAGATCAAGGCGTTGACGGGTGAGACCTCGGCGCAGTTTATCCGTAACGTGAGGTTGAAACGTGCGGCGGAGTTGATCTTGGCACGCGAGATGACAGTCTCGGAGGTTGCGTGGGCAGTGGGGTATAGTGATATTGATACCTTCCGCGTTCGTTTCAAGGAGAAGTTCGGTGTCGTTCCGACAGCTTATATTGAAAAATACTAATGGTGCGTTTAGCCACCTCATCAAAAGAGACAGTAAACCAGCCTCGTCATTGCGGACTTGATCCGCAATCTCTAAGATGCTATTACTTAGAATATTTATCGTAATATTGTTGCTGAGAGATTGTGGGTCAAGCCCGCAATGACACGCGGTGCAAGAGTTGCTGTGATATAATGCTGACGAACTTTTTTTGTACTGATTATTAATTACCCCCTCTATTTGATAACTACGGCACATGGTAGATGTAAACTGTTTACATTTACCATGTGCCGTAGGTGCTTTTTGCCATGTATATGTAAATTAAATTATCCATAAATTTGATACGTGAAACTAAAAAACTCAAAAATAATGAACCGATTTTTTGCATATTTAATTTTAGCTATGGTTGCGAGTGGCTGTGTTGATGCTGGTGCATCAAGCTCGGATGTCGCTTGTGAGAGAGATGGGGAGGTTGCTGCCAAGATGGTGGAGTATGGTGTTCCTGTGGGTAACAGTCTCAGTGCCGCGATGAAGCGAGCTTTCGATTGGCCTACTCGCGACAATAGCTGGTTCATTGAGTATAAGACTATGCCACTCAAGGGTGATTTGGCGTATGAGGCAGGTGTGGTTAGGCGCGACCCAAGTGCGGTGATTAAGGTCGACAACCTATATTATACATGGTACTCAAAGAGCGTAGGCAAGACAGACGGCTTTGGGGGTGACATTGAATATGATAAGGTTTTTCCGTGGGATAGGTGTGATATCTGGTACGCAACATCCAAGGATGGTATAACTTGGAAAGAGGAGGGCGTTGCGGTTAAGCGCGGTGCTGCAGGTGAGTATGACGACCGTTCGGTCTTTACGGCGGAGATCATGGCGTGGGAAGACAAGTATTACCTATGTTATCAATGTGTGAAGTCGCCATATGAGGTGAGGGTTAAGAATACGGTAGGCATGGCGTGGGCATCATCGCCCCGCGGACCTTGGCACAAGAGCAAAGAGCCCGTGCTTAGAGCCTCAGACAGTGGCGAGTGGTCGGGTGAGGAGCAGAACCGATTCTTGGTAGAGAGCAAGGGCGACTTCGATAGCCACAAGGTTCACGACCCCTGCATCCTGCCCTACAACGGCAAGTTCTACCTATATTATAAAGGCGAGCGCATGGGCGAGGAGATCACTTGGGGAGGTCGTGAGATCAAGCACGGTGTCGCTATTGCTGATAATCCTCTAGGACCTTACGTAAAGTCGAAGTATAATCCCATCACCAATAGCGGACATGAGGTGTGCGTCTGGAACTACAATGGAGGTGTGGCGGCTCTTATCACCACGGATGGCGTGGAGAAGAATACAATACAGTGGTCGCCCGATGGTATCAACTTCGAGATTATGTCGGTCATCGCAGGAGCACCCCACGCAATTGGACTCAACCGCTCTGCCGATGTGGAGAAGTCGCCAGTGGAGATCTTGAAGTGGGGATTGACTCACGTCTACAACAATTGGAACTATCAGAGCATCATTCGTTTCGAGGCGTGGAATAAGACTAACCATGTAGCCAAAGGCGAGAAGACGAAGAGTAAAAAATAATGATTTAAAACTGCAACCCTCAGATCCATAATGCTGGTTAAGGTTGGTTCAAGTTGGTTACTATATTAGTGGTGATCTGGGGGTGCAGTTTTTTTTCTAATGACAACGATAAAGAGATATATTGAGAACTGCAACCTAAGGGTGTTAAATTAGGTTAAGGTTGGTTCAAGTTGGTTACTATATTTAAGGGTGGCTCTTGGGTGCAGTTCTTTTTTTTAAGCAAATAACTACAAAAACAAATAACCACAAAATTACTAAACTATGAAGATTTTAAACAAACTATTGACCTACATGTTGTTACTCGCGTGGGCGGCAGCGTGTACGGAGTCATCGGGCGAGACCGATGGCGGAGTCACAGACGACTCGGGTATCGTTCCGTCATTTGTCGCGAGCGATAAGTATGGCACGATGTTGACAAATGGAGATGACGCGAAGAATGCAATCTCAAAAAATGCAGAGATCTACTTCACTAGCACTTCGGAGGGTAACCCCTCGACTGTGAAGTGGGTGTTCTACCTCGATGGTCGCATCTATGATGTCTGCACTGCGGAGTATGATGTTGCGACACATACCTTTATTGAGGATGGTACGTATGATGTCAAGATGTATGCGAATAGCAAGGAGCTCTACTACACAAATTGGATCGTGGTAGGTGCTGGAAGCTCAACGACAGATCCCGACGACGACTCAGACAGCACTGGTGGTAGCGATAGTGTCCTTCCAGATGACACAGGCAAGGAGTGGGTATCGTTCCCGATCGACTACGTAACTATTCCTACGGGTTACAAGTGGGAGTTGTCGGATGTTTCGGATGAGTTCAATGATGCTTACCCTGCGACTTCGTCAGCTGTGGATATGAACGGAAAGTGGACAAACTTCTACCACAACACATGGACAGGTCCAGCACCAACATATTGGCAGCGTGACCATGTCTGGATTGAGGATAGCAAGATGAAGATCAAGGTAACACGTCCAGATAATCCTGAGCAGATGGATGTTGGCGATGGAACCTACATGGATGCAACATACACTGGTTGTGCGACATCGACAGTGAGGGTTCAATACCCAGTCTATGTTGAGACTTACGCGAAACTATCGAATACAACCATGGCGTCGGATGTTTGGATGCTTAGTGCGGACGACACTCAGGAGATTGATATCATTGAGGCTTACGGTTCAGACAGATATACAAATGAGTGGTTCAACAAGTACCGTCTACACCTTAGTCACCACGTATTTATTCGTGACCCATTCCAAGATTATCAGCCTCAAGATTCAGGATCTTACTACAAGGATGATAAGGGTACTATCTGGCGTGATGATTACCACCGTGTAGGAGTCTTCTGGAGAGATCCTACCCACCTCTACTACTATGTTGATGGAGCTTTGGTTCGCTCGGTGAACGATGATGGAGCTACGCAGATGATCGACCCATATAACTACACGGGAGGTACTGGTCTTAGCAAGGAGATGGATATCATCATCAACATGGAGGATCAGACATGGCGCGCTACGGGCGGTCTCTCGCCAACCACTGCTGAGTTGAGCGTTACCGAGAACTGTATATACAACGTGGAGTGGATTAGAGTCTACCAACTCGTTGAGTCAAATTAAAACTAACTACTAAACTAAAATAACTATGAAGACTTTATTTAAATTTATTTTTTGCTGGCTGCTGCTTTTGGTGGGGGTCACAGCATGTCAAAAGGACGACACTACTGTGGCGATCCCTATTGAGCCCGATTTCGTGGCTACAGCTTCGGATGGTACGGAGTTGAAAAATGCTAGCGACGCTATGGATCAGAATATCTTTAGTGTCGGAGATGTTATCACTTTCCAGAACCGCTCAACAGGTGCGCCTAAGAGCATCACATGGGTGTTGGATAACGGCTCGTTCCAAAAGACCGTTACGGCGGATAGCGAGGGTGCGGCAGTCTATGCCTTGATGATCGCAGGTGAGTACGACATCACCATGTATGCCGATGATGAGGAGTTGACCTTTACTAGCTACCTTCAGGTGGTTGGTGGTACAACACCTGGAGCTGTTGATGTAGAGCCAGCCTTTACCGCTACATTTGGTGGCGTGGAGCTTACTCAGGAGAATGATGCGCTTAATACTGTTACTACGGGTGCTACACTTACTCTAACCGATACATCTTCATCACAAGGTTTCTACGAGACTGTTAAGTGGATATTCACAAATACTTCGGACGCATCGGATTACTTCGAGGTTGAGGCAGAGCAGGGCAAGAGTGTAGATTGTACACTTCCGTCAACTGCAGGTACTTACAATGTTACAATGTACGCAAGTGCTGACGAGTTGACATACACTAAGTATATCAAGATCTCTACTGAGTTGATGGCGGCTGCAGGATATGATTGTAGTTTCGAGGACTCTACTAAGGGTTCATGGTGTGCTGATATGTGGTGGGGTGATAACTTCAAGAGAGGTACAGTTTTGTACTCTACAGCTATGGCTTATACTGGTTCTCAGAGTACATGTTTCGATGTTCAGAGTGCAACGGCTGATGTTGCAACAAGTGTAATGGTTACTGCTCACCGCGATGCAAGTAATACCCAACTTGTGTTGTCTGTTGAGAGTGGCGTGACTTACAACATCAATTTCAAGATGTATATCACATCAATGTGTACTACAACCTATCCATCTATCGACTGTGGTTTGGAAGGTCATAGTCCAACATGGGCAGGTGATTCAGCGAAATTCTTCGACGCTTCGACACCTATGAATGAGTGGTTCGATGTTACGTTGAAGGTTACTGCGACAAGCAATACAGCTGCTGAGTTGGTATTCCGTGTGCCAAACAACACAACAAGTGGAACAAACTTTAAGTTCTATATGGATGACATCTCTATGACAGTTGACGGTGACGACTCTGGGTCAACAGATTCAGGTACAGACGATAGCGGTTCGACAACAACACCTTCGGGCGATGATATGTTGAGCGCGGCAGGTATCAGCACAGGTTTTGAGGATATGTCTAACTTGCAGATGGCTAACCTAGGTGCTTGGTGGGGATCACCATGGAACACATATACATTTGATGTTGCTCAATCTTCGGCTCAGAAGTATAACGGAAGCAATAGCCTTTTGTTTAATGTAAGCAGTGGTGAGCAAATCATTACAGCGTTCCGTGATAGTGGTAATCTACAGTTCCCTGTTGGATTTGTTGCTAACTCGACATATGACGTATCATTCTACCTCTACATTGAGTCTATGGATAGTGCAGGAAGTCCAAGTGTCTCACTTGATTTGGGTAGCGCAGCATATGATGCAACACAGTCTTTGAGTGGTTTGTCGACTGGCGCGTGGAACCAAGTAACTATTGCTGTGACTTCTGGTTCAACAATTACAGAAAAGGAGTTGCAGTTTATGATTACCAACACAAGTGGCTCTTCAGCGTTGAAGATCTATATTGATGATGTCTCAATGGTGGCACAAGGTGGAGGTAGCTCAGGTGACGACACAACAGATGACGACACAACAGGTGGTTCGACATCTGGTGGCACTAACCTACTCAGCGCAGCTGGTTACGAGGTTGGTTTCGAGGACTCTTCAAAGTTCTCATGGTTGCAGCAAACTTGGATGTCAGATTGGAGCTCTTTTGTCAACCCAGTATACTCTACAGCTCAGGCTAACACAGGTACAGGTAGCTCATATGTTGAACTCCCTGGAGGCTCAGGTCTTTTGACAGTGTTGAGAGGTTCGACAACTGATGAGAAGTTTACCTTGGGTATCAGCTATGGTAAGACATACACTTTGGAGTTCTACGTATATATTCCATCGGCAAATAGTAATGCAACTGAAGGTTGTAGCGTAACATGTCTATTTGAGGGTCAGCCTAACTCAACAACTTGGGGTCAGAGTATAGCTCTATCTGATCTAGCGCAAGACCAGTGGGTGAAGGTATCTACTACAATGGCTGTCGAGGATGATTCTGATGCGACTTCAATCTTCCTAGTAGCTAACAATACGACTAGCACTACATCATTCAACTTCTACATTGACGACCTATCTTTGACTGAGGATGGTGCGACTTCGGGTGGCGATTCAAGCGGTGATTCATCAGGTTCTACAACAACAGGCACCGACCTACTCAGCGCAGCAGGTATTAGTACAGGTTTCGAGGATTGGTCAAATTTGACAATGTCGAACCTTGGTGCTTGGTGGGGATCACCATGGGACACATATACATTCGATGTTGCTCAATCTTCGGCTCAGAAGTATAACGGTAGCTATAGCCTTAAGGTCAATGTACTTGCAGGTGAGGCGATTATTACATCTATGCGTGAAGGTAATGGTAATTACTTCCCAATTGGATTTGCTGCTAACACAACACACGATGTGACGTTCTACCTCTACATTGAGTCTATGGATGGAAGTCCAAGTATTACTCTAGACTTGGGTAGTGGATCTTACTCTGCATCGAAGTCTTTGAGCGGTATGTCAACGGGAGTTTGGACTGAGGTAACTATTCCTGTTACATCGGGATCAACAACTGTAGAGAAGGATTTGCAGTTTATGATTAGCAACACAAATGCCTCTTCAGCGTTGACGATCTATATTGATGATGTCTCAATGGTGGCGCAAAGTAGCAGTAGCTCGGGTGATAGTAGTTCAGGTGGCTCAACATCAACAGGCGAAAACCTACTTAGCAAAGCAGGTTATGAGGTTGGTTTCGAGGACTCTTCAAAGTTCTCATGGCTACTGCAAACTTGGATGTCAAGTTGGGGTGTTGATGTCTTTGTCAACCCAGTATACTCGACAGCTCAAGCTAACACAGGTACAGGTAGCTCATATGTTGAACTTCCTGGAGGTAAGGGTCTTTTGACAGTATTGAGAGGTCCGACAACATCGGAAGTATATCCGTTAGAAATTAGCTATGGTAAGACATACACTTTGGAGTTCTATATCTACATACCATCGGGTAATAGTAATGCAGACACAGGTTGTAGCATCGTATGTCTATTCGAGGGTCAGCCTAACTCAACAACTTGGGGTCAGAGTATAGCTCTATATGACCTAGCGCGTGACCAGTGGGTGAAGGTATCTACTACAATGGCTGTCGAGGATGAGAGTGGTGCAAACTCAATCTTCTTGGTAAGTAACAACACGTCGGTGGGAACGTCATTCAACTACTACATTGACGACCTATCTTTGACTGAGAACTAGTCAAAAAGTTTATGCCTAGTGGGGTGGGGGTGCAACTAGCTCCCACCCTCGGGCGTAAAAAACTAAAACACAAACTTATAAGAATCTTATAATATGGAAAAACAGAAACTCTTAAAATCTACAGCTCTTGGTAAGCTACGCCTTGCCTTGATCTGTATGGCTTTTGTGATGCTGTGCCAAGCGGTAGTCGCTCAGGGTATAGTGGTCAAGGGTAGAGTCGTTTATGCCTCGGACAGCAACCCAATTATCGCCGCAACGGTGATGATTCAGGGCTCGCAGGTCGGTACGGTGACAGACACCAATGGTAACTACACGCTCCAAAATGTTAAGGAGGGTGCGGTGATCGAGGCGAGTTATATCGGCTTCGAAAGCATGACTGTGACGGTGGATCGCACCAAGAAAACATACGACTTTTCGCTCAAAGAGGATAGCAAGCAGATTGACGATGTTGTGGTTGTCGGTTACGGTACAATGCGCAAAAAGGAGGTTACAGGTGCCGTTTCGCGTATCGAGTCGGATGAGTTGACTCGCATAAGCACTCCCGATGTGGGTTCTGCATTGCAGGGTCAAATTGCTGGTGTTAATGTACAGTCTAGTTCGGGTCAGCCAGGTTCGCAAGCGAATATTCAGATCCGTGGTATTTCGTCGGTGAATGGTAGTAACAACCCTCTATATGTTGTGGATGGTGTGCCATTTGAGAGTGACCCAGGTTTGAGCCCTCAGGAGATTGAGAGCATCGACGTATTGAAGGATGCCGCTTCGGCTGCGATCTACGGTACGCGTGGTGCTGGTGGTGTGGTTCTCATCACTACAAAGGGTGGTAAAGAGGGTCAGATGAAGATATCGGTAGATCTCAACTATGGTGTTCAGCAGATCACCTCGGGACTATCTCTAGTCAATGCCTCTGAGTATATCTACTTGCAGACTGTGGCAAACCAAGGAACATATACAGCACCTAACTATATGTGGAATGCGTTGTGGAACAACACTCGCCAATTCTCGAACAACTCAAATCTTTTGGATGTCATCGAGCAGGATAACCAAGCTGTGATGAGTGCCTCAATCACTGCAAGTGGTGGAAATAAGGGCGCGACATATAGCATCGTGGGTAGCTACTACCGTCAGGATGGTGTGGTTATCAACTCGGGTTATGAGCGTTACAACCTACGTGCTAACACAACAATGAAGCGTAAGAAGTGGACATTGACAGCCAACCTTAGTGGTATCTTCAGTGAGCAGACAACTCCAGCGTGGGGTCTCTACAACGAGGTGTTCACAAACAAGCCTACATCGACGCAGGTTGACCCTTCGCAGTCGACAATTAGCTCAAGCAGCGACGATACAAACGAGGCGACAAGCATGGCGACTATGCTAGCGAAGTTTAAGCAGACAACAACAAACGATGGACGTAGCTTCAACCTCAATACATCGGTGAACTACGACATCACAAAGGAGCTTGCGTTGAATACTCGTCTCGGTGCAGGTTATACAATCAACAAGGTTGAGACTGTCAACCCTCTATTTGTGTTGTATGACTCGAATGGTGACCTTGTGGATAATGCCTACACGCGATCTTACCTTAAGGAGGAGTATCGCCACTCGAACAACCTCTCATGGGAGACGATGATGAACTACCACAAGCAGTTGGGTAAGCACGATATCAAGGCGACAGCGGTATTTAGTATGGAGGAGTATGGTTACGAGTCATTCTACGCCTCGGCTTACGACCTTGTTAGCAACGACCTTGTATCTCTAGGTGCAACAACGGGAGAGACTCTCGTGGGTGTTGGTACTGGTCAGTGGGGTCAAGATAGAACATCGACACTCGTGGGTATGTTGGGTCGTGTGCAGTACAACTACGACAGCCGATATATGTTTAGTGCCAGCCTTCGTCGCGATGGATCGTCACGCTTCGCTAAGGAGAATCGTTGGGGATACTTCCCATCGGCATCTGCTGGATGGAACATCTCGGAGGAGGAGTTCTGGAAGCCTATTGCGGCGACAGTCAATAGCGCGAAACTTCGTGTGAGCTACGGTACAACGGGTAACCAAAACTTTATCGACTACGCATATGCTTCGTCGGTGTCGACAGATTATGACTACGCTTTTGGTGGAACAAGTTCTGATGTGTTGGCGTATGGTTCGACTCAGACTAGCTACTCGAATGCGGATGTGAAGTGGGAGACTACCGAGCAGTATAATATTGGTTTGGATCTCACATTCCTAAAGTCTAAACTTTCGTTTACGGCAGATATCTACCAGAGTAATAAGAAGGATATGCTCTTCCCACTTAAGATTCCGCCCGTAGCAGGTACTGGAACTTCGGGAACTGTAATCCTTAACGTCGGTGATATGGAGAATAAGGGTGTCGAGTTGGCACTTCGTTGGAGAGACTGGAAGAAGGGTTTCAACTACTGGGCTAATGCTACATTCTCAAAGAATATCAACGAGATCACCAAGATGGCAGGATCGAATAAGAGTATCGCTATTGGTACAATCTCAACTCCTGATAACAGTGCCGATGATATCACATTCCTCGCTGAGGGTTATGAGGCTGGAGCATTTTTCATGATGCCGACAGCTGGTGTTATCAACACAGATGAGAAGTTGCAGGAGTATCAGAAATTGCGTTCCGACGCCAAGATGGGTGACTTGATCTATGTCGACTCTAATGATGATGGCGTTCTTGATGATAACGACCGTGTATTCTGCGGTAGTGGAGCTCCCGAGTTTGAGTTGGGATTCAACTACGGAGGATCATATAAGGGCTTTGACTTCTCGATGAACTGGTATGCTTCAGTAGGTAATGAGGTGGTGAATGGTTCGAAGATCGTGACATATCAGAACGGTACGAACCGCGACCTGTTGTATTGTTGGAGTACAGATAATCCAAGCTCTACAATTCCAGCATATAGAACGACAAAGACTCACTACAACACACGTGCATATGCGGATAAGTGGGTTGAGGATGGATCATATTTGCGACTTAAGAATGTGACGGTTGGATATAGCTTGCCTAAGAAGATTGTTTCAAGGCTAAACATCACCAAGTTGCGTGTCTATCTTGCTGCGGATAATATCCTAACCTTCACTAAGTATGATGGTTATGACCCTGAGGTGGGTAGCGATGGTCTCTCAACTCGTGGTATTGATGATGGTAACTACCCAATCTCGGCTCAGGTGAGAGCAGGTATTCAACTTGAATTTTAACGATTAAAACCTACGACAATGAAACTTAAAAATATATCACTTTTTCTGCTCTGCGGTTTAACGGCGTTAACGACAGTCTCTTGTGAGAATTTTATGGATGACTTCCTCACCCAAGAGAACCCTAATGAGCTAAGTACAGATACTTTCTGGAGTAATCTCGACGACTGCAACTCGGGTCTGGTGGCTGTATATAAGACCTTCAGCAACGATAACCTTATGTTGACTGTGGCGCAGTCCAACCGTTCGGATGTAACCCTCGCTGGAACATATCCTGCGTGGACTCCGACAAATGAGTACTACAACCATACATTTACCGACGCATCAAGCGAGGTGGGTAACTGTTGGGCGCAGCTCTACGAGGGAATCTTCCGTGCCAACCAAGTTATTGATGGTCTCAACGGCATCAAGGACGATATGACCACCGATGCTAATATGGCTGAGTGGGAGCTTATCATGGGTCAAGCACGCTTCTTTAGAGGTTTGTTCCACTTCTACGCGAGCCAAACTTACAACAACGGTAATGTTCCGATTATGGACTTTGTACCTGTAAGTGAGGAGGATTTCTTGCAACCTTGTACCACTGAGGAGCTAGTGCGCGAGTTCTATATCGAGGAGCTTCAATATGCTGAGAGTGTCTTGCCTGCTAATGGTGACAGCGACGCATGGAGTGCTTCGGATGGTAATTTGGGTCGTGTGACTTCGGGTGCTGCTTCAGCGGTGTTGGGTACTATTCACCTCTACAACAAGGAGTATGATGAGGCGAAGGTATACTTCAAGAAGATTCTCAACAACTCCAGCTACCAGCTTGTGGATAATATCTACCACAACTTCAATGGCGACAACGAACTTAATTCGGAGTCAATCTTGGAGATTATCTATACAACGGACTACAACACGGAGTATAGCCTTTGGAGCGCATACAACCTAACATCGGCGGTTAACTACTCGATTGCTAACTCTTCTGTTGGTGGTTGGGGTTCGGTAATCCCAAGTTATTGGTTGTATCGCGACTTCTCGTTCGAGCCTGTGGATCGTCGTAATCCCGACAATAAGGTATACTTGGAGCACGATATTCACGGCGATATCTACTACCTCAACTCGAAGAACGAGGTTGTGACAACATCGGGATCTACTACTTACCACACATACATCGTCCTTAGAAAGGATAAGATCGCTGCTGGTGGTGACGACGCCATGACATACTACTACAAGACTGTCGCGGTGGACTCTTCGGGTACTCCAGTGATTACAGACATCACAACTTTGGATAGTACATCTTTGGAGGCTCTGTATGAGGATTGTTATGACTACAATACGTTGCCTATGCGTGCATATAAGAATGTGCCAGATGCAACAACTAAGAGCTTCACTATGAGTGACGGAACAGTCGCTACACAGCAGTGGGGTGAGTGTTGGAAGGTATTCTATGACGCTTCGGGCGAGCCATATCGCTACAAGGTGCACTCTGACCGCGCGTCATACTCAATCTTTATGCCTACGGAGGTGGATCTTCCATACTACCAGAAGCCTCAAGGTCTTGAGACATGGCCTATCAGTAACGCTTATGGTGGCTACCGTAAGTTCACAAACTGGGAACTTGCTAATGAGACTGACGCGTCACCTCAGGGTCGTTCGGCACTCAACGTTCGCGTTATTCGTTTGGCGGATATCTACTTGATGTATGCCGAGGCACTCATCGAGGGTGGAACAAATGATGGTGGCGTAAGCGAGGCGTTGTACTACATCAACGAGGTTCGTGAGCGTGCAGGTACAGTTCTTATCGGTAGCGAGGCGGGTGCTCAATATGCTGGTTCTCGTACATATCAGGACTCGTCGGATCCCGAGACGACGGATGGTGAGACATACACCAACCTCTATAATCGTGATGATGAGGATTATATCATCGACACAGCGGCTGATGTCATGAACCACTTGATGTACAAGGAGCGTCCATTGGAGTTGTGTTTGGAGGGATTCTCTATTCGCTATCTTGACATGCGTCGTTGGGGTATCACGGCACAGCGTTTCAAGGATTTGTATAACCAGCCATTCTCAACACAGGGATTCTGCTACTACAAGACTGTTGCTCAGGCGTCTGCTACATGTTGGACATTTAGCCACGACTACGAGGTGGGTACAGATCCGAAGTATCAGTATGCAAATGCGGTAATTAATTACAGCGACTCGAAAGCCTATTTCCCAATACCAAACGATGAGTCTATTGCCAATCCAAATATTGGTACAGTACTCACCGAGCGTTAGAGGTTGAACTTAAAAGTTGAAAAGATATGAAAAAAATGAATATAATATATGCGTTGCTGCTGAGTGCAGTGGTGGCCATATCTTGCTCTAAGGATGACTATGTGGAGCCAGATTTCAAGACTGAGAGTTTTGGTCTCTATGCGAGCTTCTTCAACCACTCTTCGGGCGGAGCAAATCTTGATCCTACCTACCTTGTGCCAACAAGTATCACGGGAGTTATGGATCTTTCGCAGGGTGAACTCTCTCACGAGTGGTCATTCTGGAGCGGTAGCGAGTATGCCGATGCAACAACATCGGAGCGCACATGGACAAAGCTTAGCGAGGGTGTGAACTTCATCAAGGATAATGCAAATATGGGTTATGGTACAATCACCGACTACACCCCATACCTCGACTACTCGATCCAGACAACCAATAGTCGCGATGCGTTGACATTTATGATCCCTAATGGTGGAGCTTATAAGTTGCGCGTCTGCAACACCTACGCCTCGGAGATTACATATATGTACAACGTCTTTGATGCCATCGAGACATCGAAGCGTTACAACGAGTATATCACCGCAGAGAAGTTGGATAATGGTCGCTATCAGGTTGTTCGCGAGTATGAGTTGATGGTATATGAGCCTCTCTCACCATCGGTAAAGATCTACCATGATGCCGAGGAGACACGACCTGTTGACCTTAGCAGCAAGGTGACCATCAGCGATGTTGTCACTTCGGAGGTCTACATCTCGGCAGGTGAGACGCTATATTTCCATGACGCTACGGGAGAGGATGAGTCGGGTGTTTCGACAATCTTCACTGTGCCAACAAATCGTTCGTGGATATGGACTTGTTTGCAGATGAGTTCCGACGCTATGGTAACACCTACTGTGTCACCATCGACATCAACGGAGCAGTGTCCAGCATTTACCTTTGATTCGCCTGGAGTCTTTCGTGTAGTTCTCACAGTTGAGCGACCTACCCCAGATTATTACGTCTCAACGCACTACCCAACGTCGAGTGCGACACAGACCGTGCCAGTTATTATCTATGTACTTTAAAACTAGGGGGATAAAATTATGAAAAAAACGATAATATTTATTCAGTGTTTGTTGGCGATGGTACTCTTGGTGTCGTGCGAAAAAGAGCCTTACGCTGCCGCAAATCTCACCTATGAGAGTGTGTTGCGTATCTTTGACCGCGACTATGCCGATGCCGATGGTCTCCACTCTCAGACCACTGCCCAGCAGGCGATAACCGACTTAGATCCGCTCTACAACATGTACTTCTTCTTGGAGCGACCTCAGATTGTCTGCTACGCGGGAATGGACTACTCTGGATGTTCGGTTGAGTCTATCACCAACTTCATTGACGACAGCAAGTATGACGAGTACTACAGCTTGATCTTTGATCGCGCGGTGACAGTGAATGATGTGGATATGGTGTTGACTTACAAGATCTTCTACTACGTGGATCGTTCGGTGCAGTATACCGAGACCTACGACTCGGATGGTTATCTCATCTTGGACACCGATGGAACTCCGCTCTACGATGAGAGCTATTTGGAGGGTTATATCGAGATCTTCGATGAGAGTGGTAACACCCTCGTTCGCAACGATGATATCCAGATTCTTCGCCAGAAGAGAGCAGTAGAGTAGATGATTATGGAGGGTGGGGAGTCAATAGCTCCCCAACCCACAATATCAAAATAGAGGCTGAGTAAACGCGATGTTTACTCAGCCTCTATTTTTGTATTTCTAGTAAGGTGTACTCGGACTAGAAGTTGTACTGTATCATTGTGTTGATGCGGTTTGCTGTGTTGCTAGCCTTGTCAACGTTTGTGCGCTTACCCCAAAGGTACTCCGCTGCGATCTGAATGCGTGGTGTGAGGTTGTAGAAAACATTACCAAAAGCGTATTCGCTCTGGCGGAAGTCTGTCACCGCAAAACGTGAGTCGTCACCCTCGATGTTGACCTGTGAGTAACCAGCCGTGAACATCAAACGATCCGTAGCGTGAACCATGCCGATAAACTGGAAACCATTCATGAAGGTCATGCGTGGGTCAGAGGTCGCGGTGTTGACTGTGACATCCAAGCCCGAACCGTAAAGATCCTGCATGAAGTCTGTGATACCCTCTCCGCATGTTCCGCTATATAGTAGCTTAACTCGCTTGCCAATGCCGAACGAACCGCTGAACTGTGTTCCCCAAGCCGCAAGGTTGATGTTCTTCTCATCCGCTGTGTTGTAGAGTGAGATGTTCTTGTAGAGACCTGTAAGGCGAACGTGGCTACCAAGCTGGCTATCCCAAGCGTACTCTACGTATGCAGGGATTGTTGGAGCCTTGACATCCACCTCCTCGATATCACCAAAGAGTGAGTTTGATGAGTAGCCGTGGTACTCTACCGCTCCACCAAGGGTGATGTTGCTGTCGAAGGTGTGAGTGTAGCGAATCTGTGTAGTGTAGATATAAGGGCAGACGTTTGGACCCTCGAAGTCGATGTTTGGACAAGCAACACCCATATCCGCGAATGTTGTGTAGTGACGACCGATAAGGAAGTCGGCAAATGCGACGTAAGCCAGACGCAAACGAGGTGTGTAGCTACCCTTATCGCCTCCATGGAAATCCATGTTGAGGCATAGTTCTACATCTCCTACAGCTGTATCTTTCGCAAGACCTTTCACCTCGAAGCGAGATGTTGTCGCATCCATGTAGAACTCCTGCTGATTGCTGAAGTCACCTGGGACTGGGATCAATGATGTTACAAAATCGGGGTGCGAGTTGATCGCTCCGTTGAAGTCGTAAGCTACGCGCATATTGACATATCCACTCGCCTTAATAGAGTATTTGCTCTCCTCCTTCTCTGCTGCCATAGTCGTGAACGCTGTAGTCACGATCAAAAGACCTAGTAAAAATTTCTTCATGTAATTTTGTTTATATTTAATTGGTTATTTCCTAAAAAAAATAAAAGCCTCATAAGTAAAACTTACAAGGCTTTTATTACAGTACCCAGAGCCGGGATCGAACCGGCACGGATTGCTCCACTGGTGTTTGAGACCAGCGCGTCTACCGATTCCGCCATCTGGGCATTGTTAGATTGCTTCGGTAAAGCGAGTGCAAATATAAGGCGTTTTTTTATATTCTCCAAATCTTTTGAGAGATTTTTTTGTTGTAGATGTGTAGTTGTTGGTCTAACTGCCTTGAAACAAACATATTAATCTGCAAGAAAAAAATCTCTAATAAACTCCGTGTAGCTCCTACATGCGCGAGTAGTGGACATGAACCAGTCGCCACTCGCCCTTGATCTTCTCGAAGATAAGGCTCTCACGACCGCGTGTTTGGTGCTTCTCGCCCTTGGCATCCACCGTGTCGAAGATCCAGTACAACTGCACATTTGCCGACTCACCATATATATTAATAACCTCGCTAAGGCTATGCAACTTGCGCGACCTCATCGACGAGAAGGTCTTAATGAGGAAGTCGTTCATGATGCTCTCCGTGCCGAAAAACTGCGTGCGTGGGGTGATGATTGAGACATCACCCTGCTCAGCCCAGAGATCCTTGGCGATATTGGTATCGAGGTTTGAGACCATGTTGAAGTAGTCCTGCACACGTGCGCGCACCGCCTCTTTCTCCTTGTTCTGCACCTCGTTAGGGTACATCGCCTTGGCTATAGCCTTGACACTCTCAGCCCCTGCGAGGGTGGGGTAGGCGACGATCAAACGCTGTCCAAAGAGATCCGAAGATGATGAGCTAGCCTTCAACTCCTTGATTTTGTGCAGGTAGTCGATCTGCCAAGCAACCTCCGCTTGTGTTGATTTGTTCTCTGTCAGCTCTGCCAACATGGTGTCAACACTCTCTGCCGACTTTAATTGTGCTGGCGTGAGGTGCGCCATAGTCTGTGCAGATAGCGAGGCGATCATTGCCAAGCTCATGACTGATGTCATTGCGATTTTCTTCATATCTCTCTGTTTTTGATTGTTCTATATCGCAAAAGTAGTCTATATAAAAAGAAAGAGTTGTAACATTTGTTACAACTCTAGAGAAAATGCAAAATAATTTCTCTATGTGAATAGGACAGTCTTGTTTCCGTAGGTGAGGATCTTGCGGTTGATGTGCTGCTCAACGGCTTGCGAGAGTACGATCTTCTCCAAATCCTGACCTTTGTGAACGAGGCTAGCCACGGTGTCGCGGTGCGAGATACGTGTGATATTCTGCTCGATGATAGGTCCAGCATCGAGATCCGTAGTGACGTAGTGGCTCGTTGCTCCGATAAGTTTCACACCTCGCGCATGTGCCGCATGGTATGGCTTAGCTCCTACGAAGGCTGGCAAAAATGAGTGGTGGATATTGATGACGTTGTTGGGGTAGTGCTCGATGAAGTCGTGCGACAAAATCTGCATATATCTCGCCAAAACCACAAAGTCAACCTTGTGCTCACGAAGTAGCTCTAGGGTCTTAGCCTCCTGCTCCGCCTTGTTCTCCTTGTTGATTGGAATGTGGAAATATGGGATGTCAAACCTCTTAGCTGCAATCTCCATATCGGGGTGGTTGCTGACAATCAGTGGCAACTCCACATCCCACTCGCCAGCTGTGTAGCGCGCCAAAAGGTCGTAGAGGCAGTGCGACATCTTAGATACGAAGATCGCCATGCGTGGTGTCTCGTCGCTGAAGTAAAGCTCAAAGGTTACGCCATACTTTGCTGAGAATCCGCGGCGGATGATCTCTCTAATATCCTCACGCTTGATGGTGAAGTTTGTTAGCTCCCACTCCACGCGCATGAAGAAGATACCCTCCTCGCGATCTACGTGCTGGTCGAGGCTCACGACATTACCGCCATACTCCTTGATAAAACGGCTGGCACTCGCGATGATACCCTCTCTATCGGGGCAGTGCATCAATAATATAGCTGTAGGATTACTCTTTCTCTCCTGTTTCATGCTTCTCTATTTTTCGTTTTGTAACATTTGCGAATTGCAAATATAATAAAAATTTTGGCTTTGTGGATATTCTACATATTTTTTTTACCTTTGTAGTCGGGTGGTGATTATTGCCCGAGCCTAGAATTTAAACAACCATTAAACCAATCAATGATGAGACTTAAAACAATCTCGTTTACTTTGGCTCTGCTGGCAACGGTCGCGACCTCGGCAACTGCTCAGCTAGACAAAAAGTATTTCAACCAACTTCGTAAGGAGAGGGTCACCTCGACAACCGCCATTAACTGGCGACAATTTGGACCTGGAATGTCGGGCTACAATGAGGAGCTGTGGTGTCACCCTTCTGACCCCAAGACGGTACTCATGGCGCCCGATATGCACGTATGTTATGGATCGTGGGACTACGCCAAGTCGTGGCATACGCTCAAGGATTGCGACGCTGAGGGGTATGATATGGAGCGAGTTATTGAGATCGCTTTTTCGCGCCAGAACCCCGACTTCGCGCTAGCTTTGGATCGTGATGGATGGGTCAACCGTTCGTTAGATCGAGGACGCACATGGGAGCAGATTGTGGATGTTGGCAAGACGATGGCGGAGCTTGCGGTAGACCCCACGAACGACAATAATTGGTATATCGGAGCGGGTGACTTCTTCAATGTCAAGGATAACCACCGCTCGCAGAAGAACCCTCACGGACTTATTCAGAAGCGTTCGGAGTATGGCTTTATCCTCAAGAGCACCGACAAGGGTAAGTCGTGGAAAAAGATCACAAAGGGGCTTCCCGAGATGGTCGATGTGGGGCGTATTGTCGTAGATCCACGCAACCCCAAGAATATTCTTGCGATGACTGGGCATGGACTATACCGCTCTACAGATGAGGGTCTTAGCTGGTCGCCATTTGGTAAGGGATTGCCAAACAATCTGCCACGCGACATGGTGAGCCACTACGATGCCAAGAGCAAGAAGTATACACTTTTCTTGGTGGAGCAGAGTGTTTATGAGCGTGATGGTAACGGTAGCGTGACGGTCAAGGGCGGAGTCTTTAAGAGTGTCGATGGTGGTGAAAATTGGATCGACATCACGGGAAATTTGGCGGTCGACATGACCAAGATCACCAGCAAGTCGATGCGTTGGATGTATGCACGCGCCATAGCTCATTGGTTTGATATCAAGATGAATGAGGCTTACAAGGAGTTTCCGAAATATTCAAACTCGATATATACGGTATTTAATCGCATTAGGGTTAACCCATTGAACCCCGATGAGATCTATATCTCTGCAAATGTGAAGCACGACAGAGCGTGGATTCCAGGCGACATGTGGCGAACACGCGATGGCGGTAAGACGTGGATTACTATAGCTCGTGCAGGTGCATATTGGGAGAATTGCCCCGACAAGGAGTATTGGGAGTCGCGTAATAACCCGACCCACGCAAATATGAAGTTTGCACATATGCATGTCAACATAGCTCGCACGGAGAATATCGCAGGAGTGCGCCATATTGATGTCGACTGCGAGGGTACTCTCTACGCAGGTATGGAGCAGCAGACGTTGCGTTCGACAAATGGTGGCGACTCTTGGATGCAGATTGATGAGGATGAGACTGCTGAGGGTAGTGGCGTGTGGGTTAGTCGCGGAGATAGCGACCTTCCAGGGCGTTACATGTTGTTGGAGACAGGAAAGAGGGATCGCATACTCTTCTGCACGGGTGAGCATGGATTGTGGGAGAGTGCTCCGCTAGGGGACTATGACGCAGGCAAGGATGCTGTGGGCGTTCGTCAAATTGAGGGTCAGGTGCATGCTCACGGCGCGCACAGTGTCGCATCGGTGGCGGTTCACCCCAACGACCCCAACACCATATATATATTAATGTTCCGTCAGGAGCACCGCGGCCACCTGCGTCGCACAACAGATGGCGGCAAGACGTGGGAGAATATATCTAAGGCGGTGGATTACAACCACCCCAATATCTCGGGTAACCATGTGTTCCAATACTCGTTGATGATCGACCCTAAAGAGCCTAAGAATATGTACTTCTGCACCATCGCCAATGCGATATCTGAGGTCGGAGGCGGTAATAAAGCTGCTGATATGCATATCTTTGGTGTTAACGTAAGTTACGATGGTGGCTACACATGGAGCGTTAGCAACTCAGGACTTCCCGAGGGTTGTAGTGTCAATCGTCTAGCGATGGATCACAAGAATCCATCGACACTTTACGCGGCACTCAACAAGAATAGGCAGGTGCAGGGTGGACTATATGTCTCTAAGAATAAGGGCGCGGATTGGGAGCAGATCACGACAATACCATCGCATATTACCAGCGTCAACAACGTCTTTGTGGATCGTAATAATGGATATATTTACATCTCGTGTGGCGACAAGGCGAGCCTTGATGAGAGTGCTGGTGGTGTATGGCGTAGCAAGGATGGTGGCAAGAGGTGGGAGAGGATCTTCGATGCACACTATATCTGGCAGTGCGAGACATCACCCGTGAATCCCGACATCATCACTGTGGTTTCGGCAGGAAAGCGCGCGTGGGGTCAAGGGACGATGATTAAGAACCCTGGTGCATATATCTCGTTCAATGGCGGCAAGAGCTGGACGAAGGCGAACCGCGGGTTGGGTCAACCCGATAAGATCACCGACTTCAAACCCGACCCATACGATCAGAAGGTTTTCTGGTGTGCGTTGTGGGGTAGTGGCTGGTACAAAGCTACGTGGAGTGAGTAGTAAGGTTGTGATTTGATATATAACAAACAATAGATGAGATGCAAACGCATCTCATCTATTGTTTGTTAGAAAAATGTATAGGGAGAAATTAGAACTCCCCTATAATCATTAAAACCTGAGGTTTAACGACATACCGTACTGCTCCGAAGAGACATGTGGCGATATGTTGTATGTGAGGTTTCGACTCTGTAAGTCCGATCCCCACAACCAAGAGTTTAATGTTGGGGCAATCCAGTAGCCAACTTTGACACTCAGTATTCCAATACCTGCGCCAGCAAGTGTGTCACTAATTCAATGGATAATAATATAAAAAATCGAGGCTATTATAAACAGCCTCGATTTTTTATATAAAAGTACAACCCTCTAGCGAACAATTGTCTCCTCGCGATCAGGGCCTACGGAGATCACCTTGATAGGTACTCCTGTTTGAGCCTCGATGAACTCAACATACTCCTTAAACTCTACTGGGAAATCCTCGTACTTGCGAACTTTGCAGATGTCGCAGTTCCAACCCTTAAACTCCTTATAGATAGGTTTAATCTCACCCTCAACTGTATATGGGAAGTTCTCCGTGCGAACACCGTCAATCTCATAAGCCACAGCGATCTTGATAGTCTCAAAAGCGTTGAGGACATCCGACTTCATCATGATAAGTTGCGTTGCTCCGTCGATCATGATAGCATACTTTAGAGCCACCATATCCAACCATCCGCAACGTCTCTCGCGACCTGTCACAGCACCATACTCGCGACCGATATCGCGCATGCTCTTACCATCCTCATCGAAAAGCTCTGTTGGGAATGGACCACTTCCTACGCGTGTACAATATGCCTTGAAGATTCCGAACACCTCACCAATCTTATTTGGTGCGATACCCAAACCTGTACAAGCTCCAGCGCACACCGTGTTTGAAGATGTAACGAATGGATATGATCCAAAGTCAACATCAAGGAGTGTACCCTGCGCACCCTCAGCCAAAATCGACTCATCCTTGTTAAGGATATCATTGATGGTGTGCTCCGAGTCGATGATATTGAAAGTTTTAAGATACTCAATAGCCTCGAACCACTGAGCCTCAAGCTCCGAGATGTTGCACTCGAAATTCAACGACTCAAGGATCTGCATATGGCGACCCTTAGCCTTAGCATATATATCCTTGAAATTCAACAAGATATCACCAACGCGCACGCCATTACGGCTAATCTTATCAGTATATGTAGGACCGATGCCCTTACCTGTTGTTCCGATCTTGTTAGCACCCTTTGCCGCCTCATACGCTGCATCTAGTGAGCGGTGAGTTGGTAGGATAAGGTGTGCTTTTTTAGAGATGTAGAGGCGTTTCGTCAAGTCGTGACCGCTCTTAGCTAGAGCCTCAGCCTCCTCGCGGAAGAGGATGGGGTCGAGCACGACGCCATTACCTATAACGTTGATCTTATCGCCCTGAAAGATACCCGAAGGTATTGAGCGTAGGATATATTTTTCGCCATTGAATTCTAGGGTGTGACCTGCGTTAGGACCTCCTTGAAAACGAGCTACTACCTTGTAGTTCGGAGTCAATACGTCGACAACCTTTCCTTTGCCCTCATCGCCCCATTGCAATCCAAGAATTACATCTACTTTTTTCATCTTCTCTCTATCTATAAATAATGATATACTCCCAATATACTTGGAGAGCAAAAACCGTTTTTGCCCCCAAAGATATGAAAAATATATTATTAATCTCGCTTTATTGCAATAAAATTAATACTGCACAGCAAATTACATGTCGTCATCGTCGTATGAGTCGCGCTGGCTACGTGAGTCGTCGCCGTCGTCTCCTCCCATCTCATCATCGCCCTTAAGCTCATCATCGAATAGATCCTTGTCGTCATCGTCAGCTGCTTTACCATCAATCTTCACATCAATCTTCACAAGGTAGTCGATTTCGTCAGTTGAAAATGATACGGCATAGAAGAAGTCGCCATTGGGTTTGTCGATCCTCATCATTGAGTCGGTGAAACCTAGGGGATACTTTGCTTTCACCTGATCTTGTAGCTCTGGGGATAGATTGTTGAAGCCTATAACTAGGCGTTTTTTTGGTGCTTTTTTCTGTGTCATCGTGTAAACTTATTCTCTTGGGTGTTCTAAATTTTCTGCAAGTATACGGAAAATTTGAAAATTGATAAAATGTTTAAAAAAAAATGTGAATATTTCTCACTTTGCGCGAAAAACGCTACCTTTACAGACGTAATACAGATATATAATGGAGGCCTGATGGAGCAACAAATACTAGAGCTACGTAAATCGCTCAATTTTCATAACCACAAATACTATGTCGAGAACTCTCCCGAGATCTCGGATTTTGACTATGATATGATGCTTCGCGAGTTGCAGGATCTGGAGAGAGAGAACCCTCAATTTGCAGACCCCAACTCTCCGACTGTACGTGTTGGTAGCGACCTAACCAGCGAGTTCCAGAGTGCTGAGCACCGATTCGCGATGTTGTCGTTGGGTAATACATACACGATGGAGGAGGTGTGCGATTTCGCCACCAAGGTGGAGCAGGAGGCGGGCGAGGTTGAGTTTGTCTGTGAGCTGAAGTTTGACGGTACAGCAATATCGTTGACATACGAGGGAGGTGAGTTAACGCGCGCGGTGACGCGTGGCGATGGACAGCGCGGTGATGATGTCACGGCAAACGTGCGAACTATTCGCTCTATTCCGCTGTCGTTGAGTGGCGACTACCCCACTTTCTTTGAGATCAGAGGCGAGATCGTGATGCCCTTTGCATCGTTTGAGCGTCTCAATAGCGAGAGGATCGAGGGTGGAGAGTCACCATTTGCCAATCCGCGAAATGCTGCGGCTGGAAGTTTGAAACAGCAGTCATCTGCCGTGGTGGCAAAGCGAGGCTTGGATTGCCTGCTCTACCAAATTGTTGGCGAGAGGTTGCCATATGCGTCACACTGGGAGGCTCTGGAGGCGGCTACGAAGTATGGCTTCAAGGTGTCGCAGTGTCGGAAGTTGTGCAGATCGGTGGCGGAGATTGAGGCATTTATCGCCCATTGGGATCGTGTGAGGTTTGATCTTCCATTTGCTACGGATGGCGTGGTGATAAAGGTCAATAGCTACGAGGCGCAACGCGATTTGGGTTTTACGGCAAAGGCTCCGAAGTGGGCGGTGGCGTATAAGTTCAAGGCGGAGCAGGTGGCTACGAAGTTGATGAGTGTCGATTTTCAGGTGGGGCGCACGGGAGCTATCACCCCAGTTGCGAACCTAGAGCCTGTGCAGTTGGCTGGCACAACGGTGAAGCGAGCATCTCTGCATAACGCAGAGCAGATCGCAGCTCTTGATATTAGGGTTTGCGACATGGTCTACGTGGAGAAGGGGGGCGAGATTATCCCCAAGATTGTTGGTGTGGAGATGGCGAGTCGAGATAATAATGTCTCGTCTGAGCCGTTCGAATATATAAAATATTGTCCTGAGTGTGGGACTGAGTTGGTGAAGTTCGAGGGCGAGGCGAAACACTACTGCCCCAACCAGAGCCACTGCCGACCTCAGATTTTGGGACGCATCATCCACTTTATACGTCGCAAGGCGATGGATATTGATGGACTTGGAGAGGAGACTGTGGAGTTGCTCTTCGAGAATGGGTTGTTGACAAATATCGCAGACCTCTACTCGTTGCGAGCAAATCAGATTGTTGGTTTGCCACGCATGGGCGAGAAGTCGGCAGAGAATATACTAAAGAGTATCGAGAGGTCAAAGGAAGTTCCTTTTGCGAGGATACTCTTCGGCATGGGTGTTCGATTTGTCGGTGAGACGACGGCTAAATACCTTGCGGCTCACTTCGAGAGTATGGATGGGGTGATGGCGGCAACGCGAGAGGCGTTGATCGAAGCTCCCGAGGTGGGGGCTAAGATTGCAGACTCCATCATTGATTACTTTGCCGACGAGGAGAACCGCACCATTGTTGAGCGACTCCGTGAGGCTGGGGTACAGTTTGAGGCAGAGCGTGGCGAACAGCTGTCGAGTAGCTTGGAGGGGTTGAATTTTGTGATCTCGGGCAAGTTTATGCAGTACAGTTGCGATGAACTCAAGGCGATGATCGAGGGTCACGGAGGTAAAAACTTGGCGGCAATATCTGCGAATGTCAACTTTTTGGTTGCAGGAGATAAGATGGGACCCGCAAAGTTGCAGAAGGCTCAGAAGCTCGGGATCAAGATTATCTCGGAGGATGGGTTTTTGGAGATGGTCAGCAAGGGGGCGGATCAAAAATCAGAGACAACAGATACGGCAAAGACTCCTGTGCAGGGGAGTCTATTTTAAAGGGAAGATAAAAAAGATAAAATATAAATAATTTAGAGAGAGCATAAATGAAGAATTTAAGCGGTGTTGGAGTTGCAATGGTAACTCCATTTACGCCCGATGGGCGAGTTGATTACGAGGCGTTAGCAAGAATGATTGATTACGTTATTGAGGGAGGTGTTGACTATATCGTTGCGTTGGGAACTACAGCGGAGACCCCAACACTATATATGCAGGAGCGCGCGGTGATCGCTATGTATATCACCAACCATATCGCTGGTCGTGTGCCACTCGTTATGGGCGTGGGTGGCAACTCCACATCGGAGGTGTTGGATCAGTTGCGCGAGTTCGACTTGAGGGGTGTAGATGCCATCTTGAGCGTCACACCATATTATAATAAGCCATCGCAAGAGGGACTATATCAACACTTCAAGGTGGTATCGGAGCACTCGCCACTACCGATCATCCTGTACAATATCGCAGGACGCACAGGTGTCAATATGACTGTTGAGACTACGTTGCGTATCGCTCGCGACTTCGACAATGTCATTGGAGTTAAGGAGGCATCGGGCAATATTGACCAGATTCAGAGCGTCATCGACAACCGCCCTGAGGGGTTCTTGGTCTTGGCTGGAGATGATGGTATCGCGGTAGATATCATGCGTCGAGGCGGTGATGGTGTGATCTCGGTTGCAGCAAACTGCTTCCCTACGAAGTTCATGAATAGCGTAAATTTGGCTAAGCAGGGCGAGTACGACAAGGCATTGGAGGCTTATGAGGAGATGGATGAGGCTGTGAACGCTCTCTTTGCGGAGGGTAACCCAACAGGTGTGAAGTGTGCACTTAGCGCGATGGGACTTATCAGCAACCGCATGCGTCTACCACTCGTTTCGGGCACTCCAGAGTTGGAGTCTAAGTTCCGCGAGTTGATTGCAAAGTACGATTTGCACTAAAATTGCGTTAAGTATTCTAAATACTTTAACGCAAAAATCAAAAAATATGTTTAGAGGTGCACTAATAGGCGCATTGAGTGCTTGGATGATAGTGTCGACAGTGGCGATCTGCGAGGCTAAGACTCCCGATGAGGAGGATGTGTTGAGCAAAATCACCGATGCAAAGTCGGCATATTACTATCCCGATATGATGTTGAAGTTCGAGATGGGGGATATAAACCTCACCTTGGATCAATATCACTATCTATACTACGGATATGTCTTTCAGGAGGAGTATGCCCCCACGCGAAGCAATCCCAACTTGGATAAGGTGTTGCAGTTGGCGGCATCGCTCGATATGGAGAACCCCAACGCGGAGACTCTGCGCGAGGTAATCAATATTGCGGATGGTGCACTGAGGGTCGACCCCTTCAACTTGAAGGTGTGGAATATCTTAGCATATGCCTATGGTGCTTTGGATGAGAAGATCAAGGAGCGCGAGGCGTTTGATCGGGTGGAGAAGATTCTCTCGACAATAAATAACTCGGGGGATGGTCTCACCCCCAAGACACCTAAACATATCTTGGCATTTGACCACGCCACGGATATGATGGCGGCGGAGAACCTAACCACAGCGAAGCCTATGATTGTGAGTCGCACGGTTGAGTTTGTGCCGTTGGTTGTACCCAGAAAGGTTGAGGGCAAGAAGTTCCGAGGCTACTACTTCGACTATGGACGAGTATATATCAACAAGCCCGACAGCGTGACATTTAAGCGCGACAGAACGTGGCAGTTTAATAATCTCAAACCTAGAGAGTATAAATAGAGATAATAGATGAAGCAATTTTTATCATTTTTCCTAATCATCGCGATAATGTGCGGATGCACAATTTCGTGTGAGGTGAATGACCTAGGAGGTGGTGATCCCGATCCTGAGGTTTATGAGGAGATTCCTGCCCCCAGCAAGGGAGATATCGCCTCGCAAACGACGTTGATGTACTTTATGGGCACGAGTCTGAAGAACTACTTCAACGACAACATCAACTGGGCGGCAGATGCAGTGGCTACGGGGGCGATGGGTGATGGACGCCTATTGGTCTTTTGGTTGACGAGCTACGGTAGTGGTCAGCTTTTCGAGATCTATCGAAGCTCAACAGCTGATGAGAGCACCAATCTCTTGATTAAAGAGTATGAGGGAAGTTCGGGATTTTCACTCACGGAGGCGAATATCATGGAGGTTATTGCCGATGTCAAGGAGTATGCCCCATCGAGCACCTATAATATTATACTCAGCGGTCATGGCACAGGTTGGGTATCGCAGTCGCACCCAAGTCTCAAATCGCTTTCGGTGGTATCAGACTTTGTCGATTGGGATGCAATGTCGAGCGAGGATGCACCGATGGTGACTCGTTTTATGGGCTCATCATCTGATGGATATATGGAGATTTCGGAGTTAAAAAGTGCGCTAGAGCAGTCGCAAACCAAGTTTGGATATATTCTCTTTGATGCTTGTTTCATGTCAAATATCGAGTCGATCTACGACCTCAAAGATCTGTGCAACTATATTGTAGGCTCTCCGTGTGAGATCTTGGGACCTGGATTTCCCTACACAACGGTGCTCCCTGAGTTGTTCGTCTATGGTGGCTCTTCGGTGAATTATAGCGGTGTGGTGCAGGCGTATTACGATTTTTACTCTAGCTACTACTACCCTTCGGGCTGTATCGCTGTGGCGGTGACGAGCGAGTTTGAGGACTTGGCGGATATTATCAAACGCATTAATGAGAGTTCCCCCAATAGTGTAGATCTCTATAGTCTGCAACAATATGAGCGTTTAACAAACCCTGTGTTCTTAGATTTGGAGCAGTATGTTATGGCGTTGTGCAGCGATGCAACGCTGAAGGCGGAGTTTGAGGCGCAGTTCGACAAAGCGTTTCCCGAGGCGTGGAGACTCCACACCGATAGGTTCTACGCCAATATTGGTTCAAGTTCGGGGTGGAAAGATATTGACTACTATTCGGGCGTCTCAACCAGTGCCCCAAGCACGATGTTTAGGGATGACTGGTACGCTACGCAGTGGGCGATTGACACAGGGGCAAATTAGGGCTATATATTAATAAGGTATAAAGGAGCGATTATGTCGCTCTTTTTTTTGTTGTTTCGGTTTTAAGCACTATCTTTGCAGTGAATCAGAGGAGGTTCGATCGAGCCTCTCTATTTCAATCCTTTTATATCATCGAGATTTAATCCATTTTATATGCAAGATAAGACCGCGCTAGAGGGTAAAAGCCTAGCGGAGCTAAAGACCATAGGTAAAACCTTAGGTATTAGAAATGTAAATATCCGCAAGGGCGAACTCCTTGCGAAGATTATTGAGGCAGGATCTGCACCGCAACCATCTCAGGATGGCGGAGATGCAGCACCGAAACCTCGTCGTGGACGCAAGCCAAAGAGCGCGCAAGTTGCGACGGAGCAGCCGACACAAAGCGAGGAGGCTAAATCGGAGGTTGCAACAGAGGAGCCTCCTCAACAACGAGAGCCAAAGCAGAGAGCACCGCAGGGGCAACAGGGGCGAGGTCGCGGACGTCGTCCACGCGTAGAGCAACCACAAGCGGTTCTTCCATCACAACCAGCTGAGGAGGCTAAGGTTTCGGAGAGTGCAACAGAGGAGCAGAGCAGTGAGCAAGGTGGTCAAGAGGTTGCTACACAAGATGCTACAACGCAGAGCAACAACAATCCAAACGCTCCACAGCAGCAGCAACAGCGACAGCAACGTGGTCGCCAAAAGGGTCAGCGCGACAACCAAAACAACAACAATCAGAATAATAATCAGAACGGTCACCAAAACCACCATAACAACCAAAATCACAACCAAAACCACAACAATTCGGAGACCATCACCAAGGATGACTTCACTGGAGAGATTGAGGGCGAGGGTGTTTTGGAGGTTATGCCCGATGGATATGGATTTTTGAGATCTTCGGATTACAACTACCTCAACTCGCCCGACGACATCTATGTATCGCCAAACCAGATCAAGCTCTTCGCATTGAAGGCTGGAGATACAGTGAGCGGAACAATACGCCCACCAAGAGAGGGCGAGAAGTACTTCCCTCTCATCAAGGTGCACGAGGTCAATGGGTTGGCTACGGAGTATGTGCGAGACAGAGTGCAGTTTGAGTATATGACGCCACTCTTTCCTAGCGAGAAATTCAAGCTCACGGGAAATGGTCACAACAGCCTCTCAAACCGTATTATCGACCTCTTTTCACCTATCGGTAAGGGTCAGCGTGCACTGATCGTGGCTCAGCCAAAGACAGGTAAGACAATGTTGTTGCAGTCGATAGCCAACGCTATTGCCGACAACCACCCCGAGGCGTATATGATTGTCTTGTTGATAGATGAGCGTCCTGAGGAGGTTACCGAGATGGCTCGCAACGTCAAGGCTGAGGTTGTCGCTTCGACATTCGATGAGCAGGCATCTCGCCACGTGAAGGTCGCTGAGATGGTGTTGGAGAAGGCTAAAAGGATGGTCGAATGTGGTCACGATGTTGTGATCTTCTTGGACTCTATCACGCGTCTAGCTCGCGCCTACAACTCTGTTCAGCCAGCGTCGGGTAAGGTGCTCAGTGGAGGTGTCGACGCCAATGCGCTACACAAGCCTAAGCGTTTCTTCGGTGCGGCACGTAACACAGAGGAGAAGGGTTCGTTGACAATCATCGCAACGGCACTTATCGACACTGGATCTAAGATGGACGAGGTGATCTTCGAGGAGTTCAAGGGTACAGGAAATATGGAGTTGCAGCTCGACCGCCGTCTAGCAAACAAACGTGTCTACCCCGCTGTGGATGTCATCTCATCGGGAACACGTCGCGAGGATCTGCTCCTACCTAAGGAGGTGTTAAGCCGCACATGGATCTTGAGAAAGTATCTTTCGGATATGACCACCGTGGAGGCTATGGAGTTCCTACAGAAGCAGATGAGCCTAACGGATAGCAACGAGGAGTTCTTGGCAACGATGAATCAATAGTGATGAAGAGACTATTTTTTGTAATCGCGCTATTGTTTGTTGCAATAGTGGATGTATGCGCTTGGGGACAGAAGGGGCACGACATCGTAGCCTACATTGCTGAGTGTAACCTTGAGCCTGAGGTAAAGACTAAAGTTGAGTCGGCATTGGGTGGCATGTCCATGGTCTACTGGAGTAATTGGGCAGACTCATCGCGATATACGGATGAGTACAAACACACAAAGGCTTGGCACTACCTCAATGTTGAGGAGGGCGAGACATTGGAGTCGACGAAGCGTTCAGAGAAGGGCGATGTTGTTCAGGCGGTAAAAGATCTTACAGCACAGCTCAAAAAAGGCGGCTTGACAGCTAAAGAGGAGGGTGACGCATTGAAGTTCTTGATCCACTTTGTTGGCGATCTCCACTGCCCGATGCACGCAGGTCGCTATGCGGACTTAGGCGGGAATCGCATTCCTGTGACATTCTTCTACAGCTCTACAAATATCCACTCTGTTTGGGACACAAAACTCATTGAGGTGACCCACGCGTGGGACTATATGGGTTGGCAGCGCGAGATAGATCGCGAGGCGATGAGGCGCGATATCAAGGTTGACTCAACTCCCGAGGAGTGGTTCAACGAGACGCACAAAGTCGCTGTGAGTACCTACGACCATATCAAGAGTGATGATAAGTTGAGTTTCGACTTCCGCGACAAGTACCAAGCAGACCTTGAGCGTCAGCTATTGAGTGGTGGGCTACGCTTGGCGGCACTCCTCAACGAGATCTACTAATAAAAATTAAGGTTTGAAAACATCAAATCTAAAGAGTTGTTAAACCAGCCTCGTTATTGCGGGCTTGACCCAATCGTGTCCAAAATAAATTTCACGCATAATCATAACGATCTGATCCAAGCCATTTTAGTGGCTTGGATTTGTATTTTAAAATATTGTATCCCCCTATGTGTTTT
>JBCQVH010000014.1:0-28072 GCA_047173185.1 Rikenellaceae bacterium
TTCCAAACTTCTTTCTTGACATAAAAATATCCTCAATTATTCAATATTGATGATGGAGGATATTTTTATTATTTAATTATAATTTATTTTGGACACGATTGAGTCAAGCCCGCAATGACAGAGGGCGCAGAGGCTGGTTCAACGTTAATTTGAAATTGAATTTTTCTAACATTAACTTAATTAAATAGCCTACACATAAAATTTAAGTGGATTATTATTGAGCTAAAACGAACTTTCTTCATAATTTTTTCTACCTTTGCCTAGTGTAACATTGAGTTTCTCAACCTAAATAGACTAGACTAAAATTATGAAAATCGCACTCAACAATAAAGAGAGAGAGGTTCATTCCCACCTTCTCGCTGAGATATTGACAGAGCTACAGATTGAGACCAAGGGCATTGCTGTTGGTCTCAACGCTCGTGTCGTAGCGCGCAAAGATTGGGAGTCTACGCCCATTGCGGAGGGTGACAAAATCGTTATTGTCTCAGCTGTATTTGGAGGGTAAAGGCATGAAAGTCATTGTTATCACACGCCCCGATGTGGTCGAGAGAGAGGCAGAACTTATCATGGCTGCATTGAGTAGCGGAGCGGAGCGCGTTCATATTCGCAAACCAGAGTGGAGCGCGGAGCAGGCGAAAGCTCTCATTGAGGAGATTCCACCATTTTTGAGACAACGCCTATCACTGCACGACCATTTCCGTCTTGCTGATGAATTGGGGGTTGGGGGTATCAACCTCAACAGTCGCAACACCTCGGCTGGAGAGTGTTGTGCTGAGATCGTCAGCCGTTCATGCCACTCTATCGAGGAGTTGCAAAACGGAGATAGGCTGAGCTATAATTTTTTGAGTCCTATCTTTGACTCAATCTCAAAAGGAAGATATGTTGCCAACTTTACGATGGAGGAGCTTGAAAAGGCAGGCAAAGAGAGAGTTATCGACAATATGGTCATCGCACTTGGTGGTGTGACGCCCGACAAGATCCCGACACTCCATAAGCTTGGTTTTGGTGGTGTTGCGTTGTTGGGCTATGCGTGGGGGGATTGCACCGTAGAGGGGGTAAGTTCACGAGTCGCTGCCGTGACAAAGATGGCGAAGATGTGCAGCAACTTCTCATTGCAATACATAACGCACAACAACGGAGTTCGCTGTGAGGTGGATGGAGCTATTGCAGCACTCAACGGAGGTTGCAGTTGGGTTCAACTCAGAATGAAAGGGGCGAGCGACGAGGAGTTTGTAGAGAAAGCTAAGATCCTGCGCGAGGAGTGCGACAAGCGTGGAGCAACATTTATTCTCAACGACCGTGCACACCTAGTTGAGGAGTGCGAGGCGGATGGTGTACATCTTGGCAAGGAGGATATAACCCCTGCCGAGGCGCGCGAACTACTTGGTGAGGAGATGATTATTGGCGGCACAGCCAACACCATCGAGGATATTGAGCGACTCATTTCGCAAGGTGTCGACTATATCGGTTATGGACCTTTTAGATTTACCTCGACAAAAGAGCGACTGAGTCCAGTGCTGGGTTTGGAGGGTTACATAAAGGCGACCGCATATATTAAGAAGATGGGTTACACCACCCCAATTGTCGCCATTGGAGGCATTGGAGTTGAGGATAT
The DNA here is from genome assembly GCA_047173185.1 of Rikenellaceae bacterium. Taxonomy (GTDB): domain Bacteria; phylum Bacteroidota; class Bacteroidia; order Bacteroidales; family Rikenellaceae; genus Alistipes. The sequence continues at coordinate 1,616 of JBCQVH010000014.1, forward strand.
TAGAGAAATTATTGAGTGCGGAGCTAGTGGCATAGCAATATCGGGAACGATACTAAATGCTGATGACCCCACCTCAACAACCGAAAGAATTATTGACGCGATTAATCTTTAAGGATTAATGATTAAAAGCCTCGGCATTACTCAGCAAGACTCAGTAATACTCAGGCAGAATAAATAAAGTTTTACGATGAAAAAGTTAATTATTGGCGGCGTAGAGTTCGGTTCACGCCTCTTTATGGGAACAGGGAAGTTCCTATCCAATGACTTAATGAGACGCTCAATAGAGGCCTCAGGATGCCAAATGGTAACTATGGCGATCAAGCGCATAGATACTCAGAATCAGGAGGATGACATGTTGCAACATATCACCATTGACGGAATTCAACTTCTCCCCAACACCTCGGGAGCACGCACCGCAGAGGAGGCAATCTTCGCGGCGCAACTAACGCGCGAGGCGTTTGGTACTAGCTTCCTGAAGTTGGAGATTCACCCCGACCCAAGACACCTACTTCCCGACCCAATCGAGACACTTAAGGCGACTGAGGAGTTGGTGAAGATGGGATTCACTGTGCTACCCTACTGCTCGGCAGATCCAGTATTGTGTCGCCACTTGGAGTCGGCAGGAGCAGCGGCAGTGATGCCTCTTGGTGCACCTATTGGAACAAATCGCGGTCTTAGAACCAAGGATTTCTTGGAGCTTATCATCGAGCAGTCGAACGTACCTGTTGTTGTGGATGCAGGAATTGGAGCACCTAGCCACGCGGCACAAGCGATGGAGATGGGTGCGGATGCTGTATTGGTAAATACTGCAATTGCCGTTGCCAATGACCCTGTGGCTATGGCTCAGGCATTTAAGATGGCTGTCGAGGCTGGACACATGGCATATGAGGCTGGCGTTGCTGCGGAGCAGTTCTCTGCGCAGGCGACATCACCACTCACAGCCTTCTTGAACGACTAACATAGATAGGAGACAAAATAGATGTTTAGTGAATATTTGGCTCAAATATCGTGGGAGGAGACCCATGATGCAGTAATGAGCCGCACAGCTGAGGATGTGAAACGCGTACTCAGCAAAAGAACAAAGTTGACCGTAGATGATTTCATGACGCTGATATCACCCGCGGCAGCTCCATTCTTGGAGCAGATGGCACAACTTAGCCAGAAATATACATTGGAGAGATACGGAAAGACAATATCGCTTTTTGTGCCTCTCTACCTTACAAACTCATGCACGAATAGCTGTGTATACTGCGGTTTTCACATCTCCAACCCTATGGCAAGAACCATCTTGACCATGGAGGAGATCGAGAATGAGTTTAAGGCGATTAAGAAGTTAGGACCTTTCGATAACTTGTTGATGGTGACGGGCGAAAATCCAGCCAAGGCAGGAGTAGAGTATCTGAGCAACGCGTTGGATATCGCGAAAAAATACTTCAGCAACCTACAGTTGGAGGTTATGCCCTTGTCGGCTGAGGAGTACTCGACACTTAAAGATCACGGACTCAATGGAGTAATCTGCTTTCAGGAGACCTACAACAGAGCCAACTACAAGCTCTACCACCCTCGCGGCATGAAGAGTAACTTCGAGTGGCGAGTGAATGGTTTCGATAGAATGGGACAGGCGGAGTTGCACAAGATCGGCATGGGTATTCTCATTGGATTGGAGGATTGGAGGGTTGACGCCACAATGATGGCGCACCACCTGCGTTATCTACAAAAAAATTACTGGAAGACTCGTTATAGCCTCAATTTCCCACGCATGCGCGAGGCGGAGAATGGAGGTTTTCAACCCAACGTCATCATCTCAGACAAGGAGTATGCACAACTACTCTTTGCAACGCGTATCTTCGACCACGATGTCGACATCTCGGTTTCGACACGCGAACCAGCGGAACTGCGCGACAACTTAGCGACTCTCGGAGCTACGACCATGAGCGCGGAGAGCAAGACTGAACCAGGAGGTTACTACAGCTACCCACAGGCGTTGGAGCAGTTCCACATCAGCGATGAGCGCACAGCCAAAGAGGTTGTCGAAGCACTTAGGAGAGTTGGTCGCGAGGCGGTTTGGAAAGATTGGGATAGGTCGTTCGACTGTCTTAGATAAAAATTTATGAATCAAGAGGATAGAGAGAGATATCTTCGCCAAATAGCCCTTTCGGAGGTTGGCGAAGAGGGGCAGGAGAGGTTAAAAAAAGCCTCTGTTTTGATAGTTGGCGTGGGAGGGTTAGGCTCGCCCATCGCCACGCTACTCACCTCGGCAGGCGTGGGACGCGTAGGCATCATCGACTACGACACCGTGAGCCTCAGCAACCTACCTCGCCAAACTATATACACCACAGATGATTTGGGACTTCCGAAGGTGGAGTGTGCAGCACGTAGACTTCGCGCGATGAACCCCAACACAACTATCGAGGTGTACAACGCCCGACTCGATGACTCGCTGGCGGAGGAGTTATTCCCAAGATATGACATCATTGTGGATGGGTGTGACAATATGTCAACACGTTACATCATCGACCACGGAGCGAGCAGACACTCCAAGCCATACGTCTATGGAGCAATTCGCGAATTTGAGGGTCAAGCGTCTATATTCCACCACGATGGAGCAGGAGGGTATTCGGATCTCTACCCCGAGAGCAACGCCCCCGAAGTAACTGCACCACCAGCTGTAATGGCGACAACACCTGCTCTGATTGGTGCAATCGAGGCTAATGAAGTTATGAAAATCATCGTCGGCTACGGCGAAACTCTCAGCGGAAAATTGCTTACTTTCGACAGTCGAACATACGCGCTCAACATCTTCGAGATTTAATTCAAAAATAGCTTAAATTTTTCGGGAACGTTCCCGACGATTTATTTCATAGGTATATTGTAAAATAGATAGTTTATAGTTATCTTTGTCTCTGCAAGTTGCCCCTCCAAAAGCAACTCGCGACAAAACCGAAAACTATAAAACCAAAATACCTATGAAGAGATTTACACAACTCGCATTTGTGGCTCTCCTCGCATCGTGCGCTGGAGGTCAAAATCAGACACAGAGCACAGATGTCGCTCAGGAGACTGTTGCATTCCCCTACACCGTGACAGAGGCGACGCCAAAGCGTCAAAACCTAAGTGTTGCTGTTGAGCGCGCATTCAATGACTACATGTCATATCGCCCAGAGGACAATCCACTCTACACATCATTCACATATACTCCAATTGAGGGGTTGGACTACAATGGTGGCGATGGAACAGTGAGCCGTCGCGACCCATCAAAGGTTATCAAAGTTGGCGACAAGTACTACATGTACTATACAAAACGCGACACAAAATGCCCACCTATCGGTGCAAAAAATGCAGCTCAGTGTGATGACGAGACTCCATCTACGGATTGGGACTGCTCGGAGATCTGGTGCGCAACAAGTAAGGATGGTTTCACTTGGTCGGAGCTAGGTTGCTCAGTACCAAGAGCTAACAAGCCTGAGACTGGACACCGTTCAGTATCAACTCCAGACATCTTGGTTTGGAAGGGTAAGTACTACCTATATTATCAAGCATTCAACGAGCCTAGTGGACTTAAAGGCGACTACTGCCCAGTATCTATGTCATATGCAGACTCTCCAGAGGGTCCTTGGACACACACTCGCAAGCAGGTTATCCCTGCAGGTGCTGAGGGTGAGTGGGATCAGTTCGCGGTGCATGATCCATATCCACTCGTTCACAATGGCAAGATCTACATCTACTACAAATCTGCATTTAACCGCCCAAATAAGTTGTGGATTGCAAGTGGTATCGTTACAGCGGATGATCCTGCAGGACCATTCACACGCTCACCAAAGAACCCAATCATGAACTCGGGTCACGAGGTTGCCCTCTTCCCATTCAAGACAGGTGTAGCGGCTATCGTTGCTCAGGATGGTAACGAGCGCAACACTATCCAATACGCTCCAAACTGGGATGACTTCAGCATTGCTGCGACTGTGGATATGACACCAACAGCGGCAGGTGCCTATGTGCCAGATGCGTTCACTAACACAACAGATGGTATCGGTATCAAATGGGGAATTTGTCACTTCACATTCCAAGGAGCTCCAGGTAAGGGGTACTCAATCCTTGATCGCTTTGACTGCTGCTTGACACAGACCGACTTCGAGCCTGCATACAAATCTACAAAGCGTGTTAAGAGTCGCCAAGAGTGCATGAAGTACGCAACAAGCCCTAAGACCAAAAAAGCACGTCAAGAAGAGTTTCTACTAAAATAACGAAACACCAACAAAAACTAACCAAACTGAACCTACCATGTCAAACAATATCAAGTATATTGCACTTGCAGCCCTGCCATTAGTGGCACAGGGCTGCAATTGTGCATCAAAGGCAGAGCAACCAAATATCGTCTGCATCGTCTCGGAAGATAACTCAAAGAGATACATGAAGTTCTTCGATGAGGAGCGCGGAGTGGAGACTCCCAACCTCGCGAAACTTGCTCAGAACGGAGTGATGTTTGGTAACGCATTCAGCAACGCGCCTGTGTCGAGTGCTGCGAGATCGACACTGATTTCTGGAATATATGGTCCTCAGCTTGCGAGTCAATACCATCGCGGTGCTGTGATGGCTGATATGCCCGAGGGCACGAAGATGTTCCCTGCATATCTTCGCGAAGCGGGCTACTACACCGTCAACAACGCCAAGGAGGATTACAACATCAACAAAGGTGAGGATGTTTGGGATGAGTCATCGCGCAAGGGCACATGGAAGAATCGCGCTGAGGGACAGCCATTCTACTACGTCCACAACCTCGCAACGACACACGAGAGCGTGTTGATTAAGTCGGCAGATTTCATCGCAGATTATATTGCTGATTACAACGAGGTTGAGCCATTTGTTCAGCCCAACCTTCCCGACACCAAGCTAATGCGAGACACCTACAAATATTACTGCAAGAAGGTGCAGGAGATGGATGTTCAGGTGGGAAAGGTCATTGCAGATTTGGAGGCGGATGGACTGTTGGAGAACACCATCATCTTCTACTATGGCGACAATGGCGGTATCTTGCCAGCGAGCAAGGGTTACCTTTCGGAGATGGGACTCAACGTTCCGATGATTGTCTCTGTTCCTAAAAAATACAAACATCTTGTACCTAGCAAGATGGGAATTAAAGATGACAGATTTGTAAGTTTTGTCGATTTGGGAGCTACGATTCTCAACCTCGCAGGGATCAAGACTCCTGAGTGGATGGATGGAGAGTCATTCTGGGCTAAGGGTCGCGAGATCGAAAAACCAACTTGGGGATATGCAGATCGCATGGGCGAGAAGTACGACATGGTGCGCACACTAAGAGTTGGAGAGATGAAATATGTCCGCAACTTCATGCCCTTCAACTTCGATGGCTTGACAAACGCATATCGTTTCAAGATCGCCTCATATCAGGAGTGGAGACAACTCTTTGACGAGGGAAAACTTACACCTTTGCAGGCTAGTTTCTTCGAGGCAAAAGCACCTGAGGCTCTCTACGACCTAGCCAACGATCCATACGAGACAGTCAACTTGGCTAAAGATCCGAAGTACAAAGAGAGGCTCTTGAAGATGCGCGCTCAGATGATTGATTGGCAGTTGGAGAACAACGACTTGGGAATCTATCCTGAGTATATCTTGGCAAACGAGGGAGGGTATCCCGACTCAGATAAATTTGGTCGCGAGAATAGCAAAAAGATTAAACAATATCTCTCTATTGCAAATCTACAACTTGAAGATTTCGAGACAGTTAAGCCTTGGATTGCTAAGGCTCTAATCTCTAAGGATCTTATTGAGAGACAGTGGGCACTCGTGACATGCAGCAGCTTTGGCGCGGAGGCAAAATCACTTCTTCCTGAGATCAAGAAGATCGCGAAATCGGACAGTTCACTAGAGAATAGAGTTCGCGCGGCGGAGTATATGGCTCTTACTGGCGTTGAGCAACCTCAACAGGTTATGCTCTCAGCTCTATATGAGACCAAAGATCCACTAGAGGCGACATTGATTCTCAACTCGATAGCTCTACTTCAGCAGAGCAAGGAGCCATTTGTTTTCAATATTGAGGTGTCGAAGATCGACCCCGAGGTAGCGAAGTACCCATTGGTGAAGAGTCGACTTCCAATTGTCCCAAAGAAAAAGTAACCACAAACCAACCTATACCTAATATGAAAAAACTTCTACTCTCCATCGCCTCAGCGGCTGTGGTTGTCAGCCTCCTATCATCATGCTCTGAGGAGTCGGACAACAACGAAAATGTTGAACCTCAAGGTCAAACTTCGCAAACTATCGGCTGGACGGTCAACGGAGTGAAACTTGTCGGCACCTCGCTAGGTGTCGAGGCAGGTGAATGTCTCACTTTCAGCGATCTATCTCAAGGTACGACATCTCACGAGTGGCTCGTGACAACTGGAGAGAACACAGGTGTTTATTTCCTTGAGGGTGACTTTGCCAACTCTACGGAGACCAATGTCGAGTCGAAGTATGATGCCTATATCAACTCGGAGCTAACATATAGCTGTACAGACGCAGATATATCGCTATACTTCAAGAAGATAGGCAGCAACACCATCGTCTTGCGCAACACCTATGCATCGGAGGTAACAGCTAACTATGAGGATACATCGACAGGAGAGAGATTTGAGGTATACTCAACACTCAACGACAATGGCGAGTATGTGTTGGAGCTACCTATCTACATCACCATATCTAATAATGCAACAATTGCATGGTCGGTATCGAGCGATGACGCATTCACCAAGAATAGCTCAACAGATTATAGCACCACAGTAGGTAGCGCACTCACCTTCACCGATAACTCGCTTTGGAACACGGATCACGAGTGGTTTATCAGTGACGACGTTGAACTTACGAGCGGCACACTAAATGACGATTCAATCACTGTATCGTTCCCTACGGCAGGTTCGCACACTATCACGCTACACAACATCTACATTAGCTCTGTAACCTCGACAGTTGATGGCATTGCTTACTCAACATCAAGAAACACAGATACTTGGCACTACTACTTCCGCCAAGATATCACAGTCGATGTTTCGCTATAATCCAAACCTTAACCACAAAATTAGATAACCATGAACTTCAAATTATACCTCACCACGCTACTGATGCTACTGTTTGTTGCGAGCTGTAGCGAAGAAGATAACACACAAGTTGAACCTGATGTTAAACCAGACACTGAAGCCCCTGCTGAGTCAGAAAAGGCGTCAGATCCTAACGGATATGTAGACCTTGACCGATTTGAGTTGGTGTGGCAAGATGAGTTTGACTACCCCGATATAATGCTCGATAATGAGTGGACAGTGGTAAATTACAGCGATGTTAGCAACACAGATATGTTATGTAGCCGATGGCGTGAGAATGCCGTTGTCGAGGATGGTGTCATCAGACTCTACATGCTCAAAGAGGAGCGCGAAGGTAAATATTGGACAGCAGCGAGTCTCTACACCAAGAGTGCATATCAATATGGATACTACGAGTGTCGTTATAAATACGCAGGTGCAAAGAGCACAAATAACTCATTTTGGTTGATGCAAGCCTCGGGAACTCCAATTGCGGATGATGGCGTCAAGATCGAGATTGATATCAACGAGGGTCACTACCCCAACGTTGTGAACTTGAATATCCACAACTGGAGCGTTGACTCTAGCGATGCAAACTATGTTAATCCAAGTTACCACGCCTTTGGAGACTCCAAAGAGGTGGAGATCAACATGGAGAACTCTATTAAGAGCACCAAATTGCGCTTTTCATCCAACAATGGACCTAAATTCCACCTCAAAGAGTTCAGAGCCTACGGTGTTAACGGAACTACTAACTACATGTTAGAGAGTGGCGTGTCGTTTAAATGTAGCGGAACATACAACAACAACGAATCATCGTATGGTGTCTCTAAAATCGCAGACAACAGCGAGAGTTCGGGTTGGGTGACACAAGAGGATGGTTCGAAGTGGGTTGAGATCGACTTAGGTGCAGAGCGTGAGATTGGCTCAATAGACTTCATCACGGGCTACTCGATGAGTTCTACCGTCACACCTTGGGTTAAGACCGTTAGCGACTACACGGTGGAGTACTTAAGCGGTGACGAGTGGGTTGAGATTCAGTCTTGGGACGCTAGCGTAGAGTATGATTTCTCTCGCGAATACCACACATGCGGACTTGAGTGGAATGCAGACGAGTTGATCTTCTACTTCGATGGTGAAGAGATACGTCGCGACACCAACGTATTCTGCAATAGCCCTGTAAATGTTTACCTTAGCCTTGCATTGTTGGACTCAGCTGGTGATCCGACAGACGAAGATTCAGGCAAATACATGGAGGTTGACTACGTTCGTGTTTATTCAGAAAAATAAAACCATTACTAATATGAAAAAGCTTCTATTAACTTTTGGTTCAGCCGCTATGGCTGTCGCATGCTCAACACAACCAGCTGAGCAGCTAAACATTGCCGAGATGATGCCTCAAATCTTTGACAAGGCGAATGTAATCTCATTTGAAGATTACAACAACTGGGGAACAAACATCGTCAAGGGCAAGGATGGAAAGTACCACGCTATCTACTCGCGTTGGGCTCGTTCGCGCGGACACCTCGCTTGGGTAACTCACTCAGAGGTGGCGCATGCTGTGTCGGATAACCTCACTGGTCCTTATACTTATGTAAATATGGCTCTACCACCACGCGGTCGCGAGTATTGGGATGGCGATGTTACGCACAATCCACACCTTATGGAAGCAGATGGAAAATACTACCTTTATTATATGGGTAACCGCGGAAGTGGCTATTGGGACACTACGGCAGATGACTGCAAGCCATCATACAAGGAGGACGAGTGGTGGGTAAATCGAAATAACCAGCAGGTGGGTGTCGCTGTTGCGGATGACATCAACGGTCCTTGGACTCGATTTGATACACCATTGATCCCTGTGGAGGGTACTAATCGCATGATGACCTCGACCCCAACGGTTTCGCGTCGCAAGGATGGCAAGTTCTTGATGGCATACAAATATGTTGTTCCAGACGAGAGGTACAAGAATGGTCGTGTGATACATGTAACGGCTCTAAGTGACTCGCCACTAGGTCCGTTTGTCGACACTGGCAAGCCATTCATCACCCACCCTACCGCTTCGTTCGCTATTGACGACCATGTGGAGTGGTGGCAGGATGGACGCTACTACTGCATCGCCAAGGATTCACGCGGTGTGATGTCGGAGTATGGCGAGGGCGCAACACTTCTCTTTGTCTCAGATGAGGAGGGACTCGACTGGGAGGCAGGTGAGAACTACTTGGTTCTAGCTCCAGGAACACTACATTGGAACGATGGTACAACAACAACATGTGGACGCACAGCAGATATGCCTAAGCTCTACATGGAGGATGGACGCCCTAAGGCACTCATTATCGCAACACTACCAAAGGGTAGCGACGACTCGTTTGTAACAGTTATACCGTTGAAGAACGACTAAAACTTTAATCACTAAAGCTATGAATAGCAGACAAGTTTTAACATGCGGAGCAATTGCATCGGCTGCAATTGCCGCTGGATGCTCAGCTCAGGCAGAGAGAAAGCAGCCCAACATCTTGTACGTGATGTCGGATGACCACACGTCACAATCTATTGGTGTCTACGGAGGTATCCTTGCTCAGCTCGACCCCACACCCGTGATCGACCAGATCGCTAAAGAGGGCGTTGTCTTTGACAATGTATTTTGCAACAACTCAATAAGCACACCTAGCCGTGCATCGGTCATCTCGGGTCAATACTCACAGACGAATGGAGCTTTAGACCTCTACGATAGCCTCGACGTCAGAAAACAATATCTCCCAATGGAGATGAAGAAGTTGGGCTATCAGACTGCAATGGTGGGAAAGTGGCACTTGAAGAAGGAGCCCGTAGCGTTTGACTTCTACGAGGTGTTGCCTTTGCAGGGAAAATATTTCAACCCTGTGTTCAACGTTCGCGGTGATAAGCCATATGGCGAGAACACACGCAAATATGAGGGTCACTCTTCGGATATTGTGACAGATATTTCGCTCGACTGGTTGAAGAACCGCGACAAGACCAAGCCATTCTTCTTGATGCACCACTTCAAAGCTCCGCACGACAACTTCGAGAATGCACCTCGATATGACAGCTACTTGGCGGATGTGGAGATTCCAGAGCCAGACAACTTGTATGGACAGCCAGTAGATGGTTGGGGCTCTGTGGCGACACGTGGATCAAAGGACTCTTTGGTTAGAATCGTAGGCTCTTCGATCTCGAAACGCAACACACAACGCGACATGGGTGCTGTGATGAAGGTGGATCAAACGCTTGAGGGTGACGCATATACACACGCATCATACCAGACATACTTGAAGAGATACTTGAGGTGTGTGAAGGGTGTCGACGACAACTTGAAACGTATCATCGACTACCTAAAGGCTGAGGGAATCTACGACAATACCATCATCGTCTACACGGCGGATCAAGGTCTCTACCTCGGAGAGCATGACTTCCAAGATAAGCGTTGGATGTATGACATCTCGATGAGGATGCCATTTATCGTTCGCTATCCCGAGATGGTGAAGGCAGGAACTCGCAATGACCTTTTGGTCAACAACACCGACTTCGCACCAACGCTCATAGAGCTTGCAGGAGGTAAAGCTCCAGATTATATGCAGGGTCACAGCTTCGTGAAGAGCCTCGAAGGTGAGGAGATTGAGGGTTGGCGAGAGGAGACTTATTATAGGTATTGGATGCACATGGGTTCGAAACACAGCAACCCTGCGCACTTCGGAATCCGCACCAAGGAGCATAAGTTGATCTTCTTCTATGGCGTAGACTTTGTCCCTGGGGGTCGCAACCTGTGGGGTGGACGAAATGGTTGGGTGACACCTGCTGCGTGGGAGTTCTATGATCTCAAAAAAGATCCTAAGGAGATGCGCAACGAGTACAACAATCCAGAGTACAAGGATGTCATCGCCAAGATGAAAACACGCCTCTTGGAGGTTCGCGAGGAGCTTAACGAGACAGACGAGAAGTATCCTCATATCCAGAAGATTATTGACGAACACTGGAACGACTAAAAAACTAAAAACTAGATAATATGAAAAAACTAACTCTCTCACTCGTAGCTCTATGCTCAGTTGTCGCATTGGCAACAAGCGGCTGCGGTGACTGCAAAAAGGCGGAGGTTGCTCCCGACTTTGAAATCTCACTTGGGACAGCTCCCATGTCATCGAAATTCACCGATGGTGACGATAACAAATGGAGCGTATGGGGTGCATCAATGGTCAAGGGGGAAGATAACCTCTACCATATCTTCTACTCTCGTTGGCCTAAAGAGCTAGGTTGGTCTTGGGTTGTAGACTCTGAGATTGCACACGCAACATCTGAGACACCTTATGGTCCATGGACATTTAGCGACGTAACACTACCTCGCCGTGGCAAGGAGTATTGGGATGGCTGGTGTACACACAACCCAACAATCCACAAGTTCGATGGCAAGTACTACCTCTATTATATGGGTAACACCGGCGATGGTGAGCTAGTTGGACGCCCTGGAAAGCATCTACTTAACTGGCAACACCGCAACAACCAACGTATCGGTGTTGCTGTTGCAGACTCTCCATTCGGACCTTGGAAGCGTTCGGATAAGCCTCTTATCGACATCACAGCTGATGACGACACGAAGTTGGATTGTCTCATGACCTCGAACCCTTCGATGTGTCAGACAAAGGATGGCAAGTACCTATTTATATATAAGAGTGTCGGCAAGGAGTACAAATTGCCTGCTGGAGGTCCAGTGGTACACATGGCAGCTACGGCAGATCGCCCAGAGGGTCCTATCACAAAGAGCTACCAGCTTGTATTTAAACACGAGGGTGAGCGTTTCCCCGCTGAAGATCCATATATCTGGTACCAAGATGGCAAGTATCGCGCAATTGTTAAGCGTATCAAGGAGACTAAGGGCGGACGTCTATTCTCACTCGTACAGTATGACTCAGAGGATGGTCTCGACTGGCACAAGGCTAAGTACCACCACGTCTCAGACCTAGAGGTGACATGGGAGAATGGCTACCACCAGAACCTAAAGCACTTCGAGCGTCCACAGGTATATATCGAGAATGGAGAGCCTAAGGTGTTGTTGTGCGCAGCTGATACAGTCGACGTCAACAACGTTCGCCACTGCTGGAACATGCAGGTACCTATCAACATCAAGCGTCACGCGCAAGAGGTTGAGAAATAAAAAAAAACACAAAAACCAAAATAATTTTTAAAAAATGAAACTATCAACAACATTCAAGAAAGCGGCTCTAGCGGCTCTAGCTCTTACGGCTGGAGTTGGTCAACTCTGTGCTGCATCACTCTTCGTAGAGGCTGAGAGCTTCACTCGCAAGGGCGGTTGGGTCGTAGACCAACAATTTATGGATCTTATGGGTTCACCATATCTCATGGCACACGGAATGGGTGTGGCTGTAGATGATGCCTCAACAAACGTTAAGTTCACAGAGGCTGGAACATACCACATCTATATTCGCACATACAACTGGACTTCACCTTGGTCAAAGAGCGCAGGTCCTGGAAAGTTCACCATCTCGGTAGATTCACAAAAGATCGGTGGCATCTTGGGAGACCAAGGCGACAAGTGGATCTGGCAGTACGCTGGCAAGACAAAGATCAACAAGGGACTTCACACAATCGCGCTTAGCGATATGACAGGTTTCAATGGTCGTTGCGACGCTATCTACTTCTCGACAACACAGACACCTCCACCGAGCGATGTTGCGGAGTTGGATACATTCCGCCGCAAGGCACTAGGTATTCCTAACGTTCCAACAATCCAGAAGCAGTATGACCTTGTTGTCGCTGGAGGAGGTATCGCAGGTATGTGTGCAGCGATGGCTGCGGCACGTAACGGCATGAAGGTAGCTCTTATCAATGACCGCCCAATCTTGGGAGGTTGCAACAGCTCGGAGATCCGCGTACACCTTGGAGGTCGTATCGAGGTTGAGCCATACAAGAACCTTGGAAACCTTATCAAGGAGTTTGGACATGTGAAGAAGGGTAATGCAGAGCCTGCAAGCAATTACATGGATGCTGAGAAGTTGGCATTCATCGAGTCAAACCCTAACATCACTCTATACGCTAACAACCGCCTTACAAAGGTTAAGATGAATGGTAACATCATCGCGTCGGTAACGTCTCAACATATCGAGACTGGCGAGGAGATCTTGTTCAACTCTAAGTTGTTTGTCGACTGTACAGGTGACGGAACTGTCGGAGCATTGGCAGGTGCAGACTTCAGAATGGGTCGCGAGTCACGTTTCGAGCACAATGAGACTAAGCAGTTCAATCTCCACATTGGTGGCTTGGACGACCCTAAGGATAGCAGAAGATTTGAGAAGGGCAGCTACCTAGCTCCCGAGAAGGAGGACAAAATGACTATGGGTGCATCGGTACAGTGGTACTCTCAGGAGCGCGCTAAGCCATCGACATTCCCTGCGTTCAACTACGGTGTAACTGTTACAGACGACATCGCAGAGAAGGTTAAGATGGGTGAGTGGACTTGGGAGACAGGTATGTACAAGAATCAACTCACAGATGCTGAGTATGTTCGTGACTACGGTATGTTGGTGATCTACACAAACTGGTCATTCCTCAAGAACAAGTCGTCTATCAAAGCTGACTACACAAATAGTGAGTTGGAGTGGGTTGCGTATATTGCTGGAAAGCGTGAGTCACGTCGTTTGTTGGGAGACTACATCCTCAATGCAAATGACCTCGTGGAGTGGGATGAGAAGAAGGATGGTACAGCCTCAACAACTTGGTCTATCGACATCCACTACCCTAACCCAGATAATGAGAAGAACTACCCTACTGGTCCTTTCAAATCTATCGCAAAGCATGTTAACATCTATGCTTACCCTATTCCATATCGTTGTTTCTACTCTCGCAACGTGAACAACCTCTTCATGGCTGGACGTAACATCAGTGTTACTCACGCGGCTTTGGGTACGGTTCGTGTAATGCGTACAACAGGTATGATGGGTGAGGTTGTCGGTTTGGCAGCTTCGGTATGTAAGAAACATAATGCGCTTCCTCGCGATGTATACGAGAAGTATCTTCCTGAGTTGGTTGCAAAGATGAAGGTTGGAGCAGGTAAGCAAGATTTACCTAACAACCAACAATTTAACACTGGTGGTCACCTAAAGACAAAACCTGTTAAAAAATAGATAATTTTTTTGTGATTTTTTACCGAACTCATCTCAATTTTGACTATCTTTGTCAAGAGGTGAGTTCGGTTTTGTGTTGTAGTGCAGTGCGGTTCTCATAATTTTAGATAAAGTTGCACAGATGTAAAAATAACGTAAAGTGTAGATTATATGTAATATAAAGATGATATTAATAAGCCATTAATGTTTTGTTAACACTTCTTTAACATCTCTGCACTTACTTTGTACCCTGAAATTAACATAAATTAATATGAGTCCAATTTTCACTTTTGTTGTCATCACGCTCGGCGTACTTGCCATCTTTGACATCATCGTCGGCGTTGCAAATGATGCCGTTAACTTTCTAAACTCGGCTATCGGATCTAAGATCGCGCCACTCAAGGTTATCCTTGCTGTTGCTGCGGTAGGTATCCTCGTCGGAACACTTACATCATCAGGAATGATGGAGGTTGCGCGAAGTGGCGTATTCTACCCCGCTCAGTTTACATTCTCGGAGATTATGATGCTCTTCCTCGGTATGATTATCGGTGATATCCTCCTTTTGGATATCTTCAACAGCCTTGGACTTCCTACCTCAACAACGGTATCTATGGTGTTCGGATTGTTGGGTGCGGCACTCGGTATCTCGGTACACAGAATCATGATTGACAGCAACCTAAGCATTGCTGACCTCTCGCAATTTATCAACACAGGTAAGGCGTTGGCGATCATCTCGGCTATCCTCCTTTCAGTGGTTATGTCGTTCGCATTTGGACTCATCTTCATGTATATCTCGCGACTTCTATTCTCATTCCGCTACCACGCGCTATTCAGCAAGTTGGGTTCAATGTGGTGTGGTATTGCATTCACGGGTATCATCTACTTCTCGGTATTCAAGGGTTTGAAAAACACTGGTTTGATCTCTCCAGAACTTATCGGCTACATCAACGACAACACACTTATATCACTTGCGATGATCTGGGCAGGATGTTCATTCCTACTCTTTTTGTTGCAGATGTTCAGCGTCAACATCCTCAAATGCACAATCTTGGCAGGTACATTCTCGCTAGCTTTGGCATTCGCAGGTAATGACTTGGTAAACTTCATCGGAGTACCTTTGGCAGGTTACGACTCATACTTGATGGCACTCAAGAGCGGTGATATGAATATGATGATGACAGGACTTATGGAGCCTGCAAAGGCAAACCTATTCATGTTGGGTGGTGCTGGACTTATCATGGTCTTGACGCTATGGTTCTCTAAGAAGGCTATGCACGTAACACAGACTGAGTTGTCTCTAGCAAATCAGAATGGCGGAAACGAGAAGTTTAGCTCATCAGCACTCTCGCGCGCATTGGTTCGTGGAGCGGTAGGTATCAACAACGCATACTTGGCTGTAACACCAAAGCCTATCGTGGCTGCGATCTCTAAGCGTTTTGAGCAGCTACCTCCCGAGGAGCGTGGCGACGCAACATATGACCTTATTCGCGCAACGGTGAATCTTACCGCAGCGTCAATCTTGATCTCTATTGCGACATCATTTAAGTTGCCACTTTCAACAACTTACGTTGTGTTCATGGTTGCGATGGGATCTTCTCTTGCTGATAAGGCTTGGGGACGTGAGAGCGCGGTATACCGTATCACAGGTGTTGTAACGGTGGTGATGGGTTGGTTCTTGACGGCTATCGTGGGGTGTACAATCTCGTTCACAATCGCAACACTTCTTATCTGGGGTCAGTGGTTCACAGCAGTACCTATCGTGGCTATCGCAATCTTCTTGTCAATTCGCAGCAACTTCTTCCACAAGGAGAAGAGCCAAAGCAGGATCAAAGATGAACTAGACATCTTGGCTAAGGGAAGTGCTGAGGAGGTTCTTGTTGCCTGCACAAAAGATATCATCAAGACTACGGATAGCGTTATCAGCATCTACAACCGTACATTGGTTGCTGTATTCAAGGAGAATCGCAGAGTCCTTCGCGACCTAACAATCGAGGCTGACGAACTCTACGAGATAGCTCACGAACGCAAGTACAACATCATCGATACACTCAACAACCTTGAGAAGAACAACATCAACACAGGTCACTTCTATGTTCAGGTGGTGGATTACATGACTGAGATGACAAAGTCGTTGCAGCACATCACGCGTCCATCATATGACCATATTGAGAATCACCACCAAGGTCTCTCGAAGGAGCAGATTGCCGATTTGATGAGCGTAAACAACGACGTGGAGATGATCTACGAGAAGATCAACGAGATGTTGGTGAGCAAGAACTACACGGAGCTTGACAACATCATGTTGATGCGTGACGATTTGTTTGGCAAGATCGCAGATGCAATCAAAAAGCAGTTGCGTCGAATTAAGCAGGGTGATAATAAAGGCTCAACACGTTCGAGCATCTTGTATCTTGACCTCTTGAACGAGACTAAGACAATGGTACTTCAGGGTCGCAACATCATCAAGTCGCAGAAATACTTCATCACAAACTGGGACAAAGAGTAAGCGACACGCTACTAAATATTTGAGATATGCAGAGGCTTGGGGATTACCCCGAGCCTCTATGTTTTTGTATAAGAAAGTGCAAAAAAGATACTCCATTCAGATAAAAATTACTACCTTTGGGTTATGTTGTAGAATTTTTAGAGAAGATAGGAGTATGACAAACGAGAATATAGAGAGCCAAACTGTAGAAAAGCAGAGACCAAAATCGAAGATCTCAATCGCCGATATGTTGGGTGAGCTACGCGAGTTCCTAGGCAAGAGGTTCGACCTCACCGAGGATCAAGCCTCACAAGAGGAGATTGAGGGTAACATCCGCAGAAATATCGAGTTCAAAGGTACAAACCTCTGGATCTTGATCTTCGCCATTGTTGTTGCGAGCGTTGGTCTCAACGTCAACTCTACGGCTGTGATTATTGGTGCGATGCTTATCTCACCCCTTATGGGTCCTATCATGGGTGTTGGTCTCGCACTGAGCGTGAGCGACTTCGATCTGCTCAAACGCTCACTTCGCAACCTGCTCTTTGCCGCCTCGGTATCGCTTGTTGCCTCGACGCTCTACTTCATGGCGTCACCACTGACCATTGCGCAGAGTGAATTGTTGGCACGTACAAGTCCCACGATCTGGGATGTTTTGATTGCGACATTTGGAGGTTTGGCGGGTATCGTCGCGCAGTCGCGTAAAGATAGAACATCGCCTGTAATCCCAGGTGTAGCCATCGCTACGGCACTCATGCCACCACTCTGCACCGCAGGATTTGGAATTGCTTCGGGAGAGTGGCAATACTTCTTGGGGGCGATCTACCTCTTCTCGATCAACGCGGTATTTATCGCGCTATCATGTTTCGTTATTGTGAGGTTTGTCATGAGGTTTGAGACCAAACAGCAGCTCAACCCCCAGGAGACAAAACGCGTAGGTCGCATCATGGCATCCATCGTTTTGGTGATGATTGTCCCTAGCTGCATCATGGCATATAGCATTGTGCAGAGAACAATCTTCGAGACCTCGGCAAAGAGTTTCATTAGGAAAGTTTTTGTCTTTGAGGAGAGCGAGGTTGTCAACTCGTCAATCAAATATGACCCACGAGGAACTGGCAACTCTATTGAGGTTGTGATGGTTGGAGAGCCTCTTTCAGAGGATGCTATCGTAATGGCTAACAATCAGTTACCACTATTCTCGCTCCACGGAACAAAGTTGCTTGTGAGACAGATCAACAAGGGTGACAACATGGACAACGCAACGATTGGCAAACTCTTAAAGAGCAATGCCGACATAATAGACGAGAAGAACAACGCCATAAAAAAGCTAGAGAGCGAGTTAGCGCGACTCTCTCGCGACACACTCCCCACCGTTCCGATAGCGAGGGAGATGGGTGCGATATGGCCTGAGATTGAGACTGTTGAGCTTAGTCGTAGCGATGCAATAACGACGCACGGTCAACACCTTGTTGGAGGTGTCACCTGCATCATTAAGACATCTGTAACCTACACAATAGATGACGCCGAGACTGTAAGAGTCAAGAATTGGTTGCGCCAACGCACAGGCATCGAGGAGATTAGATTGATTATTGAGTAGCAGCTACCTCAACCAAGGAAATATCACGCGCTCGATATACTCAGCGACACCATCCTCGTCGTTGCTCAACGCGACGTCATTTGCGCGAGACTTTACAACCTCTTGTGCATTGGACATCGCAACGCCCCAACCTGCATACTCAATCATCGAGAGGTCGTTAAATCCATCGCCAAAGGCAACCATGCTCTCTTTGTCGCACTCCAAGTGCGAGAGAAGAACCCCCAAGGAGTTGGCTTTGTCGATACCTAGAGGCACAAGCTCTAGGAAGAACGGCTCGGAGCGATAGATACTCATCTTCGAACCATAGAGTGACTTAAGACGCTCTTCGAGAGATATCAATTTCTCGGGCTCTCCAACGGTAAGACACTTCGGAACGGGTGCTGTGATGACATCCACGAAACTCTCCACCTTGCGAACCGCCATCTTATTGAGAAATGCCTCCTTGCCGACATATATATCTTCGGGCGACTCTGTGATAATATACTCATGATCATAGGACAAGATCACCGCGCCAGCCTCTTTAGACTCGGTATAAAGAGGTTTTATTAGCTCCATTGGCAACACGGTTGAGTGGATTGCTTGGTTCGTTGCGCAGTCGATTATAACCCCGCCATTAAACGACAAGATATACCCTTCATATTCAGCGAGTTGTAACTCTTGGGCTAAAGGTACAATTCCATATGTGGGACGTCCCGATGCTAGAACCACACGCACGCCACGTTTCTGAAGCTCTATGAGAGTCGATTTATTACGCTCCGTAAGCTCCTTTTTGCTATTTGTAAGTGTCCCATCGAGATCGAGGACAACAATTTTCACATCTCTATTCATCGGTCGTTATTATATATTTTTATTATTTCGCAACAAAGTTAATCTTTTTCCACAAAAAATTTTGTGATTAGAAAAATAAAATATACTTTTGCGGTACAACAAAACAAAATAATGATTACATTTTATTCAAATATTGGTTGGTGGCGCACTTATGAGTTTAGACAATCGTAAGTAGTACAGCCGTATATATATTTGAACGATATATCTTGAGCCTGTCGCACTTGCGGCAGGCTCTTTCTATACATACAAAAGAGATATAAAATTAAAAAATATAAAACAGATAACAATGGAAAATTTCAAAGTCAACACAAATGGCTATTACGGAGAGTTTGGAGGGGCATATATCCCTGAGATTCTTCACGCAACAGTCGAGGAGCTCAAGGCGTCATATCTCCGAATCATCGAGAGCGAGGAGTTTCAAACCGAGTACAACTCGCTACTTCGTGACTATGTAGGTCGCCCCTCGCCACTCTACCACGCTAAACGCCTCAGCGAGAGATATGGAACAAAGATCTACCTTAAGCGCGAGGACTTGAACCACACTGGAGCACACAAGATCAACAACACCGTAGGTCAGATTTTGATAGCTCAGAAGATGGGTAAGCGCAAGATCATCGCCGAGACTGGAGCTGGACAGCATGGTGTTGCTACGGCTACGGTCTGTGCATTGATGGGACTAGAGTGCATCGTATTTATGGGCAAGACTGATGTTGAGCGTCAGATGCCAAACGTCAAGAAGATGGAGATGTTGGGGGCTAAAGTTGTCCCTGTGACATCGGGAAACATGACCCTCAAGGATGCAACCAATGACGCTATTCGTTATTGGTGTACCCACCCTGCCGACACATTCTACATCATCGGCTCGGTCGTAGGACCACACCCCTACCCCGACATGGTGGCACGCTTGCAGTCGGTTATCAGTGCCGAGATCAAGGAGCAGATGTTGGAGAAAGAGGGTCGCGACTATCCCGACCGCCTTGTTGCTTGCATCGGAGGAGGTAGCAACGCCGCAGGAACAATCTTCCACTATTTGGATGATGAGAGGGTGAAGATCAGCTTGGTGGAGGCGGCAGGATTGGGTATCGACTCCCCCGAGACCGCAGCATCTATGGCAATTGGAACTAGAGGTATCATCCACGGTTCTCGCACAATGTTGATGCAGGATGACGATGGACAGATCATCGAGCCATACTCTATCTCGGCAGGTTTGGACTACCCCGGTGTTGGACCTTTGCACTCGCACATTGCAGCGACAGGTCGCGCGGAGGTGTTGGCGGCAACAGATCGTGAGGCGTTGGATGCAGCCTTTGAGCTGACTCGCTTGGAGGGAATTATTCCAGCCTTGGAGAGTGCTCACGCCTTGGGTGCACTACACCAAATGACATTTGCAGAGGGTGAGGTTGTCGTTGTAACGGTCTCAGGACGTGGCGACAAGGACATGGACACCTACCTCAAAGATTTCGACAACCAGATAAAATAAAACTCCTCGACGAGATGAAAAATTTCAAATACACAATAAAAACGGAGGAGTTCGCAGGAGATATGCACACGCCCGTGAGCCTCTACCTCAAGCTCCGAGATCTATATCCACAGTCAGCTCTCTTGGAGAGTTCGGACTATAACTCAAAGAGCAATGCGCGTTCGATCATCGCCCTAGCTCCAATTGCATCGGTGGCGATCAACAACGGCAAGGTTCGCACCGCTCTCCCCGATGGCTCACACAGTGAGGAGGCGACAAGCGAGAGTTTCGGTGTTGCGGAGGCGATATCAAAATTCATGTCTAACTTCGATATAGATGGAGATTTTGGCATATACGGCTACACCGCTTTCGACTCCGTGAAGTATATGGAGCCTATTGATGTCGTTCCTGATAGCCCCGAGGATAATGACGCCCCCGATGTTATGTACATATTGTATAGGTACTCTTTGGTCTTTAACCACCTTCACCACACCTTGACTCTCAAAGAGCTTGTTGTTGATGGCGAAAAATCTGATCGCGAGAGGGTTATGGCAGCAATTGATAGTCGCAACTACGCCTCGTACGGATTCACTCGCCAAGGGGAAGTGACATCACCAATCACGGATGAGAACTACAAAGATATGGTTCGCCAAGGTGTGAAGCACTGCCATAGAGGTGATGTTTTCCAGATTGTGTTGAGCAGACGATTTATACAGAAATACACAGGTGACGACTTCGCGGTATACCGCAAGTTGAGACGCATCAACCCCTCACCATACCTCTTCTACTTCGACTTCGGAGGTTTCAGAATCTTTGGTTCATCACCTGAGACCCACTGCAAAGTGGAGGGTGGTCGAGCGACCATCGACCCCATCGCAGGTACAGCATTCAGAACTGGAGATATGGATGAGGATAACCGCCGCGCTGAGGCTATGCGCCAAGATCCCAAGGAAAATGCTGAGCATGTTATGTTGGTCGACTTGGCACGTAATGACCTCAGTCGCAACGCAACTAACGTAGGTTTGGAGTTCTACAAGCAGACGCAATACTACTCGCATGTGATACACCTCGTGTCGCGCGTGTCGGGCGAGATCAAGGAGGGACACAGCACACTCAAAACCTTTATGGATACCTTCCCAGCAGGAACTCTCAGCGGATCGCCCAAGGTACGAGCTATGCAGCTCATCAACGACATTGAGCCACACAACCGCGGTATCTATGGTGGAGCAATTGGATATATTGGCTTCAATGGAGATATCAACCACGCCATCACAATTCGTACATTTGTCAGCCGTAATGGTGCTTTGGAGTTCCAAGCAGGAGCTGGAATTGTCGCACTCAGCAACCCTGAGCGCGAGCTACAAGAGACCAACAGCAAGCTAGGTGCACTCTCCAAGGCTATTGGCGAGGATATTAAATCATAAAGAGAGCAGAGAATGAAAAAGATACTTTTAATTGACAACTACGACTCATTTGTCTATAATATTGTCCATGCTATCGAGAGGCTCGGATATGAAGTTGATATCTTCCGCAACGACAAGATCTCAATTGAGGAGGTCGGAGCATACGACAAAATCGTCCTATCCCCAGGACCTGGAATTCCATCCGAGGCGGGTATCCTCTGCGATGTCATCCGCACCTATGGAGCAACTAAGAGCCTCCTAGGTATCTGCTTGGGTGAGCAGGCTATCGGCGAGGTCTATGGCGCGGAGCTCACCAACCTCAGCACGGTGTTTCACGGCATCGCTAGCGAGATTGAGATCACGGTTCAAGATCCAATCTTCGAGGGTGTAAGCAACACTTTCGAGGCTGGACGCTACCACTCTTGGTGCGTGAGCGACAACAACCTCCCCAACTGTATGGAGGTGACGGCACGCGACATTGAGGAGGGGCGCATCATGGCTATTCGCCACAAGGAGCACGACGTCCGAGGTGTTCAGTTTCACCCCGAGTCGATACTCACACCCGTAGGTGAGCAGATTATTCTTAACTGGTTAAAAATGTAGAGATGAGACAGATACTAAATAAACTTTTCGACTACGAGACTCTCAATGCCACCGAGGCAGGTGAGTTGTTTCGCGGCATCGCACAGGGAAAATATAACGATTCACAGATCGCCTCACTCATGACGGTCTACCTCATGCGCAACATCTCGTTGGAGGAGTTGGCAGGTTTCAAAACGGCACTCATGGAGTTCAGTCGCGATGTCGACTTCGGAACGCATAAGTTCATCGACATTGTCGGCACGGGAGGCGATGGCAAGGATACCTTCAATATCAGTAGCTGTTCGTCATTTGTCGTTGCAGGTGCTGGCTACAAGGTTGTGAAACATGGAAATATTGCCGCAAGTTCGGTGAGTGGTGCGAGTAACGTTATCGAGCAGCACGGTGTGAAGTTCACCAACGACATGAGCATCCTAACTCGCTCATTGGATGAGAGTAACATCGCCTATCTTCACGCTCCGATGTTCAACACGGCGATGAAAGCTGTTGCAGGTGTTAGACGCGACATGGGCGTTAGGTCGTTCTTCAATATGCTGGGTCCCCTCATCAACCCTAGCCGACCTCAGTATCAGCTTTTGGGAGTCTACAACCTCGCTATGCAGCGCATGTATTGCTATATGTTGCAACATCAGCAGACTGACTTCGCGGTAGTTCACGCGTTGGATGGCTATGACGAAATCTCGTTGACATCGGATTTCAAGGTGAGCACCTCGCAGGGTGAGAAGATCTACACCCCTGAGAGCTTGGGCTTTGCGAGGATCACAGATGCCACTACCCTATCTTCGGGCGACACTCTTGAGAGCGCGGCAAAGATCTTCGATGCGGTTCTTGGTGGCACAGCGACCAAGGAGCAGAGGGAGTGCGTCGTTGCAAACTCCGCCTTTGCGATTCAGGTTTTAAACCCGACAAAGAGCATCGAGGAGTGCATCGCGGAGGCTAAGGAGTCGATAGATAGTGGCAAGTCACTCGCGGCACTAAAGAAATTTGTAACCATCAACTCGTAACGCCATGAAAGATGTACTAGATAAAATCATAGAGCACAAGCGTGCTGAGCTAAAGAGCTACGACTTCGGAAATATCGAGTCTGAGGCGCGCAATGTGAGGCGTCAGACAATCTCGATGTCGCGCTCCATACGCAACAGCACCAAGGGTGGTATCATCGCGGAGTTCAAGAGAAAGAGCCCCTCAAAGGGTTGGATCAACGAGGGTGCAGATCCTCGCAAGGTGATCTCACGATATATGGAGGCTGGTGCGGCAGCATGCTCTGTCTTGACCAATGAGGAGTTCTTCGGAGGCTCTTTGGAGTTCTTGAAGATCGCGAGAGAGGTTGCCGATGGCATGCCGCTACTTCGCAAGGAGTTCATCATTGACGCGCGCCAAATCTATGAGGCGAGGGTCGCTGGAGCTGATGCCGTTCTGCTGATCGCCTCGTGCTTGACTGTGGAGGAGTGTGCGGAGCTTGCAAAGGTTGCGCATAGCGTTGGCTTGGAGGTTCTCTTGGAGATCCACTCCGAGGGGGAGCTTTCGCACCTCAACGACTGCGTCGACATGCTTGGTGTGAACAACCGAAACCTTGGTAGCTTCGTCACGGATATCGCGAACTCGTTCAACCTAGCGAAGAAGATGAAGGCGTGCGGCAACGATATCGTCTTGGTCTCGGAGAGTGGCATCGACAGCGCGGAGACTATCAAGTCACTCCAAAACGTTGGATTTTCGAGCTTCTTGATTGGCGAGACGTTCATGAAAACGGAGCGTCCTGCTTTGGCACTCCGCAAGTTAATCGCGGAGCTATGCTAGTCAAGGTGTGTGGCATGCGCGACCAACAAAACGCGGAGGCTGTTGAGTCGCTAGGGATCTCAATGATGGGTTTTATCTTCCACGAGCCCTCACCGCGCTACGTGGGCACGACAACACCCACGACAAGCCAAGGGACTACGCGCGTTGGTGTCTTTGTCAACAAGCCCCTCGACTATATCCTGAATATGGCGAGCCTTAACCACCTAGACGCTATACAGTTGCACGGCACGGAGAGCGTTGAACTGTGCAAAACCCTAAAGACCAAAGGGTTCAAGGTGCTGAAAGCTATCTCTGTTGCTACGGTCGAAGACCTAAGAAAATGTGCAGATTACGAGCCACATGTTGACCTCTTTGTCTTTGACACTAAGTGTAGTGGCTACGGAGGTTCGGGCGAGCGTTTCGACTGGGGGATCTTGGATAGCTACCAAGGCGAGACACCATTTTTATTGAGTGGCGGTATCGACAAGACGATGAGCGAGGAGATCAAGACATTGACACACCATAAACTAATAGGTGTCGACTTAAATAGTCGCTTTGAGATTTCGCCTGCGCTGAAAGATGCCAATGCACTGAAATACTTTATAGAAAACTTAAGGGGGGGTCTAATTTCGCCCTAAAATACTTTTCGGCTACTAACCTCCCTTTTTTGTTTCTACAAAAATAGGTGGTAGGAGCCACTACAACCCACTTTTGCAAAAACAAAAAAGGGACTTATTAACCAAAAATTAAAATCAGGGAGAAAATAGAACACCCCTTAAAAAATAACGATATGAATAGAATTGACCAACTCTTTGCTGAGAGGAGCAAAGATATCACCTCGATCTACTACCCTGCAGGTTTTCCACGCCTCGACGACACGTTGCCGATCCTCCAAGAGTTGGAGCGTCAAGGTGTTGACATGGTTGAGTTGGGTATCCCTTTCTCTGACCCTATGGCGGATGGCGTTGTCATTCAGGCGGCGGCGACCAAGGCGTTGAGCAACGGAATGTCGCTCAAAAAGCTATTTTCGCAGATTGAGAATATGCGCGCTAGCGTCTCAATTCCTGTGATTCTGATGGGTTACTTGAACCCTATCATGCACTTTGGTTTTGAGTCGTTCTGCAAGGAGTGCGTGAGGTGCGGTGTTGATGGCGTCATCATCCCCGACCTGCCGTTCCACGAGTATATGAGCGACATGAAGGCTACGGCTGAGGCTTATGATCTGCGTGTTATTATGTTTATCTCGCCCGAAACCTCGGAGGAGAGGGTTAGGCTTATTGACGAACATGCGTCTGGTTTCATCTACATGGTTTCGAGTGCAGGCACTACGGGGGCGCGCACGGAGTTTGGCGGAGGCGACTACTTCGCGAGGGTCAACGGCATGGGTCTTCGTCACCCACGCCTTATCGGCTTTGGTGTCTCGAATGGCGCGACTTTCAAGGCGGCATGTGCAGCATCGAGTGGCGCAATCGTGGGTAGCCACTTCGTGAAGTTGCTCGACAGCGAGGCAACGCCCGCGGCAGCCGTCACAAAATTGCTCAGCGACCTACGTAGCTAACAAACAATAACATTACAGCAGCAATAAACCAGCCTCGTCATTGCGGGCTTGCTTTTCGTCATTGCGGGCTTGACCCGCAATCTCGCAGAAAAAAACACAATAACAATGAAGAGATCATACATATATTTCATGGCTAATTCAAGCAATACAAGCCTATACTTAGGTGTGACCTCGAACCTGCAAAAACGAGTGGCTGAACACAAAAGTCACATTAAAGCAGGTAGTTTTAGTGATAAATATAATTGTGAGAGGTTGGTATATTTCGAGGAGTTTGAGGATATTCGAGACGCTATTTCTCGCGAAAAACAGCTAAAGAATTGGAAACGCGAATGGAAAGATAGTCTCATCGAGGCTGTAAATCCGACATGGGAGGACTTACTGCGAGATTGCGGGTCAAGCCCGCAATGACGAGGCTGGTTTATTGTCTCTGCGAGATTGCGGATGTGCCTTTCGTCACCGCGACACTCCTCCGTGCGTCATTGCGACACCCACTGCGACATCCTACCGCGACACTCCTCCGCGACACTCCTCCGCGCGTCATTGCGGGC
>JBCQVH010000010.1:0-81843 GCA_047173185.1 Rikenellaceae bacterium
TTCGCAACCTTTTTTACTACGCAGCTCTCCTCGGCTACTGCTCAGCACTTTACACAATAAAAAAATTGTGCTACTAGCTGAGTAGGGCTGGGTAATTGCAGCTATATATAATATAGGTATAGCTTGTACTACCTCAAACCATTGGGAAACGCCTGCGATTTTAGCTCAATATCCGAACCATCGGGGGTAACCAAATATGCACCTTTTTGTGGTTCTGTGATGTGTCCGATGATGTCAATGCACCCCAAACGCGCGATTTTCTCTTGACATTCGAGCGGCACGGTGAACATTAATTCATGATCTTCGCCTCCATTTAGCGCCGCTACGACAGGATCAGCGTTGAGTTCGGCTGCCAAAGCGGAGGTTTGTTTAGCAATCGGAATGCGTTCGAGGTATATTCTCGCACCACATTTTGAGCTTCGACAGAGCTGAATTAGATCTCCAGCGAGACCATCACTAAGGTCAATCATAGATGTTGGGACGATATTTTCCTCCTCCATCGACTCCACAACACTCTTTCGCGCGTGGGGTTTGAGGTAACTTTGCAACAAATATTCATAACCCTCGAACTGCGGTTCTGGATTTTCGACATCTCGCAAGACTCGTTTTTCGCGCTCCAGAAGGTGCAAGCCCATATATGCAGCACCAAGATTTCCTGTTATGCATATCAAATCATTGGGTTTCGCACCACTTCGATATGCGACATTTTCGCGTTTTGCACGCCCGATGGTTGTAATTCCGATGACTAATCCCGTCATCGAACCGCGCGTATCGCCACCTACGAGGTCTATATTTAGCTCCTCGCACGCGATTCGCATACCCTCGTAGAGGTCATCCAACGCCTCCACAGGCAATTTTGATGATATGCCCAGCGAAATCATGATCTGCTCGGGCTTGGCATTCATCGCCAAGATATCATTTGCCCCTACCACGACAGCTTTGTAGCCAAGGTGCTTGAGAGGGAAATATGTCAAATCGAAGTCGATACCCTCCAAGAGTGTATCTGTGCTGCACAGCATCACCTCGTCGCCAGATGTCGAGATCACGGCCGCATCATCGCCCACCCCCATAACTGTTGAAGGATTAGCGGTTTTGAATGGCGAGGTGATCCTCTCAATAAGTCCAAATTGTCCGATTTCGGCTATCTCTGTTCGTTTGCTCATACTCTATGATGTAAAAATTATTATTCGTCAATTTTACAAAATTACCTAAACTCTATGAGAATCCAAAAAAAAGGGCTACTTTTGCATGAAATTAAAAAAACAATAGACAAACAACATGTTGAATATCGTACTTTTTGGAGCACCCGGCTGCGGCAAGGGAACTCAAGCTGCTAGACTTAAGGATAAGTATGGCGTAAATCACGTATCTACTGGTGATGTTATTCGTGGCGAGATCTCTCGCGGAACTGAGCTAGGTAAGACTATGGAGGCTTACACCTCTACAGGTCGTCTCGCTCCAGACGAGATCGTGATCTCTATGATCGAGAACTACATCGCAGAGCACAAGGAGGATAAGGGTAACATCTTCGATGGCTTCCCACGCACAACAGCTCAGGCTGAGGCTTTCGATGCAATGCTTACTGCAAACAACGACTCTGTGGATGTTATGATCTACATGGAGGTTCCTGAGGAGGAGCTTGTAAAGCGTATTCTTCTTCGTGGTAAGGACTCTGGTCGCGCAGATGACGCCTCTGAGGATGTTATTCGCAACCGAATCTCAGTATACAACCAGCAGACTGCTGTGGTTGCTGACTACTACAACAAGCAAGGTAAGTACTCAGCTATCAACGGTCTCGGAACTATGGACGAGGTATTTGATCGCATCAGCGCAGCTATCGACGCAGCAATCAAGTAATCCCAATCCTTTGGTGAAAAAATCCCCAACTGTTGCGACAGTTGGGGATTTTCTATTCCTCTTGGTGAAACGAGATGTTATTTCTGCCAGATAAGTGCCGCAGCTCCGAGGATCGCGACATTTTTATCTTGGATGCCACTTGGGAGAAGTTTCACCTTGCCCTTGTAGGCGAACAACATATTCTCCTCCATATATTTTTGTGTCGGCTCGAAGATCAACGCCCCCGATTTCGCCAACCCTCCAAAGAGGATGATCGCCTCGGGAGATGTCACCGTCACCACATCGGCAAGTGCGCGACCCAACATCTCGCCCGTAAATCTGAACGCCTCCAAAGCCAAAGCATCACCCTTCGCTGCCGCCTTGGCGATATCCAACGACTCCAACTTCGAGAATGGGATATCACGAAGTGGGCTTGGCTCACGCATTGTCGCCATCAACTCAAAGGCTGTGCGCTTGATTCCCGTTGCCGAAACATAGGTCTCCAAACATCCTTTGCGACCACATCCGCACTGGCGACCGCCACGCTCCACAATCGCGTGACCATACTCACCTGCGAAACCGTCGTGACCATATATCATCTCGCCATTAGCGACAAATCCCGATCCGAGACCTGTTCCAAGGGTTATCATCGCAAAGTCGCGCATGCCTCGTGCATTACCAAAGACCATCTCGCCAATGGTCGCTGCGTTGGCATCGTTCGTAATGGCTGTATACTTAACATCTGGAAAGTGAACCTTCAGATCCTCCAATATTGGGAAGATCCTCAACTCCTCATCCGCATTAGGGTCGTCTAAAGTGAACTTCCAGAGGTTCGCTGGCTGCTCAATCTTTCCGCTGAGGTAGTTGGCGTTGGGTGCTCCGATGCCGATACCGACAAGTTCATACTCGAAGTCGAGAGCTGCAAGGAGTCCCTTCATCGCCTCACTCACGCTCTCAATATATCGCGGATAGTCGGCATATGCAGGGTGCGCCTTAGTCGAAACCGTAGCCTCGCCAAAGATATTTCCCTCCTCATCAACAACACCAATCACACTATTGATACCACCAATATCCACTCCAAACGTTATCTTTTTCATACTCTTAACACAAAAATTTGTTTATATCTACAAATATACAAAAAAATTTGTAGATCCGATAATTATTTCTACTTTTGTAGTACTCTTCAATACGACAGCGGTGGAGAGATCTACCGCAACTTTATCAAGTTATGCACTCCATTATAGTGCCTAACTTGTGTTTCCATACGGTGGTTTCGCACCCCCGTGATGGAACGTTAATGCGTCCACTGCCGCTGTCGGTGAAGAGTAACGGGACAGGCGAAATCACCTTTTTTCCTGCCCGATTGTTTAACTCTTTAAAACTTAAGGTTATGGAACAAAGACACAGAATCAGATTAACAACGTCCAACACATTTGATATGGAGCAAGAGGAGATCAAACGCCTCTACACCTATCTATCTCTTTTTCAGTATCGCCACCTGCGTACTCCCGACTATCGGGAACGTCTACTAATCGAAACTCTCCAGAGTGATTTCAAAAAGTACTATATTGAGATGCAAAAGCAGACCGAACGAGAGCCAAACAATCTAACGATGAATCGAATACGAGCCTTCTTTGATATGCACCACAAACAACTCGCAAAACTCACAGACAAATACAAAGCACAAGATAAAGCAGATAGTATATGAATACTAAAAAGGGGCAAATGTTTCGACATTAACCCTTTTTTTTACAATAACAAATCCCTCAAAGATTGGCAACTTCCCTCGGCATCCATCGGATTGAAGTGGAAACCTACAACGCCCAACTGCTCGGCAGCCTCCAAGTTCTGCAACCTATCATCAATAAATAACGTCTCCTCGGGGTTTAATCCATAACGCTCAACCAAGATTTCGTAGATCCTGCGCTCAGGTTTTATCACCCCCTCCTCACACGAGATCACCTCGCCATCGAAGTGGCGATAGACATCGCGCGCTCTAATATGTTTTATATACTCGGGAGCCATGTTCGAGAGGACGAACAACTTGCACTCACCACTCGCCTTCAACTCCTCGATAAGTCGCTTTGTCGCTGGCATCTCCTCCTGCATCACAATCGAGCGCGCAATATACTCATCACACAACTCGCGACTCACCCCATTGTGGAGCCTCAACGCCTCCTTGGTCTCATCAAACGAGAGAGCTCCGCGGTCGTACTCGTGCCAAAATTGGGGCATCGGATCTCTCAAATAGTTGAAAAAGTTGATAAACTCCTGCGTGCATTTGCTTGGGTCGCGCGCAACGACAACACCGCCAAGGTCGAAAACTATATTTTTGTACTTCATAATCTATCTAGGTTTGCGCGTCGCCTCAGCATCCTTATCGAGCCACAACTTATCATCCTCCTCCCAGTCGAACATCGGGAAGTCGCGCTTGCCACCAAGTCCAAAGCGCGTATATGTGATTGGCAGACCGCGCTTAAGATACTCGCTCTCGTATGCCGTCTTAACCGACAGAGTCTCGTCGGCATACCCCGAACCGTAGATGTCGTTATTGCTAACCTCCATCGGAAGATCAAAGTGACGCACCAACTCATTGGTATATCCATAGAGGTGTTGTGAGTCGGTCTTAAGATTTATGACGGCATCGTCCGCCAAAAACTTAGCGTACATCTCCAAGAAAGGTGGTGCAACGAGACGTTTTTTTGCGCGACGCGTCTTAAGCTGAGGATCGGGAAAAGTTATCCACATCTCATTGATCTCGCCCTCACCGAAGAATGAGTTGATAAACTCGATACGCGTTCTGAGGAATCCGACATTTGTCATCCCAGCATCTGTCGCGCTCTTCGCTCCGCGCCACATTCGCGCACCCTTGATATCAATACCTATGTAGTTGCGGTTGGGATCGCGCTCCGCCAAGGCGACAGTATACTCACCCTTTCCACACCCCAACTCCAAAACTATTGGGTTGTTGTTGCCGAAAAACTTCTCGCGCCACTGCCCCTTGAATGGATGATCCTTGTGAAAGATATCATCGAACTCAGGCTGTACAAAACACTTAAATGTCAAATTCTCGGCAAAACGCCTCAACTTATCTTTACCCATATCTCTTTATAAAAATTCTATACCTATATATTAATAGAGGACTAATCCTCCGCTGGGGTGATGTTGACACCCACATCGAGAATACCGTTGATTAACTGTGAGTCGTAACTTGGAGCGACAACAATGCGATAGTCACCCATCTGCCTCCACACGACATCCGAACGATATCGCTGCTCGAAAAGCCGATAGTTATTCAGCACCGCCTGCGAGGCATCAAGCCCCTTAACCACAACCCTCTCCGTAATCTCCACCGAGTCGGGAGCTATAGTGGTGATATTTAGCTCCATCCAGTTCTTCTCCCTCACCATCGAGGGTGCGTAACGCAGAACTAGATCAATATTGCGCCTAGATACTGTGTCGCCATTATTCATCACAATCTCGGCACCTCCTCTCTGCCACATAACGGCAGGGACACCCACAAAAGCCGATTGGTGCGTAGATATACAACTCGACGCACCAATTGACAAAATTGCGAAAACAAAACCCACGAACTGTCTCATCGTCGCTACCCTACTCTACTGCTTATCCCCACCCTTGGGTGCATCATTTTGCAATGGCTTGCGCTGCTCTGCATTGCCACCCTCGCCACCTTGACCCCTATTTGGTCGGCGGTTGCGATTGCGGTTGTTGCGATTTGGACGTGGTTGACCCTCGCCACCCTCGGGCTGAGACTGCTGAGACTCTCCACGGTTTTCACGTGGTGGGCGTGGTGGTCGCGGAGTTCGCTCCTTGCGCTCGCCACGCTCTGGACGATCTCCTCTTGGCTCACGTGGCTCTCTTGACTCTCTCAGCTCGCGATTTTCGCGCTCACCCTCAGGTCGATTGCCACCCTTGGGGCGGTTACGATTATTTCTATTTTTTCGTCTCGCATTATCGAAACGTGTGATGCTATCCTCCTCAGTGCGATATGTTGGTTCCTCGGTCTTAACCTCGATATCCTCCTCACGCTGAAGCTGATCCACCCTCTTGCCTGCCTTGTTCATCGCCAAGATCTCCTTGACGCGCGACACTGGCAACGTCACAACATTCGACATCGAGTCGCGGCTACTACTAAAGACCATAGTACCTGCCAAAATATCGCTCTTCACAAGGTAGAACTCGCCATCTATAGCCTGAAGTGGCTCTCTTAGGCGAGGGAATCCCTTGCGTGCATCTACATATGTGTCATACTCATACATCAAGCAGCACTTCAACTTGGAGCACTGACCTGCCAACTTCAAGGGGTTGAGCGAGATCTCCTGCACACGCGCAGCATTGGTTGTCACGCTGGTGAAGTTCGAGACCCACGATGCGCAACACAACTCTCTACCGCACGCTCCCAAGCCTCCGATACGCCCAGCCTCCTGACGCGCACCGATCTGCTTCATCTCAATACGAATGTGGAACTTCTCGGCAAAGACCTTGATAAGTTCACGGAAGTCGACACGCTCGTCGGCAATATAATAAAATATCGCCTTGATCTTATCGCCCTGATACTCAACATCTCCGATCTTCATATTGAGACCCATATCCGCAGCGATCTGGCGCGACAGGATCATCGTCTCGTGCTCCAAGGCAATCGCCTCCTGCCACTTCTCAATATCGTATGGTTTCGCCTTGCGATAGATCTTCTTATACTCGCCATTCTGGGGGTTGAAACCCACGCGGCGCATCTGCCTCATCACCATATCACCCGAGAGTGACACCACGCCAATATCGTGACCTGGTGACGCCTCAACAGCTACGATATCACCAACTTTCAACTCCAAGTTATTGACATTACGGTAGTATGAACGACGCGTATTTTTGAAACGTATCTCGAAGATATCTGTCGCCTCATTGTTGGGAAACTCCTCCAACCAATCGGTCTCGTGGAGCTTGAAACAACCCTCATGGATTGTAGCCTCCAACTCATCATTACAGTGACAGAATGCCGCACCGCGGCCTATATTTGGTCTGTTTTTACAATTACAGCTCATAGTTCTAAAGTAAATTTTCGTAAAGGTAACAAAAAAAAATCAATTCACCTTATTTCGCACCCCTAAGGAGTCTATTTTGACCCCACTTTATTCGCCAGATCATAAGTATCGAGGCTGTTGAGAGTCCAAAGATATGCCCAACATACAACCCCTTAGGTCCCCAATCGACTGGAAAAGCAAAGAGATAACCCACAGGGATAGCCACCACCCAATAGGATATAAAGGCTATAGGTATGATAACCCTAACATCCTGCATGCCCCTCAAAATACCAACGCTGATACTCTGCACGCCATCGGGAATTTGATACATAACGATAAAGATTATGATGGTCGAGGCGAGATCTATCACCTCCGCATTTGTCGAGAATAGCTTGGGCAACACCCCACTCAACGTTATGAAGAATATAGCTATCGCCACATTCCAAGCCAACCCCAAATGCCATGCCGCCTTTGATGCCAAGCGCATCTCACGGATACTACGCCTACCAAAACAGTGCGAAATACGAATTGTCGTCGCCACGCCTATCGACATAACAATCGCAAATGCCGAGTGCCCCAATGTCATACCTATCTGGTTAGCTGTGATGGCTGTCGTTCCAAGCCATCCGCACATAACTCCCGTGATGACGAATGCCGTAACCTCCAAAAATATCTGAGACGAGATCGGGATACCCATCATCACCAACTTCAATTGTGACGCGCGCTTGATGTTGACCCTCGCAAAGCGGATGATATAATCGCCAAACTCTCCCGACTTAAAGAAATAGAGCACCAACATAACCGCCATCAACACACGCGATATCAGCGTAGCGATACCTGCACCCGTAGCACCCAACTCTGGAGCACCGAGGTTTCCCGAGATAAAGACCCAGTTGAAAAAGACATTGACAACGTTACTTATTATGACACAATACATTGCGACCTTAGTGTTGCCCAACCCCTCCAAGAACTGCTTGAAGGTGAAGAATATCATAAGGGGCAACATTCCCAACGTCAACGTCATATAGTATGGTGTTGCCGCCTCAATCACCTCCGCAGGTTGACCCATATATTGAAAGAGTGGAATTGTCGCCAACTGCACACCCATAATAAGCAGACCCACCAACGAGTAGAGGACTATTCCATTTTGGAGATACTCCGCCGCACGACCATGACGCCCCTGCGCATACAACTCACCAACAAGTGGCGTCAGACCCAACGAGAGTCCCATAGCCGTGACAAACAACACCATAAAGATGCTACTTCCAAAGGCGGTAGCCGCCAACGGTAGCGGATCATCACCTCCATATTGACCAACCATCGCATTGTCGACAATCTGCACAACGATATTGCCCAGTTGCGACATCACAACTGGAATTGCGAGCTGTAGGTTTAACTTATACTGCTCCTTATATTTTGAAAACTTATACATAGGTCACAAAGGTAGGAAATAAAGTCGGAGTTTTCGGAACTTAACCGATAAATAATAACTCCAATCATCTCACCGTCTCAACATCGAGATAGAGATAAATCGGCAACGAACGACTATAACCTGCCGTGTAGCTATCGCGGTTGAATGTCCCCAGCGGCACACCGCTACGAGGGTCGAGCAACCAACTCTTGATATATATCCCTCGTCCACATAACACACCTGCAGGTTTGACACCTATTCTGTCGCGCAGATACCACCCTCGTGAGGAGGCACAATTTCCGCGCCCCTCCCTCTCCTGCTCATTGAGTGGATCCCAAATCTTCAATCTTGAAATAGTTCTGTGTGACACCCTACCAGCCACCAACATAATGTCAGGAAGTGGAAGATTGTGAGGGGGTTCGCAAGAGCACATATCCTCGCTCGACATCGCCAACCAGATCCCGATCCTACACTTATGGATTTTACCACCACTGCGCGGCTCCTCAACCGAGAGCACCCCCTCAACGTAGAGCCTCCGAGAGATCACCCTCACATAATCCACCGCCAAGATATCACCAAAGTAGAGCAGCGCAAAGTCGAGACCATCGCGCGAAGATATGGTTCGGTGGGTGTAAGAGTAGCCGATCTTGGAGGTCGCAACAATATCGCGCACAACATCCTCGCTCTCCACGCCATAGAGCGCGACAAGGGGCAGGCGCATGGAGTCCACCACCTCAACAACACGCTCCACCTTGGCGCGATAACGCTCTGTTGTCCAACGATATCGACCCGACGATGTATATCGAGTATCGTCATAAAATAGCGAGGGGATAGTGTCGTAGAATCCATCGACATCCCAATACGCCACACCAATAGGTGGTGTCGCGCCGACAACGCGCGACACACAAAAGGCGACAAAAAGTAGGATATAAAAGTTTCGAATATTCATCTCTGCAAGGCTCTACAACTCTGCGAAGGTAATCAATTTATGGCAAAGTTTTTGGATCGGCTCTTTACGATTAGAAACTTTTTATCAATAATACATAAAGCTACAGATTATGGAACAAAAAAAATCCAACTCCGCAACGGCAATCTACGCCTCGGAGCAGATGCTACACCCTGCCCCCACGCAGGAGATTCCACAAAGCATGACACCTCCCGAGATCGCCTACCAAATGGTTAAAAATGAGACCTATGCACAGACTCAGGCGCGCCTCAACCTCGCAACTTTCGTCACAACATATATGGACGAGCACGCCACGCGCTTGATGAACGAGGCGATAGATATCAACTACATTGATGAGACGGAGTACCCTCGCGTTGCGGTGATGAGCGGTCGTTGCGTCAACATCCTCGCCAACCTCTGGAACTCACCCGAGGAGGCGGAGTGGAAGACAGGTTGTGTCGGCATAGGCTCATCGGAGGCGTGCATGTTGGGTGGCGTGGCGGCGTGGTTGCGTTGGCGCAAGCGTCGCACCGAGCAGGGCAAACCCATCGACAAACCAAACCTCGTCATGAGTTCGGCTTTTCAAGTTGTCTGGGAGAAATTCTGCCAACTTTGGCAAATTGAGCTTCGCACCGTTCCGCTCACCATGGAGAGTCAAACACTTGATCCTCAGAAAGCTATCGAGATGTGTGATGAGAACACCATCTGCATCGTCCCCATCGTTGGCGTGACGTGGACAGGTCTCAACGATGATGTCGCGGCTCTCGACAAAGCCCTCACGGAGTTCAACACCAAGATGGATTTCAACATTCCGATACATGTCGATGCCGCCTCGGGTGGCTTCATTCTACCATTCATCGACCCCGACCAGAGTTGGGATTTTAGACTCGACAACGTCTGCTCAATCTCCACCTCGGGACACAAATATGGTCTTGTCTACCCTGGTCTAGGTTGGATTGTTTGGCGCGACAAGACGATGCTTCCCGATGAGATGTCGTTCAGTGTCAACTACCTTGGCGCAAAGGTTACGCAGGTGGGACTCAACTTCTCACGCCCTGCAGCACAGATCCTCGGTCAATACTACAACTTCATCCGTTTGGGCTTTGAGGGCTACCGCGATGTTCAAAAAAGCGCGATGGAGATTGCGAAATATTGCCACGAGGAGATCGGAAAGATGGAATGTTTTGAAAACTTTGCACAAAATGTTGATAACCCTCTATTTATTTGGCATATGGACGAGGAGTACAACAAGCGCGCACGCTGGACACTCTACGATTTGCAGGACAAACTTCAACAGACTGGGTGGATGGTTCCAGCCTACACCATGCCTAAAGATATTGACAACATGATAGTTATGCGTGTCGTTGTCCGCCAAGGAATGTCGCGCGACATGGCTGACATGTTATTAACAGATATCACAAATGCCGTTGCGGATTTCGAAAAATTGCAATATCCAACACAGAGCAGAATAGCTTTTGAGAGAGAAAACAGCCAAAAAGGGAGGATTTTCACTCACTGACATCTCAAATAATTAACATATTCAAAGAAGTTATTAACAATTGTTGATAACTTCTTTTTGCGTTTATACGTAGAGACTCCGCATTTTTTGTTATATTTGCTTTTCAATACCATTAATACATGAAAAGAGTAGCACTTATCCCCGGATCTTTCGACCCATTCACACGCGGTCACCAGTCACTCGTTGAGCAGGCGTTGCGCCTCTTCGACCACGTTGTTGTCGCCATAGGTCACAACATGAACAAAGAAGGACTTCTCGATGTCGAGATGCGCAAACGCCTTATCGAGGAGCTATACCAAGATGAGCCACGCGTCGAGGCACTTATATATGAGGGGCTTACGGGCGACTTCGCCGCAGAGGTTGGAGCTCAGGCGATGATCCGCGGAGTTCGCACATCGGTAGATTTCGAGTATGAGCGCAACCTCGACGCCATCAACCGCAGACTCTTTCCCGAGATTGCAACACTCATTCTGGTCACCCCAGCCGAGCTGTCACATGTCTCGTCAAGCGTGGTGCAGGAGCTTTTGGCATATGGTCGCGACGTTACGGAGTTGATGCCCGAGGGGGTCAACCTTGATAAATATTTAATCTAAAACAACTACATATCTATGAAAATGGAATTTTCAGCCGAGATGATCGCAGGCTTCCTAGGCGGCGACATCGAAGGTGACAAGAACGCAATGGTCTCGACTGTTTCGTCAATCGAGGAGGGTAAAGCTGGTTCACTAGCCTACCTCATCAACCCAAAATATGAGGCATACATCTACACCACCGAGGCATCTATTGTCCTTGTTGACAAATCATTCATCGCCTCAGCACCCATCGCTGCGACACTCGTAAAGGTGGACAATGCAGGTGAGTGCATCCTCAAGCTCCTTGAGATGTACAGCGCGGCACGCCCCAAGAAGAGCGGCATCAGCGAGCGTTCATCTATTTCGGAGAGCGCGGAGGTTGGCGAGAGCTGCTACGTTGGTGACTTCGCCGTGGTCGAGGGGGGCGTTAAGATTGGTGCAAATTGCCAGATCTACCCTCAGTGTTACATTGGCGACGGGGTGACAATCGGCGAGGGGACAATCCTCTACGCAGGAGTCAAGATCTACGAGGGTTGCCATATCGGAGCAAACTGCATCATCCATGCAGGTGCTGTGATTGGTGCTGATGGCTTTGGCTTCGCCCCCGATGGCAATGGTGGATTCAACAAGATCCCACAGTTGGGAAATGTTATCATCGAGGATTTCGTGGAGATTGGCGCAAACACATGTGTCGACCGCGCAAAGACCGACTCGACAATCATCCGCCGCGGCGTTAAGTTGGACAACCTTATTCAGGTGGGGCACAACGTACAGATTGGCGAGAACACCGTATCATCATCGCAGATGGGTATCGCAGGGTCGTCACGCATCGGTAGCAACTGCTTCCTAGGCGGTCAGGTTGGTATTGCCGACCACGTAACCATCGGCAACAAGGTTATGATCGGCTCAAAGAGCGGTATCGACAAGGATGTTCCAGATGGCGAGGTTCGCATGGGCTACCCAGCACTCCCTGGTATCAAATTCCACCGCATGGCGGCAGCATCGAAAGATCTTCCCGAGATCGCACGCGATGTTCGTGAGTTGAAAAAGGCGGTTGCTAAGCTCCAAGGCGAGTAGATCTATACCTATATAATGTATGGCAGTCGAGGAGAGCTTCAGAATCATGGGCATCGACCCTGGAACTAACTTCATGGGCTACGGCATCATCGAGGTGACGGGTCGCAAGGTGAAGTGTGTTGTGTTGGGGGTTATCGACCTCCACAAATTCACCGATCCCTACGCCAAGCTCAAACATATCTTCGACCGCGTATCGGCTCTAGTCGACGAGTACAAACCTAGAGAGGTAGCTCTGGAGGCTCCCTTCTTTGGCGAGAATGTACAGTCGATGTTGAAATTAGGACGCGCGCAGGGTGTCGCCATGGCGGCGGCACTCAGTCGCGAAGTCGATGTCTTTGAGTATGCCCCCACGCGAATTAAGCAGGCGGTGACGGGGCGTGGAGCAGCAACCAAGGAGCAGCTTGCAAATATGGTCTCCTCGATATTGAGGCTCAACGATCTCCCCTCCAAGGCAGATGCCACGGATGGTATCGCGGCAGCACTCTGCCACTTCTACAACCTCACAAGCCCCCTCAATGGCGTTGCCTTAGGCGACAAGGTGAAGGGACTCGGCGGCGGACGCAAGTCTCAGACTCGTTCAGGCAGCTCCTCGTGGGAACAATTTATCAAGAGCAACCCCGAGAGAGAGGTTAAGAGCACGAAAAGCTCAAAAAAATAACATCCGCATATATCGCTGATGTTCAAAGATTTGCAAGAGGCACATAAAAATAAGTTAACAGAACTTTAAAATTTACCTCGTCAAAATTTGCACAGATCAAAAAAATGCTCTATATTTGCACTCGCAATGAGGGTAACACTTGACGGCAAAGATAAAGGACGGCACCGTAGCTTAATTGAATAGAGCATCTGACTACGGATCAGAAGGTTCCAGGTTTGAGTCCTGGCGGTGTCACTAAAACGACTTACAGCAATGTAGGTCGTTTTTCTTTTGCACCCTCACCCACACAATCACAACATAACAAAACACAGCTCTCGAATTAAGCACCGCCATTGGCAGTCCCTAATTCGAGAGCTATACATATTTAGAGTGCTCTATACAGAGATCTCTACTAGATGCAACCCTGCGACATCATAGCGTCGGCAACCTTGATGAATCCAGCTACATTCGCACCATTCACATAGTTGACATATCCAGTCTCATCTGCGCCATACTTCACGCAAGCCTCGTGGATAGCACACATGATGCCGTGCAACTTCTCATCCACCTCAGCAGGTGTCCACTGCAAACGAATAGAGTTCTGAGTCATCTCAAGACCCGACGTCGCAACACCACCAGCATTGGATGCCTTACCTGGAGCGTAGAGGATCTTAGCCTCGATGAACTTAGTCACAGCCTCGGGAGTCGATGGCATGTTAGCACCCTCGGCAACACACATACAACCATTAGCGATAAGCACCTGAGCCTCGTCACCATCCAACTCATTCTGTGTTGCGCATGGAAGAGCGATGTCACACTTCACGCCCCAAGGACGCTGACCCTCAAAGTACTGAGCATTTGGATATTTAGCCACATACTCCTTGATACGTCCGCGTTGAACGTTCTTAAGCTCCATAACGAAAGCCAACTTCTCAGCGTCAATACCCTCAGCATCATAGATATAACCAGCTGAATCAGAGAGTGTAACCACCTTACCGCCTAGCTCTGTTGTCTTCTCAGTTGCGTACTGAGCAACGTTACCCGAACCCGAAATCACAACGATCTTATCCTGAAAACTATCGCCACGTGTTGCAAGCATCTCCTTAGCGAAGTAGCAAGTTCCGTAACCTGTAGCCTCGGGACGAAGTGGGCTACCGCCCCATCCAAGACCCTTACCTGTAAGAGTGCCTGTGAACTCGTTGCGTAGACGCTTGTACTGACCATAAAGGAAACCAACCTCGCGACCACCAACACCGATATCTCCTGCTGGAACATCCGTATCAGGACCAATATGACGCTGCAACTCTGTCATGAATGATTGACAGAAACGCATAACCTCGTTGTCTGACTTTCCGTGTGGGTTGAAATCTGATCCTCCCTTACCGCCACCCATTGGTAGCGTTGTGAGGCTATTTTTGAATGTCTGCTCGAACGCCAAGAACTTCAAAACGCCAAGGTTCACAGATGGGTGGAAACGAAGACCGCCCTTGTAAGGACCTATCGCGCTATTCATCTGCACACGGTAACCGCGGTTGATCTGAACC
Organism: Rikenellaceae bacterium; assembly: GCA_047173185.1. Lineage (GTDB taxonomy): Bacteria > Bacteroidota > Bacteroidia > Bacteroidales > Rikenellaceae > Alistipes. The sequence goes on from JBCQVH010000010.1 coordinate 14,582, forward strand.
TCGCCCTTGTCGTCAAGCCACGACACACGGAACATTACCACGCGCTCTGGCTCTGCGATACGCTCAAGAATTTTAAGCTCCTGAAGTATAGGATTCTCCAAGATATAGGGAGCCAACGACTCCACAACTTCCAACACCGCCTGATGGAACTCTGGCTCATTTGGACTCTTAGCAATAATGCCAGACATAAAGGCATCAACATACTGCTGCTCTGCTGCTTTCATAAAATATATGTAGTTTTAATAAAAAATTGGTGTCTAAAGATACGATTATTTTTTAATTTAACCACTATTTTAGTGCCAATTTTTAATAAAACAACCAATTTTTAGGCACTTTAAACCAAAAACTACAGATATTTCACACTTGAATTTTTAATTTTTAGGCTTTACGGCATAAGATATTACCGTCCAGAAAAGTGGTCGACAACACATTTTGCACGCGCCTCGCCAACCACCTCCGCGATCTGCTCAACTGTCGCGCTCTTGATCTTCGAGACCGTCTTAAAACGCTTTAGTAGCGCGTTGACACTCTTTGCACCAACTCCGCTGATGCTCTCCAACTCCGAGGTGATGAAGTTGTTACTACGCTTTTGGCGGTGAAAAGTGATACCGAATCGGTGCGCCTCATCACGAAGATGACAGACAACCTTCAGTGGCTCGCCAGTACGACTCAAATAGTAAGGCATTGAATCATCGGGGTAGAAAACCTCCTCAATACGTTTGGCAAGACCTACGATAGGTAGCTGATTCTCAATACCCAAGCCACACAGAACATCATACGCACTAGAGAGTTGCCCCTTACCTCCATCGACAATAACAAGGTCGGGAAGCTGTTGCCCCTCCTCAATCATTCGCGAGTAGCGACGGTATACAATCTCGCGCATGGAGGCGAAATCATCCGCACCCACCACCGTCTTAATATTGAAATGTCGATACTCCTTGCGCGATGGCTTTCCGTTGCGAAAAACCACACACGAGGCGACAGGATTTGTACCCTGCAAGTTGGAGTTATCAAAGCACTCGATATGTCGCGGTTCGCGGTCGAGCCTCAACTCGCGTTGCATCGCCGCCATAAGTCTATCAGCATGACGCTCAGGGTTCTTGATCTCCAAGTTTTTGAGCTGTTCGGCACGAAATATCCTCGCGCTTTTGAGCGAAAAGTTGAGCAGGTCGAGCTTCTCGCCACGCTTAGGGACTGTAAAGGTTACCCCATCAAAGAGTGCCGATGAAGTGGGGACGTATGACGCAATAACCTCGCGTGCCAACCTCTGCTCCGTACGCTCCATAATAAGCTGAATAGCAAGGGTTAAGATCTCCTCGGGTGAGCTATCAACACCAGTTGATAACGGAGCGGTATAGAGACCCACTATCGAACCGTGGCGAATACGCAGGTAGTTACAGTAGGCGATATCGGGATCTTCGGTGAGCAACGAGAAGATATCGACATCGACAATCTTTGCACTGACAATCACCGACTTATGAGTATAATTTTCCAACGCGCTCAAACGCTGTTTATATCGCTGAGCCTCTTCAAACTTCAGCTCCTCGGCGGCGCGCGTCATCTCAGCCGTTAGGTGGGCACGAACTGGCTTTAGGTCACCCTTCAACACCGAAGATGCCATGGTGACATACTCCGCATACTCCTCCTCGCTCTGTCGCCCAACGCACGGAGCGTGACAGTTCCCCAGATGGTACTGCAAGCAGACACCATACTTTCCGCGCGAAATAGCCGCAGGGGAGAGATTCAACTTACAGGTTCTGAGCGGAATAACTTCGCGAATAAACTCCAGCACCACCCTCTGCATCGAGATCGAACTGTAAGGTCCAAAGTATTGCGAGCCATCTCGAACGAGCCTCCTTGTCGACAAGACGCGCGGAAACGGCTCTTTGAGCAGAACAATCCACGGATAACTTTTATCGTCTTTGAGCAGAATATTATATCGCGGTTGCAGGCTCTTAATAAGTGAGTTTTCGAGTAGCAGAGCATCCCCCTCGCTACCCACGACAATATGTCGAATATCGCAGATTTGGCGCACCATCACCCTCACCTTGGTGCTGTGCTCCTTGCTCGCCACGAAGTATGAAGAGACTCGCTTTCGCAGACTCTTCGCCTTACCCACATATATTATATTGTCGTTCTTATCGACAAACTGGTAGACCCCTGGTTCGAGGGGCAGGGCAGCAACCCTCTCTTTGAGTATCTCTTCGCGACTATTCATAGAGCAAATATAACAAAAATCATGAGGATTACGAAATATACAGCCGCGAACTGTATAATAAAAATCACAAAAAATATTGCTCGGTTTTTGCTTATCATATACAATTTTGTAACTTTGCAGATAATATGTGCGTATACATTATTGAGTTAAGTAACTATTTTAAATTTAATACAATATGATTAAAAACTTACTTTTGATTATTGCAGCTACAACTATGTTAGCTAGCTGTAATGTAAATGAGGATTTTGACCTCTCAAATGTCGACACCGACAACATTGAGATTGGTAATGAGGATTCCGAATTTTCGCTCCCCGTTGCTAACTTCAAGATCAACGTTAACGAGGAGGCAGCAGCCCTCTCTTCGACCGACTCTACCCCTACGGTAGTTCTTAGCCGTGCTTCGGATGGTAGCTCTATCGGTGACAACATCAGCGAGGTGCTAGAGACAGCCGACGCTTGGTTGCCTTCGAACACGACTCTCGATATCGCGAAGCTCGCTAGCGACGACGCGACAGTGAGCAGAACAGAGAGCGACCGCATTGTCGATCTACTCCTTGCAGAACTTAAGACTAGCGAGGACAAGCGAATGACTCTTGCTGAGAAGATTATCAGCGACAAGGATGAGTTCAAATTGGTTTATGAGAAGTTTGGCGTAGACCCAGATGAGTCAGCTGAGACTATCAGCGCAACTATCCTCTCGACTATTAGCGTGGCAGATTTTGATGCTTCGGAGCTAAAAGATGAGTTCTACACCTATGTCACTAAGTACATCAAAGACAACACATCACACGAGATTTCGCAGACAATCAGCAAGCTTGACATCAGCAGCGTAGAGGATCTATTCTCAGATCTTCAGAACACCATCTCGATCATCACACTAATCACAGACGAGGGTACACTACCTTTCAAGTTTGAGGTTGAGTCGTTGAGTATTGTTGCAGATAATCAGACTATTTCATTGAGCGATGAGCTATCTATGGCGGAGCTAATTAGCCTTCTTAACAGTGGCGATTTGTCAATCCAATCTAAGATCAACATCACGGAGTACAGCTCAGTAGATACAGATGGTGCTCAGTATCTTAAGATCATCTTGGGTGTCTTGATGCAAGGCAGCGTTAAACTTTAAATTGACAACTAGCTTAGTTAAATAGATATGAAGAAAATTATACTCTCTGCAATATTGGCATGCGCAGCTATTGGGGCTATGGCGCAAGATTACACATCTTACTTTATGCCCGACGCCATTGAGCGACGTTCGCTCAATGCAGCATTTACACCCGACCGCGGCTACTTCGCAATTCCGATTGTTGGATCTATGAGCCTTGGTGTCACTGGTAACATCTCGGTGGGAGACCTCATAAAGCAGAACACGAATGGCGACCTCGTGACGATTCTCGATGGTTCAATCTCATCGGCTCAGGCTCTTGGTAGCTTGAACAAGGGTTCAAACTACATCGGTTTTGAGAATCGCATCAACATCCTCAGCATGGGAGGCTACAAAGAGGGAACAAAAGGTTTCTGGTCATTTGAACTTGGTATGCGTACCTATATGAATATGAGCATGCCTTACGAGCTCTTCGAGTTCGCTAAGTTGGGAACATCGAACAACATGGGTGGCATCAGCATCTACGCTGAGAACTTCATGGAGGCGGCGTTTGGTTATGCGTGGGCTGTGAACGACAAGATCAATGTCGGTGCACGCTTGAAGATCCTTATGGGTATGGCAAATGCGAAACTTGAGATCTCGAAGTTCGATGTCTCTATGGGTCTTGAGGAGTGGAAGGTTGATGCAGCTGGAGAGCTTAGCGTCTACGCTCCTGGGGCTAGCATCAGCGGTGATGACATCTCGGCAGGAGATGAGTTTGAACTTGGCGATGTCGAGATGGGCTCTTTCGGGCCTGCAGGTTATGGAGCAGCTATCGACTTGGGAGTTGAGTACAACCCTATCGAGAACCTATATGTCTCGTTGTCAGCTAACGATATTGGTTTCATCGCTTGGGGTAAGAGCAACAACGTCACAGGATCTGTCGCTAGCTCTCAGTCATTCCAAGGTGTTGATGTAGACCTCGATGGCAACACATCGAACACTGTGGATTTCGACCTTGACGAGATCAACTTCGTGAGTGATGAGGCTAAGGCATCGACACGATTCTTGCAGGCTAACATCAACTTGGGTGCTGAGTACCGCCTTTTGGACGACAAGTTGGGCGTTGGAGCTGTATACTCAGCGCGTTTCTGGGCTAGCGAGACTATCCACAACGTTGTTCCATCAGTATACTTCCGCCCAGTGAATTGGTTCACATTAGCAATGAGTTATGCCTTGACAAACAACCAGAGCAACTCTTTGGGTTTTGCGGCTAACTTCTCGCCAGCGTGGATCAACTTCTACATCGCAACAAATGTCTTGACATCGGAAAAGACAGCGCAGTATATTCCAATTGAGCAGACTATGATGAACTTGTCGTTGGGTATCGCAATTCCTCTCGGCAAGCGCAAAGAGTTGAGCAAGGAGTAACGCTACAATTTTGGGGACAGAGGGACAATGGGACAGCGAGATAATTAAATTTCGTCCCATTGTCCCTCTGTCCCATTTTTTTTGTTTTTCTCTTTAAAAAATTTGTAAAATCGAATTTGTCTCTCTATCTTTGCGGTGCATGAGGATAATAACTACATATCGAATGTGCATGTGCATGATGCTAAGCCACCGATGAGGAGGTAGGACGTTCATGTAGTTATACATAACATACCGATCTCCACCATGAGGTCGGTTTTTTTATGTATAACAACAATGTCTAACCCATTAACAACTCCTCATGCAACACCTTATTATAGTAAATATTTTTAAAAAGAGATAAGTAAAAAGATGACACAAAAGAAATATAGTTTCGAGACACTGCAGGTTCACGCAGGTCACAAAGCAGACCCATTGACTGGAGCAAGTTCACTACCTATATATCAGAGCACAGCCTTTGAGTTTGGAAGCACAGAGCGCGGAGCGGCACTTTTCGCCTTGCAGGAGGGTGGAAATATCTACACTCGAATCACAAACCCCACATCGGATGTCTTTGAGCAGAGAATCGCTGCCCTAGAGGGTGGTATTGCTGCGGTAGCTACTGCATCGGGCATGGCGGCGCAGTTCACAGCATTGTGCACAATCACCAGCGCAGGCGACAACATCGTCACCACATCATACCTCTACGGAGGAACATTCAACGCCTTCAGACACCTATTTACTCGCTTGGGCATCGACGTTCGATTTGCTAATGGTGACGATCCAAAGAGCATCGAGTCGCTTATTGACGAGCGCACCAAGGCGATATATTTGGAGACCATCGGAAACCCTGAGTTCAGCATTCCAGACTTTGAGCCTATCATTGAGTTGGCTAAGAGAAAGGGGATCGCTCTATTCTGCGACAACACGTTTGGTTGCGGTGGTTACCTATTCCAGCCTATCGAGTGGGGCGTAAATGTCGTTACACACTCCGCTACAAAGTGGATCGGTGGACATGCGACATCTATGGGTGGTGTTGTAGTTGATGGCGGTAACTTCAACTGGGACAATGGCAAGTATCCACTTATTGCAGAGCCTGTTGAGAGCTACCACGGTCTAAACTTCTGGAAACACTTCGGTGCAGCCGCCTTTGCAGCTAAGGTTCGTTGCGAGGGTCTGCGCGACATTGGTGCGTGTATCTCGCCATTCAACTCGTTCTTGTTGGCTCAGGGTCTTGAGACTCTATCGCTGAGAGTTCAACGCTCCTCGGACAACGCCCTAGAGTTGGCGCAGTGGTTGGAGGCACACCCCAAGGTGGAAAGCGTCAACTACCCAGGACTCAAAGGCAACAAATACAAGGCGGCAGCGGATAAATATCTCCGCAATGGATATGGTTGTGTCTTGTCGTTCCGCATCAAGGGAGGCATCAAGGAGGCGGCGACGATCATCAACAATGTTGAGATGATCTACCACGTTGCCAATGTTGGCGACAACAAGACCCTCATCATCCACCCTGCATCAACGACCCACTCACAGCTCAGCGAGTCGGAGTTGATATCGGCAGGTGTACACCCCAACTTGTTGCGCGTTTCGGTCGGTATCGAGAATATCGAGGATATCAAGGCGGACTTGGATGGAGCACTTCAAAAGTTGTAATATTTTTTCGGACTAACAGAGAGAGAGAGACTACGCATGGATATCCTATATTATAAACACCCAGAACCCTTTGTGCTTGAGAGCGGTGAGGTTCTTCCCGAACTTACAATTGCCTACTCCACAGTTGGAGAGATGAGCAAGAGGCACAATAACGTTGTTTGGGTGTGTCACGCACTCACGGCAAACTCAGATGTGGAGGATTGGTGGCCACACACCGTGGAGAGCGGAGCAATACTAGATCCTGCGGAGCACTATGTTGTCTGCGCAAATATCTTGGGTTCGCCATACGGAACAACAGCTCCACTGCACACAAATCCAAACACTGGAGAGCCTTACTATGGTGATTTTCCCGACTTCACAATTCGCGACATCGTTAGGGCACACCAGATTATGGCGGATGTTCTAGGCGTTGGAGAGGTCGACACCATCCTAGGTTGCTCGGTCGGAGGTTTTCAGGCTTTGGAGTGGGCGGTGATGGAGCCTAAGAGATTCAAGCGCATGGTGTTGGTGGCAACCGCAGCGAAGGCAAGCCCATGGTGCATCGCCATAGATGAGACTATGCGCATGGCAATTCGTGCGGACAGAACATTTGGAGAGCGTCGTGACGATGCTGGTATGGAGGGACTATCCGCTGCGCGTGCAATAGCTCTACTCACATATCGCGGATTCCATGGTTACAACATCACCCAACAGAATGGTGATGAGCGTATTGACGACCACCGCGCATCGAGCTACCAGAGATATCAAGGTGAGAAGTTGTGTAGACGTTACAATGTATATTCATACTACTCAATCCTCAACTCATTCGACACGCATGACGTGGGTCGCGGACGTGGAGGCACAGAGAAAGCTCTCTCGACAATCGAGGCGGAGACAATAGTTGTCGGTATAACAACCGATATCCTATTCCCTCCAGCGGATCTTCGCGAGTTGACGACACAGATTCCAAATGCCCGATATACCGAGATTGAGTCGTTATTCGGTCACGATGGATTCCTTGTGGAACACGAGCAGTTCAACAAGATGCTCCTCCCCGTTATGAGCCACAACCTACGAGGCTAGAGATAGTATATTTGAGCAGAGAGTTTGCATGAGGCGCAGAGATGTTCCCTATGCAAGCTCTCTTATATTTTGGCATATTACCGCCACAAGACCCTCGATAGACTCCTCAGCTGCCCACGCGTTGTGGGTTGAGAGGATCACTTTGGATGGGTCATTGAGCGTCGTGAGTGGAGATTGGGATTCGAGAGGTTCGTTGACGTAGACATCGAGTGCCGCCCCTGCGATAATGTTGTTATTAAGCACCTCGGCAAGAGAGGCTTCACAAACAATACCTCCGCGCGCAACATTTATCAATATCGCCGACTCTTTCATCTTATTAAGCTCTGCGCTCGCAATTAATCCGCGCGTTGAGTCGCTGAGTGGCGCGTGAATTGAGACAACATCGCTCCACGCCAAAAGATCCTCCAACGACATTGAGTTGTAATCCTCCTTGCGCGAAACACCAGACGTAGAGTGGTAGGCAACCTCGCAACCAAATGCTGAGGCTAAGCGTGCCACCTCGCGACCAATATTGCCCATGCCGATGATACCCCAATGCTTTCTATATAGCTGATATATAGGGCGATCAAAGACAAAGAGTCGCTCACTCTTGGCGTAGTCGCCACGCTTTACATAGCTATCGAAGTATGGTATCTGCCTGAGAAGTGCCAATGCGCTGGCAATTGTCGACTCCGCAACCGAATGTGTCGAGTATCCTACGGCATTGCGAACTTTGACACCACGCTTTGCCGCCGCTGTGAGGTCAATGTTGTTCATTCCCGTTGCAGCTACGCATATGAGCTTCAGGTTGGGAAGTTGCAACATTATCTGGTCGTCGATGACCACCTTATTGCTGATGATGATATCGGCATCTTGACAACGTTCAACAACCTGCTCAGCTGTTGTAGTGATCTCATATCCAGTGTATTCGCCCAAAGATTTAAGCTCAGTGAGGTCACATTTACTGATCGAATATTCGTCTAGAAATACAATTTTCATGGGTTTTATGTTTTTTGTGGTTAGATTACTCCATCTCGCCAAGTAGGTCGCGAATAACGACCGAGGCGCATCCAATACCAAAGAGCGCGGGGATATAGGAGATGGTGCCGACATTGGATTTCTTGTTCTGCTCCTCGCAGAGAATCATCGCCCCCTTGCGAATTGGCTCAGGCGAAAATACCGCTCTGAACCCCTTGCGAATGCCCAACTTGTGGAGACGTTTGCGCAACATGTGAGCTAGAGGGCAGTGGTGGCTCTTCGAGATATCCTTGATCTCCATAAGCGTTGGGTCAGTCTTAGCCCCTGCACCCATCGAACTAACGAGCGGAATAGCACGGTCTAACGCCCCCTTGATAAGTGCAACCTTGGGCGAAAGGGTGTCGATGCAGTCGACAATATAGTCAAATTTCGAGGAGTCGAGGAGCTGATCCGTAAGCTCATCTTTGATATATTCGGTGACAATGGTGAGGTTGATATCGGGGTTGATATCGCGAAGTCGCGCCGCCAAAATCTCCGACTTGGGACGTCCAACTGTGGAGTGCAAAGCTACAAGTTGTCGATTTATATTTGTTACATTTACCGTGTCGGCATCGGCAATGGTCATCTGCCCTACGCCTGCACGCGCCACCATCTCCGCGGCGTATGCTCCAACCCCACCAAGCCCCACAACGAGCACATTTGCACCCCTAAGCGTTGCCAACTTCTCCTCTCCCAACAGCAGGGATGTCCTCTCTAACCACTCTGTCATATCTCTATTTTATCTTATTTTGAAAATTTTATTATAATTATCGCGCGCACTCGCGATGAGTTGCTCCGCTGTGCACCCCCTCAATGCTGCAATCTCCTCGTATATATTATATATAGGTGTAGAACTCTCGTCACTCTCCACAAATAGACGATCGAGAGGGATCATCTTCAATGCCACAATGCTCTTGGGCGAGCGCGCTGTCCGCTCCCCAAACGAGAGATAAAACCCTCTATCCAAAAGCTGTCGCGCCTGCTGAGCCGACCCAATAAAGCCATGAAAAATCACCGCCCTGAGGTTATACTTACGTAGCGTGGCGAGTGTCGACTCAAATGCCTTAACGCAGTGAATGACCACAGGCAATCGCTTTTGCTCTGCGACATATAGCTGAGTTTCAAATAGTTGCTGTTGTTTTTGCCTATCAAACACTCGCGCATAGTCAAGCCCAATCTCACCTATCGCCTCGGCATCGTGCGTTAGCCTCTCCCAATCTACCCCCTCGATGTCGATCTCCTCGGCACACCACGGATGTACACCACGTTCACGCGGTGATACGACATCTGGAGATGCAGAGTGAGTATGAATGTCAACGATAAAATGGTTCATTTATTACTGCCGTAGGCGTTGAAATGGTTATTATTTATCACAAAAGTATGATTTTTTGAGATATTTTAAAAAAATAAATGGTGAAAGATTAACTCATCTGAGAAAAAATGTGTAACTTCGTGGCGTTATTCTGTGTTATAACGCTAACAGCAGTTTGTTGCGAGCGTATATTTATGGAAGAAATAATTCAATACATACTTATAATTAATTAACCATGTCGAAAAACATTCCATTACGTAAGGGTCTCGACATCAAACTCGAAGGTGCAGCAGCACAGACGTTGAAGAAGCTACCAGTAGCGGCTCAATACGCTGTTCTACCTACCGATTTTGAGGGGATCACACCCAAGCTTTTGGTTAAAGTGGGCGATAAAGTTGAAGCTGGTGCTCCGCTATTCTTTAGCAAGTACAACGAGAGAGTGGTATTCACATCTCCCGTGAGCGGTACCGTTTCAGCAGTCAACCGCGGTGAGAAGCGTAAGGTTCTCAACGTCGTTGTAGATGCCGACTCAACCCAAACCTACAAGGAGTTTGCCAAAGTAGACCCAAAGAAGGCATCTCGCGAAGAGGTCGTAGAGTTGCTCTTGTCATCAGGTCTCTGGACAATGTTGATCCAACGTCCTTATGGCATCATTGCCGACCCATCACAAACGCCAAAGTCAATCTTTGTCTCAACATTTGACTCTGCACCGTTAGCTCCAGACTACAACTTCGTGTTGGCGAAGGAGAAGAGTAACATCCAGGCAGGTGTCGAGGTGTTGCAGGCGTTGACTTCGGGAAAAGTTAACTTCGGAGTAGATGCTAAGAACATGAGCGTTCTTGCTGACACTAAGGGAGTTGATGTAACATCATTCTCGGGTAAGCACCCAGCAGGTAACGTCGGTGTTCAGATTCACCACGTTGACCCAATCGCTAAGGGAGATCTCGTGTGGACTATCAACGTTCAGGATTTGGCGATCGTAGGTCGCTTGTTCTCAACAGGTAAGGTCGACATGACTAAGATCGTGGCGGTGACTGGTAGCGAGGTGAAATCACCAGAGTATTGCCAGATTATCAGCGGTGCACCTATCGCTTCAATCCTCGGTGGCAACATCAAGGAGCAGGCTGAGGGTGACTCGGTTCGCGTGATCTCGGGTAACGTTCTTACAGGTGTTAAGAGCGTGCAGGATGGCTTTATCTCATTCTACGCTAACCAGTTGAGCGTAATTCCTGAGGGTGACAAGTATGAGTTCTTCGGATGGGCAATGCCACGTTTTGGCAAGTTCTCAGTTTCGAAGTCATACTTCTCGTGGTTGTTCCCAAGCAAGAAGTATCGTTTGGATACCAACATCAATGGCGGTCGTCGTGCATTTGTCGTTACGGGTCTTTATGAGAAATATTTGCCAATGGATATCTACCCAATGCACCTTTTGAAGGCTATCATGGCGGGTGATATCGACATGATGGAGAACCTTGGTATCTACGAGGTTGTTGAGGAGGATTTCGCACTTTGCGAGTTCGTTGATCCATCAAAGACAGATATGCAGCAGGTTATCCGCGACGGTATTAACATAATGATTAAGGAGGCATAAGGATGAAGGCGATAAGAAAAATTGTTGATAATATTAAGCCAAACTTCGTTAAGGGCGGCAAGCTAGAGATCTTCGAGTCGTTCTTCGACGCTATCGAGACTCTCCTTTTTGTTCCAAATACTACAACTGTCAAGGGTGCACACATCCGTGACGCTATCGACACAAAGCGTACCATGATCGTTGTATTTATCTCGTTGATGCCAGCGTTCCTCTTCGGAATGTACAACGCAGGACTTCAAAGCTCACTTATGTTGGGCGTGGAGGCTTCGGTATTCGAGAATTTGTTGTCAGGATTCTTGGCTGTGTTGCCAATGGTGATCGTTTCGTACGGTGTTGGTCTTGGTTTGGAGATCATCTTCGCACAGTCGAGAGGTCACGAGGTTAATGAGGGATTCTTCGTTACGGGTCTCTTGATTCCTATGGTTATGCCTATCGACATTCCATTGTGGATGGTTGGTTTGGCTACAGCTTTCGCGGTGATCTTCGGTAAGGAGGTATTTGGTGGAACGGGAATGAACGTCTTCAACCCAGCGTTGTTGGCTCGTGCATTTGCATTCTTCGCATACACTCCATCTATGTCAGGATCAGAGGTTTGGGTTAACGGAATGTCGGAGGCTGCAAAGGCTGGTACAGTGGTTGACTCATACACAGGAGCTACCGCATTGGAGCAGTTGGTTAACAACACCCCAGTGGCTGAGAGATCTTACTCGGTCATGGATGCCTTCTTTGGATTTATCCCTGGATCATTCGGTGAGACATCGACAGCAGCGATCTTGATTGGAGGTGTGATCTTGTTGTTCACAGGTATCGCATCATGGAGAACAATGTTGAGTGTCTTTGTAGGAGGTGGTGCTATGGCGTTGGTATTCAATGCTGTTGGTGCTAGCGAGTATATGATGATCTCTCCTATTGAGCACTTTGTTGTTGGAGGTTTCGCATTCGGAGCGGTCTTTATGGCTACCGACCCTGTGACATCGGCTCAGACTAACACAGGTAAGTATATCGTAGGTTTCATGACTGGAGCTATCGCTATCTTGATTCGTGTTGTCAACCCAGCCTACCCAGAGGGAATGATGCTCTCGATCCTCTTTATGAACGCATTGGCTCCACTTGTGGATTACTTCGTCGTAGAGTCTAATATCGCTCGTCGTAATAAGCGTATCAAAACTGTTAAATAAGAGAAGCAATGGCAAAGAAATATATTTGTAAAGTATGTCAACATGTCCACACAGGTGACAGTGCTCCAGAGGCGTGTCCAGTGTGTAAAGTTGACTCATCAAACTTTGAGCTAGTGAAGCCAAAGGGATTCCTTAGCGACAAGAACAGTAACGCTTATATCATCCTCTACTCAACTGTTATGGTTGTTGTTGTGGCGTTGGCGTTGGCTTTCGTTGCGTTGTCGCTCAAAGATATGCAGAGTGCTAATATCCTTAACGAGAAGAAGCAGGCGATTTTGAACTCCTTGGGTTCGGGATCAGAGAGCTACGACACCTATATCACAGCTTATGCAGTGGATAACAAGGGTGCTAAGTTGGAGGGTGTTACAGGTAACGACGTTATCGCAATGTTGTCTGATTTGAAGGGTACATTCGCGAAGGGACAGTTCCCAGTATTCGAGTCTAAGGATGGTCGCGTTGTAGTTCCAGTCTTTGGTACTGGTTTGTGGGGTCCAATCTGGGGTTATGTTGCCTTGAAGAGCGACATGAATACAATCTCGGGAGTTGTTATGGATCATGCAGGTGAGACCCCAGGTCTTGGAGCTGAGATCGCTACCGCAAAGCATCAGGATATGTATGTTGGCAAGACGATCTTCAAGGGTAACAACTTCGTCTCTATTAAGTTGCAGAAGGGTGGCGTCAAGGCTGGAGATCCCAATGCAGCACACATGGTTGATGGTATCTCGGGAGGTACTAAGACAGGAGACGGTGTGACAGCAATGCTTGAGAGTAGCCTTGGAAGCTATGTTCCTTTCTTTGAGTCTAAAAAGTCTAATGAGTAAAATAGTAGAGATATGAGCAATACAGAGAAAGAGCCTTTATTCTCGGCTAAAAATATGAAAGCCCTCACGGGTCCTTTGAGTGCTAATAACCCAGTCATCGTTCAGATCCTTGGTATCTGTTCAGCGTTGGCGGTTACGGTACAGCTTAAACCTGCGATTGTGATGTCCATCTCGGTGATTGTCGTTACGGCATTTGCTAACTTGGTGATGTCGTTGTTGCGTACAGGAGTCCCATCGCGTATCCGTATCATCGTTCAGTTGGTGGTTATCGCGGCGTTGGTAATCTTGGTTGACCAGGTGCTTAAAGCGTTTGTCTACGATGTGTCGAAGCAGTTGTCGGTATATGTAGGTCTTATCATCACCAACTGTATCATCATGGGTCGTGTTGAGGCGTTTGCGTTGGGTAACAAGCCTTGGCCAGCATTCTTGGATGGTATCGGTAATGGTATTGGTTATGGTGTTATCTTGGTGGCTATCGCCTTCTTCCGCGAACTTTTCGGTTCGGGTCAGTTGATGGGCTATCAGATTATTCCTGAGAGCTGGTACGCTGCAAATGGCGGATTCTACTCAAACAATGGTTTGATGTTGTTCCCACCGATGGCACTTATCATCACGGGTTGTATTATATGGTTCCACCGCGCTCGCAATCAGGAGTTGCAAGAAAAATAGTCATAGAGTATGGAGACATTAAATCTATTTATTAAGTCGATCTTTATCGACAACATGGTCTTCGCCTTCTTCTTCGGTATGTGTTCTTACATTGCCGTGTCGAAGAGCGTTAAGACGGCGTTGGGATTGGGTGCTGCTGTTACCTTTGTGATGGTGATGACTGTGCCTCTCAACTACCTTTTGAATGAGTATGTCCTTGCTCCCGATGCGTTGGTTGCAGGTGTCGACCTCAGCTTCTTGACCTTTATCGTCTTTATCGCCGTTATTGCATCGTTTGTGCAGTTGGTTGAGATGATCGTTGAGAAGTTCTCACCTACGTTGTATAGCCAGCTAGGTATCTTCTTGCCACTTATCGCAGTGAACTGTGCCATCATGGGAGGTTCGCTCTTTATGCAACAGAAGGTTGAGGCTCAGGAGATCACATCGTTGTGGGACTCAGTAGTTTATGGTTTCGGTTCGGGACTAGGTTGGTGGTTGGCTATCATCATGATGGCGGCTATCCGCGAGAAGACTACCTACTCACACATTCCACCAGCACTTAAGGGTCCTGGTATCGCGTTCATCATCACAGGACTTATGGGTATCGCGTTCTTGATGTTCTCGGGAATTAAGTTATAACCTTTAAAAAGAGATTATAGAAGATGACTTTAACAATTATCGTTTCGATTGTTGCCTTTCTGGTAGTCACACTAGCTCTAGTGGGATTGCTACTCTTTGCAAAGGCAAAATTGACCTCTTCGGGTGAGGTTACAATCGACATCAACGGTGGTGAGAAGATTATCACCACTGAGAGCGGCTCTACGCTTCTCAACACACTTGCTGAGAACCAAATCTTCTTGCCTTCGGCATGTGGAGGTGGTGGCTCTTGCGGAATGTGTAAGTGCCAAGTGATGGAGGGTGGAGGAGAGATCCTCCCTACCGAGACTGGATTTATCAACCGCAAGATGCAGAAAGAGCATTGGCGTTTGGGATGTCAGGTGAAGGTGAAAGAGGATATGAAGATTCAGGTCTCTGAGGAGGTCTTGGGTGTTAAGAAGTGGGAGTGCGAGGTTGTATCGAACCGCAGTATCTCGACATTCTTGAAGGAGTTTGTTGTTAAACTTCCCGAGGGTGAGTCACTTAACTTCCGCAGTGGAGGTTACATCCAGATCGACGTTCCTAAGTATGACTCTATCAAGTTTACTGAGATGGATGTTGAGCCTCAGTTCCGTGAGGATTGGGATAAGATGGACTTCTGGAGCTTGGAGACTAAAAACCCAGAGCCTACATATCGTGCTTACTCTATGGCGAACCACCCTGCTGAGGGTAACATCGTCATGTTGAATATCCGTATCGCTACGCCTCCATTCAACCGCGCAGCAGGCGCATTTGAGAAGGTTAACCCAGGTATCTGTTCATCGTATATCTACTCGCGCAAGCCAGGAGATAAGGTTACTGTATCGGGTCCTTACGGAGAGTTCTTCTTGCCAGATAACATCACAGACGATCAGGAGTTGATCTTCATCGGTGGTGGTGCAGGTATGGCTCCAATGCGTAGCCACATCATGGATCTATTCAAGACGCAGAAGAGCAAGAAACCAGTATCATTCTGGTATGGTGCTCGCGCATTGAAGGAGGTTCCTTATATGGAGGATTTCCAGGAGATTATCGACGAGTTCCCTAACTTCTCATTCAACTTGGCTCTCGATCGTCCAGATCCAGTAGCTGATGAGGCAGGTGTTAAGTATACTGCAGGATTTGTTCACAACGTGCTTTATGAGAACTACTTGAAGAACCACGAGGATCCAGAGGGAGCTTTGTACCTCATGTGTGGACCTCCAATGATGATCTCAGCAGTTGTAAATATGCTCGATAGCCTCGGTGTTCCACCTGAGAATATCTTGTATGATAACTTCGGTAGCTAGTCACTAGAGACTTATATAAACGAATTAGGCGTGTAGTTTCCAACTACACGCCTAATTCGTTATTGGCTGAGTAAAACTGTGTATTACTCAGTTCTACTCAGTTCTACTCAGCCTTTCTCAGTCCTACTCAGCAATACTGAACAGGTATAGAGGAACAATACAGAGAGCAGTGGAACGTCGGCATGTGGCACGCTACGCTAGTAGCGTGAAGTTTAAAGAGATAGATTTTCAGATTAAAGCCGACCTTAGAAGGCTTTAAAATCTGAAAATCTATCTCTTTAAACTTAGCAGTTTTCCCTAGAAAACTGCGTACCACATGACCGCTAGGAAAAGTTCAGCTCCGCGGGGAGCACCCCGCCGCCGTCCGCGTAGGACAGTACAATGCCGACCTCAGCCGACCAAAAAACCGACCTTATCAACCCTTAACGCTAAAGATATTAAATCGTTTGAGTGCTGGATTTTTATGTCCTAGGATTGAGAATTCAAGTAGAAGTAGCAACAGAGCTACTGCAAGCATATATTGGTACTGCTCGTTATACTCCTCGAACTTGACAGTCGACAGCTCGCCTTTATCCATGGCGTTAATCTCGTCGGTAATTTCCTTAAGACCAAGCGATTGCTTTGTTGCACGAATATATGCACCTTCGGTTGTTGCGGCAATTTTCTGCAACATCTCCTCACCTAGCTTCGAAACCACCATATCGCCATTCTCATCCTCGATGAACTTGCCGTCAATCTTTATTGGCGCACCCTCGGGCGTTCCAATACCGATTGTGTAGATCTTAACACCCTGAGCCTTAGCTCTCTCTGCCGCAGCCATAGCTCCGCTGTCGTGACCCTCGCCATCGGTGATAAGGATCATCACGCGACTATCGCTCACCTGCTCGGAGTATGAGAGCAGAGCCAAATCTATCGCCTTGCCTATATCAGTACCCTGCACGCTCATTGCAGAGGGTGTCATTCGCGTTGTAAATGCCTGAGCCATACGGTAGTCAGTGGTTATGGGGAGTTGCACCTCAGCATCTCCAGCAAAAGCGATCACTCCGACCCTATCCTGCTGTAACCCCTCGAAGAGTCGACCTATTGCGAATTTTGTACTTTCGAGACGATTGGGTGCAAAATCCTCCGCTAGCATGGAGTTCGACATATCGACAACAAGCATCATCTCAATGCCTTGGCTCTTCTCCTCGCGAAGTTTCGAACCGAACTGTGGTCGTGCCGCTGCCAAGATCAGAAACGCCAACGCCCCCAACCACAATAGAAACTTAAGTCTCACACGCCCTCTCGAAACATCGGGCATCAGCTGACGCACAAGCTCCAAGTTTCCAAACTTTTCGAGACGCTTACGCCTACCTCGCGACGCCAATATAAATAAGATCCACAGCGCAGGAATCAACGCCAATAGATATAGATACTCACTATTTGCAAACCTAAACATTATGGTAATCTTTTAAGTATAAACGTATTAACAATAAACTCCGTGATCAACAGCACGAGTGCAGCCACCGCCCACAATAGATATTGTTCATGATATATGGTGCGCTCCGACACCTCGACCTTACTCTTTTCGAGGGTGTTGATCTGCTCATAAATAGCCACCAACTTATCGTTATCCGTGGCGCGGAAATATTGACCGCCTGTGCTCTCGGCAATCTCGGTTAACATCTTATCATCAATCTCCACCTTCATCTCGACATAGTCGACAATCTTACCATACTGATCCACACGCGGATATGGAGCCTTGCCCCTCGATCCAACACCAATGGTATACAACTTCACCCCCATCTCCTTGGCAATGGTTGCTGCCGTCACGGGAGCAATAGATCCGCGGTTGTTGACACCATCCGTAAGCAAGATGATAACTTTACTCTTAGCCTCGCTCTCTCTCAGGCGATTAAGTGCCGTGGCTAGACCATTTCCGATGGCTGTACCATCCTCAATAAGTCCACTTCGCACGCGCCCCAAAAGGGTCTGCAACGTACTCTGATCCGTAGTCAGTGGCGACTGCGTAAACGACTCACCAGCAAATACAACGAGTCCAATTCGGTCTCCGTATCTGTCCCCAATGAACGAACTCGCGACACGTTTAGCGGCGGTGATACGGTCGGGCTCAAAATCCCGCGCCAACATAGACCCCGAGACATCTATCGCCAACATGATATCAATACCCTCGCTAGAGGTGCTACGGCTCATCTCGACATCTTGGGGTCGCGCCAAGGCGACAATCATCGCACCAAAAGCCAACATTCTCAGAACAAATGGCTTGTGCCTCAACCAATACCTAAAGGTCTTTGGTGCGCGCCTAACACCCTCTACAGTAGAGATATTGATCGACGCACCACCCTTAATAGTACGGTAAATATAGTGCGCCACCATCGGTATAATCAGCAGCAACAACCATAATATATGTGGATTTGCAAAGTGCATAATTTTTTAAACTTTAATTACCAATTTTTTCCACCAGGGACTAGAATTCCGCGACCCTTCTCCTTCTGGAGCTTATCTTGGGTCTTATCCTCTTGAGCTTGGATGGCATCAAGAATCTGCTGTTGAGCCTGATCCGACATTCCGCCCTCCTGCTCCTGCTCACCTTGATCTTGGTTCTGATCTTGGTCTTGGTCACCCTGATCTTGGTCCTGATCGCCCTTATCTTGCTGATCTTGATCCTGATCGCCCTTATCTTGGTTCTGGTCTTGATTTTGATCCTTGTTATCCTCGTTCTGATCTTGGTTCTGATCCTGATCCTGCTGATTCTGTTGATCCTCCAGCAGACGCTTCGTATAAGCGTAGTTATACTTGGCTGTGGTATCCGTAGGATTCAGCCTCATGGATGACTTATAGCTCTCCAACGCCTCCTTATACTTCTGCTGATGAAACTGCGAATTTCCTAGGTTGAAGAATCCATCCGCTCTATCCGCCCTCGACAACAATGTGTCGGCAACGATCTTAGCCATCACCTCCTCACTCTTAGCAAACTCCTCGCTCTTCTGCAAGCCATTGCTGTAGTTGTAGTTAGCCTCAAAGGATTGCGGTGCATAGGCTGCCGCCTTGGCATAACACTCCGCCGCCTTGACAAAATCTCCAGCCTCGAACGCGCGGTTTCCCTTGCGCACCTCGCCTCGCTCAGGTAGGTTCTGTGCCGTGGCAACAGTCGCAACCAACGAAACAAGCACAAAGAACATTAACGATACTATCCTCTTCATTACTTATCCCCTCCCGACTCTTTAATATTTTCTTTTGCTGACGAGGGTTGTTTAGTGTCAAGCACAGCCTCGCCTTCACCCTCGGTAACCTCCTGAATCTTAGTCTCCTCGACAAAGTAGTAGACCATGTTGTAGTAATCCTCATTCTGCTCCGCCTCGGGCATCGCCTTAGCAAACTTCGCCAAATCGGCATCCTTGAGCAGTGCACGCAGGTCATCCTTACTCTTGCGCGAAATATCCAACTTCTGGATAGCTTTAAGAGTCTGATTAGAGGTCATCTCCAAAACCGCGACATCATAACGCCCCGAAATATAGCTCTTTAAGATATCCGTAAGTGACGAGTAGTAGAGCTTATGTTGGTTATTCTGCCACAACTTCTTGTTGTGCAACGCCTCCAACGCCTCGATAGCCGTAACATGTGGTGGCACGGGTGGCGCAGGCTTGAAGATATTGCCGAAGTTCTTACCATAATATGCAAGCACCTTCCACGCAATAAACAACAACGCCAAGATTATCAGCGCGATGATACCGCCCCACTTCATGTAGCCACTAATCTCGGCAAACTGAAACGGCAGATTCCTCTGCGCCTTAATATCATATATAGGTCTCGATGTCGAGTCTATTTGGAACGTCGCCACCAGTAGTCGCAACGAATCACCCTCGGCATAGAGCGTGTCGACAACATTTTTATCGGCATACAACACCGCAGGACGCCCCATATTATAACGCCCCTCATCAAATGTTGTCAAGATATATCTCTTGCGCAGACGTAGCTTGCGCCCATCCTTCGAGACCGTATCAACCGCCCTAGAGTCAACAAGTTCGAGCGTTGCACTATCCGCAAGGTTGAAATCGGGAAACACAACCCTCTGCATCACATCGCTCTCGACATCAATCACCAGCTCAAACTGATCTCCAATCATGACGCTGTCGCGCGACAATGCTGCATGAACACGAGGCTTTTCGCCCTGAGCGGTAGCAAGTTGAACCGCCACCGCGAAGATCACGGCCAACAAAGTATAGATCCTAAAGTGTCTCATCGCTGCTTGAAAAGTTTTATAAGTTCAACAACATAGTCACTCTCCGTAGATACCGTTGCGGTGTCTACTCTATTATGTTTCAACGTATTGACAACGCGATCGCTCATATCTGTCCAACTCTGAGCATAGTGCTCCCTCACCGCACGCGACGAGGTGTCGACCCACACCTTCTCGCCACTCTCCGCGTCACACAACTCAACAATGCCCACATCGGGCAACTCCATCTCGCGCGGATCGTAGACCCTAATACCAACCAGATCATGGCGATTGCGTGCAATCTTCAACGCATCATCAAACGAGGTCTCGCGCGCCCCATCACCCTGAGATTCAATGAAATCCGACAGGATAAATGTTGTGCATCGCTTCTTGATGACATTAGTCAAGTACCTCACCGCCTCACCCAAAGATGTCCCCTTCGAGGTGGGCTGAAAGCTAATAAGCTCATGTATAATCATCAAGATATGGCTACGCCCCTTCTTCGGAGGGATGAACTTCTCCACCTTGTCCGAAAAGAGTATACACCCCACCTTGTCGTTATTTTGCGCCGCCGAGAATGCCAACACCGCGGCAATCTCCGTTAAGACGCTCTTCTTAAACCTAGAGGTCGTTCCAAACATGCGCGAACCACTGACATCGACCATCAACATCATGGTCAACTCCCTCGACTCCTCATATATCTTAATATGAGGCGAACGCGAGCGAGCCGTGACATTCCAATCAATATCACGAATATCATCGCCTGCGCGGTACTCCCTCACCTCCGAGAAGGACATACCTCGCCCCTTGAACGCCGAGTGATACTTGCCCGCGAAGATCTCGTTGGAGAGTCCTCGCGTCTTGATCTCAATCTTGCGTACGCGCTTTAAGATATCATTTTCTGCCTCAATCATAACTATATTCTATGATGACCAGCAACCGTAACCCCCAAAATTAAGGCACAATTACATTATTCAAAATCTCTGTGATAATATCCTCAGACGAGATATTTTCAGCCTCAGCCTCGTAGCTCAGACCAATACGGTGGCGCAAAACATCGTGACACACCGCACGAACATCCTCTGGAATAACATACCCCCTGCGACGGATAAAGGCATAGGCTCTCGATGCCTTAGCCAACGAGATACTCGCACGAGGTGATCCTCCATAGGTAATCAACGTCTGCAACTTCTCCAAGCCGTACTCCTTAGGCTCACGCGTAGCAAAGATGATATCGACAATATACTTCTCGATCTTCTCATCCATATATACCGACTCCACAACCTTGCGCGCCTTGACGATATCCTCGGGCGTGATGACCTTGCTCACCTCAGGCATTCCAGCCCCCGAAAGGTTCATCCTCACGATATCTCTCTCCTCCTGCCTCTTAGGGTAGGTGATGCGAGCCTTCAACATGAAACGGTCAACCTGCGCCTCGGGGAGTGGGTAGGTACCCTCCTGCTCCAAGGGGTTCTGTGTCGCCAAGACCAAGAATGGCTGAGGCAACTTATAGGTCTCGTCGCCGATGGTAACTTGTCGCTCCTGCATCGCCTCCAACAGTGCCGACTGCACCTTCGCTGGAGAGCGGTTGATCTCATCCGCCAAGACAAAGTTCGCAAAGACTGGACCCTTCCTAACCATGAACTCCTCGCTCTTCTGCGAGTAGATCAACGTACCCAATAGGTCGGCAGGCAAAAGGTCGGGGGTAAACTGGATTCTCGAAAAATCGGCATCCACAGCCTTAGCCAATGTTGTAATCGCCAACGTCTTAGCCAATCCTGGAACTCCCTCCAACAAGATATGACCATTCGATAGCAGACCAATAAGCAGTGTGTCAACCAAATGCGACTGACCCACGATAACCTTTCCCATCTCGCAACGTAGCGTGTCTACAAAGACACTCTCGCGCTCAATTAGTTCATTCAACTCCTTGATGTTGATAACTTCACCCATAACAGAATAAAATTTTATATTTTTTTAGTTTTAAAGTACAATTTCGCACCGCTGTTACTTTAAACGTAACAGTAGACAAAAATATTATTTTTTTTCGAAATAGAAAATAAAAAAGTCCCGATTTTTTCAATCGAGACTTTTTTTATCAATATTATCAAGCCACTGATGGCTGTTCATAACTCAGAACTCAGAACTTACTTGTTACCCTTACGGTTGAAGTAGATCTCCATACCGAAGTTTGCCGACATCATCTGTTGCTTGTCAACACCCTTGCTCAACCTGCTCAACACCTCATCGTTAAAGACTGTCAATCGAGGCTCAGCGTAGAGCGAGATCGTAGGGCTAACATTTATCAATCCTCTCAAACCAACATGGTAACCGAACACTCCAACAGCCGCTCCATCACGATAGTCGATACCTGCCAAAGCCGAGATTCCAATGATTGGCAACTGCTGCTTAAAGAGGTAGTTCAACAGATCATGACGATAGCTGATATTCACACCATACTTTGGCAACCAGTCACTATACTTCTCCTCCCATGTCGGATCAGAGTGAAGATTCTTCGCAAAGTCAAATCTATGCATGCTCAACTGACCCTCGATAGCCGAGTGTTTCGTCAAGAAGAGTCCAAGAGTTCCAGTCGCCGATGCACTCAGTGATCCAATCAAACCATATGTAGCTTTCAACATCGTCTCTGCACCAAACGCACCTGCGATATAGACAACAGGGATAGAGCTCAACACCTCCGCCTTAATCTGACGGTACTCATTACGGTAGGCTACTCGCTCCTCCTTAGTCATCTGACTGTTGAACGAATATGCAGCACCGATGCTGAGCGACAACACACCTTGCGACACTTGGAATCCAGTTCTTAGTGGTGCTAGATCCTCACTCTTCAAAACTGTCAATCGAGGCTCAGCGTAGAGTGACAACTTCGTTCCAGGGTGTATTGACAAACGTACTCCCAAGTGACCTCCAGGTGCTGTGATATTATTACCCCAGCGGTAATCTGCTCCCGCAAGGAACGATACCCCCAAGAGTCGATAATCCTCATTGCCGTGGATCGCATTCAACAAATTGAAACGGTAGCTCACATCAAAGCCCATATCTGGAGAGTAGGCCAAATACTCGCCCTCACCACGAGGAATATAGAATGGTCCATCATCAAACTTTGCAATACCAAACTCAACACCTGAGTACTTAGATATCTTAGCTCCAAGACCAAAACGCGTCATCATAGCGACCGTAGAGGACATATTCTGACTCTCGTACACCGCTTGCGCTCCAACAGAGACCGTTGCATCATAGAGCAGCTTGTAGAGATATGTACCCGACATAGCACAGAAGTTGGCAACATGATATGGCACGCAGTTCTCGCCCGTAATAGCCATCTCCAATCCAAACTTCAAACTTGTTGAGGTTACAAAGCTACCTCCTCCTCCACTCATGCTTACTCGGCTAAATCCTATACGAGGCTCGGCGTAGAGCGAGAATGGGGCACGACCCAACTTGTAATTAACTCGCACCGCACCATGACCGCCAACAGCCGCTGTATTCTCACCAAAACCGAAATCCAATCCTGCCAATGCCGAGACCGTCCATGGCGACTCCACAATGCGCTCGTAGGTGTAGTTGCTCAAGTTGAGCATATAACTTGCACTGAAGTTGTTCATTGTGATACCCTGCTTCATCAACTTCCACTGCTCCGCGCCATAACGCGATGAGGCGTAAGAGTCGTCGAAAGTAGAGTAACCCACCTCCAGTGCCGAATAACCGTTCAGTAGCAAGTTAGCGTGTAGACCATACGACATCAATACTAGATTCGAACGGTTCTCCGAGGCACGCATCAACGTTGATACACCCACGTCACCTCCAAAGTACATCATAATAGGAGATGGTAATTCGGGTATGGGCTGCGGCTCTGGCTCATATAGACTATACTTCATCACATCCTCGATACCCTTACTCTCAAGCTGAGCAAAGAGGCTCAGCGGTAAAAATAGCAGTGCGATGGCTAGGAGTATACTCCTTGTTGACCTATTTTGTAACGACATTCGACTCTATATTTTGTTGTTCTTCCATTTGCTTCTCTTTCTGCTCGATGAGTGGCAACAAACCTGTCATATCGGCATCAACCTTCATCATATCCGCCAATTTTGGATCTAGCTTCACAGCCTTCATTGCGTTGTCAACAGCCTCCATCTCAACATTCATTGAGACCATGAAGTCAATCGACTGATCCTTAGAGTAACGGAACTCTGTCAATGCTCGAACATAGAAATATATTGCATCATCATCTTTGTGATCAAGAGAGATAATCTTCTGGTAGGCTGTCACGTTACGGTCATCAGCAAGTAGCAACAACACCTCGTTGAGACCTCCCAACTTACTGAAGTATGGCAACACCTTGGCGTACTCTCCATACTTGGCCTCAACAAGCATACGAATATACTCAAACTCTGGAGTATCGGGCAGACGGTAGATCTGCTTGTATGCTGGCTCCAACATGTTATTTCTCAACATGTTGATCGCCTGATTGTAACGTATCGGACGTGGCGTGATAGTCTTGATATATGGCTCCAACACCTTCAAATCAAAGATGCCCTCCGCGATATTCAAACATGCCAACTCATTGGCAACAATACTCAACTCAGGGTGAACACTCAAGATATAAACCAACGCCTCGCGGAAATCCTTATCACCCTTCTTTGCCAACATCAAGTTGTAAAGGTCGATAGGAAAGAGCTTAGCTCGCTCCTTTGGATCGCCCGTATTGTAAACCTCCAACACCTCCTCAACAGTACGCAAACGTGTAATCGAGTACTCAATCTTGTACTCCACACGACGCAACGCTGGCAAGATGTATGGCGATATGATCTTCTTATATCGAGGCATTGAACGAACCATCGCCCACTGCTTATCTGGAGAGGATGATTTCTTGATCATATCGCGAATATGCTCCGCCTCAATCTTACCCAAACTATCCAACTTCTCCAACTTGTCGGCAACCGTATTCCAACCCTCAACAGATGATGAGTGCTCGAATTTAATAACACTCAACTTATCGCTAGGAACTACAGCTCGCACCTTTTCCAATATAAAGGCACTACGCTTATCCGCCAAGACACTATTCTTAGAGTATGGTCCATCAGGAGATGCAACTCCATGGATAGAGAGTTTCTTAACATCCGCATCATCATTAGTAAGGAGAGAGATCAACGCATCGGTGATCTTGCTCAACTCCATGCGACTCACTGTATCCTTCTCGTCAATAGCTGTGGAGTTGACTCTAAAGCTAATACGCGCCTCACCCTCGTCAGCGTGCTGATCCATCATCGGCTTTGGTATCAACACCGAGTCACGAAGAGGCATACCATCAATCTCGTATGAGAAGAATCTCAGAGGGTCAATAGTACCCTTCGCCACCTCGCTCACTTGACTAAATAGCTTGCGATCATAATCCTCAATCACCGTGTTTATACGTATAATAAAGTTACCGTGGTTATTGATGATCTTCACCGAGTCGGTAAAGTCGACAACAAACGAGTTTGCCAAATTAACCTTCTTACCAGCCTTGATATCGGCACGACGCTTCTCAAGACGCTCCTTTTCAGCAGCCTTCTCCTTCTCTATCTTAGCCTTCTCCTCAGCCTGCTGCTTAGCCTTCTCCTCGTCGGCCAAAGTCTTTGCCTCAATCTTTGCCTTCAACTCAGCCTCAGCAGCCAACTTAGCAGCCTCCTTCTCCTCGTTGCGAGCACGCACCTTAATCGTATCTTGGAGAGCTGCAGTTTTCCTCATCAACTCCGCATGCTTAGACTTCGATATCGGCTCCGACTCACGATATATGCTACTCATGAATTGGTCGATGCTACTGTCAAGCCCCTTTTCACCCTGAGCAAACTGCAAATCCAAAGCCTTCTGAGCCTTAGCCTGAGTCGCTGCATCCACCTTAGCTTGAGCCTCAGCATCAGCCTTAGCCTTCTCAGCAGCCTTAAGGTCGGCCAACTTCTGTTGAGCCTCAACCTCCGAAGCTCCCGTTGACTCCTTGAGTCCCAAGTTAGCTTTGGTGATCTCCTCCTTTGCCTCAGCCTCAGCTTTAGCGATATCCTCTTTGGCCTTTAGCTCCATCTCCTTGATGGCAGCCATCTTCTCAGCCAATATCTTCTTATAAATACGCTCCTCAGCAGCTTGTCTCTGAGCCTCAATCGTGGTCAATGTCTTAGCATGCGCCTCATCAACACGCGCCTGCTCCGCTACCTTACGCTCCGCAACAACTGCAAGTTGTGCATCTACACGAGCCTGCTCCGCAGCCCTCTTCTCTTCAATAGACTTGCTCACCTGCTCAGCCTTATCGACCTTAGGCTCCTCAGCCCTCTTCTCAGCTACCTCCTTAGTTGGTTTAGCCTCTTTCTCACTCTTCTCTTTCTCAGCCTTTGCAGCCTTAGCCTTCTCCGCCTCAACCTCCTTAGCCTTTGCAGCCAACTCCTCACGAGCCTTTTGAGCCTTCTCCTTAGCCGCTACGTCGGCCTCATAACGCTCCTTCTCTTTTGTCGCTGTGCTCTCCGCCAACTTCAACCTATCTTTAGCCTTATCTAGCTCCTTCTCCTTAGCTTTAAGCTCCGACTGAGACTTCGCCAACGCCTTATCTGCCGTCACCGCCTCACTCTTTGAGCTCTTAACCGCCGCTGCGAGATCCTTATCCTCTTTGTTTGCCTCCAACGCCTTAGCAGCCTCCTCGACCTTGCTCTTCGCCTTTTCAACATCACTCTCCTTACTCTCAACCTCGCTCTTGACCTTAGCCATCGACTCCTCAGCCTCCTTAACCAGAGCCTGAGCATCGGCAACTAACTCGTCACCCTTGAACTTCTTAGGCTCTGCAGGCTCCTCCTCTTTCTTCGGCTCCTTGCTCTCTGTTTTCTTCTTGGCAGCCTCAGCACGCGCCTTAGCCTTCTCAGCCTCAGCCTCTTTACGCTTAGCCTCAGCATCCGCTATCGCCTTCTCCTTGTCGGCCTTTGCCTTTGCCTCAGCCTCCAAACGCGCTAGAGCAGCCTTCTCGGCATCCTCCAAACGCTTAGCCTCGGCATCCAAACGAGCCTGTGCCTCAGCAACCTTCTTCGCCTCGGCATCCTCCAAAACCTTAACCTTACTTTGAGTTTCGGTCTCGGCCTTTGTCGTAGCCTCCTGCGCTATCTCGGCAGCTTGTTTCTGCGCCTCAGCCCTCGCCTCCGACTCCGACTTAGCAATATATGCCTCTATGTCACTCTTCGATGTCTCAGCAATCTGAGTGATTTTTGCCTCTTTACTCTCCTGAATTCCAGCAACTGTTGCTGCTGTTTCCTCTGCCAACGACTGCTTTTTAGTTACAAGATCATCCTTCGCAGCCTGCTGAGCAGCCAACTTTTCATCCTGCTCCGCCTTAATTCGTGCGCGCTCATCCGCCTTAGCCTGCTCGATTGCCGCCTTCTCATCTGCAGCAACAGCTTTGGCATCCTCTATCGCCTTGCGCTTAGCCTCGGCATCCGCTTGAGCCTTCTGCTCCGCCTCCAACTTAGCTTGAGCCTTAGCCTCAATTGCCGCTTTAGCATCCGCCTCTGCCTTTAACTTAGCCTCAATCTTCGCCTTAGCATCCGCCTCAGCCTTCAATTCAGCTTGTTTCTTAGCCTCGACCTTCGCCTTGGCATCAAGCTCCGCCTGTAGCTTTGCCTGCTGTGCGGCCTCAACCTTAGCGATTGAGTCACGTAACTTCTGAGCCATCTTCTCCGAAAGGGCTTTAGCCTTAGCCTTAGCATCCGCCTCATCCTGAGCCTTTTTCGCTAGATCCTGCTTCGTTAGCGTTGAGTGCTTCTGGATACGCGAGTATTGCGACAAAGGGTTGCTCAGACTATCAAAGTTAAACTTTCGCTGATCCACCAAACGATACTCCTCACCATCCAAGACATGGGGCGTCAAATAGATAATACTATCCTTGTCCGTCGCCATCACATCCTTGATATGTGGAGCGATGATGATACGTCGAGCCTGCGTAAACCACGCATTCTCGATGATAACACCCATCGGAATAATCAACTTATCGCCGACAACTTTCGCCTTAGTCTTTTTAGGGACTGTAATCTCAGGGATCTTTACCGACACAGCTTGAATCATCTGCGTCTTGATATCATTCTCCGTAAGGACGATCTTCACATTTCGGTCACCTCCGACACTCTTCCAGACATCATATCCACTACCTCCCGTAATGTGTATCTGCTTAGTGTTCTCGATCATACCGATGAAAGTTCCCGAGATATCTGTTGATGCGACCCAAACCTCTCCCAACGCTGGATCATCACCCTCCTGAGTGATATCGAGTCCATTGATTGGCATACCTGCCTGATCGACAACGACTCCCTGAACACGAATTTTTCGAGCCTCGACCTCCGTGGTCACGCCCAAAAGCATTACTCCGATAAGCAGGAGCCTCAATATATCTTTTATTCGTCCAAACATCTGACTGTAATTATCTTATAATGTAAACAAACGATATTGCAATCTTGTCGACCACAACTCCAATCTTGTTATCTTGACCAACCGCGCCTCCCGAATAAACCAAAGGTTCGTTGATCGCACCGACGCCAACACCGACAATACCCTCAATATTCCAATGTGCATTAATTATATGTGTATATCCATAGCGCACACCTAGAGAGTATGCGTTACCATTCTGCTCAAATCCAAAAAGGTTGATATCATACGAAGCGGCAGCCACTCCCACACCAACCGAGTGCCCCAAGAAAGGTCTCTCCAACCAGTAGCGACCATCCAACGAAATCTTGCTGTGGTTAGCGTTGAAACCATCAAAACCAAAGGGACAGAACGAACCATCAGCAGAAAGAGTAATCTTCGGCGACATCTTTAACTCGAAACCAACATTTGGAGAGAGTGTCGCCCAGCCCAACGCATTGGTACGTACAGCCAATCGCTCAGCAAAAGCAACATTGAGTGCTCCAAAGCACAATATAATTGATAGTATGAATATCCTCTTCATTATAGTTTTGCAATATTTTGAATATTATCGTTCGCAAATATAATAAAAAATGTTACCGAATATGTTTAAATTCCAATAAAAAAATTATTATTTTTCTACACTTTTTTACTAATTAGCCTTAAATTTCTACGAAGCCCACCATTTACAACAACGAAACAGCTATAAATCAGGCGCATACACATTCTCACCACAACAGCACCCCGCATCACCCCTCTTTAAATTTATTTAAATATATTATTTACAAACGTATTGCCATGCGAACAATAATTCAACTATTTGCAAAAATACTACACCTCCTCAACAAAGATCCGCTGCATCATCACCTCGTCAAGATACCCCTCCGAGCTCCAGTTCCAACCCCTCTTTACACCAATCTCCACGTAGCCCAACTTTCCAAAGAGAGCCAAGCTACCCTCATTGCCACTCTCCACATTACACCACAACTGCCTCAAAGCCAGCCTTCGAGTAACATACTCCTCAACACACCTCAACGCATCCTCGGCATATCCTCTCCTACGATAACAGTGATCTATCAACACCCCGACGCCTGCACGATGGTTATAGATATCTACATCAAATAGATCCATACAACCGACAACCTCGCCACTATCCTTGCGACAGATCATCAATCTCACCTCACCGCCTTGCAACAGATCGCCCTGCTGCGCCTCGACAAACATACTCAACATATGCCTCGAGAAGGGTCTTCGCGTTGAGCTTATATGCCAATTCTGGGGATCATTCTCCCACCCATACATCACATCCACATCCTCAGGCTCAACCGCCCTCAAAACAACTTGCAGACCCTCAATATTTATCGACATATCTCACTCAAATTATCCACCTATATAATATTAGGTATAAAGTAAGGGATCACAAATCATAAAAATTTGTAATCCCCGTTAATTTTATTTAGATTCCCAAGATCTTGTTACGGATCAACATCGCCACACCCCAAGCACTCGCACTCTCGGTCATGGTCGTCAATCGGAACTTGGTATCTTTATACACTAAGTTCAATGAGTATTTGTTGGTTGACGACTTCAACGGCAACATCACATAGTCACCAGCCGTCGCCAACGAACCTCCAACAATCACCGTCTCTGAATTGAAGATGTTTATAAGGAATGCAACCGCCTTGCCGACCTTCTCGCCAGCCTCCTCAATCAACTCAATCGAGAGGTTATCATCATTCTTCGCCGCATTGATGATATCATCAATATGTATCGGCTCATGACGATCATACTTATCGCGAAGGATGGTATTGACACCATTTTCGATCAACTTTATCATCTTCTCCTCGATGGCGATACCTGCCACCTCGGTCTCCAAACAACCCTTCTTACCACACGCGCAGATCACCTCATTGTCAAAGAATGGGATGTGACCAAACTCTCCAGCGAAACCGCTCTTACCATAATACAACTTGCCATCAATCACAATACCAACCGCGATACCCAATCCCAAGTGTAGGTACAAGACATTTGAGTCATCTTTCGATTTTCCGCATGTGTACTCCGCATAACACCTCGCTCGCGTATCGTTCTCAAACAAAACACGAATACCGATTCTCTTCTCTATAATGTCGCGCACCGACTCCTCCATAGATGTGAAGTACTTGTAGCTACGTCCCGCCTCGGGATTTACGCGACCCGTAATGCTCACTCCTAGACCCAAGATCTTACCACGTGCGATTCCACTACGCGCGATAAAACCCTCGATATTCTCGCATATCTGGTTAAGGCACTGCGCGCGGTCGATAAGCTCAAATGTAGAGTCTGTCTCCTCGGCGATGATATTGTTCTGAAGATCAGTAACAACATACGACATGTTGTCACGACCAACATTTACACCTATAAAGTAGATCGCCGAGCAAGCCAATCCAAATACATTTGGACGGCGACCACCTGGGGTCTCCACCTTTCCTAGATCCGAAACTATATTCTCATCGGCAAGCTCCTGCACCAACTTTGTGATTGTTGGCACACTGATGTGCAACTCTTTGGTCAAATCCGAAAGTGTGCACTCTCCATTAAGAGCCATATAAGCGATGATATTGCGCTTAATGATATTGTTCTTGTGAGATATGCCCTTACGGCCATCTACCTCTGCGTTGTTAAAGAAATCTTTTAGCGATGTCATGATATGGTATTGCATTATATTTTGCCACAAATATAATAAACAAATTTTATATTTATACATAATTTTTTAATATTTTTTAATTTATATGTGCATTTTTATGCAATTTAATAGTCCAAAAAGAAACTAAAATACTGCCCAAAATAGCCAACTCATTGATATACTGCAACATAGCCAAATCGACCACAAAATTGACAGTTGAATAAAAAATTTTCAAACCATGCGCACGCTCAGATTCCATTATTAATGAAAATTTCCAACCGTGCATCTCCCTGATTTTTAGGATCTTTTGGCATATGATTAAAAAATAGCATCAAAAAAAGACCAATATTTTTTGGATATATGATTTTTTTACCTACCTTTGCATCGCAGTTGGGAAACAACGCAACTGGTACCATAGCTCAGTTGGTAGAGCAACGGACTGAAAATCCGTGTGTCCCTAGTTCGATTCTTGGTGGTACCACAAAAAAGAGACTTTAACGAGTCTCTTTTTTTTGTTTTCATGTCGCATCCTTGCTGCATGCTATGGTCACGTTATAAATGAGAGAGACCTGCTTTATCGCTAAAGCAGGTCTCTCGGTGTTTGGTAATCACTAATCTCTACAAAAGTTACACTCCAAACGTGTATTTTATACAGACCTCATGATTATTGTAGAGATTGGATATTTTGCAAAATCGGGCTTTTACATTGACTCACAACCGTGTGCATACTGTAAAAGTGTTGACTTTAGCTCCGTTCTCCGCAGAGGTCTTGTGTGTCATATATATAATTATTGGCAGGTCTTCTGACTCGTCTTTAAAGTGTGCGCCTTCCCGATCAAAAATCAGTGACTCAATGCACCTTTCATAGCCTATATTCTTCTCCTTCACAGAACTCTCTCTAGGCACCAGACTTACAGCAGCGGGAACTGTTGCCGACTTGCACGGCATTCCCTTTTAATCTCACCACCTTGGGGTGGTCTGAGAACCAACTCTCTTTTGCAAATGTAGAATAAAAAAAAGACTAGGGCAAGGAAAAGGTGAAAAAAAATGATAAAAAAATGATATTGGGGAAATTATTACTATATTTACCGCTGATTTTAACCAATTAAAAGGATAAAAATAATGAAACATGCATATGTTTTCCCTGGTCAGGGTGCTCAAGCACCAGGCATGGGTAAGGAGCTCTACGATAATAACGCAGAGGCTAAAGCACTTTTTGAGAAGGCTAACGAGGTTCTTGGTTTCCGTATCACCGACATCATGTTTGAGGGTACTGCCGAGGAGTTGAAGCAGACAAATGTTACACAGCCTGCGGTATTCTTGCACTCTGTAATCAAGGCTAAGTCGTTGGGCGTTACGCCAGCAGCTGTTGCAGGTCACTCTTTGGGTGAGTTCTCGGCACTTGTTGTTGCAGGAGTTCTCTCGTTTGAGGATGGTTTGACACTTGTCTCTAAGCGCGCTGAGGCGATGCAGAAGGCTTGTGAGGCAGTCCCTGGAACTATGGCAGCGATTCTTGGCTTGGCGGATGACGCTGTTGAGAAGATCTGCGAGGAGACGGAGGGTGTCGTTGTTGCGGCAAACTACAACTGTCCAGGACAGCTTGTTATCTCGGGAGCTATCGAGGCTGTTGATGCAGCCTGCGAGGCGGCTAAGGCTGCAGGTGCTCGTCGTGCGTTGCGCCTACCTGTTGGAGGTGCGTTCCACTCGCCACTTATGGCTCCAGCACGTGAGGAGTTGGCTCAGGCTATCGCGGAGGCTCAGTTCTCAACGCCATCGTGCCCAATCTATCAGAATGTTGATGCTCAGCCATATACGGACGCTGCGAAGATCAAGGAGAACTTGATCGCTCAGTTGACAGCTCCAGTACGTTGGACTCAAATTGCTCAGAATATGATCGCTGACGGCATGACGGAGTTCACAGAGCTTGGTCCTGGTGCAGTACTTCAGGGTCTCATCAAGAAGGTAAGCACAGAGGTTGCTGTTGACTCACAGTCATAGGGACAGCAAGGAGAGAGTAAAAAGCGGTTATCCAAAATGAGTCTGGATAACCGCTTTTGCTTTTCATTCAAATTTACTGGATGCTACTACTCGTATATCAACTCGAAGTCGTCGACCCACATTTGGCTGCTTGTGCTTCCTGTGAAGTAGTCTCCGTAGAGTGATGCCGACGCGACAATGATGATGTTGGAGGGGACAACCGAGGTGGTGTAGTAGTTCAATGGGATCTCGAACTCAATCCAGCCATCTGTGCTCGCTCTATATTGAACCTCGCCATATGCGACAACCTCGTCACCCGCGGGGTCGAAGATGGTTGATTTATCCGATGTGCTGATAAACACAGGCGTCTGTTGCGTTGCGGTATATGTTGTGCCACTGTATGTATAGCTTTGTGGAGACCATGTTCCCAGAGCCATATATATTGTTCCTATGTCGGTGGTGACATTCTGCACAATCTCGACACCCGATGGGATCTGATCCACCTTGTCGATAACTCCGCAGTTGTACTTCACCCAACCTCTCAGAGCGATGGGGCGTTGCGTGAATGTGCGACCCAAGGCGATTATGCCGCCCGACATTCCGAGTGTGCGCTCATACGCTCCGACAAAGATATTTCCTGCTGCGAACTTACCCAACGATCCTATTCCGACAAACTTTGAGGTGAGACGTGCCGATGTTGTCCCCGATGTTCCGGGGCGAATATCTGAACTGTCACCCTCGGTGAGGTTGTCATTTTCGCTGAGGGTTGTAGATCCTGTGTTGCCCGTATCCCAATATCGAGACGCCTCGTCGAGAAATGGGTAGATCACCTTGCTGGGTTTGCTCCAACTCTCGAAATCGCCATTTGGAAGGGTGGGGGTATCCTCGGATGTGCGGCTCTCCACTGTCGACTCCAACTCACCGATATATGACTTTATCTCGTAGATTGTGAGGGGCTTAAGACCTGAGATCTTAGCCTCGAAATATCCATCACCAACCGAAGATACAACATATTTGCTCCACTCGCCACTTCCCGACTCGCGATACATAAATCCACACTCATCGCCACCGCTGGTGTCACCCTCGGCGCGCAACCACGCCACCGTTGCCCAGACGTCACAGCCTGTGAGGCTCACTGTCGGTTCGATAAATGAGATGGTTATTCGCCACGTCTCGGTGCGTCCGTGTGTCGTCACGTACACCTGCCTAACACTGTTGAAGTTAGTCAGCTCCTCCACGGAGGGTGTTGTGGTTGAGACATCCGACGCCCCCAACTTCATCGCTGTGATAGCGACATTGTCGGGTGATACGCGCTCTTGGTTTGCAGTGGCTGTAACGGTGTAGTTCGCAGGGTCGATTACCGACTCTCCGATCTGTCCATCAAAGGTGAAGTAACGCGCAATACTCTGCACAGCGGTGATGCTCCAATCGTAGGATTGGTAGTTGTAGAGCGTCACAAGGAGTGGCGTGGTCATGTCGTGAACCCCCACAATGTCGCGCGTCAATGTCGCCTCGGGGCTACACTCCGCTGTGGTGATGCTAACATTTTGAATATCTGTCTGCTCATCGAGGGTGAGCGTCACGGTGCGCGAAAGATCGTTGATTGACACGGTGAACCCATCACCCTCTACCTCAGTAATATATAGCTCCTGAATGGGGTATGGGATGTCATTCTCGATGCACGAGACCAACGATATTAAGCCCATGAGCAGAGCCGTCGTATGTAGTTTAAACCTTTTCATAATATTGTCAAAATAAGCCATGTGCCCCTACCAGAAGTGCACCGTGATTCCAAAATTGAGTGCCAGCATATTGAGTTTGAAGCGCAGTTTCGCAGCCTCGCGACTACCTACCTCCTCGCCCAACTCATCGTATTGGCGAATAGATGAGTAGTGAAACCCTCCAAACTCAAACGATAAAGAGGTGCAAACATTGTGGAACAGGAATACAGATATACCTGGATTGAAGCTGAGGTTGATCTCAAAGTTGTCGCTATTGGTGGTGTGCATAACCCCACCGCTCATATATTCGAACGTTGAATCTCCAAATTTTGTCGCCAACTCCACCTCGGCAAAGAGCCCGAAGTGTCCAGTTTTGTCAAGACTCGCATAGGCACGATGAAACACCGATGCCGAGTAGTAGCGTCCCGATGTGCTGAGGTATGGTAGGTCAAACGAGATGTCGTTGGTATCACCTAGATCGAGTGCCCCCGAGTCGATAGTTCCCTGCATATCAGCATAGCCCAATCGCAGACCCACCGCGCGGT
Source organism: Rikenellaceae bacterium (assembly GCA_047173185.1). Taxonomy (GTDB): domain Bacteria; phylum Bacteroidota; class Bacteroidia; order Bacteroidales; family Rikenellaceae; genus Alistipes. The sequence goes on from JBCQVH010000010.1 coordinate 50,040, forward strand.
TGTCCTTATAGAAGTATCCAAAGAATGGTTGGAGGTCGGTCATCGTGAGCGTTGCACTAAGGTTGTCAATCGCCAACAAAAGACTCGCGTCGTCGGTCGAAAGCTCGCCATAAGAGCCGTTGAATCCAACCATCCACTCACCCTTGTAGATAAAACTTTGGCTGTTGATATTGCGATTGGTGCGCTTAAACCCCGCCTTCGGGAGGTAGAATTCGTAATCGGTGGTTGTCGAGACGCTTCTAACACTCTCGGCAGAAGATTTTGTCTCGCTCGCCTTTGCGCTCTCTTTCTCGCCCTCTTTCTCTCGCTCCTTCTCGCTCTTTTTATCCTCCTCCGTATTACTTATCTCGCGGTTGATCTTATCGTAGTCGAACCTGTTGATCTTGCTGGGCTTTATCTCCGACGCGCTTGCCGCAAGGGTCGCCAGCACCGTTATAGCTAGTGTAAATAGACTCTTTATCATACTCTATTCTCGCGTTTATAGGTAGAATGCAACGCCCAGACCGATGGAGAGGAGGTTGATCTTAAAATTCATATTACTGCTATCAATGCTACCCTCGTAGATCTGATTCTTCACCTGATCGACATGCATGTAGCTGATGTTAAAGACTCCGATGGTGATCTCAAAGGCGACGTTATTTGTTGCAAAGGCGACAACTCCTGGAACCAGTCCAAGCGAAACCGCGTGGCTCGTGGCGTAGACTCCCGTCACAGGTGAGTCGAAAGCCATCTTCGAGGTCGACCAGTCGTAACCTAACTGAATCTCGTTGAACAGCGCGAATCGTTTGCCCAAACCCAGAGGGATATATTGACGAACAATACCCTTAAAACCAAACGATTGCGTGATGCTATAGTAGTCGTTGATGCCAATCTCGATCTCCGAACCCTCGTCACCTAGTGAGATCTGTGCGTTGTCGATAGTCAGCTTTGTACGTCCATACTCCAAGCGACCTCCGACAGCTAGGTTGTCCTTGATGGCGTAGGCGAGGAGTGGGCTAGCGTTGATTGAATAGCCATTGGAGTTGACACCCTCAATGATGGTGACGTTGTAGTTGCTGTTGTGGTGAGCGGTAAACGATGCCGTACCTCCAACAATCCATTGACCTTGCGACACGAAGTCGTTGTTCATATATACCAAGCCGCGGTGGTAGCGCATATAGTTGCTCTCACCAAATGTCTCTTGTGCCGCGGTGTTCGAGACTCCACAGCCTATGCAGATTATAACCGCTGCAACAAGGCGGAGGAGTTTCGAAATATATTCTCTCTGTTGTACTCTCATCTTCGGTAATTTTTAGTAGCCAAACTCTAGGTCGTCAATCCACATCTTGCTCGATGTCGAACCATTCATGTAGTCTCCGTAGGCGCATGTCGCCGCCGAGATCACCAACGTATACTTACCATCGGGTTTGGTCTCCGTGTCGTAGTAATATATCGGAATCTCGATGCTCTGCATCTCCGCAGCTGTCGACTCCGTGATGTCAAGTAGAGCAAAGCCAATAATCGCACCACAACCCTCAATCGTGTCAACCTCCGATGGATTCCACACTCCTGTTGGAGAGCTTGTTCCCGAAGAGACAACGTGGCGACTGCTCCAGTCGACAATGGCAAGGTATATGCGCGCCATATCCATAGAGCCTGTGGCGAGGTAGCTACCATACTTTGTGTAGTCCACCGTGCCTAGTGTCGCGGAGTATTTGAGGTTGAGGCTTCGAGGTCGCGCACTCCATGCAAACGACTGACCAAAGCGAACTGTTCCCGAAGTTCCATCCATCTCGAACTGTCCCAAGGTGATATTTCCTGCGGCAAGGGTCTTCATAATCACCGCGTTAACCTCCGTAGCCTCCAAATATGCACAGTAGCTGCCACCCATGCCTGTGCGAGTACCCTGCTGGCAAAGACCACTTGAGTAACTGTTGTTACCACTCGACCAGTCGGTGCTGCCGCTGTTGGTTGACCCCCAACAAGACAGTCCACTTGACTCCATGTTGCCATAGGGTATCGACTGCGTGGTCGATGGCGCGGTAAATGTTGCGGATGTTATGCTCTCTCCTGCAAGGTTCTTAACGCGGAACTCGTAGTTGTTCGATGGTGAGATACCGCCACCCGCACGATATATATTTATCATGGTACTGTTCTGCGACTCCGCCCACGATGGAGAGATGGTGATATCAAAAAATCCCGTCTCCTCCGCCTCAACAACACTCTCTACCGCGCTCCAATCACTCTCTCCCTTGGTGATGTTGCGATACTCAACGACAATATCCGAGGCTGAGACCGATGTGTCGGCAACATACAGCTCCAGAACACCGACACAGCTCCAGAGGTCTGTCGAGAGCCACGATGATGAAAATCCCGTAATCATAATCTCCAAGCGTCCCGTTCCCGTTGCACCTACGGCATCTACCGCCGCGATCTCAATGCGCTGGTCGCCTCCATACTCGAACATATCAAATAGCGTTGGCGTCAAGGTTAGATAACCCGTTTTTGCGTCACTACCAGCGGTGTAAACAATACCTTGACTCTCTATGTCTTGAACCTCACCCTCGATAAATGGAATGTAGGTCTTATCGCCTGCGGTCACGGTTATGGCGGCTAGGTTGTTGATTGAGCTGATGTCGAAACCGAAGCTCGTAGAGCTGTATATCTGAGTCTCGTTGATGCTGAAGCCATCACCCTTGATGAGAGGCTGTGGCGCAAATGAGAATGAGTCGTCATACTCCTCAGCACTCTGGTCAACCGTCACCGTCACACTCTTAACCTCCAAGTAGTCGGAGTACTTAAAGAGCAGGTTGGTTTGCGACCCTGCCGCTGGCGACTCTATAACTCCCGTGAGCGAAACCTCCTCGCCACGACCTGTGTGCATGCCGTAGAATCCCCACGAGAGGTTGCTCACCCCCGAGGGAAGGTTGAAGTATCCCGTGCTCTTGGATGACGAGGTGAACTTCAAAAATGGAACAGCACTGTTGTCGACATCCTCTTTCGAAAAGCTATCCGCCGTGGTGACGTAGAGGCAGTAGCCTTCATCGAAAAGCTCCTCTATGGAGTCGTCAAAGGTGACACCTACAAGACGCGAGGTGAGAGAGGCAGTGATACATACGTTTGAGATCTCCTTGGCGGTGACGGTGAAGTCGCTCTCGCCATAAAAACATCTATCCAGATCATCAAACGACGCGTGCTCGTCATCCCCAACGCTGAGCGTCACCTTGTAATCGCCCCCAACAACGTAGATCTCCGCTGGGGTCTCCGTGGCTGGTGAGTAGCGACGAATAAGCGTCTCCGTGTCGCTAGATGTGCAGCTGTATATCTTCAACACGCTATTTTTGAGTAGCTCCTCAGCATCATCAGAGGTGATTGCGCGACTCTGCGAAAGGTCAAGCGTAAGTGTCATAACGCCATCATCATCGCTTGGCGCGGTCGAGCCATCTGTGCCCGACACATCCAGATCCGAGGTGGCGCAACTGCCCAACGTCACACAAAACAGAAGTGCCGCAAGTAGTCTATTTAGATATCTATTTACCATAGTTTCAATCTATATTAATAAGGATTGTCGGGCTATTTAACCACCTCAACCATAACGGTTTTGATTGTTGTTCCCGAGGCGTCACTAACGGTGATCTCGAAGTCTGATTGCGAACCATTCGGGCTGATTGCCGCCAACATAGGCATGAAGTCCGTGATGTTGAACACCAACTCCGTAGAGCCTTTGATCGACTCACCAACGGGAAGTCCAAGGTCTGCGAGCTTCTCAGCCATATCATCCGTCTCAGGGTAGATCAGATCCATCTCCTGCGCCAAACCTACGGTCGCCAACTCCGTAGCATTCAATACGTCACTGTTGATCTTAAGCGTAAGGGTCTCGATTCCACTCTTCGACACAATATCAAGGATGATAGGTAGTGGATTTTCTGCATCGGTGGTGATGTCGTGGCGCACAGTGAGGTAGTCGCTCACATCCTCCATGTAGCCATCCACACTTCGCCAAACCACACTTGGGCCTCCATCGGCTAGGACATTAAACGTGAGCGTTGTGTATGATATGCGATCCTCACTATCCACCGCAACGATCTTCGCCTCGTGGGTGCCGATAAAGCCATACAAAGCCCTCATTCCAAGATATTTGACAGTCGAAATAATCTCCTCATCATCGCCAAAGCGAATTGTTACATACTCTGCAAGAGCCTCATTAGCAGTGCCATTGCTCCACAACGGCACATTGCCACCTTTGTATCCAGCAGCGGTGAGAGCATCCATAAAGTCGTCGTTTGTTGACGAGAAGTAGAGATCTACGCTCTTGATTGTCGAGCCGTTTTGGGGTGTGATAGTTGTCTTGTGAACAGGGCTGTATACCTCGGCATCGGTGTCGAAAATTCCTGCACCGACGCTATATGTTGCATCAATGTCGAGATTATTTGCCAAGGTGACCTCAGGTGAGTAGAGGTCGCTAGTCTCGTTATCGGGGTCGAAGATCTCCTCCTCGTAGGCGAGATAAAATGCCTTGCTCATGATGTCGACATCCAAGCCATCGCTATAGCTCCAGCTTTGAATCTCCAATCTAATCTGCAAGACGCCATCGCTATAGTTGTCGATCTTAACCGATATCTGACGCGCCTGACCCGCCTTGACTCCCGAGATACTCTGCGACCAACCGCCCTTGTCGATCTTGCTGTATGATGGAGTCTCGCCTGCTGCCGCGGTGTTGTACATACCCATCAAAGAGACATCGAGGGTGTTGCTCTCGCTGATAGCTTTGAAATATCCACTTCGATCTTCATTACGATCAAACGTGAGCGAGGCATCATCCAACTCAACAATAATCTCCAACGGAATATCTCCTGCGTCGGTGTCGAGATCCTCATCCGCCTTGAAGAGATCCTTCAAATCTGCCGACATGATAACGTTGATCTTGATATTCGAGAGGTAACAAGTCACCTCGCCAACCTCCGTAATCTTCTCATCTCCAACGATAAGACGTTGTGAACCTGCGTAGTATGAACTCTCCCACCCCACCGTAGGCTCATCCGCTGTCGACATCGCTGTGACGATATATGCCCCTGCCGAGAGGGTCAAGGGATCTGTTAAATCCTTCGCCTCAGCATATGTTGAGCGGTAGATCTCCTCACCTGCCGTGCCGTTGCTATCCTCTTTCGAGACTGTGATGATGTAGCTGTCATCCGCCTCAAGCGTGGTGTCGCCAGCCTTGCTGTCGGTGAAAAACTCCTCCTCGACATCGACAATAAATGTTGAGCCGCTGAGGTCTAGGTAGCCTTGACTTGTGGGGTCGATGATCTCGCCAGGGTTGACAACATTGTCGCCCGTGTTGAAGTTGGTTGCGTCGGTTCCACAGCTGACGATGCAGAGTGCCACCAAAGATGCAATTATAAATCTATTTAGTCGTTTCATATCCGTATCTCTCTATGTTAGAGTTAGTTGTTAGTTGCTGGATTTAGCTCAAAGCTCTGCTCTGGAAGTTGCGTCACGCTGTCATCGAGCGAGTAGGTGACACTCAAACCACCAACGAGAGAGGCGTCAACGATGATCTCGCTACGCGTTGTTGGGGCTGTTGTGCCGATCAGCGTCTCGCTGAATGTAACCTCTGAACCGTTAGTTTTGATTGCTGAACCTTTGAGCGTGAGGGTTGTGTTTGGTTTCACAAAGAATAACCTATCATCGTTACCATCCGCCTTGGGGTCGAATGTGATCTCTGTACCCGACGCTGTGGTCACCGTCAACTCTACCGATGTGTAGTAGTTGTCGAAGTAGTCGGTGGTGCTGAGCGAGATGATCGAGTTGAGGAGTGTAACCTCGATGGTCACCTCCGCATCGTTATCGCGCGCAACAAGCGTAAAGGCAACCTCGCCACCAAAGCAACTATTTGTCTCCGCCTCGTCATCTATGTCGTTGCCATCGCTGAGTGTCGCGGTGTAGTCACCTGCAGGGAGCGTCACCCCCTCGCCACCATCCGAGGCGTTGAACTCCGCGATGTTGGCAAACTCTCCGTAATACTCCTTCTCGATGCCATCCTCAGGGTCGGTGTAGTCGCCTTTGAGAATCAGCGTCAAATCCTCCGCTGAGGGGATCAACGTTGAGGGTATTTCGAAATATCCATCTATTGCACGACTCTGAGCCGTTGAGACACCATCCTGAATATCAGTCCCAAGCGATAGTGTCGCATATCCAATATTTTGTGATGACTCAGATGCAGAACCCTCCTTGGAGCACCCTGCCACCACCGTCATCACAAAAAATGCGCATATATAATATAGGTATCTTCTCATCTTATTCGCTAATTATTGAGACCTTAACATCGTCGATATATACATCGTCACTTCCCGATGATGGTTCACCGCTAGGTTTATTTTTCCATGCAATTCTCGATGCACGGGTTATGCCCGTCACTTCTTGACTCTTGGTCGATGCCGATGATGATGATGTGAGTGAAATATCTCCTCCTCCCGATATTGCGTCATCAAGTTCTGTTCCTGTAGCTCCTCCCACCGTTACTGACATGTCAACCTTATTCTTCGACCATTTGGCTGAGAACGACACCTTTACTGAAAGTGTCTTCCCACTCTTAATAGTTGATAGTGTTGTGCTCGTCATTCGAGAGGGTGAGTCGGTGTGTATATTTGAAAACGAGCTCCAGTTCCACTCTTTTTCATGGTAATTTCTTATCATCGCACTACCACTTGTACTTAGAGAGCTACCTGAATAACCCACTACACTCCAACCACTTGGCGCGCTTGCGAAATACTCCTCCATGAGGTATGGCACAACATCGCTAGAGGTGTGAACTGTCTGCACTGCGAGACCTGCAACAGCTATCGACGCTCCCTGACTGAGGACACTTTCCGATTCGTACTCCACGGTGATCTCGCCACTATCGAAACTACTTCCGTTGACCGATGGGTAGTAGGCAATGGTACACTCGCATGGAACATCATCCACATCGAAACTCCAACTATTTGATCTATTGATGAATGTTCCGTTGTTGGGGGCAGTGAATGTCACCTTTGTGATCTTCTCACCAAGGTTATTGGCTGTGATTGTGCGGGTTATGGTTGTTCGGTCGGTCAACTCCTCGGGTGCTGTGAGGGTTAGAGGTGTGATCTCGCCAGCCTTAAACTCTCGCTCGTTGACCGTTGTCGAGATCTCTTGTGAGCGATATCCATTCTCATCGTAGACCGTGAAGGTGACATCACCTGTGAGGGTCGAGGGGTTGAAAAATACCCACGCATACTCACCAGCCTCGCCGATGGCATCCTCAAGATCCATATGTATGGATGTTGCACCATCGGTGTAGATCACCTCGCCATCACTTTGGCTGACATCGAAACTCACCGATCCAATAACCCCCTTAGGAAAGTCGACATCCAGACCCTTGATATCCATTCCGAAGTTGTTGCGACCCTCGGGAATCTCAATGCGAAAGGCGTGCATCAAGTGTTTGAAACTCAACTCCGCACCCCCAAGTGTCGACTCCGAAAGTTCAATGCCCTGCGTAGGTGTCGCAACCATGATATCGGCATCACCACCCGAAGATCCATTTTGTGTCATGGTCTGGAGGTTGTAGGTTACGCGAGTATCGTTCGAGACGCTGTTGGGTATGGGGTACGAGGCGAAGTAGCTATAAGTCCCCTGCGCCATAGATGTTATAGTCGCGGCAAATTCGGCATTGTCGTATGTAGACCCATAGTATCGCATGGTGAATGTCTCCCCTGCAAATGTGAAGTCGCTTCCCCCCTCGACTTGTGCCCAAAGTGCGATCTTATCACCTAGCGACCAACGCGATACATTATCCTCTCCAATCTCGGTGCGTGTGGCGGTTGTAGAGCTTGCAATACGCACCTCGACCATCTCGCCCAACTCCAAATTTGGGGTGTTTGAATCATCCGCTGAGGTGGTGCATCCGCCTATGAAAAGTGCCGCGAATAGTAGAAATCTAACAAAATATAACATGAAAAGTTTCGGTTAATATGTAGTTTGTGAGTGCAAGATAATCAAAATTGATTAAAATATACTCTAAATCTCTACATATCGTTTCATTACGGCATAAATTGTCAACCCTGCGACCGATTTTATGCCCAGCTTTTCGAAGATGTTTTTGCGATGTGTGATGACTGTGGTGAGCCCTATGGATAACTTTTCGGCGATCTCCTTGTTAATCAACCCCTCGACAATCAGCCTCAGCACCTCGATCTCGCGCGGTGAGAGGGTATCTTTGGGTTGTTGATCCTCGACACTGCGCTGTTTTGAACCGTGCGCATGCCCATGTAGCGACATGATGGATCTCTCGATCTGCTCCTGCGGCTGCATAATATTTATATGGTGGAAGTCACCAAGTGCCGATGAGTTAGCTCCGCCATTGGTCAAAATAATGGTCTTGTGTCTGCGGTCGCTAAAAAAAGCGACATGCTCAACAACGATGGTCGAGGCGACAAAGATATGGAAAAAATCCTCAGGCTCACTCTGCGCTATCTCCTCAAAGTCGGTGCACACCTTAAAGGCTACGAAGGGTAACATCCCCTCCAATATCGACTTCAACCCGACACTCATCAGGGTGTTGGGGGTGAGGATGACAATCACGGGGACGCGTTGGCTATGGCTATTCATGGTGGTAGGGTTCATTCTTCAAGATTGTAAAGGCGCGGTAGATCTGTTCGGCAAATATCGCACGAATGATCTGGTGCGAAAATGTCATCTTCGAGAGCGAGAGCTTGGAGTTGGCGCGCTTGTAGACCTCCTCCGAAAATCCGTAAGGTCCACCAATGACAAGCACCAAACGTCTCACTCCACTGTTCATCCTCTTCTGCAACCACTGCGCGAACTCGATGGAGCGATACTCCGTGCCGTGCTCATCAAGCAGAACAACGTAGTCGCTATCGTTGAGGAGTCTCAAAATCTGCTCACCCTCGGATGTCTGCTGCTGCTTGGTGGAGAGGTTGCGCGTATTCTTAATATCGGGGATTGTCGTGATCGAGAATTTCACATAGAAATTCACACGTTTGGTGTAGAGGTCAACCAACGCCTCCACCTCGCGCGAGTCGGTCTTGCCAACAACTATAAGCTCTATATTCATCGGTCTACTAGAGTTTGATATTGTCGTTATTCCACTCCTCACCTGCTGGGGCGTAGATGATTGGGCGTTTCGTCTCAACCACCTTGAACCACCTATACAGCTTCTGCATGTTGTAGCCATTACCCGAGGTATCGCCTCCGAGTGAGTAGCCGATGATACAGTTGAAGTTGCGACCTCTGAAGTATGCGCGTTTTGCTCTGGTCATGTACTCATCCAGTAGCTTGGGATCATTGGCTGGGGTGCCTCCGATTTTGCGATTGTCGGGACTCTGCGTTGAGTTGATGTTGAGCTGGTCGACAACCCACATGCCCACCTCATCGCACAGCTCATAGAACCACAACGGCTGTGGGTAGTCGGGGCACAATGTGTTGATACCCTTTGCTTTGAGAGCTTTAATTTGGGATAATGTTGCCGCCTTTGTCGTGGTTGCATTATATCGCGATGACTTAATGTTGATCGCCTCACCAAAGCGAACAATTGAGCCATCTTTATATGTCGTCTCGTCAAAACCAATCTTCAAGGGGATGTAGTCGGTCAAGATGTTGTTGCGCTTGACGTAGAGCATCACGCGGTAGAGCTTGGGGCTCGATGGCGACCAGAGGTTCGAGCCTGTATATGTACCATATATATATGGTCTAAATGTCACCGTATCGCGCTCACCACTCTTAAGTGTCGCCTTCGAGGTGCTGAACTCATGTAGCTTGCCTGCAGGGTCGTAGATGTCGTAACCCACCTCGATGGTCTCATCGAAGTTGAAGCCGTTGTAAACCTGAATAGCAACATCGAGGATTCCGAATTGAGATGTCGGGTCGGGGGTGAGGGTGACGGCATAGTCCATGATCCTAACCTTATGGTGTGCGGTGATACATGAACCCTCAAAAAGTTTTGCGGGTGTAGGTATTGATACCCCCTGCTCCAAAATCGCATGGTGTGAACTCCTCAAAATCACCGTGATGTTGTTTGCTCCAATCTTAGTGATATAGGGGGTGATATCGAATGTCGTAGGCGAAAAACTATCCTCCACCGCGGCAACATTTTTGCCATTCACAGCGAGGTCAAAAGCCGACGCAACACCTTCGAGGTGCAACATCACAGCTCGGTCGCTCCACTTCTCGGGCAGCTCAAAGGTGTAGCGATACTCCTTGTCGTTCAACGCCTTGGGCTCAAAGTCGAGGTAGTATTCGCGCTGTGTGCGCCTGCCCGACTCCGCATCTTGACGCATCTCATAGGGTGCGAACTCCGAGGTGAATATCTCCTGCGCAACGATGTGAAGTGGCGCAATGAGTAGAGCTAAAGAGGCGAAGAATTTTATATATGTGTGTCTCATTGTCAGTGTATATGTGTAATTACCAAAGTGCAAAAATAGCCATATATTTGTGAAGTCCCAACATATAACCGCGAAATATTGCTTTAACAGATCTAATATCAGAGTAATGGATTATTTTTTTTCATCATTTATCACTCAACTTGATTATAATTTATTATATTTGCACACTTTTTATAATACCAATTTTTAGGTTACCTATTATGTTAAGCAGACAAATAGCAGATAAACTGCACGGGTTTGAGACCCCATTCTATCTCTATGATATCGCTCTCTTGCGTCAGACTCTCGAAAGCGTTGTCTATGAGTCAAAGAAATATGGCTACCATGTACACTACGCCATCAAGGCTAACTACGACGATAAGATCCTCTCAGTGATAAAAGAGTTCGGATTGGGTATCGACTGCGCTAGTGGCAACGAACTTCGTAAAGCCATCGAGGCTGGATTTGATCCCAAGTTGATCGTATACGCTGGTGTGGGTAAACGCGATAAGGAGCTTGACTACGCTATAGATCAGAAGATTATGGCTATCAACTGCGAGTCTATCGAGGAGTTGGAGATCGTTAACGCCATGTCTGCAAAGAAGGGCGTCATCACCGATGTCGCTCTACGTATCAACCCCGATATCGACCCTAAGACTAACCACTGCATCGACACAGGTCAGGCAGATAGTAAGTTTGGTATCTCGTATGAGGAGGTGATGGAGAATGCTGAGGAGATCAAGTCTCTTAAGAACGTTAGCATCAACGGTATACACATACATATCGGTTCGCAGATCCGCGAGCTTCATGTATTCGAGAATATGTGCAACAAGGCGAATGTTATCGTCGACAACCTTGTGAAGTTGGGCTTCGAGTTCAGCTTTGTAGATGTCGGTGGTGGCTTGGGTATCAACTACGATGTCCCTGAGAATGAGCCTATTCCAAACTTTGCATCGTTGTTCTCAATTGTCAACAACCACCTCGCAGTTGGAGATCGTGGCGTTCACTTCGAGTTCGGACGCTCTATCGTTGGTGAGTGCGGTGAGCTTATCACCAAGGTGCTCTTCAACAAGACCACAGCGACAGGTCGTCGTCTCGTGATTGTCGATGGTTCGATGACCGAGTTGGTTCGTCCAGCGATGTATGGATCTTACCACAACATCGAGAATATCTCGTCTGATGCGACAAACTTTAGTAAATACACAGTTGTAGGTACAGCGTGTGAGTCTACGGATATGTTCGCGGAGAATATCTCTCTACGCCCAACAAAGCGCGGAGACCTTTTGACTCTTAAGTCGGCAGGTGCATATGGTATGTCAATGGCTAGCCGCTACAACCTTCATGATTTGCCGGGGGCGGTCTACAGCGACGAATTGTAGGTGAGATTTAGATGTTGCAAGGCGGCGAAATTTCGAAGATGCTGATTCGGGGTTTTCGGTCACGTACCTTAGTACGCTCCCTCAACCCCTCACCACCATCTTCAAAATTTCATCCACCTATCAACATCTATTGAGGTCAGATCTGGGGCTTAGACTTTCTCCTTAACTTGGACAATGGAACATTGAAAGAATGGGACATTGAGACATTGGGGGAATGTGACTATGCGACAATGTTGTGAGCGGTGGAACTTCGGCATGTGGCACGCGACGCTAGGAGCGTGAAGTTTAGATATAGAAAATTTTGGATTGAGAGCCGACGTTAGGAGGCTTTTAAATCCAAAATTTTCTATATCTAAACTTAGCAGTTTTCCAAAAGAAAACTGCGTACCACATGTCCGCTAGGAAAAATTGCCCGTGCGGCTCCGCACCGCCCGCCCGGCGTTAGGGCAGTACCCAGCCGACCCCAGTCAATAAAAAAATAAGTATGTGGATATTATTAGCCTTCACCTCGGCGGCGTTGCTGGGGTTATATGATGTCGCGAAGAAGCGGGCACTTACGGGGAATGCTGTGTTGCCAGTTTTGTTGTTGAATACGTTGATTTCGACCTTGATTTTCGCGCCTATGATACTCTCTGCGGAGTGTGGATTTGGGTGGTTTTCGGGCACTTTGTTCGAGGCGGAGACACATGGATTCTACGAGCACACGAGGGTTATGCTCAAAGCTGTAATTGTTCTGAGTTCATGGATCTTGGGCTACTTCGCCATTAAGCATTTGCCGTTGACCATTGTTGGACCCATCAACGCTACGCGACCTGTCATGACGCTTGTAGGAGCGATGTTGATCTTTGGCGAGAGGCTGAACGGTTGGCAGTGGTGTGGAGTGTTGTTGTCGCTCTTTTCGCTCTTTTTATTGAGCAGATCAAGTCGAAAGGAGGGTATTAAGTTCGAGAGCAATCTGTGGATCTTGATGTTGGCAGGTGCGGCTATTATGGGAGCTATCAGCGGACTCTACGACAAACATATCATGAGGTCACTCGACCCAGTCTTTGTTCAGGGGTGGTATAACCTCTATCAGTTTATCATCATGAGTGTGATTGTTGGTGTGTTGTGGCTGCCCAAGCGAAAGGAGACGACGCCATTTCATTGGAGTTGGGCGATACCGCTGATCTCGATATTTCTCTCGATGGCGGACTTCGCATATTTTTACGCACTGAGTGACGATGATGCAATGATCGCTGTTGTCTCTATGGTGAGACGTAGCTCTGTGGTTGTCTCGTTTGCGTGTGGGGCGTTGATGTTGAGGGAGAAGAACCTCAGGGGCAAGGCTGTGGATCTTATCTTTATTATTATAGGTATGATTTTCCTCTATATCGGCACGAGATTCTAAATTTATTTTTAACTTTGTGGGATAAATCGAAAAGACAAAAAAATAATATATATGAATATTTCATACAATTGGCTTAAAAGCTACCTCGATTGCGACCTCTCGGCAGAGGAGATCTCTACGGTTTTGACGGAGATAGGTCTTGAGGTTGAGGGATTTGAGAAGATCGAGACTATCAAGGGAGGTCTCGCAGGTGTCGTTATTGGCGAGGTGTTGACATGTGTGCCTCACCCCGACTCTGACCACCTCAACATCACAACTGTAAATGTTGGAGGCGAGTCACCTTTGCAGATTGTCTGCGGTGCGGCAAACTGTCGCGCTGGGCTTAAGGTTGTCTGTGCAACGGTGGGTTCGGTGCTCTACCCTATTGATAGCGATGAAGAGTTTAAGATCAAGAAGTCGAAGATCCGCGGTGTGGAGTCGATGGGTATGCTGTGCGCTGAGGATGAGATCGGCATCGGTCACGACCATGAGGGTATCATGGAGTTGGGGTTGGAATCGGTTGTGGGTCAGAGTGCTAAGGAGTTCTTCGGTATTGAGGATGACTACCTTATCGAGGTTGGCTTGACACCTAACCGTGTCGATGCTGCGTCACATATCGGTGTTGCGAGGGATCTGGTTGCCTACCTTAAGAGTCGCGGTATGCGCTACACATTCACAATGCCTAGCGTTGAGGAGTTCAAGGTCGAGAGCAACGCTTTGCCTTTCGAGGTGGAGGTTGTTGATGGGGATGCTGCGCCACGCTATGCAGGTGTTACGGTGAAGGGTTGCAAGATCGCACCATCGCCCGAGTGGATGCAGAATAGACTTCGTGTGGCAGGTATCAACCCGAAGAACAACTTGGTCGACATCACCAACTATGTGCTTTTTGAGTTGGGACAGCCACTTCACGCCTTTGATGCTGAGAAGGTTGCTGGAGATAAGATCGTAGTTAAGAAGGCTATGGAGGGTGAGAAGTTCGTGACCTTAGATGGCGTGGAGCGCACCTTGACAGCGGATGATTTGATGATCTGCTCAGCTGAGAAACCAATGTGTATCGCAGGAGTCTACGGAGGTTTGGACTCTGGAATCAGCGACACCACGACCGATATTTTCATTGAGTCGGCATACTTCAACCCTGTGACAATTCGCAAAACAGCGAAGCGTTTCGGTCTCAACACCGATGCCTCGTTTAGATATGAGAGAGGTATTGACCCCAACATGCAGGGCTATGCTCTCAGACGTGCAGCGTTGTTGTTCAAGGAGTTGGCAGGTGGCGAGATCTCTTCGGAGGTTACCGATATCTACCCAAATCCCGTTGCAGATTTCCGTTTCGAGGTGTCGTTTGACCGCGTATGTCGCCTGATTGGTAAGGAGATCAGCGATGAAGAGATCCGCACAATCATCGGGGCGTTGGATGTGAAGATCGAGTCTGAGACGGATGGTGTCATGAGCGTCGCAGTACCTCCCTATAAGGTTGATGTTCAGCGCGAAGCGGATCTTATCGAGGATATTTTGAGAATCTACGGATACAACAATATCGAGGTTCCATTGACTGTGAAGTCGACAATCTCGTACGCGCCACGTCCCGACAAAAACAAACTTATGAACATGGCTGCCGACTTTATGACAGCCAACGGATATACCGAAATCATGTCTAACTCGCTCACCAAGGCTTCATATTATGAGGGGTTGGAGTCGTACATGGCTGAGAGGTGCGTTAAGATCATCAACCCACTAAGCTTGGATCTCAATGTTATGCGTCAGACTTTGATTTTCAACGCTTTGGAGGCTGTGGAGTTGAATGTAAACCACCGCAATGGCGACCTTAAGATCTACGAGTTCGGTAACTGTTACTACTATAATAGCGAGGCATCGAGTGAGGAGAATATCCTTGCGCCATACAGCGAGAACTACCGTTTGTCAATCGCTGTGACTGGTGCTGAGTCGGCTCAATCGTGGAACAGCAAGGCTGAGCAGTCGTCGTTCTTTACACTTCGCGCAATGGTCGAGAAGGTGTTGCGTCGTTTCGGAATCGATATCTACTCGCTTAAGAGTGAGGAGCTTGCAAGTGATCTGTTCTCTGAGGGTTTGAGCCTTAAGCTCAACGGCAAGGAGTTGTTGCAGATCGGTGTTGTGTCGAAGAAGATCGCTAAGATCTTCGACCTTAAGCAGGAGGTTTACTACGCTGAGGTTGATTTCGATGCACTCGTTAAGAGCACGCGCAAGCAGAAGATCACAGTTTCGGAGCTGTCGAAATACCCTGAGGTGAAGCGCGACTTGGCACTGTTGGTTGACAAGAGCGTCACATTCTCACAGTTGCGAGATGTAGCCTTGGCGGCGGACAAAAAGCTACTTAAGAGCGTCTCGTTGTTCGATGTCTACGATGGCGACAAGCTCCCCGAGGGTAAGAAGTCATATGCGTTGAGCTTTATCCTGGAGGATAAAACGCAGACACTCAACGAGAAGAGCATCGAAAAGGTGATGAGCAACATCCAGCGTCAACTTGAGGGTAAGTGCGCTGCTCAGGTGCGAGGATAATAAGCGAAAAAGTCCCAAATTTTGCGCCACATTTTAGATCGTTGATAGGTGGATGAAATTTTGAAGATGGTGGTGAGGGGTTGAGGGAGCGTACTTTAAGTACGTGACCGAGAACCCCGAAGCAGCATCTTCGAAATTTCGCCGCCTTGCAACGATCTTAGCAAGGGATTATCTCGCCACTCTTAATATACCAGAGATAGCCTTGAACATCGGTGTAGCCCATCTGGCGAAGTAGCTCCATGTAGCCACGCACCTGCCTAACGTAGCTGTTGGAGAGGGTTGCGCCAAACTTATAGTCTACAATGATAGCCTGCTCTCCACGAATCATAACGCGGTCGGGACGTTTGATCGAGCTTGATCGAGGGGTGATGATGTCGTTTTCGTTGCGAACATCGTCCCATGTGTCACTAAACCACTCGCGGATCTGAGAGTTGGTGAGGATCTGATCCACACCTTGGCGAAGTGCCGACTTCTCGGCTGGGTTGATCTGCCCATTCACCGCCATGATCTCAATACGAGAGTAGATCTCCTCATGTGTCGACGCCTCCTCGAACGCCTTGTGCATCAATATTCCAAGGTTGCGAGCCGATAGCTCCACGCTGCTTTGCGCTGCTCCATCCTCCTCGCTGTAGCGTTGGGATGGCAGACGTAGACGCAGATCTGCACGCGATGTCGGGTAGCTCTCCATGATGTGGAGTCGATTCTCTTGTCCATCTCCATGCGCCTCAATGACGGGTGGTGACTGTACACCTATTCGGTAGCTTACCGTGCCATCATCACCTTTAACAACCTCAGTATCAAGCTCTACAATAGATGCCATAATCAACTTGCCGACATTCGAATTTCGCGTCTTTTCAGTTGTCGAGAGCTTGGCGTTGTCGATGAATACATGTAGCGACTCCGCAGCACGCGTCAACGCAACATATAGGATGTTGATATGGTCGATATGCGAGTATACCAACTCGCGATA
This sequence comes from Rikenellaceae bacterium, assembly GCA_047173185.1. Lineage (GTDB taxonomy): Bacteria > Bacteroidota > Bacteroidia > Bacteroidales > Rikenellaceae > Alistipes. Next base: position 66,675 of record JBCQVH010000010.1, read on the forward strand.
GTATCCGCTGGAGAAGTGGGAGTTGCCCATCGCACTCTTGTAGCGCACGGGAAAACTTCCAAGATCCTCAATTTCAGATGTGCCCTCACTCCAGACGATGCTTTTGTTCACCTTAGCCCCCAAATCCCAATGGCAGTATGGAATTATCACGACGCGTTTTTCAAGACCCTTAGCTTTGTGGACGGTCATAATCTCGATGGTGGAGTCGCTGCGCTCAACCGAAAGAGCCTTCTTGTAACCATGCTCCTCCCACCACTTGATAAAGAGGTCGAGATCTCCAATACGCGAGGATGTGAAGTTTATTAGTAATTCGTGGATAGCTTGCAGATATGCGATATTTTCGCGCTGGTGCTCCATGTTGTGAAATATCACAATCTCCTCAAATGCCTCCTCGGGCGAGAGCATGCGAAGTCGAACCAGATACTCCAACTCATTGACTGTTAGAGCCTCATCAAAGAGCCTATCTCCAAGAAAGTTGTTGTAGATGGCTAGCTGTGTAGCGTCATCGGGATTTAGAGCCAACTTCATATTGGCGATGATGAAACAGCTCACGGGGGCGTAGCCAACAAGCAGTGACTCTTGGGTCATGACATCAAAGCGATATTTAGGATCACTGTTCCCCTCCTTGAACTCCAAGAGCATGTTGGCAATCTTTGCACCATCGGATTTGCCTCGCGTGAGGATCATGATGTCGTTGGGCTTGAACCCCAGATCTATGGCATCCTTGACGCGCTCTATGATGGGCGGAGTCTCCGTGTATGTCGTCACCTCGACAAAACCCTCGGCACTCTCTTGGCGTCGCGGAGTCTGGCTGTGGTCGAGATATGCGTTGCAGAGCATGTCGGTCAACTCATGCGTCATGTAGGGATCTATAATATCGGTGTCGCAAGCCCCTCTGAGGGTCTCATTGAGGTAGGCGTTGTCGTTGTTCACCACCTTTTCGATGATCTGGTTGTTGAAGTTGACCACAACTGGAAGACTTCGGTAGTTGTCCTGAAGCGAAAGTACAGTGGTCTCATCAACACCCAGCTCCTCGCGTGCCCCCGAGTGGAGAATGCGCCAGTCGCCACCACGCCACCTGTATATAGATTGCTTGATGTCGCCCACGATAAGCACACTGCTCTCCTCGCTCTGCGACATGGCATTTTGGAGCAGAGGGACGAAATTACCCCACTCCTTGAGCGAGGTATCTTGAAACTCATCAATCATAAATCGCTCGAAACGGTTGCCCACCTTTTCATATATAAATGGTGCGTCATTATCCTTGATGAACTCCGAGAGTATTAGTTTGGTCTCGCTGAGGAGCATCATATTTTGTTCGTCACACATAGCCTTGACACGCGAGTATAGATCGCTCAGGAGTGCAAAACTGCGGTAGTTTTCGCGAATAAGAGCCGAGGTATTCCAGATCTTGGAGCCATGTTCGAAGATATCCAGCAGCTCACGAAGTCGAGGTTGCAGCAACGGAACAAGCTCCGTGACACTACCCTTCGCGCTCTTTGTCGTCCAGCCCGATGTGTCATCGCAGAGGTTGTAGTGGGTCTTTGTCGGCTCGACAATCTCCCCTGCCGCAACCTTAACAAAGTAGTTGGCAAAGCTACGTGCTCCACCCTTGAAGTCCGATATTGAGCACCCTGCGGAGGTGATGATCTCCATCATCTCGCGCCCCTTGGCTGCAAAATCCTCTTTGGTCTGGGTGGTGAGTTGTGCAGTGCGCGATACAATGTCGCGAAGTTCACCCTTTGATAGCCCCTTTTCGAGGGTATCGCGGTTGGATTCACCCTCAATCTCGCGACTTAGAGCCAAGATGCCATCCGTGATACTCCACTTCTTGCCATCCTCAACCCTCTCCTCAATAAACTCCAATAGCCACTTTTTCAACTCATTGTCGGAGGTGATCTGCTCCACAAGTGCATCGGCACTCTGAGCCATCAGTGTCGAGGATTCAATCTCAATGTTGTAGTTGAGGTCGAGCCCCAACTCCTGAATAAAGGCGCGCAGAATACGTTGAAAAAATGTGTCGATGGTGAGTATCGTGAAGCGCGAATAGTCATGTAGAATATTGGCGCGTGCATCGCGAGCGTTACGACGAATCTTCTCCTCGTCGAAGCCTAACTCCTTTGTTAAATCCTCTAGGTAGGGGCTTTTCTCCCCCGAAGCGAGGCGGTCAATCTCGCGAAGAATACGTGATTTCATCTCTTCGGTCGCCTTGTTTGTGAATGTCACCGCTAGGATATGGCGGTAGCGGCGTGGCTCACTAACCACGTCACGAACATATTTATATGCGAGGCGATAGGTCTTGCCTGAGCCTGCGCTGGCGTTATAGATTAGAGCTTTCACGCATTGAAGATGTTAGGATATTTCAAAGCAAAGGTAATAAACTATTGCGGATTTCGTTGTTTTAGATAGATATATTTTGTAACTTGCATCAAAAATAAGCCAACTTAACCATGAAAAGATTGCTATTATCCCTTGTCGCCATTTTGACTTGTGGCGCACTATATGCCCAGATGGATGTTGAGACATCTAAGCCTAAGCGTCTAGCACAGTCTCAACTGCCCATGTTCAAGAGCGTTGAGATCAACACCAATGCCGATATCACCTTCATATATGTCGATGACCCCAACAAGTGTCACATCATGTATGACCTGAAGGGTAGTTTCGATACCAAATTTGCATATTCGGTCACCGCAGATAGCCTATTGAAGATATCGGAGAGGTCGGTGCCCAAGCGAAAGGAGCGTAGCGAGGTGACGATATATCACAACCGCTTGGAGCGTCTGGATATCTCGAAGGCAAAGGTTGTATTTAACGATCCGCTGAGGTGTAAGATGGTTGACTTTGTTGCGTCATCGTCGGCATCGCTCAACTGCGAAATGGATAATATGGATGTTAAGGTCTCAGCATCGGGTGGCAGCCGTGTCGAACTGTCGGGGCAGAGTCGTTATGTGTCGGTCTCAGCAACATCAAACTCGACAGTTGTATATCTCGCAAACCTCGTAACTACATCCGCTTGGATCAACGCGACACAAGGGGCTACGGTGATGGTGCAACCCGAGGAGCGTTTGGTAGTGAAATCTACCATGGGCGCGGTGGTGAAGTATGGCGGTGCGCCTGAGATCTTCCGTGCTGAGCAGAGCCTTGTCGGTGGCGAGGTGTTCCATGTCGAGGAGTTTTAGTTGACTATCCAATAATAACGATTTCTGAGGTGATGACATTTCTCGATGAGGTAGCGACCCGACTATATGGCGAGTATGGAGATGGAATTTCGCAGGTTAAGATGATCTTTCCATCGCGACGCGCGAGACTCTTCTTTGTCGATGCGCTGTCGCGTATTGCTGAGCGTCCATTGTGGCAACCACGATGGGTGACCGTGGATGATCTTATGTCCTCAGCCGCAGGTATAGAGGTTGGCGATAGGGTGAGGCTTATCGCGGAGCTATATAAAGTCTACTCCAAGTACCATGATGAGGCATTCGATAAGTTCTACTTCTGGGGCGAGATTCTGCTGAGCGACTTCGACCTTGTGGATAAATATCTTATTGATGCCGACATGTTGTTTCGTAACGTGTCGGATATCAAGGAGTTGGAGGCTGATATCTCATATCTCACACCCGAGCAGTTGAAGATCGTTGCGTTTTGGAGTTCACTAGGCGAGGATGCCGACCTGAGCCGTGAGAAGCGAAGATTCTTGAAAATTTGGAGATCCTTGGCGTCAATATATCGCGAGTATCGCGAGCAGTTGCAACAGCTAGGAATTGCATATACGGGGATGATCCACAGACGCGCGGTGGAGCAGATCAAGAGCGCGGAGGTGTCGATGTTCGAGGGGTATGGAGATTGTGTGGTTGTGGGATTCAACGCCTTGAGCGAGTGCGAACAGCGACTCTTTAAGGCGATGTCGGCACAGACGAATGTGGAGTTTTTCTGGGACTATGACAGGTACTACACCACCAATCGCGAACAGGAGGCAGGACTCTTTCTACGAGACAATATTTTGCGACACCCCGAGGCGCAAGGTGTGACGCATGACCACCTCTCGTCACCCAAAAATATGGAGGTGATCGCAACGGCATCCAACGCCTTGCAGTGCAAATATGTCGCTCAGATAATCAAGCAGGTTGAGGCGCGAGGCGAACGAATTGATAAAAATACAGCCATCGTCTTGACAGACGAGAATCTACTTCTACCGTTGTTGTATGCTCTGCCTCAGAGTGTTGGCAAGGTGAATGTAACGATGGGATACCCTCTGCGTGAGACGCTTGCCTACTCGTTTGTTGAGCGACTCATTGAGTTGCAGCATCATGCTCGCGAGTCGCGAAGTCGTGGCGTTGTGCAGTTCTACCATGTCGATGTGGTGGGGTTGTTGTCGCACCCCTATGTCGTTGGCGAGGATAATATCAAAGCCATTGAGGGTATAAAAAAGGAGATATCAGAGCGACGATTGATCTCCGTAGATGGCGATATTTTGACCGCTGGCGGTGGGCTATTGAGCGAGATATTTGCGAAATGCAGAGATTGGCGCGAGCTATCCAACTATATCGTTGGGATCATTCGTGCCGTGGTGGTTCGCAACTACGAGGGTGAGGATCGTGAGCAACGCACGGAATATCTTGAATATATCGCCTCACATATCACCACACTACAGAACTCGATAGCGGAGTGCGAAATCGAGATCTCGACACCTATATATATATCACTGTTGAGGCGACATCTTCAGACGCTGCGCATACCCTTCGAGGGTGAGCCACTGGAGGGTATTCAGGTGATGGGTATCTTGGAGACCCGAAACCTCGACTTCCGCAATGTGATAATCTTGTCGATGAATGACGATAATTTCCCTGGAAATTTGATGTCGAAGCCATCGTTCGTCCCCTACAATCTCCGTTCGGCATATGGTCTGCCCACACCCGAACACCACGAGGGTGTCTATGCCTACTACTTTTATAGGTTGATCCAGCGCGCCCAAAATGTCTGGATGCTATATAGCTCCCACGCTGACGAAAAGAGCACAGGCGAGCCAAGCCGATATATCTACCAGCTCGACTATGAGAGTCACTTCAAACTCAACAGAACGAGTGTCGGAGTGGATGTCAATATGATTGATAGCGATGCGATTGAGGTCGCTAAGGAGGGGCGTGTTGCGGAGCAGTTGTCTAAGTTCTTAAATTCCGAAACTCCTATAACCCTCTCGGCAACAGCACTGTACCGTTATGTTGCATGTCCGCTGAGGTTCTATTTCTACTCATTGGCAAAGATCCGTCGCGATGAGGAGCTAGCCGAGGGTGTCGACGCTCCGATGTTTGGAACGATACTTCACGACGCGGTGGAGAAGTTATACACTCCGCTTATTGGCGTCGCGACAACGAGCGTTGGTGACGCATTGAGGTTGGCGACCTCGGGGGATAAGGTGGAGCGACTTGTTGAGGGGGCGATAAATGAAAACTATCTTCAGAGCAAGGGGGCGCAGACGACCGATTACACAGGTAACCTCCTGCTTGTCAAGGAGATTGTAGCAAAATATATCAAAGGCGGAATTGTAGCCTATGATCTTGCACACCCCGATTTCGAGGTTGTTGGTGTCGAGATGAAGGTGGATGAGTGGTTCGAGATTGAGGGTGTCGCGGAGCGAGTTAAGTTCCACGGTGTTCTCGACCGCGTGGATCGTCTGTCGGATGGAACGTTGCGCATTGTCGACTACAAAACGGGAACTAAACATCTCGACTTCAAGGGTGTCGAGGCTCTCTTTACAGGCAATGGCTTGGAGCGAATGTCCAACACGATACAGACACTGTTGTACTCGATGATGTTGTCGCGCAAGGAGCCTGCAGCAACCATCACCCCCGCGCTCTACTACGTGCGCAACATGAATCAAGAGGATTACTCGCCAAGTCTGGTTGAGTGTCGAGATAGACAACGCTCCGAGGTGGTGAGCTATGCCCATTATCGAGATCAATTTGAGAGCCACCTATCTGCCGTATTGCGCGAGCTTTTCGACCCCAATACTCCGTTTTATCAGTGTGAGGATAGGAAAAATACCTGCTCATACTGTGATTATAATTCAATATGTAAGCGTCAAGAATAAAAGTATAAAGCAAGATGCCACCGAGAATCAATATCTCGGTGGCATTTTCTTCTGTATGAAACGCTATCCTAGTAGACCTCGATCTTTGCAGCGGCATTTTTCACCTTCTCGCGGAGCTGTTGCAGATCCGTATCAACCTGATTATATCCAACCACAACACCCATGCGGCGATTAGGTCGCGCGGTAGGTTTTCCGAAGAGTCGCACATCGACATACTCCTCTTTGAGTGCCTCCTCAATTCCGCGGAAATGGGGCGTCTCGCTGATATTATCCTCCGCAAGGATCACGGCACTAACGCCATTGCGAAGTAGTTGGATTGATGGAATTGGAAGTCCAAGCACAGCACGAAGATGCAACTCAAACTCGCTATGGTTCTGAGTTCCAGCGAGTGTCACCATACCCGTGTCATGTGGACGCGGTGATAGTTCCGAGAAGTATACTCCATTTTTATCGCTTAGGAAAAACTCCACACCCCAGAGACCTGCGCCTCCAAGCTCCGCTGTCACCTTGCGTGCCATCTCCTGTGCCTCACGAAGATGCTCCTCCGAGATTGGTGCTGGCTGGAAACTCTCGCGGTAGTCGCCACCCTTCTGAACATGTCCAATTGGTGGGCAGAAGAGTGTCTCGCCACTGCGCTGTGTCACCGTAAGGAGTGTAATCTCGCTATCGAACTGGATGAACTCCTCAACAATAAGTTCCATAATATCGCCACGACTGCCACTGCAACCATACTCCCACGCAGCGTCGATCTCCGCATCACTCTTCACAAGCGACTGACCCTTGCCCGACGACGACATCAGAGGCTTCACCACGCATGGGAAACCGATCTTGTCGGCCGCCTCGCGTAACTCCTCAAGGCTCTTAGCATAGAAATATTTTGCTGTCTTGATTCCAAGATCCTGAGCCGCCATGTCGCGAATAGCCTTGCGATTCATGGTGAAGTTCACCGCCTTGGCACTTGGAGCGACATGCACACCCTGCTTCTCGCACTCGTAGAGACACTCGGTACGGATAGCCTCAATCTCGGGGATGATGTAGTTGGGTTTATGTTTCGCCACAGCCGCCATCAACGCCTCGCCATCGAGCATATCGAAAACCTCAAATTCATCGGCAACCTGCATTGCAGGAGCTCCTTCATAACGGTCACATGCGATGACATACTGACCTTTGCGCTTGGCAGCAATTACAAACTCTTTACCAAGCTCACCAGAGCCCAAAAGTAGGATCTTATTCATAATCAATCTATTGTGTTGTAATATTTTTAAAGCACAAAGGTACGGATTTTATTTGAGAAATCGGAAACTCACCACTAAATAATCGAGGCATTAATAACTCTCAATGAGTAGCTTGATCCGTACCTTTCGAGGATAGCCTCCACGGTAACGTAGTTGAGGGGTACAGCCATCGCCGCATAGTCGGCATCACCCTTCACATATAGCTCAATGGTGTTGCCATTCATATCTTCGAGAATGTGGGTTGTCGAGATCGGCTCATCGGTATCGGGGTCAAACTCGCAATATGTTGTCGCGATGGTGGCATCCCGAAACCTCAGGTTACACATGCGAACATAGCACTGCAACAGATTATCGCTCAACTGGTCGCATGTCACCTCCGTTGCGACTACCTGCTGATATTTCGTTATATCAACAGTGAGATGCATCGAGATCTGATCCTCGCTAAGTCGCTCCACGGTATACTCCTCGCTCTTCGCGCCACCTATATATATACACCCTCCCGCACTGCCAATCCACAATCCCGAACATGCCACGCGAAGATATGCTCCAACGGGATAGCTCTTATATAGGTTACTCATATCGCACTCTATCGCCACACCGCCCGACGCATCCTGCAACACCAAGCTCTTGGGAAACTCCCCCAACGCATCATTGGCAACAACATAACCCTCAATAATTACATCACCCGTAACGAGTGTTGCAGCCCCGACATATAGCGAACGAAGTGTCAATATGGGCGTGACATCACCCAAGAAAGTATCTCCATCCGTGTCATATGAGCCTTCTGAACCTCCTGTGTCATTATCATCGTTTTGTGAGTCGTTGCTATCTGACGTGAGCGACTTCATATTGGTGGGCGAGCAACCACAAACAACGACACACACCGCGAGCGTCACAATTGCAACCACAGATATCTTGGTCGCCGAGGCAAGTGCACCCCTAATCGAACAAACAATCCTCAACATCGCGCATAACAATTATATAACTATCCCCATCTACCGAGGTTATGTGGGCTTGCTGAAGTATCCCTCGCAGTGTCACCGTCGAGGATGGAATCACCTCATTCGCGAAGTCAGCATAGTCGGAGGTGTTGCTCCACAACATGTTGCCACCACCATCCACAAAACATTGGTAGCCACTCCATACATATGGCTGCGTCTCGTCAGCATCTGGAACGTGGGTCAAACCGCCCACCTCGATAAGAGATCCGCACATCCACTCCTCCAAATCCGCAATCTGGCGCACCGAGGGGGTAACCTCCTCAAAGAGATAGGTATTCGTGATATGTTGATCTATAACCACCTCGGCACTGAGGTAGTCCAACGTGTAGTAACTTCCATCGGCACTCTTAAGCCCGATTCTCAACACTCCATCCTCCCTAGCGATGCTCAAACCATTGAGGTTCACCAAGGTCTTATACCCCTCCACGCGGTGAACATAAGAGTCATAACGCCCCTCCAGCACCTCGACCGCGTAACCATCCGCCTCCATGAAGAAGGAGTTGTAGATGTTACCACTGCGATCATTGGCGGTGATAGAGCCCATCACGATCATCTCGTCGCGGATATCCAAACGCTCCGAAATCAACATCTCGTGCAGAGCCTTGATAGTTGTATTTGGGGCGACATCCAAAGATGGATCAACATCTGCACCCCCACCATTAAAAGAGTCGTAACAACCTGTGAATCCACAGATTATTACGACCATTGTAGTTATCTTTAATATGAGATCTCTTGCGAATATCATACCTCTAAAGCTCCACCCATGAATCTTTGAGACCGACAAAGTAGAGGATGCCATCCAATCCAATCGTTGAGATCGACTGTTTCGCTGTAGCCTTAACCTTTGGTTTGGCGTGAAATGCAATACCCAAACCTGCTAAGTTCAACATCGGCAGGTCATTAGCTCCATCACCAACAGCGATAGATTGCGCGAGGTCGATCTTCTCGAATTGACACAACAGATGCAACAGCTCCGCCTTGCGCGCGCCATCGACCACCTGACCCGTGTAGCGACCAGTTAGCTTGCCATCCTCAATCTCCAACTCATTGGCGTAGACATAATCAAAGCCAAAACGTTTCTGAAGATAGTGTCCAAAGTATGTAAATCCTCCCGACAAAATCGCCGTCTTGAAACCTACGCGTTTCAAGATGGTCATCATCCTCTCAAGCCCCTCAGTGATAGGTAAATTCTGCGCGATCTCCTCCATAATCTTGACATCCAACCCCTTCAACATCCCAACACGACGCGTAAAACTCTCCTTGAAGTCAATTTCGCCACGCATAGCACTCTCCGTGATTGCGCGAACCTCCGCGCCAACGCCAGCTCTCTCCGCCAACTCGTCAATAACCTCCGTCTCGATGAGCGTCGAGTCCATATCGAAACAGATCAGGCGTCTGCATCGACGGTAGTGGTCATCCGCCTGCAACGAGACATCAATACCATCGTTCGACAACTCGATAAACTGCTCCTGCATCAAACTCCTATCCTTGAGAGTTCCGCGCACCGACAACTCAATACACGACTTGGGAAGGCGCGTATCCTCATCCAACGGCACGCGACCCGTCAATCGCTTGATATCGTCAATGTTAAGACCTTGCTGTGCAATTGCACTTGTGATCTTGGCGATATGCGACGCCGAAATCTGACGTCCCAACAACGTTACGATATATCGGTTTTTGCCCTGCTGACCAACCCAATGGTTATACTGCTCCTCGGAGATTGGGACAAACTTCAAACCCACACCCATCTCCGAAGCTTTGAACAAAAGCTCCTTGATGATATGTCCCGACTTCTCGGGCGTGGTCTTAAAAAGGATACCCAACGCCAACGTGTGGTGGATTGTCGCCTGACCAATATCGAGAATAAAGGCGTCATATTTCGCCAAAATCTCAGTCAAGGCAGATGTCATCCCGGGCTTATCCTCACCCGAAATATTAATTTGAATAATTTCTACACTGTTCATTACCTCTATATCTGCAAAAAAAATGTTTATAGCAAATCAACCCATATAAAAAAGTGGGATTGATATGCGTCTAATTGTCCCTATCAATGCGCCATACTAAGTATTAGCACACCAACGAACCCGCATATCAATCCCAAGCTCTCGCCGTATGGTGCTCTAGTTCTGGAGCATACGCATCGCAACATCGAGGATTTTGGTATCATCCAACGTTACAACACCTCCATCAGGTCCCTGCTCAATGTGCACTCCTGCACCAACAGCTGGGTCTTGACGACCACAAAAATAGCTCTTTACAACCTCAGTTTCTATTGCCAACTCGTCAGCAATACGTTGCATACTTCCACTTGGTAGACGATCCTTGATACGCCTAAGTTCATTAAATGTAATAATCATGGCTATTGAGTTTTAAAGGTTTATGTTTCGGTTAGTGATACTAAGTTAATATATTTTTTTTAAACTACACAATTTTTTTGGTAATTTTTTAAATAAAAAAGCCATCGCCCATAAGGCAATGGCTTGTATCACTTAGTCCAATGAGCCACTTTTAACAGCTAACTCACTGATTCACTGATGATAACACACCTCCTCAAACTCAATCGGAGAGATTGTATAAAATCTACTCAGCCTGAGCTGGCTCTGTCGCTGGAAGCTCCTCTGGAATAGCCGCCTGAGGGATCTCTGTTGTTACTGACTCCATGAGTGCCTTAGCGTCGCGGCTAAGCTCTGAGTTACTCTTGCTAACGAGTGAGTCGTCCATAACTACTGTAGCCAACAAACTGATACCCAAGATAGCACAAGCCATTGCCCATGTAAACTTCTCCAAGAAATCCGACGTCTGGCGAACTCCCATTACCTGATTTGATGCTCCGAAGTTTGCAGCCATACCACTCTTAGGACTCTGAACCAAAATCGCTAGGATGACAAGTACACTCGCAACCAAAATCAAGGCGATACAAATTGTGTATAACATATTCTTATATTTTAACTGTTTTCTATAAATTTAATTCAACTAATAATCAGCCAATTGACAGCCAACACTAGAGGTTTACCCTTATCTGCTCAATAAGTTTGGCAAAGTAAACACTTTTTTCTGAATTCACCAAACTTAATCTGGTATAAATTGCTATCGCTTCGGTATCTAACCCCTGATCGCGGTAAATTTCTGCCAACTCCTCGGTCACCAAGTCGTCAATATCCTCAAATTCTACCTCCGTGGTCACCTCCGTAGTAACCTCACCCACCTCAGCGACAATGCGTAAATTTTCGCAACTTAGGAAGGTTTCGATAACATCTATCGTCGAGCCCTGCAACAACACCTCAATGTCGACCTCCTGCAACGGCTGGGCAATAAGCGGACGATTCTCAATGAGAATGCGCGCAAGAGCCTCGCACTCCCCACTCTCTCGCCACTTGGCGATGATCGCAGGGATGTACCATGGGTACTCCTCGTATGTTATCTTTTCTCTATTCATCTTTGGCTCTCTTTAGTGTGCTTCTCCCTACCAATTGGACGCCGCCGCTTGGAAGATGTCGGTGACAATCTGGTCGACAATCTCGGGGATCAACTCGCTCTCAACCTCCGTGAGGAGCTTAGATGAGTCATAATCCGAAAATGCAGAGAAGGTCTTGGTGAACGATGCCGAGTCGTCCAGCGCATTTGTAAACTTCACCCTCACCGTGATTGTCAGGCGGTTAAGTGCTCCATAGTCGTTTGTCGTTCCAGCACTTACCGACGATGTTGTCGAGGTGTAGTTGGTGATATCACCCTCGAATGCGAAATCGCCACCCTCGCTCACCTGAGCTAGTCGCGTACGTCGCGTAAAGATCTCCTTTAGCGCATCGTTGAATGTTGGGCTCAAAATCGGAGCCACCATGGTTGCGTTATTGGGGAAATATGACACCGAAAATGTCTTGGCATCGGGCGGAATAGATGCTCCCGAGAGCGAATACCCCACCGTGAAACCACACGATGTCAACAACAGTGCGAACACGCTCGCAATATATATATTTAAAACTCTTCTCTTCACTTTGTATCTCTATCTTAATGTAATCTGCAACTCCTAACTCTATAATATATAGGTATAGAGATTTTATATCTCCTCGGGGGAATTATTAGAAGTCCCCCTCAATACCTAACTCCTTAATCTTGCGATATAGTGTCCTCTCAGACATAAAAAGCTCCGCTGCCGCCTCGCGCCGTCGACCATTGTTGCGTTTGAGCGCGCGCGAAATCTGCTCGCGCTGCATATCCGCCTTGGTCAATTCGCGAGGTTGCTCATCGCTCACCTCCTCGCTAAATGTATAGTACTCCGATGGTTCGATGTTGTCAACAACAGCACTGCCACTGCTCATTGACGAAGGCAACAACCCTGAAATTGCCAACCCCTCATGGTGCGAAGTACCACCCTGTGAGGCTGTTGCTACACCTCCGACTCCAGTACCTGAGTGTCTCATCTCCAACATCATGCGCTTCATCTCCGCCATATCTTTGTGCATATCGAAGAGTATCTTATATAGTAGCTCGCGGTCGCTCGGCTCAGCTCCCAACCCATCAAAGTCACCACCTCGCGATGATTGATTTGCAGGTCGTGACGACACTATCGACTGCCCCATCTCCCCCAACTCGGGAAGATACCTCTGCATAATCTCCGCTGTGATGGTTCGCTCCTGCTCAATAGCCGATATCTGCTCCGCGACATTTTTGAGCTGACGGATATTTCCGCGCCAATAGTATCGCTCCACCATCTTGCGCGCACCCTCGTCAAGCGAGATTGCAGGCATGCGGTATTGTGTCGCGACATCCGACGCAAACTTCCTAAACAACAGAAAGATATCCTCCCTTCGCTCTCTCAACGCAGGAACAACAATCGGCACTGTGCTAAGGCGATAAAATAAATCCTCCCTAAAACGCCCCTCGTCAATTGCGCGCTGGAGGTTGATATTTGTCGCCGCGACAACCCTCACATTGACCTTCTGCGTCTTGGCAGATCCAACCCTTAGAAACTCACCAGTCTGCAAAACCCTCAACAATCGTACCTGTGTCGATAGCGGAAGTTCCGCCACCTCGTCCAGAAAGATCGTACCTCCATCAGCCTCCTCGAAGTACCCTTTGCGCGCATCAATAGCCCCCGTAAAAGATCCCTTCTCGTGACCAAACAGCTCCGAGTCAATCGTTCCCTCGGGTATTGCACCGCAGTTTACAGCGATATATCGGTTGTGTTTACGTGCCGAGTGGGCATGTATAACCTGCGGAAAGAACTCCTTACCAACGCCACTCTCACCCGTCACCAACACCGACAGATCAGTCGCCGCAACACGAAGCGCAACCTCCAAAGCTCTATTGAGTTGGGGGCTGTTGCCGATGATGCCGAAGCGTTGTTTTACCGTATTTAGTTCCATTCGTTGTATAACTCTCTATCTATAAATTTCCTCTGGGCAACTCTCTACTCAGACGTCTCACCCTCTAGTACCTCGCCCTCCGATGTGTAGTTAACCTCCTGAGGTAGTGGTACTTCATCCACCACTGCTTTGCCACCTGTGATGTTCGACCAAAAAACCTCGAAACCGCCCTGCGGAACAATTTCGCTGACATAGTAGCCATACGCAATTGCTCCAACGGCAATGATTGCCGCGACAATTGCCGCCATCAACACCTTATCAGTCTTGGGTTTCTGATGCTTAGCGTAGCTGTATGCGTCGCGCTGCTTAACCCTCTTGCCATACTGCAACCCTTTAAGCGTTGGATCTTCATCGCGGAATGACTGCTTGGGTGTGCTCTCATATAACTCCTTAATGCGCTGTGCTCTGTAACTCTCCGCACTTGGCGCAGTTGTCTTTGCGCGCCTCTCCTCAGCAGAGCCAATGGTTGTTGTGGGCGTAGCTTGCTGTGGTTTTTCAACGTCCTCAACTGCCTCAGTTGACTCAGCTGACTCAGCCGTCTCAGCCGTCTCAGCCGTCTCAGCCGTCTCAGCTGTCTCAGCTGTCTCAGCTGTCTGACCAACACACTCAGGGTCAAAGGTGAACTGCAACTTCCCAGCCTCCGAACGCCCAAATATTCCTACACCTGCAATCACAAACTCCTCACCCTCAGCAGATGCCGCATGTTTCACCTCGAAGATAAACCTATCAACCATAGCTGCCGCCTCAATATCGCGAAGTCCACGCTGGGTGAGCAATCCTCGCAGCACTCCATCATCACTCTTCAACAGCTCCGAAAAGAGAATATTGTCGCACTCGCCACCGTGACCCTTGACGATGAATGCCCCAAGTGAGGGGACAACAAGGCGTCGATGTTGCTTAAGATATGTTAATATAAGTTCTGGTACCACGTCACTAAAAACAATTTATTTGAGGTCAAATTTACAAATTTTATGTCAATAATAAAAACGATAACCTATATTTTATGGCTTTGAAATAACTTTGTCACCCAATCGCTGGTAATTTGGAAAATAATCCCCTATCTTTGTGGCTGAAAAGTTACACAATCCGCGCGAGCTACATTACGCTCCGAGTGATAATGTAACTGAGTTGGATGTTTAACGAATAACAAATCGGCAGATGAAGAATAAGTATATCGACCTGATAGATCAGACTTTTGATTTTCCGCAGGATGAGTTCTCCGTAGAGGATAACGAGCTAAATTTTCACGATATTCCTCTTATGGATATCATCAAGCAGTATGGCACACCGCTCAAAATAACATACTTGCCAAAGATATCTTCACAGATCAATCGCGCCAAGAGAATGTTCAATGTCGCCATGGCAAAGGTCGACTACAAGGGGTCGTACAACTACTGCTACTGCTCTAAATCGAGCCACTTCTCATTCGTCATGGAGGAGGCTCTAAAGAACGATATTCACCTCGAAACATCATCGGCATACGAT
>JBCQVH010000015.1:0-27436 GCA_047173185.1 Rikenellaceae bacterium
CTACGAGAAGATTGTTATCTCTTTAGATGATTTTGCGTTGCCATCCCGTGGAGGAGTAAAGCACGTTCAGGCTTGGAGGCTAAGAGAGGTTTTAGATGGTGAGTAGGAAATATCTATTGAATGAGAATCTGGTTAAGTTTTTGATGTTTTGCACTAACTTTGCAATATACAATCCCACAATAAAATTGATAGGTGGATGAGAGAATTTCTACTACATAGCATACCCTTCATCGTCCTTGGGGCGATGGCGTTGTCGATATATTACTTTTCGGCTCGGATGGCTTGGGCATTTGGGACTAACAGGTGGCTTGTGATGGCAGCGGTTGGGGTGCTGACTGTTGGGGCGTTTGTCTCGATGATCTTTATTATGAGGAGCAATCAGACCTCCGCTGTGAGCCATTTTCTGAGCAACACTTCGAATATCCTGATTGGGGTTTTGATGTTTGCGGTCTGTATCACTTTGGTGGTTGACGCAGTGAATATCTTCGTTAAAATCGCTCCTCGCACCTTTGGGTTTGTGGCTCTTGGGACGACTGCTTTGGTATCTCTTTATTCGCTCTGGAATGCCTCTCATACAAGGGTCTACGAGGTGGATATTACACTTCCAAATCTTGCCGAGCCACTCCGCGTTGCCCACCTTAGCGACACGCACTTTGGGCACTTTTGGGGTGAGAAAAAAGCACAGAGGTTGGCGGATATGGTAGCGAAAGAGAAGGTCGATTTAGTGGTAATCACAGGCGATATGTTCGATGGACGTGTGCGCCTCACGCCCGATGTTGTGCGACCCTTTGCCGAGCTTGGCGTGCCAGTCTATTTCTCTGAGGGCAACCACGATGGCTACTCTGGCGCACGAGATATTAAGCGACTCCTAAGAGAGAATGGTATCACAGTTTTGGAGAACGAAAAGGCGGAGTTCAAGGGTCTACAAATCGTAGGCTTGGACTACCTCACCCCCGACAGCCAGACCGTCGACACCTTCCACGCACCACACAATCGCCACACAATGCAGAGCGTCCTCCCCACCTTAGGTATCGACCCCGACAGAGCCTCAATCCTCCTACACCACAACCCAGTAGGGGCAACATACGCAGCCGAAAACGGAATAAATCTATACCTCGCAGGACACACCCACGCAGGGCAACTCTTCCCCGCAACCCTCGTCGCAAAGCTAATGTTCGAGTACAACAAAGGGCTATACCACTACGACGAAAATATGCAGATATACGTCTCACAGGGCACAGGGACTTTTGGTCCTCCGATGCGCCTTGGCACGCATAGTGAGCTGACGATCATAAATCTTTTCAAGTAGTCTATTCCCAAATAAAATTACTGCCTTTACGATTACTATGGAGAATAATATTATAATATATCAAGCCGTAGATGGTACTACGGCGATAGATGTTAAGTTTGAAAACGAAACTATTTGGCTTACACAGAAGCAGATAGCGGAGCTTTTTGGGGTGAAACGACCTGCCATTACTAGGCATCTTAAAAATATCTATACGTCAGGAGAATTAGACGAGCAGAGCACATGTTCCATTTTGGAACATATGGGTAATGATGAAAAACAGCGTTACTACACAACTTTTTACAACCTCGACGCAATCCTATCAGTAGGCTATCGCGTAAACTCTGAGAATTGCTGGGTCATGCTGAGTTAGTAATACACAAAGGAACAGCCCTAACACCATTCAGTGTTAGGGCTGTTCCTTATATATACTCTAAGAGTCCTATGCGAACAACTTAGATGGGTACTCTCCTGTCTCAGCGAGCTTCTGCAACTTCTCAACCACAGATGGACGATCCTCAGCGTATGTTACACCGAACCACTTAGATGGTGTGTCAAGAACCTTAACCGATGCCTCACCATTGTTGATAAGCTCGTTAATAGCCAAAGGAATGAAGAACTCAGCCTTAGGGTTGTTGAGCTGCTCAGCTAGGAACGACTTGAAGATACGCTCCGAATACTCGAAATACTCTGGTGTGAATCCCCACATGTTCATAGATACTGGAGTGTTCTCCTCCAAAGTCTGAACTGCACCATTCTCATCTGTGAAGCTGATGTCGCTATTGATGCGCTCGATAGCTGTACGCTCAACAACATCTGTCAAGAAACCCTCAGCATTTGTTACGCATACACCGCGCGCAACAGATCCGCTCTCCGACAATGTGTTTCCTACGCGGTATCCTACCATGCAGTATTGACCCTTTGTTCCCTCCATCTTGGTCAACTCCTCTGCGAGGATTGCGAAACTCTCGCGACCATAGAAGTCGTCAGCGTTGATTACTGCGAAAGGCTCCTTGATGACATCCTTGCCCATCAAAACCGCGTGGTTAGTACCCCATGGTTTCTTACGATCCTCGGGGCAAGTGAATCCCTCAGGAAGGTCGTCAATAGCCTGAAATACAAGCTCTACAGGTACTGCGTCGATGTACTTAGAGATGATCTTCTCGCGGAAGTCCTGCTCAAAGTCGCGACGAGCGACAAAGACAACCTTACCAAATCCGCCACGAATAGCATCGAAGATTGAGAAATCCATGATAGTCTCCCCGTTAGGGCCTACGCCATCAAGCTGCTTGAGACCGCCGTAGCGACTTCCCATACCAGCTGCAAGAACAAAAAGTGTTGGTTTCATACTGATTTATTGCGCGGAGATACTCCGCATTATGTTTGTAAGTTAAAAGTACTGAATCTGTATCGGAATTACTCTAGGCGACGTGCACCCTCGCTGATGTTGACATCAATGACCCCAGCCTTGATGCCATACTTCTCCTGGAATCGAGCAACCACAGTCTCAACAAATGAGTCGTGTAGATCCTTGCGAACCAAGTTGATTGTGCAGCCTCCAAAGCCTCCACCCATCATACGGCAACCTGTAACGCCACACTCCTTAGCAACCTCTGCCAAGAAATCCAACTCCTCACAGCTAACCTCATAATCCTTAGATAGACCCTCGTGAGTAGCGTACATCTGCTCTCCGACAGTCTCAAAGTCGCCCTGAATCAACGCCTCGCAAGCTGCTAGAACGCGCTGCTCCTCGCCAACAACATATTTTGCTCTGTGGAAATCCTCATCGCTGATCTTATCCTTCAACTCCTCGACCTGAGCCAACAATACGCCGCGCAATGATGGAACACCTAGCTCCTTAGCTACTCTCTCGCAGCTCTCGCGACGCTTGTTGTATGGTGAACCCGAAAGCTCATGCTTAACGCAAGAGTTGATCAAGACCAAACGGTAGTCGTCACTCTCAAATGGGAAGTACTCATACTCCATAGAGCGACAATCAAGACGAATAAGGTGGTTTTTCTTTCCGAAAAGTGATGCGAACTGATCCATGATTCCGCACTTCACGCCACAGTAGTTGTGCTCAGTCGCCTGTCCAATCTTAGCCAACTCGAAGCGGTCGATAGAACCCTCATTGAATAGGTCGCTGATGGCGAATCCAAATACTGACTCCAAAGCTGCCGATGATGACAAACCACCTCCTGCGGGAAGATCTCCCGAGAATGCTGTCTCGAAACCCATCACCTTGCCGCCGCGCTTAATAACCTCGCAACATACACCATAGATGTAGCGCAACCAGCTCTGTTCTGGCAACTCGCTCTGACCAATCTCAAATGTTGCATACTCGTCCAAGTCGACTGCATATGCGCGAACGGTATTGGTCTCGTTAGGGCGGATTGTGGCAGTGATGCCCATATCAATCGCTCCTGGAAGGACAAAGCCCTCATTGTAGTCGGTGTGCTCACCAATCAAATTGATTCGTCCCGGTGCTGCGTATAGCAACCCACGGCCACCGAATTTTGCCTCAAAGGCCTCTTGTACTTTTGTTTTCATAGGTTGGTTGAATTCTCTTTCGGAGTGCAAATGTAATAAAAAATTTTTTTAAAAACAACACCAATTCACGCATCTGATAAAAAAATCAGCATTACACACTCCACTATTTCGTTTTAAAGTCGGTTCAGCCGTCGTGTGTACTCCGTCCCTCGCGAGGCTAACTTAACAAAATTAAACAAAACAATCCAAAAATGCAACTTATATAACCTTTTTTTTTGACCACAACGAGACATTGGGACATTGGGACAATGAGACAATGGGACAAAAAAAATCGAGGGGTCTTAGCTTTCGCTAAAACCCCTCGATTGGGAATCTATTTCGAAAATTCGAAAATTACAACTTTGGACCTGCAGCAACTAGAGCAAGACCTGCCTCGTTACCTGTGAACTTAGCGAAGTTCTTAACGAAACGACCTGCCAAATCCTGTGCCTTAACATCCCACTCAGCAACTGATGCGTAAGTGTCGCGTGGGTCAAGGATCTCAGAGTGTACTCCTGGAAGTGCTGTTGGCACTGCAAGGTTAAACAATGGCAACTGCTTAGTCTCAGCCTTGTCGATAGATCCGTCAAGGATAGCGTCGATGATACCACGTGTATCCTTGATAGAGATACGCTTACCTGTACCGTTCCATCCTGTGTTTACCAAGTATGCAGTAGCACCTGACTGCTCCATACGCTTAACAAGCTCCTGACCGTACTTTGTTGGGTGAAGTGTCAAGAACGCTGCACCGAAACAAGCCGAGAATGTTGGAGTTGGCTCAGTGATACCACGCTCTGTACCTGCCAACTTAGCAGTAAATCCTGAAAGGAAGTAGTACTGAGTCTGCTCTGGAGTCAAGATAGAAACTGGAGGCAATACACCGAAAGCATCTGCTGTCAAGAAGATAACCTTCTTAGCTGCTGGAGCCTTTGATGGTGGAGGTACGATGTTGTCAATGTGGTTGATTGGGTATGAAACACGAGTGTTCTCAGTAACCGAACCATCAGTGAAGTCGATCTTACCGTTAGCGTCAACAGTAACGTTCTCCAAAAGTGCATCACGACGGATAGCCTTCCAGATATCTGGCTCATGCTCCTCAGAGAGGTTGATAACCTTAGCGTAGCATCCACCCTCGAAGTTGAATACACCGTCATCATCCCATCCGTGCTCATCGTCACCGATTAGCTGACGCTTAGGATCTGTTGACAAAGTTGTCTTACCTGTACCTGACAAACCGAAGAAGATAGCTGTCTCGCCCTTCTCGTTAGTGTTTGCAGAGCAGTGCATAGCAGCGATACCCTTCAATGGAAGCAAGTAGTTCATGTAAGCGAACATACCCTTCTTCATCTCACCACCATACCATGAGTTAAGGATGATCTGCATCTTCTCTGTCAAGTTGAATACAACTGCAGTCTCAGAGTTAAGACCATACTCCTTGAAGTTCTCAACCTTAGCCTTAGATGCGTTAACAACAACGAAATCTGGCTCTCCGTAAGCAGCAAGCTCCTCAGCTGATGGGCGGATGAACATGTTTGTTACGAAGTGAGCCTGCCAAGCAACCTCCATTACGAAACGGATCTTAAGACGTGTATTCTCGTTAGCACCTGAGAAAGTATCAACAACGAAAAGACGCTTTCCTGAAAGCTCCTCAACAGCGATCTTCTTAAGGTCAGCCCAAGCTGCCTCAGTAACAGGCTTGTTGTCGTTCTTGTACTCGTCAGAAGTCCACCAAAGTGTATCCTTAGTAGTCTCGTCCATAACGATGAACTTATCCTTAGGAGAGCGACCTGTGTAGATACCAGTCATTACGTTAACTGCACCCATCTCAGTCACTTGACCCTTCTCAAAACCCTCTAGTGCAGGGTTAGTCTCCTCAGCGTAAAGCTGATCGTACGATGGATTGTGGACAATCTCGGTAGCACCGATGATGCCATACTTGCTCAAATCAATTGTAGCCATAGTAATCAAATTATGTTTTGTTAATAAATCTCTTTATCGTGTTAGTTGCGTAACCTCACAACTCAACAGCACAAAGGTAAAAATAATTTTCTTAATGTTAAAAAAATAACAGTAGTTTTTTTATCTTATGTCCAATATAATTTTTCGGCTATATATATATACCTATATATTAATAGCGCATTGTCAAATTATTTGTATCTATATAACGCTCGACGTGTAATGATATTGTACATTTACAAAGATAATTTAAAAACTCTTAAAAATAAAATCTTTTGGGGCAAAATTGCAAATTTGTAGCAACCAAAATCCTTTTGTGGTGCTCCTACTCAAAAACCCGACCATAAAATTAAAGGGATGTTAAACCGGCCTCGTCATTGCGAACTGTCTGCCCGTGGCATAAAAATTGTGTAGATTCATGGTGTTAAAAGGGTATTTTACAGCAACTATTTGCACATGTCGTTTTTTATCACTATCTTGCCGACGTTGAACCCCCAAAGTGAGGGTGACGCAGTAAATTATTATAACTCACAATTAAAACCATTATTGCCTATTGACGCGAAATTTACTCTTTTGAAAATTTAAAAATGTAAGAGTATGAATGTACAGATGACAAGCGACAACGCGTTGCTTAATAATTATCGTGCGGGCGACAGTAGGGCTATTTCAGAGCTTATCGAGAGACACTCGAAGAGGGTTAAGAGTTATATACGTATGCTAGTCAAGGATGACACCTTAGCAGACGATATCTATCAAGAGACTTTTATTAAGGCTGTGCGTATGATCGACGCAGGGCGATATACCGAGAATGGCAAGTTCCTTTCGTGGATACTTCGTATTGCCCACAATCTCGTGATTGACCACTTCCGCCAAAGCAAGCAGAACAAGACTGTCAACGAGGCTTCGGCCGGGTATGATGTCTTAGGCTCTTTGGGCATGGCGGAGAGTTCTCTGGAGGATCGCATGGTTACGGATCAGATCCACGCGGATCTTCGCGCGGTTGTGGATATGCTCCCCGAGGAGCAGAGGGAGGTTGTGAAGTTGCGATACTTCTCGGGCTTAAGCTTCAAGGATATCGCTGAGCAGACCGATGTCAGCATCAACACAGCGTTGGGGCGCATGCGCTACGCGCTTATCAACATGCGCGCGATAATCAAGGAGAAGAAAATCTCGTTGACATAAAAAATAAAAATCCTTGCGGTGGTGCACAATATATATTTTGGGTGGCGCGTTATATAGTCAAAACCACAAAGTTAAACATCGCCTATGGAAGATATTGACAAAACAACAGATTTTACACAATTTGATGACGAGACCCTACTTCACGACCATGTGATACGCGGCGAGGCGGATCTATTTTTTCTGCACTGTTGCCTCGGTGAGGCATTCGCAACGGATGGGGAGGTTTAGGATCGAGGTGTGATCTAAAGATTTATTTTGGAGAAAATCGGCGGATGCTGCCACTTTGCAAGATTATTTTTTGAAGGTGTCCAACGATTTAGTTAGTTAGTGTTAATGTTCGTGGCGACGATCCATTTCAGTGGGTGGTCGCCATTTTTTTGTTTTCTACCCTCACAAAAAACGCCCCAAGCAATCTGCTTGGAGCGTTTGAGTAGCGGGAGAAGGACTCGAACCTCCGACCTCCGGGTTATGAGCCCGACGAGCTGCCAACTGCTCTATCCCGCGATATTGTATGACAAAAGTAGTGCAAATTATCCATATATGCAAATTTTAAGATCTATTTTTTTAATCGCGGAGCTGCTCAGGATCTTAAAAATGGGGGCAACTATCTACTGTGGCGCAATTTACGTGCCGAAATAAAAATTAAAATTATTAAAAAAATTATTGGTTCACGTGCCGAATTCCGAAAAAAATTGTACATTTGTGGAGTATGAGAGAGCTTTCGTTAATTATTGCGACATATAATCGAGCGTCGTGGGTGGTGCAGACTTTGGAGTCGGTGGTTGCGCAGAGTACAGCCCCAGAGCGGTGGGAGTGCGTGGTTGTCAACAACAACTCCACGGATGAGACTGTCTGTGTCGTGGAGCGGTTCATTGAGGAGCACCCCGAGTTTGAAATTCGTCTTGTCACAGAGACAAAGCAGGGGCTTTCGCACGCGCGCAACTGCGGAATCGAGAGTTCATCTGCTGAGGTGATCGCCATCATTGACGATGATGAGGTTATCAACGAGGAGTTTATTGAGGCGTACATCCACCTCTTTGCGCGCCACCCTGAGGTCGCTTCGGCTGGCGGTAAGATCATCCCTCGATATAGATCCTCGCGTCCGCGATGGATGTCGAAATATACCGAACGCCCCATCGCCAACCCCATAGATCTGGGCGAGGGTGAGCAACCTTTCCCCAACGGTATGATTCCTGGAGGTGGAAATATGGCGATACGTCGCTCCGCATTGGGGCGATATGGAGTGTTTGATCCCAACCTCGGACGTCGTGGCGAGCTGCTGATTGGTGGCGAGGAGAACGATCTCTTTCAACGTCTTGCGCAGGGTGGCGAGCTCTGCTGGTACTGCCCCCGAGCTGTGATGTTCCACATCATCCCCGATGAGAAGCTGACGCGCGAATATCTCGACCGTCTATCGTATAATATAGGTGTGAGCCAACGTATCCGCGCACAGATTGAGGGTCGCGGATATATCATGCCCGAGGTGGTGAAGTGGTGCGCCACAGTCGCCATAGCGTGCGGATATATATTGTGTGGCGAGCTCTCCAAGGCGCGCTACCTGTGGCGTATGCGTAGGATGATAACCAAGGGGCTACTGCGCAGAGGCTAGAATATGCGCATCGCTAGAAAGATCAATATTGCGTAGCAGAGTGCCGCGACCTTTCCATTGAGGAGAGTGCAGCGTATGAGGTCACGGTGTGTTAGGTCGCGAGGGTTTTCACCTATATATGGCTTCTCGACCAGCTTTCCGAAGTAGTAGTTTGGACCTCCGAGTCTACAATCCAACACCCCTGCAAGAGCCGATTCGGGATATCCAGCGTTGGGGCTAGAGTGGGCATTTCCATACTTAAATATATACTTCACCGCCCTTGCCGAAAAACTCGCAACGACCATGAGCAGTGCTGTGAGGCGCGCAGGGATGAAGTTCGCGACATCATCCATCTTGGCAGCTACGCGACCGAAGTAGAGGTATCTGTCACTTTTGTAGCCAATCATGGAGTCGAGGGTGTTGACCATCTTGTATGTCATCATCAGCGGAATCCCACCTATGGCGAAGTAGAACAGCGGTGCGACAACGCCATCGCTGAGGTTCTCCGCGAGGGTCTCGACCACGGCACTTCGGATCTTGTGGGGAGATAGCTTGCTGGTCTCGCGCCCCACGATCATGCTCACCTGATGGCGTGCCCCCTCGATATCGTCACGATTCAGGAACGCCTCCACCTTCAACCCCTCCTCGATGAGACAGCGGTTGCTGATTCCGAAGAAGAAAAATATCGCGCACCATGCAATCTCAACCTCCTGATTTACAAATATCAACTGCTCCGCGCCCCAGAAAAAGGCATATGCCCCACCGCAGAGCAACGCCCAGACGAAACCACCCTTCAGGATGAGGTTCTTGCCGCTATTGAGTCGCTTTTCGAGAGCGGATATTGAGTTGCCATAGAGGCGGATAGGGTGTGGCATCCAGTAGGGATCGCCTATGAGGGTGTCGAGGAGCATGCCTATGACAACCACCCAGAGCATTATGTTGAGTTCCATAGCTAGTTGGTTTTGAGTAGATTGTATATCTGGTTCATGTCGACATGTTGGCGAATATGTTGCGCCAAGAGGTCGTAGTTGCGCTCCTTGGATGCCTCGTAATCCTCCACTTCGACATCGCTGCTGCGGTGCTCCACCTGCGACAGGATCATCTCCACAACTCCGCGATTGTCGAAGATGCCGTGCAGATAGCTACCCCAACATTTGCCGCTCAGATAGTACCCCTCGGTTGTTCCATCAGCTAGGGTCACCAGAGGTGAGTTGGAGTGTGTCACGCCTGCATGTATCTCATATCCAATACCTTCACACCCGCCATGCACCATCTTGAATGTCGACTGTCGCGTCACCTTGCCCCCCTCGATTGTTGTCGATATCGGCAAGATTCCAAGGGCTGGAATACTCTCCACCTCGCCCTCAATATGTTGGGGGTCGTAGACCATCTCGCCCATGATCTGGAAACCGCCACATATGCCGTAGAGTGGTTTTTCAGCATGGTGGTGGTTGAGGATGGCTTGCGCCAAGCCGTTGTCCCTAAGGTATTTAATATCCGAAATGGTGCTCTTCGACCCTGGGATGATGACAATATCCGCCTCCTCGATCTCGCGCGCCGAGGTGGCGTAGTTGAGGTTAACCCCCTTGGTGCGCTCCAAGATGTTGAAGTCGGTGAAGTTGGAGATACTTCGCAACATCACCACCGCGATTTTGATGTCGCCCTCGTTTTTCGCAACTCGATCCCTGCGCTCCAACGCCACAGAGTCCTCCTGCTCGATCTCGATATCCTCGAAGAGTGGCAGAACGCCCAAGACTGGAACACCCGTAAGCTCCTCCAACTTGGCGCGACCTCCGTCAAAGAGGCGAATATCGCCTCTGAATTTGTTGATTATCACCCCCTTTATGAGCTTGCGCTGGTGGGGTGGCAACAACATGATGGAGCCGTAGACGCTGGCAAAAACCCCTCCGCGATCAATATCCGCCACCAAGATTGTCACAGCATCGGCATACTCTGCCATGCGCATATTTACAATATCTTTGTCCCAGAGGTTGACCTCCGAGATACTCCCTGCACCCTCCAAAACCACGGGGTTGTAGCTCTCCGCGAGGCGATCAAATGCGCGCTGAGCATGTACTAAAAGCTCCGCGCGGTTGTCGTCACGGAAGTAGTCCACCGCGCTCTTGTTGCCTGCTGGTTTGCCATTCAGCACCACCTGCGAGCTCATGTGTGTGGTGGGTTTCAGAAGTATGGGGTTCATGTCGGTGGTGCACTTCACGCCACACGCCTCCGCCTGAACCGCCTGCGCCCTGCCAATCTCCAAATTGTCGGAGGTGGCGAAGCTGTTGAGCGACATATTCTGCGCCTTGAACGGAACTGGCGAGTAGCCATCCTGCTTGAAAATTCTGCAAAATCCCGTGTTTACGACCGATTTGCCGACATCAGAACCTGTGCCGACAAACATTATCGCCTTTAATCTATTTTGTTTATTCATAACTACTTATATCTCAATCTCTAACATCTCGCCATACTCCACCCTGCGACCAAATACCTCCTCCTCCGAGCACTCGCCACACTCAACCAACAGAGCCATGATAAACCCACAGTGCGACACAACAATGGCATCCTTCGCCTCGGAGAGCATACTATCGCGAAAATCTCGTGCCCTAGCCCTCAGATCTTGGAACGACTCTCCGTGTGGTGGGCGACAGTGGAGGTAGTCACCAAACCACTCTTTGCCCTCGTCGCATTTGAATATATCATCCCACGCCACCAGCTCCCAATCTCCGAAGTTGGTCTCCATAACGCGAGGGTCGACAATCACGGTTGCGCCATCCATGAGCTGCGCAATGCGACTCGCCAACTCACTGCATCGTCTCAGCGGTGAGGTGTAGATCCGTGGGCAGTTGATCTGGTCATACCTCGCTAAGACCTTCGGCAGGTCGACCCCCTCGAAGCTCTCCGCCAAGGGGATATCCGACGCCCCATAACATATGGAGGTGTCGATGTCGGGGCGCGTGTGACGCTGAAGATATAGCTTAGACATAGAGCATCACAAAGTGTTGACATCCAACAAATAGCGCGTAAAACATCAACTCGCCAATAACCTGCAACGCCCCCAAGGTGTCGCCTGTATACCCCTCGATATGACGATATATGTAGCCCCTAAAGAGGAGAAAAACCAGCGACATCACACCTATATATATAAGTGCGAACTGCCACCCCAGCAACGCCAACGGAAGTAGCCCAAAGAGCATCGCCACCACCACGCCAACCATCGTCACGCCACACTTGCTATATGATGACTTGGAGGGTTCACTTCGCGCATATTGCGAGGTTCTGACCATCACCACTGGAGCAACTCGACTCGCCCCCTGCGCCACAATCAACACCCAAAGCAACCTCTGCATCGGGATCTCGCAAAGTAGCGTATATCTCGCAATCAGCACCATGATTAACCCCAAGACGCCATACGTGCCGATGTGGCTATCCTTCATGATCCTTAGGATCGAGGCTTTGTCGTAACCCCCACCAAAGCCATCGCAGAAATCCGCGAAGCCATCCTCATGGAACGCCCCTGTGGTGAGCATCATCGCCACCATCGAGATGATGATTGCGATGTTGTGGGGGAGCAACGTTGTCGCCAACATGTAGACGCCAAGCCCCACACCTCCAACAATAAGCCCCACCAACGGAAAAAACATGATGGATTGGCTCATCGACTCGGGGGTACACCTCACACCGCGCGGTGCAGGAAGTCGCGAATAACAGAGAAACGCATTGAAAAGCAGATTCATAACTACTTGATCTTTAGTGGTATTCCCGAAATTAGGGTGTAAGCCTCATCCGCCATCGAGGCGATATATTGGTTGATCCAACCTTGCAGGTCGACAAAGGCGCGCGTAGACTTCTCGAACGGAATCACCCCGTTGCCAATCTCGTTGCTGATGACCACAAGGGTGAAGTCCTGATTCACAAATCGACTCCACTCCGCCTTGGCCTGCTCCAAGCTCCTCTCGGCATTGAAGTCATTGGCAGTGAAGATGTTGGTGATCCAGAGCGTGACGCAATCCATCATGACAACCTCACCCTCAAGGTGATGTTTCGAGATCTCGATCTCCTCCTCAATGTTGACCCACTGCTCACCGCGCTCAGCTTGGTGTCGTTCAATTCGCTTGCGGAACTCATCATCCCAACAGTGCGCCGTGGCAAGGTAGTGGGGACGGTCACTCATCCCCTCAACAAGCCTCTGCGCAAAGCCACTCTTGCCCGAACGCTGCCCGCCCGAAACGTATATTATATGCCTCATTTTACAGCTTAAAATTCGATACCCTTGCGACTCATGATGCCGTTGTCGTAGGGGTGTTTCACCTTCTGGATATAGCTCACATAGTCCGCCACCTCAATGACTTTGGGGGTAGCTCCGCGACCTGTGAGAACCAACTCCAACGTCTGGGGCTTCGCGGCGATAAAATCCAAGAGCATAGCCTCGGTGATGTAGTTGTCCCTCACCGAGATCAAGATCTCATCCATTATCAGCAGGTCAAAGCTCTGCTCCGCGACCATCCGCCCAACCTCCGCCAGAGCCTCCACCGACTCGCGAGCTGTAACCTCGGGATCTAGTGTTCTGTCGAGGTAGGGGTGACCCTTGGCGCGGTTGAGAACCGTAGCTCCCAACTTCACCAGACTCTCCATCTCGGTATATCCGTAACGCTCGGGGCGTTTGTGAAACGAGACATACAACACCTTGAAACCTCCGCCCAAGGCTCTCGTTGCTAGACCTATAGCCGAGGTGGTCTTACCCTTGCCCTCGCCCGTATAGATGTGAACCAGTCCGCTCTCCATTACTTCGAGCGGGGGATATCCAACTCCAAGGCGTGGATCTTAGCATCCTTGTACTCGCCGACAACCTCATACGCCACAGGGTGCGAAAAGAGAGGTCCATCGAGGACAAAGGTGTGGAACTCGCCATTCTCGCCACACACATCAAAACCCTCATGCTCCAACATCTGCTCATGGATCTCCATGGTGAGGTTCCGAGAGAGGAGAGATGCAAACTTGTGGTCGTTCCTAACAGCGATAACCTTGGTGATAAATCCAGCCTCGATAAACTCTTTGTAGAGGTCGTGCACATCGCACTCCCACAACGGATATATTGGCTTGATTCCCAACGCCTCGCACTGCGCGTCAATCCATGTGCGGTGGCTCTCCAAGTAGATATCGCCAAAGACACCATACTCGACACCCTCCTCTTTGAGGGCGTTGATGGCGCGCTTGTAGTGGAAAAGGTATTCGTTACCCTCCTCGACAGTCTCGCGATATAGTCTAACGCCCATTGCATCCGCCTGAGCCTGAAGTAGATCTCCGCTGAAACGGTGTGCGTTTTGCGTTGTCGCTCGGTTCATGTTGAGGATTGCCACGATCTCTGCATCGGGATATTGTTGTTTAAATCTGTAGAGCGAGAGTGAGCAATCCTTGCCGCCACTCCAAGAGACAAATACTTTCATAATGTGCAGTTTATTGTTATAGTTTTTAGAAAAATCAGTTCTACTGGTGAGCCACTCAAATGCAACCCTCCAACTGCAAAAGTATAAAATTTTTTTATCAAAAAGGCTACAGAATGGCGTTTTTCTTTTGGTATTTTGACTAAAGATAGCTATTTTTGTATAAAATTCAATAAATCAGAATATCACGCAATGAACCCCATAATCACATTTGTATCACTAGGTCCTGGTGATCCAGAACTCATAACGCTCAAAGGTCATAGGACTCTTATGGAGGCGGATGTTATCCTCTGCCCATCGACGCTAAATCGCGAGGGGGTGGAGCACTCCAAAGCCGAGGAGGTGATAGGGCAACTCGATGTCGACTGCGCTAAGGTGGAGCGATTTGTGGTGCCTATGAGTCGTGACCGCGAAAAGACATTTCTGGTATATAGCAACACTGCTCAGAGGGCTGTGGAGCTTGCCAAGGGTGGTAAGAGGGTCGCTATCACTGCTGAGGGTGACGCAGGGTTTTATTCGTCGTCCCAATATATCGAGGAGGCTGTTTGGGCAATGGGTGGGCAGACGAGTCGCATTGCTGGCGTCCCTGCATTTATAGATTGCGCGAGGCGTGCCAACGTCCACGTTGTGAGCCAAGATAGCTCGTTCGAGGTTATTGCGCGTGTCGACTCCGCGGAGCAACTTTTGGGTGAGATGGCGCAGGATAAGAGCATTGTGTTGATGAAGATCTCGCAGTGGGAGGAGGCGATAAAGAGCGCGATATCGCAATCTGAGGAGCATGATTTCTACTATGTCGAGAGCTGTGGTGTTGAGGGGCGCGAGTTCTTTAGCTCGGTGCGCGAGGAGATTGTGGCGCGCAAATTCCCATATTTCGCAATCCTGATAATCAAGAGAAAAAAATGAGATCTTTAGCTCTATTTTTAGGGTGCGCGCTGCTTGTGCTGAGTTCGTGCATCGGGGGCGGAGGCTCAAATACCACAACTCTAAGCGAGGACTTCGAGAGCGCCACATACGCCAAGGGTTACTTCACCAAGGAGGTGGGCGATGTGACGCTTGTGGAGATCACCGACCCGACATCTGACGGCTCATCTAAATATAAGTATGCCCTCATTCCGCGCGATATGGATATCAAGGAGGTGGAGTTTTCCAAGGAGTATCTGCCTATCAGAGTGCCGCTGGAGAGGGTTATATGCATGACTACGTTGCAGTTGTCGCCATTTCTGAAACTCGATGCCACGGATAAAATTGTCGGCATCACGAGCACCAAGTTCCTCCACAACGAGAGGATGAACCAACGCCTCAAGGATAAAAAACTCTCACGAATAGGCATTGAGGGTGAGTTTGATGCTGAGGTGGTTATCTCGCTCAGCCCCGATTTGATCTTCATCTCGCCATTCAAGCGAGGCGGCTATGACGCCATCAAGAATCTCGATATCCCGATGATGGCATACTTGGGATATAAGGAGTCGTCACCTTTAGGGCAGGCGGAGTGGATCAAGCTAGTGGGTTTGATGTTGGGTCAGGAGGAGCGCGCGGAGGCGATTTTCACCCAGATCGAGACGCGCTATAAGGAGTTGGAGAGCATTGCCGCCAAGGTGGAGCATCGTCCAAAGATACTCAGTGGAGAGCTACACTCGGGCAACTGGTATGTCGTGGGAGGTAACAGCTACCTCGCGCAGCTTTTTCGTGACGCAGGGGCGGACTACTTCATGGAGAACGACAACGAGAGTGGCGGTTTCTATGTCGACTATGAGACGGTATATTCGCAGGGCTATAACGCTGATTATTGGCGTATTGTCAACAGCTTTAATGGCGAATACGGCTATGGGGATCTCATTGCATCGGATGGTCGATACCGCGATTTCAAGCCCTTCAACGAGCGTAAGGTGATCTACTGCAACCTTCGCGAGACTCCATTTTATGAGAGTACTCCCATGGAACCCGAGGTGTTGTTGGGCGACCTTATCAAGATTTTTCACCCAACGTTACTGCCCGACTACGAGGCGGTATACTATAAACTTTTGAGGTAGTCATGAGGCGTTTACAGTTCGCCTTTGGGGCGATAATAGTACTTATCATCATCTTCGTGGCTCTCAACCTAGCCCTTGGAACAATCTACATCCCCGTTGGGGATCTATGGAAAATTCTCTGTGGCGACGAGGGGGTGTCGCAGGTGTGGAGCAACATCATCTTCAAGTCGAGGATGCCCCAGACCATCACCGCTATCATCGCAGGTGCAGGGCTGTCGATCAGCGGATTGCAGATGCAGACCATCTTCAACAACCCGTTGGCTGGACCTTCGGAGTTGGGAATCAGCTCGGGTGCGAGCCTTGGTGTCGCCTTTATCTTGTTGTTGTCGGGACGTATCGCAGGTGGCGCACTGAGCCAGTTGGGGCTCTTTGGTGAGTTGGCGATCTCCTCGGCGGCGATCATTGGAGCTATGGCGGTGATGTTGATTATCTTGGCCATCTCGCAGAGGGTGAGGGGTAATGTCACGCTGCTCATCATCGGTGTGATGATTGGATATATCGCCAATGCGGTGATTGGAGTGTTGAAGTTTTTTAGCACGGACGAGGATGTCCACGGATATGTTATCTGGGGATTGGGTAGTTTTTCGAAGGTCTCGGGCGGCAATATCTTGCCTTTCGCTGTGGCGATGGCGATATTGATTCCGCTCTCGTTTCTGCTTATTAAGAGGCTCAACCTCATGCTGTTGGGCGAGCAATATGCGCGAAGTTTGGGGCTTGATGTGAAGATGTCGCGACGTCTGGTTATCATCTCGGCATGCGCCATTACCGCCATCGTCACCGCCTACTGTGGACCTATTGTCTTTTTGGGGTTGGCGGTTCCGCACCTCTGTCGCACCATCTTCGTCACCTCCGACCATCGAGTTTTGATGCCTGCCGTGACGCTTATGGGGGCACTGCTGGCTATGGTCTGCAACCTTGTTGCGCGAATGCCAGGTTTCGAGGGTGCGCTACCTATCAACTCGGTCACGGCACTCATTGGTGCGCCAGTCGTTATATATGTACTCTTCGAGAAACACTCTCGCCACTAATATGTTACAGCGGATGAAAACGCAAAAAGAGAGAACCATAGTACTCGAAAATCTAACCATTGGCTACAAGGTCAAGGGTGGCGACCAATCCGTTGCGACCAACATCGCAGCGTCGGTTTTTGGTGGCGAGTTGACATGTCTGCTGGGGGCTAATGGCGTCGGAAAATCTACGCTCCTGCGCACCATGACAGCCCACCAACCCATCTTGGGTGGCGAGATATACTACCACGGAGCACCGCTGTCGTCATACAATTCGAAGGTGCTCTCCTCGATTATTAGCATCGTGTTGACCGATAAGATCATGATTAAAAATATCAGGGTCTTTGATCTGGTGGGCTTTGGACGTAGCCCCTACACAGGCTTCTGGGGGACAATGTCGGCGGAGGATTGCGCGATCATCGAGGAGTCGTTGGAGCTGGTCGGGATCACCAAATTAGCCAATAGGATGGCGCATACGCTGAGTGATGGCGAGCGTCAGAAGGTTATGATTGCCAAGGCTTTGGCTCAGCAGACGCCAATAATTTTGTTGGACGAGCCCACCGCATTTCTCGACTTTCCGAGCAAGGTGGAGATGATGCACCTGCTCCACAAGCTATCCCGAACCACGGGAAAAACGATATTTTTATCGACACATGATCTCGACCTCGCCTTGCAGATTGCCGACCGAATTTGGCTGATGGATGGGGCAAATGGTATCAATGTCGGCACGTCAGAGGATCTGGCTCTCAATGGTAGTCTCAGCCGCTTTTTTGAGCGCAAGGGGATTCAGTTCAACCGCGAAACGGGGCTTTTCTATGTCGAA
Organism: Rikenellaceae bacterium; assembly: GCA_047173185.1. GTDB lineage: Bacteria > Bacteroidota > Bacteroidia > Bacteroidales > Rikenellaceae > Alistipes. Next base: position 17,848 of record JBCQVH010000015.1, read on the forward strand.
AACAGCCTCAATCAGAGGGTTCAACTTCAGGGGGAAGGTATTCTGTTTCAGATGGTTCGCAAGGCTCTCATGCGCAATGGAATGGAGGTATCGACAACTGCTGAGGGGTCGGAGTTCTCGATCACAATCGAGCAGAGCGACATCGTCATTGTTGCGCGCGATGGCGCGGAGTCGAGGGTGCAGACCATTGATGACTTGCTAAATATCGTGGTGTCATGATCTTGATCTTTGGCGGAACAACAGAGGGGCGAATTGCCGCGGAGGTGTGCGACAAAGCGTCAAAAAACTACCTCTACTCCACGCGAAATGGAGATCAGAAACTTCTCGCCTCACGCGCTGAGCAGATATCTGGATCGCTTGACTGTGAGGCGATTGCGGAGCTGTGTCGCGCGCGAGATGTCGAGCTGATAATTGATGCAGCGCACCCCTTTGCGGAGATTCTGCACTTCAATATCGCAACGGCTGCCACGGCTCAATCTTTGAGCGTGGTGAGGTTCGAGCGCAAATCAATACCTATTTTATATAAGCATGCTCTGCGGTTTGCGACACTTGGGGAGGCGGTGCAATATATTGAAGATAACGATATTACGGATATTTTTGCGACCACGGGCGTGAAGTCGGCAGCGGCACTCGCGCCTCTTGCCAAGCGACACAACATCACCCTCCGCATCATGGATCGCGAGGAGTCAAACGCTCAGATCGCAAGGTCGGGATTTCCACATGAGCGCGTGATTTATTACAACAGTGAGGAGCTCAACGATATCGCGACATGTAAAGAGTTGCAAATCAAGGCAATACTAACCAAGGAGAGCGGAGATAGCGGTGGATTGGAGCACAAAATCGCCACCGCTGAGGCGTTGGGTATTCCAATTTTGGTGATCTCGCGACCCCAGTTACCTGAGAGTCAAGATGTTGTGTTTGGACAGTTTGGGTTGAGGCGCGCCATTGAGAGGCTAGTCCCCGATTTTTTTGAACTGCGCACAGGATTCACAACAGGTTCGGCTGCAACGGCTGCAACAGTCGCGGCAATCACTGCGCAACTTATAGCACAAGATGTTGACAATGTGGATATTATACTCCCCAATGGAGAGCCGATAACGATACCAATAGATCGAACTTCGCGCGAGGGTAACACATCGCAGAGTTGGGTGGTGAAGGATGGAGGTGATGATCCCGATGCGACGCATGAGCTGGAGATATCTGCGCGTGTAATGATCTCACCATCAGAAAATAACAGTATAACCATCCGTGGTGGCGAGGGTGTCGGAACAGTCCGACTTCCAGGCATTGGAGTTGAGGTTGGCGAGGCGGCGATAAATCCCGTTCCACGCGCCATGATTATGGATAATGCCAAGCGAATATTGACCCAACAGAACGCTAAAAATATAGATGTCGAGATCGAAATCATCGTCCCCCGTGGCGAGGAGGTGGCTATCAAAACATTCAACCCCCGACTAGGTATCGAGGGCGGAATATCCATCCTCGGCACATCGGGGATAGTTCAACCATTCTCCTCCGAGGCGTTCTTGGAGTCGATACAGCGTCAAATACAGATTGTTAAGGCGTTGGGATATAGCCAGATAGCTATAAATTCGGGGGCTAAGAGCGAGCGATATGTTAAGGCTCATTTTCCCGACCTCCCGCCCCAATGCTATATCCACTACGGCAACCTCATTGGCGACACAATAGCCCTAGCGCATAGCGAGGGGATCAAGCGTGTCGTGCTTGGCGTGATGGTCGGCAAGGCGATAAAACTCGCCGCAGGGGCACTCGACACCCACAGCAAAAGAGTCGTCATGGATCGCGATTTTGTACTCTCACTAGCTCGGCAGGCGCACTGCTCAGATGCACAGATCGACCAGATCAAAGCCATCACCACAGCGCGACAACTGTGGGATATACTGCCCCCCAACCACCCACTCTTTGATATCGTGGTGCAACACTGCTACGCCCACACTAAACCCCTGCTACCCAACGGTGAATTGGAAATAATTCTCATTATGGAGAGTTGAGGTCGGCTTTTTGGGTGGCTGGGGACTGCCCTGCGCGGGCGGCGGCGGGGTGCACCTCGCCGCCGTCCGCGTAGGACAGTCCTCGGTAGGTCTACTTCTGGCGGAAGTAGATTTGGATTGGCACGCCTGCGAAGTCCCACTCTGTGCGCAATTTATTCTCTAGGAATCGGCGGTATGGGTCTTTGATATATTGTGGCAGGTTGCAGAAGAACGCAAACTGAGGCGTTGGTGTAGGCAGCTGCATTATATACTTGATCTTAATATACTTACCCTTTGTTGCAGGTGGTGGGTAGTTCTCGATTAGAGGCAAGAAGAACTCGTTGAGTTGGTGTGTTGCCACGCGACGTTTGCGGTTCTGGAACACGCGAATTGCGGTCTGGAGAACATCCAAGATACGCTGTTTGTTGAGCACCGATGTGAAGATGATCGGAATATCATTGAACGGAGCAAGACGCTTCTCGAGGTGCTCGCGCCACTCCTTCATTGTGTTGCTATCCTTCTCGACAAGATCCCACTTGTTGACCACCACGACACAGCCCTTGCGGTTGCGCACCACGAGGTTGTGGATGTTGAGATCCTGCTGCTCCAACCCCTGCTGAGCATCGAGCATCAGGACGCAGATATCTGACGCCTCGATAGCGCGAATTGAGCGCATCACAGAGTAGAACTCCAGATCCTCCATCTCGCGGTTTTTGCGGCGCATACCTGCTGTGTCGACAAGGTAGAAATCCATGCCGAACTTGTTGTATCGTGTATGTATTGAGTCGCGTGTAGTTCCTGCAATGGGTGTCACGATGTTGCGCTCCTCGCCAAGTAGGGCATTTGTCATTGATGACTTACCTACGTTTGGACGACCTACGATGGTGATGCGTGGTAGTGAGTCGTCAAGCTCCTCGACAACATCATCGGGAAGTGCCTCAACGATCTCATCCATAAGGTCTCCCGTACCCGATCCGCTCATAGAGGAGATGCAGTGCAACGACTCGCCCAATCCCAACGAGTAGAACTCATGCGAGAGGTATACTTGGTCGTTGTTGTCAACCTTGTTACATACGAGGATCACCTTCTTATCTGTGCGGCGCAAGACGTTGGCAACCATCATATCGAGGTCGGTGATACCAGTCATCACCTCCACAAGGAAGAGGATAACATCCGCCTCCTCGATGGCGAGCATCACCTGACGGCGGATCTCATCCTCGAAGATATCGTCTGTGTTTACGGCGAAACCTCCCGTGTCGATAATCGAGAATTCGCGACCGCACCAATCTGTCTTGCCATAGTGGCGATCGCGTGTTGTTCCAGCGGTTGAGTCAACAATCGCCTTACGCTCACCGACCAAGCGGTTAAAAAGAGTACTTTTTCCGACGTTGGGTCGGCCTACTATCGCAACTAATGCCATGCTTCGAAATTCAAATTAAACAATATTCGGCACAAAGGTAGTCTATTTTTTGCGGAAATAGAAATTTTTACCCCTTAAGCCTCTATAATTCCGAGAAAAAAGGCTAACTTTGACGGAGAAATTATCAAAAAATTAAAAGATAGCCTATTTATATGAAGATAAAATCATTACTTTCGATTCTCGCTCTGTGCGTCATTTCGGTGGCTACGACCTCTCAGGCTGTGGCTCAACAATATAGACAAGACTACGCAATCAACAAACATGCCCATCAACGTAGCTCAGCACCCAAGGTGGATATGATCTACGGAGTTATGGCAGGTGTGGTATTTCCCAACCTCCGTGTCGAGGGCAACAGCGCGAATATCGACAACAAGGCTGGATTCAAGGTGGGGATTATGTGGGGATTGGATTGGGGAGCTATCGAGTTCGTCCCCGAGATCTGGTACAGCACCAACAAGATGACATTCAATGACGAAAAATACACGGGAAACTCAGGCGAGATCACCAACAACAGCATCGACGTTCCGTTGGTGTTGGCACTCAACCTCTGGGAGGGTGTTAGGATAAACCTTGGACCTACCTTGTCGCTCATGTGCGACAATAACGTCTCAACGACAGATGGCGATAGCTTCGACTTCGGACGCATCAAACAGGGTGTCGGCTTTATGGGTGGCATCTCGGCAACGCTCTTCGAACATATGCTCCTCGATGTGCGATATACGGGGCGTTTCTCGTCTAATACCAACGTTTGGAATAATGGCGGTGATGAGTACGATATCAAGTGTTATGATATCTCAGTGAGTGTAGGTTACAAATTCTAAGCGTCCATTTTATATAATTTATGTCAAAAGAGCAACACCCCAAAGATACAAGCCACAAAGTCCCATCACGTGAAAATCTACACCGTGAGATCGAACTCGAAGGTATAGACCCCCGAGAGCTATATGGCTCACAGGATGGATACCTCGACCATATTCGCGCCATGCACCCTAGTCTCAAAATCGTTGCGCGAGGTGCGACACTCAAGGTGTTGGGTAGCGAGGAGGCGATGGATCAGTTCGAAAAGCGACTCAATGGTCTGATTGCCTACTACATCAAGTATGGTCACATCTCGTTGGAGGTGATAGATCAGGCATTCTCGGGGGCGAAGATCGAGGTGGAGACGCGTGTGGACAGGGATGTCATCGTCTACGGAAACAACGGAGCGATAATCCGCGCACGCACACCCAATCAGCAGAAGTTAGTCTCGCTATTTGATAAGAGCGACCTGCTTTTTGCCACTGGTCCCGCGGGTTCGGGAAAGACATATACAGCCATCGCCTTGGCGGTGAAGTCGCTCAAAGAGAGGCAGGTGAAGCGCATCATAATGACGCGTCCAGCGGTTGAGGCTGGTGAGAAGTTGGGATTTTTGCCGGGCGACATGAAGGAGAAGTTAGACCCATATTTGCAACCTCTCTACGACGCGCTCAACGACATGATCCCCCCTGCGAAGTTGCAGAAATATATGGAGGAGGGGACGGTGCAGATCGCCCCACTAGCCTATATGCGTGGTCGCACTCTCGACAACGCCTTTGTGATTTTGGATGAGGCGCAGAACACCACCCTCTCGCAGATCAAGATGTTCTTGACGCGTATGGGTCGCAACGCCAAATTTATCGTCACGGGAGACGTCACGCAGATTGACCTGCCACATAAGGGCGACAGCGGACTGATGAAGTCGATGGATAACCTCCGTGGAATCAATGGCATAGGCATTGTAGAGTTTGATCGTAGGGATATCGTTCGCCACCCCTTGGTTAAGGAGATTGTTGCGGCATTTGAGCGTGGCGAGGGCGGCAAGGTTGTGAAGTTGGGCGAGAGTGGTAAGTAGTCGCTAAGTAAAAACCGAAAACTATGGTAAATAGAGATACAGATATTAATAGGTGGTTTGTGATAGTCAACCCTGTGGCAGGTATGCGCAAGGGGTTGGAGGATTATCCGCTCATCTCCAAGCTCCTTCGTGACGCAGGAATCCTCTGCGAGTCGGTATTCACTGAGCGTAAGTTTCACGCTGTGGAGCTAACTGTGGATGCTGTGAATCGCGGACATCGCAAGATCCTCGTTGTGGGTGGCGATGGCACGGTGCACGAGGTTGTCAATGGTCTATTTATTCAGAAGGAGGTCGACCCCAAGGATGTTCTCCTTGCGGTGATTGCCGTGGGTACGGGTAATGACTGGGTGCGCTCGTTCGGAACGCCAAGCAAATATGCCGATGTCGTGAAGTCGATGATTGGCGAGTATTCGTTTGTTCAGGATGTCGGGGCGGTGGAGTACGAGGAGTCGCACTACCGCCAAACACGCTACATGGCGAATGTCGCAGGAGCAGGTTTCGACGCCGAGGTACAGCGCAAATTCATGCACCTCCGCAACCGCGGAAAGACAAATAAGTGGTACTACCTCCGCAGCATGTTTCGCGCATTCTTCAAGTACAAACCCACAGGCACAAAGATCTGGGTGGACGATAAACTGGTCTATAACAACCTGATGTTCAGCGCGGCAATAGGTATCTGTAAATATAATGGTGGCGGTATGCAGCAGCTGCCCGAGGCGATTGCCGATGATGGACTCTTGGATATCTCCATCATCAAGCCGATCCATTTTTGGCATATTCTGTTCCGCTTTCCACTCCTCTTCAATGGAGGTTTTTACAAGATCCGACATGTCCAGATGGCGCGAGGCGAGAAGATCCGCATTGAGTCGACACCCGAAATCAGCGTCGAGGTCGATGGTGAGCTACTGGGCGAGACCCCCTTGGAGTTCACAGCGATACATAAGGCGATCAGAATAGTTGTCTCTGAGGAGTTCTATAAGAACTTGAAGTAGAGATAAAATTTTCGAGTTATGGTTACAAACAAGATAGCCAATTTGGCAATAGAGTATTACAGTGGCTACCCCACGGCAATGCGCGAGGATATACTTCACACACAAGAGGTTGCCTCATACACAAGGATGATCGCAATGGGTGAGGGACTTTCGCCCAAGGAGGTGGAGATGCAGGTGGCGGCAGCGTGGCTTCACGACATCGGCTGTCCTCGCTCCAAGGAACTGTTCGGCAACTCCCTGCCCCAAAATCAGCAGAGCGTTGGCAGAGATGTTGCAGGTGAGTTGTTGCAAGGTGTTGAGGAACTTACTGTTGCTGAGAGGGCGTGGCTTGTGGATGTCGTGGGTACGCACCACCAATTTGCCGAGTCGCAGAGACTCTCCTTTGCACCTCTTTTTGAGGCCGACCTTATTGTGAACCTCCTTTCGGGCTACTTCAAAAGGGAGCAGGCGCAGAATCTCTACAACACCCTTGTCACAACCAAAACGGGGCAGTCGCTCTTTAAGATGGTGGTTTCAGGGCGTTAGATGTTCAATTCTAAAAGATGAAAATAATGAGCAAAAGAGATATAATAAAGATAGATGAGGCGGTGTGTAACGGTTGCGGAGTGTGTGTCGCTGGGTGTCACGAGGGGGCTTTGCAGATGATAGATGGCAAGGCTCGAATCATAAGCGAGCTATATTGCGATGGGTTGGGTGCTTGCATTGGGGATTGCCCTATGGGAGCTATATCCATTGAGAGTCGCGAGGCTGAGGCGTATGACGAGGTGGCGGTTATTGAGCGCATTGCAACCAAGGGTAGTGAGACGATCTTAGCGCACCTTAAACACCTCAAAGATCACAACGAGTTGGGCTATCTTCAGCAGGGTATCGACTACCTCAAGGAGCATCATATCGAGGTGGATCTCAGCGCAATCGAGGAGAAAAAGGCGTTCAAATTTGCGTGCGGATGCCCTGGAACAGCCTCTCGCAGTTTCTCGGTCGCTCCATCGCCATCGTCTGGAGGTAGCGTAAAATCGCAACTCTCGCACTTCCCTGTGCAGCTTCATTTGGTCAACCCTTCGGCAGGTCACTTCGCAGGTTCGGAGTTGTTGTTGGCAGCCGACTGCACCGCCTTTGCTTATGGTGATTTCCACGGTTCGTTGCTTCGAGGGCGCAAGTTGGTGATCGCCTGTCCGAAGCTCGACAGCGACAAGGAGAGCTATGTAAATAAGATAGTTGCGATGATCGACTCAGCCAAGATCAACACCCTTACGGTGGCGATAATGTCTGTTCCTTGCTGTGGCGGATTGCTCCAAATCGCTAAGGTCGCAGCCGAAAAAGCTACGCGCAAAGTGCCTATCAAGGTGGTGGTTATCAGCACCGAAGGCTCCGTCATCAAGGAGGCGTAGCTTGTTGAGCCTTTACGAGTCAATGTGCTAAAACCCTCTATCTTGATTCGTTTTGAGCAGTGATATGTAGCTCTCTATTCTTTAGCTCATTTTGTTCGCTGAGCAAGAGGTTGCGGAAGAATAATTCGATGTATAGAGTTGTGGCGAAAATGCCTTGTGGAATATTCTTATAATTGGCTCGAACAAGCGCATTTCTGAAATACCACGAGTGTGCTGCAAAGGCATCATTGGTGACATCAAAACCAAGTGTCCTCAGATACTTAATGACAAATAGCGCAGTTGTGCGAGTGTTACCCTCCTCGAATGGGTGTATCTGCCAAAGGTCGGAGGTGAACTTTGCTATATGGCGAACCACGTCGTCTTGCACGAGATTGCGGTAATCGAAATTCTTCTCTTGTGTTAGGTCATATTCGATTGTCTCACGCAGGTTAATCGCATTGCCATAGATCACACTTTCGCTATCTAACACCCACTCTTTTTTCGATATGTTGTACTCTCTTATTTTGCCAGCGTGGGTGTAGATGCCCTCGAAAAGTCGCTTGTGAATGGATAGGTATTCGACAAGTGAGAGGTTGAATGATTGCTCTGAGAGTATCTCGGTAATCCTCGCTGCTACCTTGTCAGCCTCTTCGGTTCGGCTATTATTAGCCTCTCGCTGCTCGCTGTTTTTGTAGTAACTATCTATCTGAGATTTGACCTCTTCAATAGTTATATCGCCCTCGATATGAGCACAAGCAGCCTCACGAAGATACTCTGATGTAGTAAGTCCATCGACCTGCTGCAACCCAATCGCAGTGCGCCAAGCTTTGCCTCTCTCTCGTAACTCAGGTTCGCCCTGTCGTATATACTCGTCAAAATTTATCTCCTTGTGTTCCATTTATTGCGGATTTATAGTTGTGAAGATAGTGAAAATTTCGCAAATATGCAAAGTTAGCTTTGTTATATGCTCTTAATAACCCTGCAAGGATTTCCCACAGCGATGGAGTTTTCGGGGATTGATTTCACCACTACGCTGCCTGCTCCGACGACGCAATTATCTCCAATCTCGACGTCGGGCAATACTGTTACCCCTGCGCCTATCCAGACGTTATTGCCTATGGTGATGGGCTTGGCGAACTCCAGACCCTTGTTGCGCTGCACGGCATTGGTCGGGTGGGTAGCGGTGTAGAACCCGCAATTTGGAGCGATGAAAACATTGTCGCCAAAGGTTACTTTTGCGCCATCTAATATCACGAGGTTGTGGTTGGAGTAAAAATTCTCGCCAATCGAGATGTTGTAGCCATAGTCGAACCAAACCGTTGGCTCAATGGTGAAAGACTCCTTGCAACTGCCCAATAGCTTGCGCATAATTTCGCCCCGCTCCTCAACCTGTGATGGTCTGAGATGGTTATAGTCATAGCATAGCTCTTTGCACGCTGTGCGCTCCTTTGCCAACGTCACATCACCAGCGTCATATAGCTCGCCCTTTATCATTTTCTCTTTTTCGGTCATAGTGTAAAGATCATTTTTTTCTCGTATGGCTGATGTAAAGTTACAAAATATTTTCTATCTTTGTCATTAGAAACTCCTCGGATGTGTCCGAAGTTTAAAATATTATTTTGCGTTTGCGTAAGATCTTGCTACTGAAAACTGGTAACTTTCAATATCAACAAGATACTATATGCAACGCCTATACTGTATTCCTATGGTATGGGCTAGCTAGTCAGTTGATATAGGTATGCCAGTGCCTCAGTAGCGGATTAGTTAAGTCCGTGCCATTCTTCTCAGCATGACTCAGTATGACTCAGCGATTCTCAGTTTTACTCAGCCCCCCCGAAAACAAAAAAAAGAGGTTGCCTCAAACTTTCGTTTGGACAACCTCTTGAAAAAGGCGGCTACCTACTCTCCCACGGGAAAACCGCAGTACCATCGGCGTAAGCGAGCTTAAC